>NZ_BAWO01000062.1 GCF_000632715.1 Parageobacillus caldoxylosilyticus NBRC 107762 | reverse complement strand
TATAGAGGGAGGGGTTTCATTGGATTTGGGTTTTCTGACAAGACGAATGGCCAATGACGCTAATGTGAGTAATAATGAAAAAATAGCCATAAAAGAAGAATCCGGAAGATCATGGACATATAAGGAACTCCATCTGGTTTCGAATGCCTATGCAAATAAGCTTCGTGAACTGGGAATACAAAAAGGTGATCGGATAGGGATTTTACTTTACAACTGCCTTGAATATTTTGGTCTTTATTTTGCCGCAGCCAAACTTGGAGCAATAGCTGTTCGTCTAAACTTTCGCCTTGCAAGTGCTGAATTGGAATATGCTCTAAATGATTCGGGGACGAAAATATTATGCTTCCATTCAACTTTGGCAACTCATGTTAAAGAAGTTAAGGATCAAGTTCAGGTTGAACGCTACATATGTCTATCAAATAACGAAGCAGACATTCCACCTTGGGCGGAAAGTTGGGCTATTTTAAATAGCGGTGATCCAGACGAGGTAAAGACCGATCATATTAAATTAAGCGACCCACTCATGCTTATGTATACTTCGGGGACAACGGGAAGACCTAAAGGAGCCATCTGGACGCATGAAACGACGTTTTGGTTTTGTGCCATGCAGTCGATGAAGTGGAAATTTACAGGACAGGAAATTGGGATGACGACAGGGCCGCTCTATCATGTCGGAGCGATGGAAGATCTCGCTCTCCCTATTTTGATGATGGGCGGAACGGTTATCATAACGAAAAGCAAAGGTTTTAAGATTGAGAGAATTCTTTCTGTTATCGAAAAAGAAAAAGCGACCGACTGCTTTTTATTTCCTTTTATGATTTATGAAATGCTCAACTCACCCGCACTTGATCAGTATCAGTTGAAACATTTAAGAATAATCTACACCGGAGGCGACCCGCTCATGCCATGGGCTTTAGAGACACTAAAACAAAAATTTCCGCATCTCGGCGTTGTCCAAGTGTATGGGTTGACAGAGGGAACCCCAATTGCCGCTGCCCTTGACCCAGAAGATGCACTTTTGAAAGGACATACCGTTGGAAAACCGATGCCGCTGACTGAAATAATGATCATCGATGACGACGGAACACCTTTACCAACTGGAGAAATCGGGGAAATCGCGATCAAAAGCCCGGCGGTTTCCGTCGGATATTGGAGGAAGCCAGATGAAACGAAAAAAACGTTCGTAAATGGTTGGTGCAAAACAGGGGATTTGGGGAAGTTTGACCATGATGGGTATTTATCGATTGCCGGCCGGAAAAAAGATATGATCCGTAGCGGCGGTGAAAATATATACGCAGCTGAAATTGAAGATGTACTTTATCGGCATGAGGCAGTTAAGGAAGTGGCAATCATCGGCATTCCCGACCCGAAATACATTGAAGCCGTATGTGCGGTCATTGTAAGGAAAGAAGGGGCCAAGTTGACGGAGGAGGAAGTGATAGAGTATTGCAAAAAGTATCTTGCCAGCTATAAGAAACCGAAAAAAGTCGTTTTTGTTGAAGAATTACCGCGCACTCCATCCGGAAAGGTCCAAAAGTATATTTTGCGAAACCAGTACGGCCGCAGGAATGAACTTGAGGAGGGAAGCCGATGAAAAATAAACAAGTCGTTTTTTGGTCAATATTAAATAGTATTACTATAATCACCATCGACAATCCTCCTGTCAATGTAATGGATGCAATTGTCTCATGCAGTCGATGAAATAAAAGCTAATGCTGCTGTGAAAACAGTTATCCTTACAGGTGCAGGTGAGAAAGTTTTTGTCGCCGGTGGGGATATTAAATTCTTTCCTGACTGGATGGGAAAAGGAATCGAAGAAGCAAAACAAAAATCGTTATGGCCTCAAGCTCCTTCTTTCGGAAAAATGGCGCTCGCTGCGTTGGAATAGGCGCCGTTTCCATCGGATCTGGCAGGCAAGAGATCGAAGAGGTTCTCGCCCTTTACCGGCAAAGCGAGGGCTTACCATCGCCACGAAAGTCGACAATGTGTCTCGGCGCGCTTTTAGGCCGTTGCATTTTAAAAAAATGCAACAGGCCAAAAATGCGTTTTATTTTTGCCTCCTTCCCAAGTACGCTCCTTCCTTTGCCTCACCTCATTATAATTTTTGCTTGTTAGGCGCGTAAGGGTCTGCGCTCTTTCGGACGGTTGATACTGCGTTCCACACCTTTCTACCCGCCTTCGCACAAAAATTCCCTCCTTCTCAAACAAGGGAAGGAGGTCTAGAAGATGAAAGAGAAGGCGTTGTCATCGTTTTTATCCTAATCGCAGCAGCCATCTTCCTCTTTTGGACGTCACATTTCATCCCGAAAAAACTTAATCTACGGAATCATCACAGCAATACTGGTTATCTACTTCATCGTCGAAATCATCAGATTCAACTTCTAACGAGGTGAAGTGATGAACCACTCCTTTTTTTGCTTTAAGAAGGAAAAAAGAACAATATACTGAATATTATTATTATATTCAAATTATCTGTTGCACAAAGGAGGAAAAGAGAAGTGTATGAAAACTTCCAAATTAACCGTTTCCGATATTTTGAAAAGGAAACATTTTGAACATATTCAAATTGCAGCGGGGCATCAAGGTTTGAATCGCACGGTGAAATGGGTGCACGTTGTGGAAGTGACAAAAATTAATAAACTATTGAAGGGAAAAGAACTGATTCTATCCACTGGAGTAGGATGGAAGGAAAATAAATCGTTGTTTCTATCTTTTGTGCAACAACTCATTGAATGTGATGCGTCCGGATTATGTATTGAAATGGGAACTTATGCTTCTTCCATTCCACAAGAGATTATTAACTTAGCAAACGAACACCACTTTCCCATCATTCTCTTTCTCAAAGAAGTTCCATTCGTCGAAATCACCCAAGATATCCACACCTATTTAATTAACCAGCACTATCAGATCATTTCCAGCCTAGAGTCGTATTCACAAGAATTAAACAAGAAATTGTTATCGATTGATCATTATGATGAGATTTTAAAATTTCTACATGATTATTTAGGTCATCAAGTCATTTTTCGGATCAATGGAAAAGAGGTAGAGTTAGTACCGAAATATGTGCAACAATCTAAAGAAGAACAGCAATGGTTTGATCCTACGCTTCATCCACAGCAAAAGACAGCCTCACAGTCCATCCGAATCTTCGGGAATGAATATGCGGAATTATCCATTGTTTCCATCGATAAAGAAATTAGCGAATTGGATCTTCTCATTTTGGATCGAACAGCTACGGCCCTTGCCCAACATTTATTGCGGGATTTATATGTAGAGGAAAAAAAGCGGGTGCAAGAAAATGAATGGTTAAAGAGCTGGTTAGAAGGAGAGCATACGAGTGAAGCTATTGTCGACTATTTAACAGACCATGAAGCAGAATTAAAACCAAAAGGCGGATTTGTAAGTATTTTTAGATTCAAATCATCCAAACAATACTCCAACTTAGATATTACTTATTTCAAATTATTGTGCCGGACTATTTTTGAGCAACAGGGATTCTCCACGTTTCCTGTTGATTTTCGCAATAGCGTTGTCTTTATTATGGTGAATAAGCGTGACATAAAAACATGGAAAAATCGTATGAAGATAGGAATTAAATATTTGATGGAATCTGATTTTGCGAATAAGAAAAGAATACCGAACTTTCTCATCGGAGTCGGGAAATTTGTGGAAAACCTCTCCCATATGGACAAAAGTTATCGCACGGCTTTAGAAACCATTAAAATTCGAAACCAACTTGGAGAAAAAGCAAATAGCTATTTTTACGAGGATTTACATATATATCGAATTATTTCGCTTATTCATAAATATAGCGATTTGCAAGAGGTGGTAAAGGAATATTTAGAACCTGTTATTCAATATGATAAAAAATACAATGGAAAGCTGATGGAAACATTAAAGGTGTATTTGGCGTGCAACGGTTCGAAAAAAGAAACGGCCAAAAGATTGTTTGTCGTTAGACAAACGCTTTATCATCGTATCCAAAAACTAGAAAAATTATTGGGTGACGATTTTATGAATCCGGAGAAACGGTTAGCTATTGAATTTATGATCAAAGCATACGAATATTTAATGCCAAATAACGAAGCGCAATATGTACAAAATGACAAATAAGGCTCTTCTACAGAAGTAGAGGAGTTTTATTTCTTATGTATTTGTTGCTGTTCAACAAAGGAGCCTAGTCATATTGTGGAATGAACACATTTATATTTTTTACATTTTGTCTAATGAAGGAGATTGGAAATTAAGAGATAATTTTCTTAAAGTTAAATAATTCGAAATAGCCCGACATAAAAAAGGAGGTTTTATGATGACGGTGACAAAGAACGAAACAACGATTTTGAAAAACTTTATTAATGGACAATGGGTAGAATCAAGCGGGACAGAAACATTGGAAGTGCCGAATCCGGCGACAGGGGAAGTATTGGCGCGGGTTCCGATTTCGACGAAGGAAGATGTAGACAGAGCTGTTCAAGCGGCCAAAAAAGCATTTGAAACATGGAAAAACACACCGGTTCCTAAGCGGGCGCGGATTATGTTTACCTTTCATCATTTATTGAACGAGCATCACGAAGAATTAGCAAAGCTTGTCGTTCAAGAGAACGGAAAGGCCTATAAAGAAGCGCATGGGGAGATTCAAAGGGGCATTGAGTGCGTGGAATTTGCCGCAGGCGCTCCAACATTAATGATGGGAGAGTCACTATCAGGGATTGCGGAAGGTATTGATTCCGAAATGTTCCGTTATCCTTTAGGAGTAGTCGCTGGAATTACACCATTTAATTTTCCGATGATGGTGCCTCTTTGGATGTTTCCGTTGGCGATTGCTTGCGGGAATACGTTCGTATTAAAGCCATCTGAAAGAACACCGATTTTAGCCAATAAACTAGCTGAGTTGTTTACACAGGCTGGGGCGCCAGAAGGAGTGCTTAATATCGTTCATGGGGCGCATGATGTCGTTAATGCCCTCATCGACCACGAGGATATTAGAGCCATTTCTTTTGTTGGTTCACAACCTGTTGCCAAGTATGTATATGAGCGTGCCGCTGCACAAGGCAAACGTGTACAAGCGCTTTCCGGAGCGAAAAACCATCACATCGTCATGCCTGATGCGGATATAGAGACAGCGGTGCAGCACGTGATCAGTTCCGCTTTTGGAAGTGCAGGGCAGCGTTGTATGGCATGCAGCGCAGTTGTCGTGGTCGGCGACAATGAACAGTTTGTAAAACTGCTAAAGCAAAAGGCAGATGAGCTTATTATCGGAAATGGCATGGATCCAGAAGTACTTTTAACCCCAGTTATTCGTCAATCCCACCGTGAAAAAGTATTAGGCTACATTCAAAAAGGGATTGAAGAAGGAGCAGTACTGATTCGGGATGGACGCAAAGAAATGGATGAAATGCCAGAAGGCAACTTCCTTGGACCAACGATTTTTGATCATGTCACACCAGATATGACGATTGCCAAAGAAGAGATTTTTGCTCCTGTTCTTAGCTTGCTGCGTGCCAAAGATTTGGACGAAGCGCTTGAATATATTCGCAAATCCCGGTACGGAAACGGTGCGACCATTTATACGAAAGATGCGAAGGCTGTCCGGAAATTCCGTGAAGAAGCGGATGCGGGAATGTTGGGAATCAATGTGGGTGTACCGGCAACGATGGCATTCTTCCCGTTCTCCGGCTGGAAGGATTCATTTTATGGGGATCTCCATGTAAACGGAAAAGATGGAGTGAACTTCTATACACGCAAAAAAATGATTACTTCTCGATTCGATTTTTAACAACATCTTGTACGAAGTTTTATTAAGCTGAGCAAGAACAGGTTTACTTACTCGGGAACCCCTCCGTTTTGAGACGAAGTCTAGGCGGAAGGGAGTTTACTTTACCATAGAAAGAAGGGAAGAGAAATGGTTCAGGTTCATCAAAACGAGCAATGGCTTGCGAAAGATAGTCAATATATATGGCATTCGATGAAGCCGTATAATCCGGATGCGACACTAGTGGTGACAGAAGCGAAAGGATGTTGGGTTACCGACCATACAGGAAAAAAATATTTAGATGCGATGGCGGGATTATGGTGTGTGAATGTAGGATATGGACGTGAGGAATTAGCGGAAGCAGCTTATGAACAGCTAAAAAAACTTGCGTACTTTCCGCTTACTCAAAGTCATGTGCCGGCCATTCAGCTTGGTGAGAAATTAAATGAGCTGCTTGGGGACGAATATGTTATTTTCTTTTCCAACAGCGGCTCTGAAGCCAATGAAACTGCCTTTAAAATCGCAAGGCAATATCATCAACAAAGAGGAGAGTATAACCGATATAAAATTATTTCCCGCTATCGGGCATACCATGGAAATTCGATGGGGGCTCTTGCCGCAACGGGACAGGCACAACGGAAATATAAATATGAACCGCTTGCGCCAGGGTTTATTCATGTGCCGCCTCCAGACAGCTATCGTGACAATGATCAAGCGGAAAATCCGCGAGATTTACGGTCCGTTAAAGTAATCGACGATGTGATGACATGGGAGTTGAGCGAAACTATTGCGGCGGTAATCATGGAACCGATTATCACTGGAGGGGGAGTGCTAATACCGCCGGAAGGATATATGAAAGCCGTAAAAGAAGTGTGCGAAAAACACGGCGCCTTGTTAATTGTCGATGAAGTGATTTGTGGATTTGGCCGGACAGGCAAACCGTTTGGATTCATGAACTATGGGGTAAAGCCGGATATTATTACGATGGCAAAAGGAATTACAAGCGCGTACTTGCCGTTATCGGCGACCGCTGTTAGAAAGGAGATTTATGAGGCGTTTAAAGGAACGGAAGAATATGACTATTTCCGTCATGTTAACACGTTTGGCGGCCATCCTGCAGCATGCGCTTTGGCATTAAAAAATATTGAAATTATGGAAAGGGAAAATTTATTTGCGCGTTCGAAGGAAGCAGGCGACCGACTGTTAAATGAATTAAAAAATAAACTGCAAGACCACCCTTATGTTGGCGATGTGCGCGGAAAAGGCTTGCTCATTGGAATTGAACTAGTAGCTGACAAAGACACGAAAGAGCCTCTGGATGTTTCGCTTGTTAATAAAGTGATTGGCATTTGCAAAGAAAACGGCCTAATTATTGGGAAAAACGGCACGACTGTTGCGGGATACAACAATGTGCTAACATTATCGCCACCATTGAATATAGAAGACAGCGATCTCTCGTTCCTGGTAAATACGTTAACCGACGCATTATGGAAAATTAAATAAGGAAATACGGATGGTGTCAAGGCCGATTCATTTTTGGCATTAACAATTTTGCGGTAAACATGGGAAGAAAACTAAATTACAAATAACAAAAAATGCAGGCAGAAAATAAGGGGAGTTCCTTTTCCTATTTAATCAGTCTGATTGAAGGAAAGGAACTCCTCTGATCATTTTAAAGTATATGACGTTTTTAAATCCTTTTTTAAACCTGTATGAGTTCTAACACAGAAAACCCTTCTCTTTTATATTTGGTTATGATTTTTTGTAAAATCATATAAATTTAAAAAGAGAAGTAACTTTTATAGTTAGTAACTTTATTAAAGCGATAGGTTTACTTTTTTTAAAAAAATTATATATAATATCTATTAAGTTCTGAAATAAACAAAAGTTCTGTCTGTTACAAAAATAAATCCATACAAATCAAAAGCAAAGAGAGAAAGAGGTTCATAGACAAGCTAGCATACATAAATTTTTTCATCGATCATTTCATCATGTAATCGCTGAGAGAAGTGTAAGAATCTTTTGGAAATCAGGACAATCAGGATGAGGCTAAATTCTTTGCCATAAAGATTGATTTTTATGATCGGCACCAACTTGTTTTTATCAAGAGCACTTGTCTAGCCGAGTATCTAGAAAAGCAAAGGAGAGAGAGTAGATGGACAAACGTGATAACCGTGAAGAGCTGAATCTTGAAGAACTCCGAACCGAAACATTGGTTGTGCATGGCGATGATTGGGTAACCAATGATAGAACGGTGGCTCCGGCAATTTATTACACAGCTACGTTTCGTGCGCATAACTCCAGTGAATTTGCGGAAATGGCGGGAACACCCCGTCATGCCCGGTATTACACACGTTACGGGAATCCGGTGCATGAGCGCGTAGCGAAGATTATGGCTGAGCTGGAAGGAACAGAAACCGCAATGGTAACGGGCTCCGGGATGGGGGCAATTGCTACGACCATTCTAGCTCTAGTCAGTGCAGGAGATCATGTGATTGCACAGACGCGTCATTATATGAGTACCGCCAAGATCATGGATGAGATGCTGCCGCGATTTGGCGTGGAAGTGACTCTGGTCGAACAAGCGGACATCAACGCTTTTGCGGAAGCGATACGGCCTAACACAAAGCTCATCATGGTGGAGACGCCAGCTAATCCAACTTTGGTGTTGACGGACTTGGCTGCTGTGGCGGAGCTGGCGCGCCCGCATGGAATTATCGTTGCGGCCGATAACACGTTTGCATCGCCGATCAATCAGCGTCCTCACGATCTGGGTGTCGATATCGTCATTCACAGCGCAACAAAATATTTGGGTGGACACCATGATTTGACAGCTGGTGTCATCTGCACCAGCGAGGAGTTGGCCGAGCGTATTTGGCACACGCATATTTCCATCGGCTCTGTCCTCTCGCCAATGGATGCATGGCTATTATTGCGCGGTCTGCGTACGCTTCCGATACGGATGGAACGCATTAATGCCAACGCCTTAGCTTTGGCTGAGTTTTTGGAGCAGCAGCCACAGGTAGAGCGTGTATATTATCCTGGCCTTCCTAGCCATCCGCAACATGAGTTGGCAAAACGTCAGATGCGGGGGTTCGGAGCAGTCATTGCCTTTGCCATTAAAGGCGGTTATGAAGAAACTCAGCGGTTCGTTTCTGCATTGAAACTGCCGCCAAACGCGGTGAGTCTGGGCGGGGTCGATTCCCTTGTGGTACACACAGCGGCGATGTGGGAAGGAGTGATGACCGAGGAGCAAATGCGGACCGCTGGGATTCCGTCTAATTTCGTGAGATTCTCGGTCGGAATCGAACATATCGATGATCTGAAAGCAGATGTATGGCAGGCGTTGCAGGTAGTTTAAGGGTTTCTTGAAGTGAGTATTGGATCACGATCGGCAGTGAAGAATGGAAGTGAAATGATGCATTGTGACGATAAAAGAATATGTGTTTTCACGAAAAATGGCGAACAGTACACATTACTGTTCGCCATTTTTTGAGGGAGTAAAATGGCAAGTAAAGGGGGTTTTCATGGTACTTGCCATATAAGGTAAAGGCCGTATTACGCCCTAAGTAATGGATTTATTGAAAAAGATCTTTATGCTTTATTTCAAGTGTTTGCCGCAGTTCGGAAAGGGAAGGGGTTTTCGTCTTGAATGTATATGTGTCTAAACAAATGAGCGAATAGTCGTCGCCCGGGTCAAAAACAACGGTGACGATTTCTTCCGTCCCACAGTCGATTTGCTGAAACGTATCGATGTCCTGCGGCTGAACGTCCAGCTTGTTGTATTTTTCCCGAATCACATAGTATCCTTCCTTCAGTTGCTCGGCAAACAAGGTTTCCGTGCCAATCAATTCGTGCACGATCATTGCTCGCGCCTCCTGTCTTGTGAAATACTTCTCAATCTCACTATACTACAAAACCGCGGCAATTGTAATCGGTTTGGATTCATATTCGAAAAGTTGTCACGTTTGAAGGCGCTTTTTGGGTACAATATTGAAAAAATTAAGCCAGCTCTCTTTCTGTAGAGAGCCGGCTGTTTTATAGTGTGAATGATGATCTCGACAAGATTTTGTCGATAGCCATGTTTTTGTGCCAAAGGGCATCGCTTTCCGCTACATATCTATTTCATCATATCGTTCATTCCAAAACATCGCGATATTGATCGCGCACTAACGTTGTAAGGCCAATCTCGTCCAAATAATGGACAGGGCATAAAAAGGTGACGGTTACAACCCCTGGATGTCTGCCAATTTCGATCGCTCCCGTGATCGTTGCACGGTTCATCACTTCAGGAACGGAAATGCCTAGCACTTTTGCTGCTCGCTGCAAACCGTTTTCCGTTGCTTCGTTCAGGTTTGCGCCTGTTCCGATAAAGGAAATCGGAAGGGATTCCTCCAGCTTTCTCACGCCCCATGTTTGCGCGAGATCAAGCGCGATCTCTTTTTCTTTTTTCGTTATTGGTTTTGCTAAATATGGAAGGTCTTCTGCGACAGGCAAAAGAATTGGACCATCGATCGTCAGCCCTTTGATGACTTTGACTTGAAGGGTTACGATGCCGGCAACATCGGTAGTATGTCCCGCAATTTCCCCGTCTCCTTGCATGGCGTGCATATCACCGAGATAAACGCCGCCGCCACTCACTTTCACAGGGCAGATTAAAACGGCGCCTTCCCGAACGCGGTTAATATCCATATGTCCGTCTGTACGGTTTTCAAGCTGCACTTTTGTAATTCCGTATTCATGCGGGGCGTCGATCAGAAACTGCCCGAAGTCGCCTGCGTTGTGCGAGTCCGGAAACGGCTGCGCAGGCGTTGTGCCAAGCTGTCCAAGGAAAGGACGAAGTCTGGCGACGGTTCCGACTAAATCGTGAGGCGCAAAAGTGACGATCGGGTTTTGCACCGAGTTGTCAGGCGTTGCCATGAAATAGCGCCCTTGTTGGGCAATATGTTCTGCCGCTTCTTTATGCAGCGTGATGCCGACTCTTTTATTGGAATCAAACGCCATCGTATAGCCGTTCGTAAACACAAATGGGGTGACGTCCGCGCCGCAATTGGCGCAACGAATTGCTTCCGGGCCTATTCCTTCTATTTTTGTTTCTGGATACATCGTTCCGCATTGTGGGCATTTCACGGCGACAAAAGGATCTCCGACAAATCTTCCTTCCATTGGCTTATCATTTCCGGAGGATGTAGCGATGGAAGTGACGCGGATCGATTTAATTTTAATGGCGATCGCATCTCCCACTTCTGCTCCTTCCACGAAAACAGGTTTTGTGACTTCATGGCCGCCGCGAATACAAGGAGTGATCATCGGTCCCCAGCATCCAGGAGTTGTATTGGCGACAATATACCCGCCATCTTGCACAGGACCGAGCATTTCGCCGTTAGGATCTAAAATCCCGTTCGTAAATTCGTTGACAAATACGGTTTGTTTCGCTTCCATAAGCTTCCCTTTCCTTTCATGCTAAAATATCTTTCTATTAAAAATTATAAGAGATAATAGTAAACGGTTTCAAAGAAATAGATTGATAATTCTTGAAAATTTAACTTAATAACTGAGCTAATCGGATATTAATAAAAATAAATATTATGAATGTTGTTAATTTTGTGAATAGTAGTGTATAATTTGATTTTAGGAGGGAGGAAAATAAATGAGGGAAAGTATAAAAATGGTATTACAAGAAAAAGGGATTAAAGTGTCTGAATGGGAACTAGTGTTGCTAGAACATCAATGGAAAGCGCTTCAACAATTAAAAAAAGGAATCGAGACACTAAAATTAAATGATGCCGATATTGGCATTACTCATCATCCAGGAGGTGTGTATCGTGGGAAAGCGGTTAAATGAGAAAACGATCTCCGAACTTGCGCCGCTTGTAAAAAATAAGGAAATTTCTCCTGTGGAGATCGTTAACGACGTACTGGAACAAATCGAAACATTAAACGAAAAGTTAAACGCTTACATTTTGGTTACTGCCGAGAAAGCGCGGCGGCAGGCGGAGATGGCGGAAGCGGAAATAGTATCGGGAAACTATCGCGGTCCGCTGCACGGCATTCCGGTGGCGATTAAGGATATTATTTATTTTGCTAACGAAACAACAACGATGGGATCAAAAATCCATCGGGACTTTCAACCGAGTTATAATGCAACGGTGGTAGAAAAATTGACCGAAGCGGGAGCGGTTTTTCCGGGAAAGCTCCATTTGCATGAGTATGCTTGGGGAGCGACGAACAATAATCCTCATTTTGGTCCTGCCAGCAATCCTTGGGATACCGAGCGAATCTCGGGAGGATCGAGCGGAGGATCAGGGGTTGCGACAGCCGCCCACATGACGATTGCCTCTTTAGGAACGGATACAGGCGGATCGATCAGAATTCCTTCCTCTTTTTGCGGCATTGTCGGCTTAAAGCCTACCCATGGATTAGTGAGCAAATACGGTTGTTTTCCGCTCGCGTGGTCGTTGGATCACATCGGTCCGATGACGAAAACGGTGGAAGATGCTGCTTATGTTTTGGAAGCGATTGCAGGATATGACCCAAAAGACCCGACCTCTATCGATGCCCCTACAGCCAGATATTCCTCGCAATTAACAGAGTCCATAAAAGGTGTAAAAATCGGTATAGAACCATATTTCTTTGACAATGTGGACGCGGAAGTGGAAAAAGCGGTGAAAAATGCCATTTCATCGCTGGAGCGGGAAGGCGCTGTCGTTGAAACGGTGCGAATTCCAACATTGCGGTATGCGCAATACGCGGAAATGATTACGATTATCTCGGAAGCTAGCGCTATTCATCACCAAAATTTAGTAGAAAGAGAAGAGGATTTTGGTGACGATGTCCGCTTTCTATTGAAGCTTGGAGAAATACCATCCGCTGTGGACTACTTGCAAGCGCAGCAAATCCGCTTAAAGCTGGGTCGCGAATTGGTGGAGACATTCAATAAGGTAGACGTTCTCATTACCCCAACACTTCCGTTACTGCCTCCGAAAATCGGGCAAGATACGGTATTGTTAAACGGAAAAGAAGTGAATTTTCTTGACCATATTATCCGTTTTACAGGACCGTTCAACTTGACAGGCTTGCCGGCGGTAACGGTGCCGTGCGGTTTTGCTCAAGGTCTTCCTGTAGGCATGCAAATAGTCGGCCCGGCTTTTGGGGAAGTGAAAATATTAAACGTTGCCGATGTGTTTGAGAAATTGCATCCAGAGCTAAAACAAAACCCGATTGCCCTGAGACAGTAAAAACGGCCTTCCCTTTCCGATCGGAGAGGGAAGGTTTTGGATGGATGGACGGATATCTCCGAATAACGTGAAGCAGGAAATTGGCATGTTCAATATTTTTGTAATTTATTCAGTCTTATATCGATACGTTAGCGAAATGTGAGGTATGGCTAGACCGCTCGCGTGATATTTTCCGTTTGTACACGTTACATTCATTGAAAAAACGCATAATTTTGTTGGCGGAACGGCGAGGTTCTTGTTTAGACGTCATCTTCTTGGCCAAACTATTGAGATTCAAACGATGTGATACAAAACGCTTTGGACAACAAAATGTTTTGACCAGCCGGAATAATTTTGCTATCGTAAAGTCAAGGATATGGAAAAATTTTGAGGGGGATGTTTTGTGAGCGAATTCAAGGCGTTAGTGGTAAATAAAACGGAAACAGATTTTACCGTCAATGTACAAGCTGTTTCCATGGATGACCTTCCAGAAGGGGATGTCCTAATAAAAGTCCAATATTCCAGCGTCAACTATAAAGACGGATTGGCGTGCATTCCCGATGGCAAAATTGTAAAGACGTATCCGTTTATCCCGGGGATTGATTTAGCAGGTATTGTTGCTTCTTCGAGCGATCCGCGTTTTAAAGAAGGGGACGAAGTCATTGCGACTGGTTATGAAATTGGGGTGACGCATTACGGAGGGTACAGTGAATACGCCCGTATTCCTGGGGATTGGCTCGTCCCGCTTCCAAAAGGATTGACATTAAAAGAAGCAATGGCGCTGGGAACGGCAGGGTTTACTGCGGCATTGTCGATTCACCGTTTGGAGGAAAACGGTCTGTCTCCGGAAAAAGGAAAGGTGCTTGTTACTGGGGCAACCGGCGGTGTGGGCAGTTTGGCAGTTTCGATGCTGGCAAAACGGGGCTATGAAGTAGTCGCGAGCACAGGCAAAGAAACAGAACACGAATATTTGCGTGAGCTTGGCGCGAAAGAAATTCTTTCCCGTGAAGATGTATGTGCCGAGAAGATCCGTCCGTTAGATAAACAACATTGGGCAGCGGCCGTTGACCCTGTCGGCGGCAGAACGTTGGCGACAGTGCTAAGCCGTATTCAATATGGCGGTGCTGTAGCAGTCAGTGGGCTGACAGGCGGCACGGACGTTCCAACCACCGTTTTCCCATTTATTCTTCGCGGCGTCAGTTTGCTAGGCATTGATTCCGTTTATTGCCCGATGGAGTTGCGAAAACAAATTTGGGAACGAATGGCCAGCGATTTAAAACCTGATAAACTATTGGAATCGATTGCGCAGGAAGTTACTCTTGAACAGCTGCCTGAAGCCTTATCGAATATTTTAAAGGGCAAACTGCGCGGCAGAACGGTGGTAAAACTGTCATAATGGTAACGATGCCCCTGTTCCGAGGATTCGGACAAGGGGTTTTTTATTTGGATTGAACGAGTAATCGATCTACTAGAATGAGGAAAATATCATCGTACCGGTAGATCTGAACGGTATAATTTTTTAATGCAATGGAAACGGGAGCGATATCGTAATCGATTACATATTCCGTCACTAAACTGGAAATGATGATAGTTCCTACCCTTGGATTGTGTCTTGGCCACTTTAATGGGTGGATTTTTTTGTGCTTTTTATGCGTTGATGGCTCGCTTTGCGGCACGTTCTTATAAAGCAAAAATGAGTTTTATCTCCGTTTTTGTTGTTTTTCTTTACCTCGTTTTTCATCTTTTTTTCACCATTCCTGTTTAAATTGTACTTAAGAAAAGCGGAAAGGAGCAAGCCTATTATGAGGAAAATGGTTTTCCGTTTGCGATTTTAATTTGTAGTATCATCGCTGATTCCTAGTAAAAAGCAACAAGCTATCGCTTTGGCGGAAGAAGAATACCTAGAGCATCAGCCGATCTTCTAAACTGGTGCAATCAATAAAATCTGGATCGTGATACAGATATGCAACACTACTTTCTCGGCTCTTATCCAGAGATGCCGCTTTTTTATTATGCAATTACGCGCAACGGTGAAATCATGAATGATGATTTGAAAACGGAGTGAGATCAATGAAAAAATGGATGTTTGCCATGTTCAGCGTATCGGTATTATGTCTACTGATTTATTTTGCAATTGGACAGACGAATTATGCTTTCGCGGATGATGACAAAGCGAAAATTCATGAGCATTACGAAAAGCATGAGGAGCATGAAAAAAGCGGAGAAAAAGCGGTAAAAGAAAGCGGAAAGCTATTAGGCTGGGGAGCAGTTTCCATCGCTTTATCGGCAGGAGCGCTCTTTCCATTACGCCGTAAAACAAAATGGATTATAAAAACATTTCCTAACGCGAAACAATTTTTCGTTTCGTTATTAAAATTACTGACCAAATGGCATATGCTTATCGGCGCAGCTGCTTTTGCGCTGGCCGCAGCGCACGGAATTTTCATGTATTTTTCAGAAGGTAAGCTGGAAACAAGGGAGTATGTCGGTATTATCGGAACAGCGTTCATGGGGATAGCGGCGATTTTTGGAACGGTTCTTTCAAAAAATAAAGCGAGTTCTTCCATTCGTTCTGCACATATCGGATTATTATTCACTGCCGGAGTATTCATCGTCTTTCACATTTTTTTATAAATAGATGAGGTGCCCCCGCTAAACTGGTCAGCGAGTTATATTCTTGGAAACATCCAAACACAGCATCGCCTGGTCATTCACCGTATTAGACTGGGAGAAGGTTTTCGAATTGGTTTGTCAACGCAGGGCGAAAAGTTTTCCTAAACTAACATGGCAGGCGGACAAATTGGGAATATTGTTGATATTTTCAAAAGCAAATAATAAGTTATTAATAGAAGCAACAAACTTGTCCATTTTTTGTGATTTAGATATGGGTGAGTATGGGGTTGCCTCTATTAATCTTAAAGATCGAGGGGAATGACAGGTTTTTTGCTTATCGTTCTATATCAACATTTGATAATGCTCAATCTATGAGGGGGAGAGAATGATGAAAAAACTAATTAACGATCCGAACCATGTTGTCAACGATATGCTAGAAGGAATGGCCGCAGCTTATCCAAATCGGCTGAGACGGCTGCCGGGCACGAATGTGATTGTGAGACATGATGCTCCAGTAAAAGGAAAAGTTGGTGTTGTAAGCGGCGGCGGCAGCGGACATGAACCGGCGCATGCGGGCTATGTCGGCAAAGGAATGTTAGACGCGGCGGTATGCGGGGAAGTGTTCACCTCGCCGACACCTGACCAAGTGCTAGAGGCGATCAAAGCGGTCGACAGCGGGAAGGGTGTATTGCTTATCATCAAAAATTACACGGGAGATGTGATGAATTTTGAAATGGCTGCGGAGTTGGCCGAAGCAGAAGGCATTAACGTCGCGAAAGTGATTGTGAATGACGATGTCGCGGTGGAAGACAGCACGTTTACGACAGGACGGCGCGGCATCGCGGGAACGGTGTTCGTGCATAAGATTGCAGGAGCGCTGGCGGAGCGCGGCGCATCGCTTGAAGAAGTCGAGGCGGCGGCGAAAAAGGTGGTGCAAAACGTCCGTTCCATGGGAATGGCGCTTACTCCGTGCACCGTGCCGGCAGCAGGAAAACCTGGCTTTGAACTTGGAGAAAACGAAATCGAAGTCGGCATCGGCATTCACGGTGAACCGGGAATTGAAAAAACAGCGATCAAAACAGCGGACGAAATTGCGGAAACTTTGTTGAACAAAATTTTGGATGATATGAAACTAGAAAAAGGCGACCGCGTTGCAGTGATGATTAACGGGCTTGGTGCGACACCGTTAATGGAATTATATATTGTCAACAAGAAAGTTTCGGAGATGTTGGAAGAAAAACAAATTCGCATCCATGAAACATTTGTCGGAGAATATATGACCTCTCTGGAAATGGCCGGCTGTTCGATATCGCTGTTAAAATTGGATGATTCCTTGATCGAATTGTTAGATGCGCCTGCGGATACGATTGCGTTGAAAAAATAAAAGGGAGAGGAGAAATCGTCATGGCGTTTGGCGTGGAACAGGCAAAACGCTGGATGAGCATCGCCAACGATCACATTCAGCAGCAAAAACAATATTTAACGGAGCTCGATCAAGCGATCGGCGACGGCGACCATGGGCTAAATATGGCGCGGGGATTTCAAGAAGTAGTTGAAAAAATTGCTTCTGCCAATTACGAAGATCTCGGCTCGCTTTTCAAAGACATAAGCATGACGCTAATCGCGAAAGTAGGCGGAGCTTCGGGGCCGCTATACGGCACTGCTTTTTTGAGAATGTCGCTGGCGCTCGCGGGAAAAAAGGAAGCGGATGATAAAGAACTGATCGCAGCGTTAGAAGCGGCGTTAGACGGAATCAAAGCGCGCGGAAAAGCAAATGTCGGCGAGAAAACGATGGTGGACGTATGGGAGCCGGTCATGGAATTTTTGCGGGAGAAAGAAAGCTTGCAAGTGAAAGAAGCGGCGCTGCTTGCGAAAGAAAAAATGGAACATACAAAAGAACTCGAGGCGAAAAAAGGGCGTGCCGCTTATTTAGGAAAGCGATCGGTTGGCCACATCGATCCAGGTTCGGCTTCTTCGCATTTATTGTTTGCCGCTTTAGCGGAAGCGCTGGAAGGATAAAGGAGAGAGCGATTCATGAAGTATGTCAGCCTTGTATTAATTTCGCACAGCGAGGAAATTGTAAACGGCTTAAAAAAACTATTAAATCAAGTCCAGCCTGATGTCAGCATCGCCGTTGCAGGAGGAAATGACGGAGAGATTGGAACGAACGCTTTCCGCATCAAAGAAGCGGTTGAATCTGTTTATTCGGAAAAAGGGGTTGTCATTCTGTTTGACATTGGAAGCGCTTTGATGAACGCGGAACTAGCAATGGAGATGCTAGAGAAAACGGATCACATCGCCATCGCCGATGCTCCATTGGTGGAAGGAGCGTATATCGCCGCCGTAGAAGCAGGATTGGGCAAATCGCTTGATGAAGTCGTCCGCGCGTGTGAACAGGCGAAACAAATGGTAAAGGTGGTGCGTTCAGAAGTTGAATGAGCGAACCATGGTAATAATGGAAAGCGAGAACGTGAGGAAACATTGATAGAAAAGCCCCGGAATCGAAATGACTTCCGGGGCTTTTATTGCTTGGCCGCAAAAAAATTTTGTTGCCGATGTTGGTACATTTTCTTTAGATAAAAAGCCGCAAAACTGATTTTTTATAAAGTCTCTGTTAAACATTAGTAAAGAAAAAGGATCAGTTTTTCATTCTTTTTATATGTCTTCTTCAACTAACTTACTCGTTAGTTGAGTAATACCGGAACTTAATTTCTTTTTACGAACCGATATCCTGTTATCTCATAACCTAATTGCTTATAAAACTTATGCGCCTCTTCTTCACGTCCAAAACCGCTAACTAACCAAGTTCCCACACATCCATGTTCTTTTGCCAATTGTTCTGCGTAATTCATGAGATAACGACCTATCCCTTTACCACGGTTTTCCAAATCAACAACGATAACAGATATTTCTCCATATTTACTAACTTCTTCAATGTTTTCTCGAATGCGGAAGCCTAAAACTCCCACTATGTTACTTTTTTCTTCACATACATAAAGAAAATCAAACGGACTTTCATTTACGAAGTTGAGCCGATTTTCCATGTCCCGATGCGAAATTTCATGCTGAGTCAATTGGAACATTAAGTTACACATTTTAGGAATGTCTTCTACTCTAGCCGGACGAATCATCATAGAAAAAACCCCCTTCTGTATGTGAAATCCTTTATGATAATTAGATATTTCAACTAGAAATTTTTACAATAGATTTGTAAGAAAATATAACAACAATTTTAACATGCCGCGTTTTAAGTTAGATTCTACACGTTAGTCGAAGAAGAAAATCAACAATAAGCGAACAGAGTCTTTAAAGCTAGACAATGTCTTTTACTGGTACCGCTCCAACTGGGCGAAAAAGTCTTTCACAAACCGATAAAACACTTTGACCGACGGCGCCAGTTCGTGATGATCGGAAACAATAATGCCAACGTTTCGCTTGACTTGCGGCATTTCGATCGGCACTTTGACGGCAAATCGCAATACCGTTTCATAAAAGGCGCTTTCCGGAAGCAGGGTGACGCCGATTCCCGCCGAGACAAGCCCTTTGATTGCATCCAAATCTTCTCCTTCTGACGAGATGACCGGGGAAAATCCGGCCTGATGGCAGGCATCAAGCACAATTTGATGCAACACATACCCTTCTGGAAACGTGACGAACGGATCGTTGCGCAGCTCGTTTAGCACTAAGCTTTTTCGTTTGGCGAGCGGATGATTGCTTGGAAGAAGAGCGGCAAACGTTTCCGAAAACAAAATCTCCCCTTTAATGCCTGGTTCTCCAGTTGGAACAGGCCCGAGAAACGCCAAATCGATTTCTCTTTTTTTCACCGCTTCGATTAAATACCGGTACGCCCCTTGCCGCAGGTGAAACGCCACGTTTGGATGCTCTTCTTTAAACGCGGAGATGACCATCGGCATCGTATGGCTTGCGAGGCTCGTCGGAAAACCGATTTTGATCGTTCCGCGCTCGGGATCCAAATATTCTTCGATTTGCTGCTTGGCGTATTCGATCGCTTTGAGCGCCGTCTCGACATGCGGCAAAAAATGACGGCCGACAGGGGTGAGTTTGACGTTTCGTCCTTCCCGCTCAAACAATTGGACGCCAAGTTCTGCTTCCAAATTTGCAATTTGCCGGCTGATAGCGGATTGGGCGACATGCAGCGCTTCCGCCGCTTCGGAAACGTGTTCTCGCTTCGCTACCTCCACGAAATATTGCAGCTGTCTCAGTTCCATTTTTCTCTCCCCTCCCTGCCATTTATCGCAAAATGAGATGGATTTAATCTAAATTATATATTGTTTATATTATTTTTGAAAATTACAATGATTATTACAGAGAAATCGGAACGGGAGGGAAGCAGCATGAAACATTACGGACTGCCAAAAGCACAAGGACTTTATCGCCCTGAATTTGAACATGATGCGTGCGGGATCGGTTTTTATGCACATTTAAAAGGGAAGCCGTCTCACGACATTATCAAAAAAGCGCTGCATATGCTGCGCCAGCTTGAACACCGCGGCGGACAAGGAAGCGATCCGCAAACGGGCGACGGCGCGGGAATTATGGTGCAAATTCCGCATGAATATTTCCGAGTGGCGTGCGGAAAAATGAATCTTCCGCCAAAAGGGCGCTACGGCGTCGGCATGGTGTTTTTGCCGGAAGATGAGGAAAGACGGGCGTATTATGAAACAGAGTTTAATAAAATCGTTGAAAAAGAGGGACAGACGCTGTTAGGGTGGCGTACTGTGCCTGTAAATATCGAAAAACTTGGAAAACTCGCAAAACAAAGCAAGCCGTTTATCCGTCAAGTATTTATCGCAGCAAGCGACGATCTTACCGATGAACTTGCGTTTGAGCGGAAATTGTACGTGATTCGCAAACAAGCGGAAAAACTCGTCGAGAATAATGAATGCTATTTTGCAAGTCTTTCGAGCCGGACGATTGTCTATAAAGGGTTGCTTACTCCGGAACAATTGGATGAGTTTTACGTCGATTTGCAAGATGAACGGTTCCGCTCGGCGTTTGCCCTCGTTCACTCCCGCTTTAGCACCAACACGTTCCCTAGCTGGGAAAGAGCGCATCCAAACCGCTATTTAATTCATAACGGCGAAATCAATACGCTGCGCGGCAACGTCAATTGGATGATGGCGCGCGAAAAGCAGTTTGTATCGGAGCTGTTCGGCGATGATTTGCAAAAAATTACGCCGATTTTGGATACGAACGGCAGCGACTCGTCGATTTTAGACAATGCATTCGAATTTTTTGTCCTAGCAGGGAAAAAGTTGGCGCATGCGGCGATGATGCTGATTCCGGAGCCATGGTTTTGGGATGAGGAAATGGATGAGGCGAAAAAAGCGTTTTACGAGTACCATAGCTGCCTGATGGAGCCATGGGACGGGCCGACAGCAATTTCGTTCACGGACGGAAAGCAGATCGGTGCGATTTTGGACCGCAACGGGCTGCGGCCAGCGCGTTATTATGTGACGAAAGACGATTATATTATTTTCTCGTCGGAAGTCGGCGTCATCGATGTCGATCCGAGCAACATCCTCTATAAAGAACGGCTGAGCCCGGGGAAAATGCTGTTAGTCGATTTAGAACAAGGGCGGATTATTTCCGATCAGGAAATCAAAGAAGAAATCGCCAAAGAAAAGCCATATCGCAAATGGCTTGACGAGCAAATGATTGCCTTGCGTGATCTTGATATTCCGGAAACGGTAAAACCGGTTGACAATCTTGTCACCTTGCAAAAAGCGTTTGGCTATACGTACGAAGACGTTGAAAAAACGATTATCCCGATGGTGACGGAAGGGAAAGACCCAACCGGTGCGATGGGGATGGATGCGCCGCTGGCCGTTCTGTCTGACCATCCGCAAAGCTTGTTTAACTACTTTAAACAGCTGTTTGCGCAAGTGACGAATCCACCGATTGATGCGATTCGCGAGTATATCGTGACATCGACGATGACGCTTCTCGGCAAAGAAGGCGATATTTTACACCCGGATGCATCGGCGGCCCACCGCATTCGTCTGGAAACGCCGATTCTTTCCAATGAGGAACTGGCGGCGTTGAAAACCAATCCGTATCCGGAATTTGCCTGTGTGACGCTTCCAACGCTATTTACCGATGATTTAAAACAGGCGCTTGACGAGCTGTTTGCCAAAGCCGACCAAGCGATGGAAAACGGCGCGACGCTTCTTGTGTTGTCTGACCGCGGTGTGGATGAAAAACATGTCGCGATTCCGACGTTGCTCGCCACGGGCGCCCTTCATCAATACCTCGTCCGCAAAGGGACACGGACGAACGTAAGCATCATTGTTGAAAGCGGCGAAGCGCGGGAAGTGCATCACTTCGCGGCTTTAATCGGGTATGGCGCTGACGCGGTAAATCCATATTTGGCGCTTGAGACGATCCGCCAGGAAGTGGAAAAAGGCAATGTGGCGCTGTCGTATCGCGATGCGGTGCGTAAATATATCAAAGCCGCTACCGACGGTGTCGTGAAAGTGATGTCGAAAATGGGCATTTCGACGGTGCAAAGCTACCGCGGCGCGCAAATTTTTGAAGCGGTCGGCATTGGCGAAGAAGTGATCGAACAATACTTCACCGGTACGGCATCGCAAATCGGCGGCATCGGTCTTGCCGAAATCGCCAAGGAAGCGAAAATGCGACACGAAGCAGCCTTCTGTACATCTTACCAAGACGGCACGCTAGAGACGGGCAGCGAGCTGCAATGGCGGCGAAACGGGGAACATCATGTGTTCAACCCGAAAACGATCCATCTGCTTCAATGGGCATGCCGGAAAAATGATTATGAGTTGTACAAACAATATTCAAAATTGGCAAATGAAGAACGTATGACGTTTTTGCGGAATTTGTTTGAATTTGATGAAACAAGAACCCCGGTTCCAATCGAAGAGGTCGAACCGGTTGAATCGATCGTGCGCCGCTTTAAAACCGGTGCGATGTCTTACGGTTCGTTAAGCCAGGAAGCTCATGAAGCGCTGGCGATCGCGATGAACCGCATTGGTGGAAAAAGCAACAGCGGCGAGGGAGGCGAAGATCCAAACCGCTACGTCAAGGATGCAAACGGCGACTGGCGCCGAAGCGCGATCAAGCAGGTTGCATCGGGCCGCTTTGGCGTCAAAAGCCATTATTTAGTCAACGCCGATGAATTGCAAATCAAAATGGCGCAAGGGGCAAAACCTGGCGAAGGCGGACAATTGCCGGCCAATAAAGTATATCCGTGGATTGGTAAGGTGCGCGGCTCGACGCCGGGAGTCGAGTTGATTTCGCCGCCGCCGCACCATGACATTTATTCGATCGAAGATTTGGCACAGCTTATTTACGATTTGAAGAACGCCAATAAAGACGCGCGCATCAGCGTGAAACTCGTGGCGAAAGCAGGCGTCGGAACGATCGCCGCCGGCGTCGCGAAAGGAAACGCCGACGTGATTGTCATCAGCGGCTATGACGGCGGCACCGGCGCATCGCCAAAAACGAGCATTAAGCACGCGGGGCTGCCGTGGGAGCTCGGTCTTGCCGAAACGCATCAGACGTTGATGTTAAACGGCTTGCGCGACCGCGTCGTCTTGGAAACAGACGGAAAATTAATGACCGGCCGCGATGTCGTCATGGCTGCCTTGTTTGGCGCCGAAGAATTCGGCTTTGCGACTGCTCCGCTTGTCGTTTTAGGCTGTGTGATGATGCGAGCGTGCCATCTCGATACATGCCCGGTCGGCGTGGCGACGCAAAATCCGGAGCTGCGCAAAAAGTTTATGGGCAAACCGGAACATGTCGTCAACTTTATGTATTTTGTCGCCCAAGAAGTGCGTGAAATCATGGCTCAGCTCGGATTCCGCACCATCGATGAGATGGTCGGAAGAGTCGACGTCTTAAGAGTCAGCGAACGCGCGAAAAATCATTGGAAAGCGAAACATTTAGATTTATCGCGTCTTCTGTATCAAGCCGACGGACCGCGGACATTTGCCCGTCCGCAAAATCATCGTCTCGAACAAACGCTGGATTATACGGAAATTTTGCCGGCAGTCCGACCGGCGCTTGAACGGCAGGAAAAAGTCGAGCTTCATTTGCCGATTCGCAACGTGCACCGGACGGTCGGCGCGATGACAGGAAGCGAAATTTCGAAACGATACGGGGAAGAAGGGCTTCCGGAAGATACGATTCGCCTTCATTTCACTGGTTCGGCCGGACAAAGCTTTGCCGCTTTCGTGCCGAAAGGAATGACGCTCGAGCTCGTCGGCGATGCGAACGACTATGTCGGAAAAGGTCTATCCGGCGGCAAAGTAATCGTCCGTCCGCCGCAAGACGCCCCGTTTGCTTCTGCGGATAACGTCATTATCGGCAACGTTGCTTTCTACGGGGCAACGAGCGGCGAAGCCTACATCCGCGGACGCGCCGGCGAGCGGTTCTGCGTGCGCAACAGCGGCGTCCACGCCGTTGTGGAAGGTGTCGGCGACCATGGCTGCGAGTACATGACAGGCGGACGCGTCGTCATTCTTGGTTCTGTCGGGAAAAACTTTGCGGCTGGAATGTCCGGCGGCATCGCCTACGTATTGGCGGATGAAGAAGACTGGCAAAAAACGGCCAATAAAGAATTGGTGCTGTTTGAACAGCTCGAGGACGAACGGGAAATCAACGAAGTGCGTGAAATGATCATAAAACATTACCGCTACACGGGAAGCCGTAAAGCGTCTCATATTTTGGCCCATTGGGAAACATATGTCAGCAAATTTGTAAAAGTCATTCCGCGCAATTACAAATTGATGATCGAAACGATTCAAACGCTCGAACAATCCGGGCTTTCGCAAGAGGAAGCAATGATGGCTGCGTTTGAAACGGTGGCGAAACGAAAAAAAGCCGCGGTAAGCGGAGTCCGCGTTTTGCAGGCGGTCGCGAAGTAATGCGATCGCTTCGCCACCGTTATTGGAATGGTACGGAAAAGGAGGGACACGATCATGGGAAAAGCAACCGGTTTTATGGAATATGCACGTGAGGAAGAAACGAAACGTGACCCGCTTTCCCGTCTTGGCGATTGGAAAGAATATACGTTTCCATTTTCCGAGGAAATGCTCGCACGGCAAGGAGCCCGTTGCATGGACTGCGGGACGCCGTTTTGTCATATGGGATTGGAATTAAACGGTCTGACGTCAGGATGTCCGATTCATAATTTAATTCCGGAATGGAACGATTTAGTCTACCGCGGCAGATGGAAGGAGGCGCTCGAGCGGCTGCTGAAAACGAACAACTTCCCAGAATTTACCGGACGGGTTTGTCCGGCGCCATGCGAAGGCTCTTGTACGGTGGCGATTTCCGATCCCGCGGTTGCAATCAAAGGCATTGAGCGGGCGATTATCGATAAAGGGTTTGCCGAAGGCTGGATTCAGCCGCGCATTCCGCAAAAACGCACCGGGAAAAAGGTGGCGATCGTCGGCTCCGGCCCTGCCGGCCTCGCCTGCGCCGACCAGCTCAATCAAGCGGGGCATTCGGTAACGGTGTACGAACGCGCTGACCGCATCGGCGGCCTGCTCATGTATGGCATTCCAAATATGAAGCTGGAAAAAGAAATTGTCGAGCGCCGCGTTCGGTTATTAGAAGCAGAAGGCATTACGTTTGTCACTAACACGGAAGTCGGCAAAGACATCACCGCCGATGAGCTGCGCGCGCAATATGACGCCGTCGTATTGTGCGTCGGCGCGCAAAAGCAGCGCGATCTTGCGATTGAAGGCAGAGAGCTTGAGGGCGTCCATTTTGCGATGGATTATTTGACCGGAGTCACAAAAAGCCTGCTTGATTCCAACTTTGCCGACGGCAACTTTATCGACGCGAAAGACAAGCGTGTCATTGTCATCGGCGGCGGCGATACAGGAGCGGACTGCGTCGCGACTGCCTTGCGGCAAGGGTGCAAAAGCGTCGTGCAGTTTGGCAAGCACCCGGCCCTGCCGCATGAACGCCGGGAAGATAACCCATGGCCGCAGTTTCCGCTTGTCTTTACGCTCGATTACGCCTATGAAGAAGCGAAAGCGAAACTCGGCGCCGACCCGCGGCAATATTGCATTCAGACGAAAAAAATCGTCGGCGACGAACACGGCCGCGTGAAAGAATTGCATACAATTCAAATGGAAAAAATCATCGATGAAAACGGCAAAGCGATATTTAAAGAAATTCCAGGCACCGAACAAGTTTGGCCGTGCGATTTAGTTTTCATCGCCATCGGCTTTGAAGGGCCGGAGCAGCCGGTGTTGAAACAGTTCGGCGTCGAAACGGTCAACAACAAAGTCAAAGCGCCGTACGGGAAATATACCACGAACATCGAAGGCGTATTCGCCGCTGGAGATGCCCGCCGCGGCCAAAGTTTAATCGTCTGGGCGATTCACGAAGGCCGGGAAGCGGCAAGAGAAGTCGACCGTTTCCTCATGGGAACAACGAATTTGCCATAATGGTAGGATTCCTCTTGAAAACAAGTTGTTTTCAAGAGGAATTTTTTATATAAAAAGCGAATGTAAACATTGGCTATTAAGCGTTGGAGGTGATGGGTATGAATATCGTAGATCCATCTAGACGCGAAATTTGGCAGCGCTTTGTGCGTGAAGGAACATTGGATCATGCAAGGATGAACAAAAGAATTGCGGAATCATGGTATCTCTGCCGCCAGAAAAATGTGGACCCTTATGACGGAAAAGGAAAGATTATTTTAGAGTCTCATTTGCTAGCAGAAAGGAAAAAACGGAATCAAAGATTGCTTCAGATTGCCGTACCTATTTTAGAAAAGCTGCAAAAATATTTACAGGAAACAAAATCTATTTTTCTCCTTGTCGATCGAGAAGGATATGTTTTATATGCAAAGGGAAATAAACAAGCAATGAAAATGGCCGAAGGAATAAAATTTGTGGAAGGAGTAAAGTGGACAGAAGATGAGGTTGGGACAAATGCCATTGGCACGTCTTTGAGAATTTGCGAGCCTATTACGATTGTCGGCTTAGAACATTATTCCGTTGCTTCTCATCAATGGGTTTGTTCCGCAACACCTATTTATGACGAAAAGAGAGAACTTGTCGGAATTATCGACGTTTCATACCCCATCAATCATTATCCGTTTCACGACCATGTCTTAGCCACTGTTGTTGCCGCAGCATATACCATCGAACAACGATTCCACATTCAAGCAAAAGAAGATGAATTAGAGTTGTTTAAGTATACTTGCAATATGGAAAATACGGATTCCCCCGTAGTTATATGTAATCATAAAGGGAGTATTGTCTGGGTTAATCATTGTTTGCGTTCTTCTTTTTCAAACATGTTGGATCAATCACTGGAAGATGTTTGTGGTGATCATTGGGTTATCAAATCCAAGATTCCGATTTATTCTTCTATTCATCATGATGTTATTGGTTATCGAGTTACTCTTCAGAAGGCAAAAAATAATGATTCCAAATTGGTTTCAACGACTTTTCATTTTGAAGGAGTAACCGGTAGGAGCATATCATTTGCAAATGTAATAAAGAGCTGTGAAAAGGTAGCGAAAACAGATGCTACTGTTCATATAACCGGAGAAACGGGAACAGGAAAAGAATTAATCGCCCGCGCTATTCATCAAAACAGCGGAAGAAAAAACGGACCATTTGTTGCGATTAATTGCGGCGCGATACCGAAGGAACTGATTGGCAGCGAACTGTTTGGTTATGTGGAAGGGGCATTTACGGGAGCAAAACGTACGGGACATAAAGGAAAATTTGTTCAAGCAAACGGCGGAACCATTTTTCTCGATGAAATTGGCGAAATCCCTTTGGAAATGCAAATAGCGCTTTTACGGGTTTTGCAGGAAAGGGAAGTCGTTCCTATTGGCGGCACAAAATCAATTTCTATTGACGTAAGAGTAATAACAGCAACACACTGCGATTTATATCAATTAGTAAGAGAAGGAAAGCTAAGGGAAGATTTATTTTATCGCATTTATGTATATCCAATCAAAGTTCCGGCGTTAAGAGAACGAAAAGAGGATATACCATTTTTGATTCAGTATTATTGCCAACAAAAGAATTGGTCTGTTTTCTTTCCTGATGAAGCAATCCAACTATTGATGACCTATCATTGGCCAGGAAATATTCGAGAATTATTTAACGTGTTGGAGCGAGTTCGAATTGAATATGGAGATCATATTCCTTCTATTTCAGAACTCAAATCGATGTTCATTGGCTGGGAAAGTCAGGGCGAAAATATGAATGCAGATCAAGAAACTTTATCGTATCGGGAACAAATTGAAAAAAATAATATTATGGCGATGCTGCGGAAAACACAGGGCAATATTGCTAAAGCAGCAGCTGAGTTGAATATTCCTCGCAGTACATTTTACCGAAAATTAAAAAAGTATCATTTGATATGAGACAAAATGAGAAAGAATGGGAAAAAATGAGATGAGTCCGAATTTGCTTTTTCAAAAACGCTTACAGCAATATTGTTGTAAGCTTTTTTTATTGGCACACTATTTGCATGGTTCATAAAACGAGAAGATGTCATTTTCATTCATCACACTAATAAGGAGGATGGAAGGATGACAGTGACAAAACCAGAATCCAAGAGTCTTACGAAAGAAAAAGCAAAATGGATGTATCAGAAAATGTGTGAAATTCGTCAGTTTGAGGACAAAGTTCATGAAATCTTCAGCAAAGGTATTTTGCCAGGATTTGTTCATTTATATGCCGGTGAGGAAGCAGTGGCTGTAGGGGTTTGTGCTCATTTGAATGAAAAAGACTATATTACGAGTACGCACCGCGGACACGGCCACTGTATTGCAAAAGGCTGTGACTTGAATGGTATGATGGCGGAGATTTATGGAAAAGCCACAGGATTGTGCAAAGGAAAAGGGGGATCCATGCATATTGCCGATGTGGAAAAGGGAATGCTTGGTGCCAATGGAATAGTCGGTGGCGGATTTCCTTTAGCTGTTGGAGCTGGTTTGACAGCGAAATTGAAGAAAACCGGTGCTGTTGCTGTTTGTTTCTTTGGCGATGGCGCGAATAATCATGGTACATTCCATGAAGGAATCAATCTTGCGGCTATTTGGAAATTACCAGTTGTTTTTGTGGCGGAAAATAATGGCTATGCTGAAGCAACTCCTTTCGAATATGCATCCAGCTGTAAAAACATTGCAGACCGGGCAGCCGCTTACAACATTCCAGGCGAGGTGGTTGATGGAAAAGATGTGATTGCCGTATACGAAGCGGCAGAAAGAGCAATAACACGAGCTCGCAACGGGGAAGGGCCAACTTTAATCGAGTGTAAGACTTATCGAAATTATGGGCACTTTGAAGGGGATGCACAAACGTATAAATCAGCGGAAGAAAAAGAAAAACATTTAAAAGAATTAGATGCCATCGTAAAATTCCGGAACTATATTCTTTCCAAACATCTATTATTCGAACAAGAATTACTTCAAATAGAACGGAATGTGGCGGAAACGATTGAGAAAGCAGTAGATTTTGCGGAAAAAAGTCCATTCCCGACGGAAGAAGATCTTTTAAAAGATGTTTATGTATCCTATTAATCATAAAAGTAAGGAGGCAAATAACCATTATGACAAGAACCATTTCTTTCTCAGAAGCAATTAATGAAGCGATGAAGCTCGCGATGCGCAAAGATGAAAATGTTATTTTGTTGGGAGAAGACGTAGCTGGCGGTGCAGCCGTTGATCATTTGCAAGATGATGAAGCATGGGGAGGAGTAATGGGCGTCACCAAAGGTCTTGTCCAAGAGTTTGGAAGAGAAAGAGTATTAGATACGCCGATTGCGGAAGCTGGATATATTGGTGCAGCGGTTACTGCGGCGGCTACGGGGTTAAGGCCGATTGCAGAATTGATGTTTAATGATTTTATCGGAAGTTGTTTAGATGAAGTAATGAACCAAGCGGCAAAACTCCGCTATATGTTTGGCGGAAAGGCGAAAGTACCTTTAACCATACGAACGATGCACGGTGCCGGATTTCGCGCGGCTGCGCAACATTCACAAAGCCTGTACGCGATTTTCACCCATATACCAGGGCTAAAAGTCGTTGTTCCTTCTACCCCGTCCGATGCGAAAAGTCTTTTACTTGCCTCAATTTTTGATGATGATCCTGTTATCTTTTTTGAAGATAAAACGCTTTATAACATGAAAGGAGAAGTGGAAGAAGGATTTTATACCATCCCTCTTGGAAAAGCAGATATTAAAAGAGAAGGAAATGATTTGACCATTGTGGCGATAGGAAAACAAGTGCATACGGCTTTAAAAGCAGCGGATCTGTTAAAAGCACGTGGAATGGAAACAGAGGTAATTGATCCAAGAACTTTATCCCCGCTGGATGAAGAAACCATTTTATCTTCGGTAGCTAAGACAGGTCGATTAATTGTGATTGACGAAGCAAATCCGAGATGTAGCGTAGCGGCAGATATTTCGGCTCTTGTGGCGGATAAAGGATTTGATTATTTAGATGCTCCGATTAAGATGATTACTGCTCCGCACTGTCCTGTTCCATTTTCACCAACATTAGAAGATCTTTACTTACCAACCCCAGAAAAAGTACTTCGCGCAGCAGCTGAAATAATAGGAGATGAAACGATTATAGCAGTTTAAATAAATCCAAGCGTGTTGCTAAAAGTAATGGATCTGTCTTGCTAGCAGCACGCATTCCTTGTATCAATCGAAAAAGGGGAGAGATAGGAATGGCGGTTGAAATTTTCATGCCTAAGCTGGGAATGAGTATGAAAGAAGGAACGGTGGTGGAGTGGTTAAAGAAAAAAGGAGATAAAGTGAAAAAAGGGGAATCCATCGCGGTTATTAGCTCCGATAAGATTGAAACAGATATCGAAGCGCCGCAAGATGGGGTGTTATTAGATATTCTTGTTGAACAAGATGAAACGGTGGAAGTAGGAAAGGTAATTGGTTACATTGGTCAGGAAGGAGAACAGCCAGATGATCAGTCCAATGAAACACCGCAACAAGCAATGCAAGAAGTAGCCGTTTCCGTTGGAACTATCGAGCCATACACAGCGCCTAGACATATGTTGCGCGTTTCTCCCGCTGCTAGAAAATTAGCCCGCGAAGCGGGAATCGATTTAAGTAATATTTCAGGTTCGGGGCCCAAAGGTAGAATTACACGGGCAGATGTAGAAAAAGCCATTCGATTAAAACAAACATCTTTACAGCTAGGAAATGAAAAGCAAACGATCGTAGAAACGAGTCCAATCACAACGGAACAAAAAGATGTCACGGTAAAACCGGTGACGGGGATGCGAAAAGTAATCGCGGCAAGAATGTTTGCAAGCCTGCAGCAAACGGCTCAGCTAACGATTCATATGAAAGCGGATGTGACAGAATTACTTAAGCTACAGGGACAGATTAAAGAGGCTTTACAAGATGAACCGGATGTAAAGCTTACGATTACTGATTTTATCGCCCGTGCAACGATTTTAGCATTATGTATCCATAAACAAATGAACAGTCTTTACCAAGACGGGCATATTCATACGTATGATTCCGTGCATTTAGGCATTGCAGTCGCTTTGGAGAACGGCCTAGTCGTTCCGGTCATCCCTTATGCAGAAAAACTTTCTTTAAAAGAAATTTCTAAAAAGATTAAGGAATTGAGCATACGGGCAAGGGAAGGAAAATTAAGCAGCGAGGAAATGAGGGGCTCTACTTTTACGGTTACAAGTCTCGGTGCCTATGGTGTTGAATTTTTTACGCCAGTGTTAAATCCGCCGGAGGTAGGAATTCTTGGGGTAGGAACGGTCACAGATATGCCGGTTTTTGTAGGAGATGCCATTCAGAAGAGAAAGATTTTACCGTTAAGTTTAACGTTTGATCATCAAGTGATCGATGGTGCCCCGGCTAGTCAATTTCTTGCCACCATTAAAAACTATCTAGAAAATCCATATAAAATATTATTATAGGTATTATATTTTAATTTTAAAGAAAGAAAAAGAGACAGGAGTTTCTTATCATGGGTGCTTGGGAAGAAAGTAATCCAGTTTCGGATTGCTTTCTTTTTCTTTTGATAAGATGATGTAGATAGAAAGGAAATAAGTGGTTCATATTGCATAGTATCATAGTATAAATCATATCATTTTTCTTAATTAAATCGCTTTCCATGTATAAAATGTCCTTCATTGCTGGATTCGGAAAACAAGGAAATGTGAATTTGAAAATTTTTCTTTACACTCTACGGTTATTTTTTTATAATTTTATTAATTCCGATAAATTTACTTAACTAAAGGGGGAAAGGACATGGCTCAAGCTTCTACATTGGTTAAAGTCTCTGCTAAAGGTAAATGGGAATCGGGCGTCAAAACCAATATTTCTATACGAAATTTTCCTACTTTTTCTATGGATGAACCAGTAGAATTAGGTGGAGCTGATACAGCACCAAATCCAATGGAATATGTAGTTGCATCACTGTGCGGTTGTAATGGAGTGATGATTCCGTTAGTTGCCAAAGAATTAGGCTTTACTTTCTCGGGAATTGAGTTTGAAGCGACAGGCATTATTGATACCCGGGGGCTAATGGGGGAAGAAGGCGTTCGCACACATTTCCAAAAAGTTCGTTTCCAAGTAAATATACAAACCGAAGAAAGTGAAGAGAGAATCGAGCAACTGAAAAATGAAGTGGAGAGAAGATGTCCTGTGTTCAATCTTTTGCATGATGCTGGGGTTGAAGTGGATACAAAATGGAGCAAGAAGTAAATACGATCATCTAAAAAAAAAGGTCAATTGTGGGATCTTAAAATGAATAGAGCGAGAAAAAGGGGTGGCCCTTGCCATCCCTTTATTTTTTCGTGCGCTCAGCTTAGGGATGCTGTTTGATGTATGATAGACACAACGAATGGGAAAGTGTGGAAAAGGAGGTTTTCCGGGAATTAGCCGCTGTGCCGGCGATGATTAATTTTTAACCTGTCATTGGAAACTTGCTTGTGAGCCTCCACGACTGAATTGAAAATTCTAGTCGGGGCATCCATTATAAGTACAGCTTTGCTCATGCTGTCAAACACCTATAGTGTTTGTCGCCTGACGCAAGCTAATGAATGAAGACAATTATAAAAAACAGCCTTATCGAGTGTCCAAATTTATTAGGGAGCAAATGAGAGTTTACATTTTGCCGAAAAAACCGGAGGCAATGTTGTCCTCGGATTTTGATTGTTGGATAAGTTGTTATACTTTCGGTGTGCGGTGCTGGCCTTTGTTGTCGCTCATTCTTTTTTCCGTGGCAAGGTCTTCTGGGGTAGCCTTGACTTCAAGGTTTTTCATGCCTTCTTTCGTTTTTTTGTCCATCATCATCCCTCCCTCTATA
>NZ_BAWO01000063.1 GCF_000632715.1 Parageobacillus caldoxylosilyticus NBRC 107762 | reverse complement strand
GGAGGTGTTATATATGAGCCGTTTTGCCTTAATTGTTGTCCTGTTTGTCTTGCTTATCATTGTAGGATGTTCTTGTACGGGTCTAGGCGGTTATTAATCCCCACAAGGCGACATTAAACATCCTCTTTCATTCCTCATTTAAACGGAATAGGTGGTTTCGTGTATTGTATGGAAAAGGAAAAGGGCAGATTGTTCATGATCTGTCCTTTTTCAAAATATCCGCTTGGACAAACATGGATGGAAAGTAAGCCTATCATCTAGTATATCGATGAACGTAAAATCACTGTATTCTCCATCTCCTATCGGGTGCCTTATTCACAAAAAATGAATGAGAATGGTCCATGAACCTCTTATTCCAAAATCTCCTGTGTAAGAAAGGAGGGGATAAAGTGGAATATTTAGGAAGATATCAGGGAGAACCGGTTGAGGTTATCGATCGTAATGGATGGGTTCATAGAGGAGTAATAGAATGGGTCGATCCAGTACGGGGAGGAATGTTTCTTCGCACTGGCTTTAGAAGAAGATTTATCCCATTTTTCTTAATCGCTGCTCTTTTTCTGTTAAGATTCGGGAGACGGCGCGTTTTCTAAAAAACGAAAACAAAAAATCTTTGGTTCATCATTTGGATCTCCTTTCCTCGATTCGCAAACTGAATAAATCATTAATTGATGGTTTCATCAACACCATCTTTAAAGAGCCCATAGGTTCTTTTCAGATCGCCAATTTTGTCGACAAGCTAGAACTCTGCCGTTTGGCAGGGCTTTTTTTATTTATGTGATATAGAAATAGTGAGGAGGTGATGGATTCAGTGTTCGAAATCGTTGGCAAATGCGTTGTCCTGTTTGTTTGGAACTGGTTCAGATGGACGAAGAAGTGCTCCTCGATATCATCAACACCGTCATTCATCAGAAATGCTACTATAAATCCCCATTACCAAAATTTCCTATTATTTTGCCCTTCTTTCTCTCCAAAGGACTCACCTAAACTTAGCTTCTAAAGTTACCTTGTCCTTACAAGGCTTTTCAAATAAAGTCATTCACTTTGGCAGGAGAAAGTTGGAACTATCTCGAAGATGAGAAGATGAAAAGAATTTATGGAGAGTGTCAATTGCATGCCAATTCAAGTGCCATTTCTAATGCCAATTTCTATGAGATGAGATACCCCATCCATCACAGGACTCCTGTGGTGTTTATATGTTTATATGTGAAGAAGGGATGAGGAAAGATGAAATTGGTGGGACACAAAATCTATTTGCGATTTTTAAAGGATACAGATGTGGGTTCGTTGACAGAGATGCACCGTAGAAACCGAGAATTTTGGCAACGGTATACGCCCGATAGGACAGAGGAGTTCTATACGGAGGAATATCAGCTAAATCGAATCCAAACCAGCTTGGCGAAGATGGAAAGAGACGAGCAATACACGTTCGGCATTTTCCTCGTCGGTACTGATGAACTGATTGGCATCATTGAGTTGACTGAAGTGGTCCGTGGTCCTTTACAGACATGTTGGCTAGGCTATTATGTAGATCAATCGCACAACGGACATGGCTATACTACTGACGCTGTGCGCCTGGTTGTTGACTATGCCTTTGAGGTTCTCAAGTTACACAGAATTGAAGCAGGAGTCATGCCACATAACATCGGGTCGATTCGAGTTTTGGAGAAGGCAGGATTCCATAAGGAGGGGCTTTCCAAGAAGAACGTGAAGATTAACGGAAGGTGGGAAGATCATTTACACTTCGCTATCGTGAATCCAAATGATTCAGAATGACCAGGACGCCCCAACTTTCCTATTGTTATAAAAATGGCTGACCCCAAAATCGGATTAGCCATTTTTGATTGGAAACTAGACTTGATTCATGTCAATTGACACTCCAAAGCCCTGGTCATTGATCATGTCAAATGACACTTCTGCACCTTAAAACGGAACCCGTTACTCGCTTTGAGTAGGCACTTTTTTATCCATATTTCGTGGATTAGTCTCTTTAATTCTTAGAAGATTGCGATGCAATATCAAATGTTAGTGAGCAATCGTTTATCGATGGAGTAATGGCGGCGCGTGAGTTCTTTGAACACGCACACGATGATATTTTGACGGTGAAGGAGGATTGAAAAAAGGAAGGCGGAGTAAGACTCCACCTTCTTGACCGCGTGACCACAATTTGACCACATATTTAATAGAAACTAATGAATTTGATTAATGGTTGATTTAATACTTGTAAAACCCTTAAAAATGAATGTTTCATAAATGTTATTTTATTGATTATGGAACATGAATCGGTTATGATATAGAAAAAAATATTCAGAATATTAACTTGCACAAAGGAATGAAAAAACATGCGAGCGGTGGTGATGAGCAAATGGAAACAGGCATATGTTTAACCGAAAATTTGTAAACGCTTACTATTTTTGTTATCACAGCATACTAACCGGTTAGAATGTTAAAAGGATGGTGGGAAGATGGAGAAAACGCATTTTTACTGGCCGGACAGCTTGCCAAAACAATTGCATTATCTGCTAGGTGAAAAAACGTTATATGAATATTTGCGCCATCATGGCCTGCATCAGGCAAATGAGCCTGCTTATATTTTTTACGATCGCACGATCACGTGGGGGATGCTGCTTGATCATGTCCACCGCTTCGCTCGCTATTTGAAAGAAAAAGGCGTGGACAAAGGAAGCTATGTCGCGCTTTACATGCAAAACTGCCCACAGTACATCATTGCCCACTTTGCCATTCAGCAGCTCGGCGGCATCGTCGTTCCGCTCAATCCAATGTACCGCGAGTCAGAGCTGGCGTATTTCTTTGCCGAAGTGCCGATAGTGGGAATTGTGACTGGCGAAGAAGGATTGGCGCGCGTCAAGAACGTCGAGCAGCAAACTTCTCCGCTGTCCTTCATCGTCACTTGCCACTACAGGGATTATGCGGCTAAAGACGGCGATATTCCGCTTTGCGGGGAGCTGCTGCAGCCGAAACAACGCTGTGACGGCGCCGATGATTTTGCCTCCATCATGGATACCTGTTCTCCATATGAAGGTGCCGCATCACTAGATTTATGGAACGATGTCGGGCTGATCATTTTCACGTCCGGAACGACGGGGCGGCCAAAAGGGGCAATGCTGACGTATGGCAACGCGTTGTTTAAAACCGCCGCTTCAGCGCACGCCAATCGGCTGACGGAAAGAGAACGGCTGATGGCGCACTCGCCGCTGTGCCATATCGCCGGGATGGTGATGGGATTAAATACTCCTGTATATACGGGAAATCCATGCGTATTGTTTACACGGTTTGACCCGCTCGCGACGATAAAGGCGATCGAGAAATACCGAATTACCGCATGGTACAGCATTGCACCGATGAACGTTGCGATTTTGCAGGCGGCAGAAAGCATCTGCTGCGATTTATCGAGCTTAAAGCGCAATTTAGTGACGAGTTTTGGCTTGCAAGTGACAAAAGAATTAGCCGAGAAATGGGCCCAGGCAACAGGCGGCTGCCTGCTGTACGAAGCTGCTTATGGCTTAAGCGAAACGCATACGTGCGATACGTTTATGCCGGAGGAAAAAGTGAAATTCGGTTCGTGCGGCATTCCGACGTATGATACGGAAATCCGCATCGTCGACCCGGAAACGAAGGCGGAACTTGATTCCGGAAAATCAGGGGAAATTGTCGTCAAAAACCCCGGCGTGTTTAAAGGCTATTTCCGCCGTGAAGACGCGACGAACGAAACATTAAGAGACGGATGGGTATATACCGGAGATATTGGCTATTTGGATGAAGATGGCTATTTGTTTTTCCAAGGGCGCCTCAAAGAAATGATCAAAGTTTCCGGCTACAGTGTCTTTCCGGAAGACGTAGAAGCACTGTTGAACCAGCATCCAGCTATCAAGCAATGCGCGGTCATTGGCGTGCCTGATCCGGTCAAAGGGGAAGTACCGAAGGCGTTTGTCGTTGTCAAAGAAGAGTATGAAGGAAAGATTGGCGCGCAGGATATTATTGAATGGGCGAAAGCGCATATGGCCGCCTTCAAATACCCGCGCTATGTCGAACTGATCGAACAATTGCCAACGACGCCATCGGGAAAAGTACTGCGAAAATTATTGAGGAAAGAACAGGAGAGATAGCATGAGCGATCTTCGCCATTTAACGCAAGAGTTGCTGGCAAGAAAAGAAAGAGCGCTGCTTGGCGGCGGCATGGACAAAATCAACAGGCAGCACGAAAAAGGATTGTTGACGGCAAGAGAGCGGATTGCCATGTTGGTCGATGCAGGGACATTTGTCGAGTTTGGCCAGCTCAATACATCGGACCAAAGCGGAATGGAAGAAAAAAGCTATGGGGACGGTCTTGTCGCTGGAATCGGTAAAGTGAACGGCCGCGCTGCCGTTATTATAGCAGGGGATAAAACGGTATTGGCGGGAACGGAAGGAAATGTGCATATCCGCAAGTCAAGGAAAATGCATGAGTTTGCTGTACGCAATGGCCTGCCGATGTTTTTCCTGCATGAAGGCGGCGGACTGCGGATGCCGGATGGAATGGGATCAGACGGGATTAGCGAGAAGCTGTTTCCGCGCGAGCTGCTTACCCATCACCGTCAAGTGCCGACGATGGCGGCGATTTTAGGCGATAGCTACGGCGGCCCGACATGGACCGCGGTAAGCTGCGATTTTGTCACCCAGCTGAAAGGAACGTGCATGGCGATCGCTGGGCCGAGAATGCTTGAGCTGGCGAACGGGCAGCGGGTGACGCCGGAAGAATTAGGCGGTGTGGACGTGCATTACCAATATACGGGGCAGATTGACGCCGACGGTGAGACAGAAGAAGAGTGCATCGAACAGCTAAAAACGTTTTTCGCCTATATGCCGCAAAACGGAAACGAACGCCCGCCGATGGAAAAAACGAATGACGACCCGTACCGAATGGTGGACGAGGTATTTACGATTTTGCCAGAAAAAAGCAGCCGCGTCTATGATATGTGTAAAATGATCGCCTGTCTTGTCGATGACGGCCGGTTCTTTGAGTATCAGAAAAAGTTTGGCAAGGCTTTGATAACGGCATTGGCCCATATGAACGGACATGTCGTCGGCATCATTGCCAATCAACCAAGCCAGTACGCCGGTGCGCCGGGTCCGCAGGAATGCCAAAAGGCGACGGAATTCATTTGCCTATGCGATTCGTATCACATTCCACTAATCTTTTTGCACGATACGCCGGGTTTTCGTATCAGCACGGAAGCGGAAAAAGCGAAAATGGCGACGAAAATCATGGTTTGGAATCAGGCGCTGGCGTTGTCGACTGTTCCGAAAATCTCCATTGTCATTCGCAAAAGCATCGGCGCTGCTTACGGAAATATGTGCGGGCCGGGAATGGGGGCGGATATTGTCGTTGCTTGGCCGAGTGCGGAAATCAATTTCACCGGCCCGGAAGTCGGCATTAACGTTGTCTACGGACGTGAGCTCGAAAAAGTGGAAAACCGTAAAGAGCTGCGCCAAGAACGGTTAAAACATTGGTCGTTTGACAGCTCCCCTTATAAAGCAGCCGGTAAGCATTTCATCGATGACGTGATCCATCCGGCAGAGACGAGAAAATTTCTTTGCCAGGCGCTGGAGTTCTTGTTGACGTCGAAGCGGGAGAAAAGCAAGCGCCTGCTTGCCGCGTGGCCGACAGGATTTTAAAAGATATGATAAACGCACATGGCCGCAGGTCAAGTGTTCAGGTGTGAGGTTTGTTTTTGATTTCCAATGTATAAACTCAACATGGCCAAACGGCCTCCTTATTTGCATCGTCTTTTTGCTAGTTTAAGAGCGGGAATCATTCGCTCTTTTTTTCCTTTTATGGTATCATAAGGATGAATAAGTGGATATCAACAATTTGGAACAAGGAATCTAAAAAGCTAGGAGAATGGAACACATGAAAGTGCAAGGATTTAGCCATGTGACCATCAATGTGAAAGATTTGGCCCGTTCACTTCGTTTTTATGTAGATGTATTAGGAATGAAGCTCGTTCATCGTGGCCGGAAGGATGCGTACTTAGAATGGGGAAGCACGTGGATTTGCTTACAGGAACGTTCGGACATGGCAAAACAGCGTCCACAGATCGGCGTGGACCATGTGGCATTTTTTATCGATGAACAGGATTTTGCAGAAGCGGTCGAACAGCTAAAAGCGAACGAAGTGACGATTGTCCGGGAACCGACCCGCCGCGGCCGCGGCCTTTCAGTCAACTTTCTTGATCCAGACGGTACGCAATTGGAATTGCATACGTCGACGCTGGCCGAGCGGATGAAAGTATGGAAATAAATAGGAGAGGGTAGACGCAAATGATAAACCCGTTAAGCATTGCCGGGATGGCTGCACAGTTAGTCATGTCTCTTTTAGTGCCGCTTGGTTTGCTCATTTACTTTCATAAGAAGAAATGGCTGTCATGGAAGCCTCTCGGCGTCGGCATTCTTATTTTTTTGCTATTTTCGCAGGTGCTCGAAAAAGCGCTGCATGTGGTGATGATTGACCCGAGCGGAACCTCATTAAAATGGACGGATAGCGTGGCGCTGTTTGTCCTGTATGCGGCGCTGGCGGCTGGGGTCTTTGAAGAAGTCGGCCGCTATGTCGGCTTTCGCTGGATGCTGAAAAAACATCATGAATATAAAGACGGGCTGTCGTTCGGGCTTGGGCACGGCGGCATTGAAGCGATTTTGATCGGCGTGTTTGGAGCAGTCAATGCGTTGGTGCTTGCGAGCTTGATTCAATCCGGAATGTTTGACAAAACGATCGCCCCGACATTGCCGGACGGGCAGGCGGAACTCATTAAAGATCAAATTTTGCATACGCCGTTTGCCATGTATATATTGGGTGGGTTAGAGCGGGCGTTGGCGCTCGTATTTCATATCGCGATGTCTCTTCTCGTTTTGCTTGGCGTGCGCAAACGGAATTTCCGTTATGTCATCTATGCGATTTTGCTGCACGCGTTGATGGATACAGCGCCTGCGTTATATCAAGCACACGTTGTCACAAACGTTTGGCTGATCGAAGCGGTGATCTTTTTATTCGCTGTTGCGGCGTTTCTATTTACGCGTCGCATGAAAGAAACATTTGAAGGTGGGGGAGAAGGATGAAGATTCCTGTCAAACGATTGGATCATGTGCAAATTTGCATTCCTTTTGGCGCCGAAGATGAGGCGCGTGCCTTTTACACCGATTTGCTCGGTTTTATGGAAATCGAAAAGCCGGACTCCCTAAAAGCGAACGGCGGCCTTTGGTACCAAGTCGGTGATATCGAGCTTCATATCGGCGTCGAAGACCGTGACGGCTACAACAGCAAAAGCCATCCTGCATTTGAAGTCGAAAACATCGATGAAGTGCGCCGCTACCTAGAAGAAAATGGCGTTCCGACCAAAGACGAAAAACCGATTCCAGGGGTGAAGCGGTTTTCGTTTCGCGACCCGTTCCACAATCGGATTGAGTTTTTGTCGAAAAGTTGACCACTCCCTATGCCTAAAATTATCGGAAGCGATATCGGTTCCTTGCTATTACCGATCGGGACATTAGCTACGCTATTGTGGCTGCACATTCTGAAGAAACATCATAAAAGGATTTCATGAGCTGCTTATATTAAAATTACGTTTGTTGTCATTCCGCCGGCCATCGTGTTTACCTTATTTGTTCTGTACTATAGATACTGCTCTGTACTATAGATACTGCTGTTTTTTATCTAGTGAATGAGGAAATCAGTCTCTTTTTATCATCCGCACCTTGCGCCAAAATAACTTCCCCCCTGTACATGAGCTTTTAGCGTTACAGAGAGGGAAGTTTATTTTATTAAGGAAGATGAATCGTTTTTACATGTATTAGTTTCCAAAATACGGATTTTCCACTAGCTGTTACAAGTTCAATGATGTTGTTTTGTACTTGCTTAAGCAAACCAATTTTCATCGGATGGTCGCCTAAATCAAATACGACTAACTGTCCCTCAAATTTTTTTAACTGTTCTTCTAATGACCTTTGTAGTGGCATGTTGGTTGGTTTTACTGGCAGCACTTCATTGCCTAGCGTGTATGGAGTAATGTTTGTCTGATAAGGGGTTAGCCATTTCAGATGATTTAAAGAAATAAACATCGTTTTATACACTGGTGAGTAGAAAACGAAGTAATCATTTAAAATAGCCGTAACATAGCCATGGATCGATTTATTTCCTGTCACATAAATTTCGACAAAACGACCTTTCGCGTTGATTAATGTTTTCCGATAGGAAATCATCTCATTTTCATCAAAAGGTGATTCAGGGATCACATCCGATAATTCCGTCTGTGGGTTCGTAGATAATCTGATGTTGTGAATGTGCAAATGGGGAATATATAAATATTCTTTTCCGTTATAAATCACAATAATATCTAATCCTACATCGACAAGTATTCCTGTCAACAGAACTTTTCCGGATACTTCCAGTTCTACTTGCTTTCCGATTAAAGAATTTAGGTTATTCATTTTCTCCCTCCTTTCAACAGAATAAAAGCAAGTAGTAGATGCACAAATGTGCATCTACTAGACAATGATCTTCTTGTTCACACCAAAGAACGACTGGCAATCGGCATTACAACACATATAACTATTTTCCAATCTCTTACGAAATTATAGGAACAAAATGATAAGGAAGCGATTCAAAAGGAGCTGTTGGCGAGAAATGATGCTTTTTATTCATGAACGTCGACAATTTTAAAGTAGGGAATAGGAAACGATTTACTTTTTCGGATCCCAAATATAATCAATCGTTTTAACGATTGTTTCCTTAACGATTTTTTCTTTTGGAGAGCTTCTTTGACTTGTAAGCTGTTCTCTGCCCGATGTTCTGTCATATTTGACTTCATATTCTACTTTTTCTACTTTTGTCCGCTGTTCTCTATCCGATGTTCTGTCGTCTTCTGCTTTTGTCCGCTGTTCTCTGCCCGATGTTCTGTCAACTTCTACAACGATGGTTTCCTGTGAAGAGCTTCTTCGACTTGTATGATCATCTCTGTCCGATGTGCTATTATCTTCTACTTTGTTTGACATAACCCAATCTTTGGTGTTGGAATTCTCAGTAGTTTCGTTATTTTGTTGTTGCTGTTGTTCTTGTTGTTCTTGCTTTTGTTGTTGTTTGAGAAAGCCTTTTGTACCAATACTAATGCTTTTAATGTGATAAGGGTAAATACGAATGACTTCATCATTGTTTACCAGTGTAAAATGTTCTCCCTCTTCTTGCACAAGAATTCCTTCTGCCGCTTCAGGACCGCCGCGGTTAATAGAGACCCATTTATAAGCAAAATAATCAAATAACTCATCGAAACTTTGCGCATGGATGTCATCAAGATTGATGGCATTAAAATAATTATTAAGGATAGAGGAATTGTTGTGAGGTGTGTTTTGATCGATATTTTGATCGATATTTTGGCTCGTATTTTGTACACTTACACTTTTGATGTGAGTTATATTATAAAATACAATGCCATCGTCTTCCGTTAAGAGAGCCATATAATTACCAGCAACAGCGAGCACTATTCCTTTTTTAGATTCAGGACCGCCTTGATTCACCTTGATCATACTGCTGATAAATTTTTTTAATAATTCTGTAAAGTTATTCGCTGATACCAGTTCTGGATGGCCGTCAAAATCGATCGACCATTCAACAGAGTTAGCTTTTGAATTTTCATCGATGTTTAGGATATGTCTTAAGTTAGATTCAACATCGTTAGCTTCTGAATTTTTACTGATGCTTCGGACGTGTTTTAAGTTAGCTATTAAATTTTCACTAATGCTTTGAACCTGTTTTAAATTACTATAAATACTTTCATTGATGCTTTGGACGATGTTTTGGACATTTCGTAAGTTAGATTCAATAGAATTAGCTTTTAAATTTTCACTAATGCTCTGGACATGTTTTAAGTTATAATAAATAATTGCGTTGTCGTTTTTCGAGTTATTGTTTTTTGGGTTATCATTTTGTGCGTTGTTATTTTTTGCTTTGTCGTTTGATTGCTCTGGCATTAGTGCAACATAATCGGTCTGAACATCTAAAAGCCTACCTTCACAAGATTCTGGTCCCCCTCTGTATACTTTTACTTTTTTGCCCACTAACGATTTTAGATAATCATTTGACTCCACTGATTGACTATCCATTTGTTTTCTAATCATATATTTGTTCCTCCTTGTTATTTATCCATAATGGTTATTCGTAATGCATATATACGTATCCCATTAGTCAAAAGTTATCCATCAATCGCCCAACATGAAAAAATTCCACTTTAGCCCATTTTATAATAGGACGGACAACTGACTTTTTAAATAAGCGTTTCGTTTTTCGATGAACTCGCAAATCCAATCGGGTTCATCATCAAACTGTTCCATACGGTCTTTTATATACGGATCATTGAGGACATGTGGCCGCAATTGCTGATAAAGTTGCTCCACTTTTGGCTTCATAAACTCCACGGTGAATTCATGATCTAATGTATGTTTCATGATGTCATAATACATTTTTCGAAAGCGCTCTGTATCTAATAATCGAGCGGTTAACGTATTAAATCCCTCGATACGTACGTAATCATAATCCATTTGTTTTCCATTAATATCCCTTCCCCAAGTAGCGTCAAAATCCCAAGGAATGATTTCGAATAAACCGGAATCTGGATTGCGATATAGCGCGTAATTGTGAACGAAGCCATCGAAATTTTGCGTGCAAACAACGCCTGTGAGCCAGCGTAAATATTTATTTACGTCCAAAATCTTTGTTATGACAGATTCGTACTCATATTTTGGTGTCGTATTTATTTGGAAAATGAATTCCTCCAGGTATCGGTGATCCTCTTGAGTTCCCAGCTTCCTTTCATAGCCCGCATCTAAAGACGTTTTAGGGGCCTTGTCAAACGAACTAATCAGCGAAAAATTAGCGTCATCATCAACCGCGTAAAAAATGGGCCCTATTGGCAATTGACGTTTTTTTAAGAAAAATTCATCCACCGATTCTAATTGAAGATAAATTCCCTCATGTTTTCCATTGATGGATAAAAGAACGTGTTGGGAGGAAGGAGAAAGGACGCCAAGTGCCGAGAAAAAATCGAAGGAAAGTTTATTTCTCATGAGAGAAGGATCTTTATATTCCGCGTTCAAGTGGAGTTCATGAGCTCCATGAAAGAAATAAGGTTTATAAAACGTGATAAAATAGGATTTTTTCTTAAATTTTCGAATGTGTGAGCCGCGATAGCTTATATCGATATGAAATTTTTTCTTATGAAATGTAAGCGTGGCAGGAACAAGTTCATCGTTCCAAATGTCGCGGCGCAGCTCCCGCAAATCATCAGGGTGGATATAAATCGCAAACAGAGGAAGCTGACTGGTTGACATCTATCATCTCCACCTTTCTGACCATGTTCAATAAATCCTATGTGAATGGTAAGGCTCCTGTTACTGTAGGCATTTATCCTATTTTTATAAAAAACAGACAAGTGTCTAAATCAGCATAAAGGAAAATAACGTAGATTATTATCAGGTAAAGATAGATGACTATCTTTTCTAACAATGAACATGGTATTAGGAGGTTAAAAAATGAGCGTTTATACTCATGATGACATTAAAAATGCTGTAGACGTACTTGAAGCAGAAGGGCTAGGGGAGTTTTTATATCAAGAGCCGACAGGCCGTAGGCATCGTACGCATGGTACAAGTCGTTCCCGCCGGACAGGTCGCATAACAGGGCGGACAGGTCGCATAACAGGGCGGATGGGCCGCACAACAGGTGGGATGGATCGAACAATAGATTGGAGGGGTCGTACAACAGGATGGACGAATCGCACAACCGGGCGGACGGATCGCACAACAGAGGGGATGGATCGTACAACAGAGCGGACAGGTCGCACAACTGGGCGGACGGATCGTACAACAGAGGGGATGGATCGTACAACAGAGCGGACAGGTCGTACAACCGGGCGGACGGGCCGCACAATAGGGCGGACGGGACACACAACCGGGCGAACGGATCGCACAACAGAGGGGATGGATCGTACAACAGAGCGGACAGGTCGTACAACAGGATGGACGGATCGCACAACCGGGCGGACGGATCGCACAACCGGGCGGACGGATCACACAACAGGGCGCACAAGTCGTTCTCATAGAAAACGAAGATACTGGCATGACGGAAATATGAAGATGTTATGGATAAAATTAGATAACATGTTATGAACTAACCATATTTTTCTAGCATCAAAATAGGCGGTGTTAACAAAGCATCTCGCCTATTTTTCTTTTAAAAGGATTCATGGTCGTTAATATGCAAATTTTTTATTAACAAAACATTGTGCTAAATAAACAGTCAGAAAAAGAAAAATTATTCACTAGGCGATTTTGATTTTCTGAGGGAAAAATAGTTTGAAGTATTGTGTAGATTCAAGACATGTAGTTATAATGTAAACAACAAAAATATTTTGGTTAACAATCGGGGGATGAGGATGAAAAATCATATTCAATCCGTACTTCATCAATTAGAACAAAAAACACAAAAGCGCATGTTGAAGAATGTATCCTCTTCGGATGGCGCATGGATTGTCATGAATGGTAGGAAGATGTTAAATTTAGCATCAAACAATTATCTAGGGCTGGCGAATGATGAACGATTAATCAAAGCAGGTTGCCAAGCAATGCGTACATACGGAGCGGGAGCCACTGCTTCGCGTCTTATTGTCGGCAATTATGAACTATATACGAGAGCCGAAGAAGCGTTAAAAAAATGGAAGAAGGCGGAGGCAGCGCTTATTTTCAATAGCGGGTATACAGCTAATCTCGGAATCATTGCGTCTCTGATCGGCCGCGATGATATTGTGTTTAGCGACTGGCTCAATCACGCGAGCATTATTGATGGAATCAGATTAAGCAAGGCAGAACGATATCGTTATCGCCATAACGATTTGGATCATTTGGAGTCATTGTTGAAACAAGCATCTCCGCATAAGCGAAAGTTGATTGTCACCGATTCGATTTTCAGCATGGATGGGGATATAGCGCAGTTGGAAGGATTAGTGACGCTGAAGAAACGTTATAACGCTATCTTAATGGTTGATGAAGCGCATAGCAGCGGCATTTATGGAAAAAGAGGAGAAGGTCTTGTTCACCATTTTCATTTGCAAGACGAGGTCGACATCCAGATGGGCACCTTCAGCAAGGCGTTAGGATGTTTTGGAGCTTATGTCACGGGAGAACAGTGGCTCATTGATTACTTGATGAATACAATGCGCAGCTTTATTTTTACGACCGCTTTACCTCCAGCTGTTCTTGGCGCAATTGAAAAATCGATTGAGATTGTTCAACAAGAACATGCAAGAAGGCAAACGTTGCAAGTTCATAGCCATTATTTCCGCGATGAGCTTCAAAAGCTAGGATTTGATATCGGAAAAAGCACGACACACATCGTTCCGATCATCATCGGTTCAAACGAACAAACGGTTCAAATGAGCGAGCGGCTTCAGGAACACGGAATCGCCGCGGTAGCGATCCGGCCGCCAACCGTTCCCGAAGGCACGTCCCGCATCCGCTTCTCTCTTTCTTCTTCTTTAACGAAGGAAGAATTAGATTGGGCGCTGGAGCGGATTGCGGAAGTAGGAAGAGAAATGGGATTGATAGCTTCATGATGAAATTTTACAACTTTGGACCGATAGGATAGTCATACGAATAGTCGAGCAAAGTTACACCCGCGCTCCGATGTCGCATGTTGTTTGATTTTCTATAATCAATGCAAACAAGACAGAGGAGCGTGAGAAAATGTTGCTCATCCATGATGTCATTCATAAAATGATTTATGATTTCGGAAAAAGACCAGACATGAAAGTCCAAAACAATCGTCAATCAAACCGCTAAACAGACAATGTTTGGCGGTTTTTTACATATTGAACATGTTGCTGGCCATACTAACAACAGGTGATGGCGAATGTACACAAAATCGGAATTAGAACAATTTGTCAAACAAGCAAAACAGTATGCGCGTTATGGAAAAGTCGCTGATTATATTCCCGCCCTTGGCAAGGCGAATCCAAACGATTTGTCAATCGCTATTTACATGCCCGACGGCAATGTCATCGACGCGGGGGATACGACCCATAAAGTGACGCTGCAAAGCATCTCGAAAATTATCGCGTTGGCGCTTGTCCTAATGGACCGAGGGGAACAAGAAGTGTTTCGAAAGGTAGGCATGGAGCCGACGGGAGATCCGTTTAATTCCATTGCCAAACTGGAGGAAGTGCAGCCGGCAAAGCCGCTCAACCCAATGATCAACGCAGGTGCGCTCGCGGTGACGCATATGATTGCTGGAGCTTCGGTGACCGAGCGGTTCGAGCGGCTTTTGCAGTTTGTCCGGAAACTTGCAGGAAATCCGACCATCACGTATTCGGAAGAAGTAGCCCAGTCCGAATTTGAAACGGCGTTTTTAAACCGCTCGCTCTGTTATTTTCTCAAGCAGCATGGTATTATCAATGAAGATGTCGAAGAGCTGATGGACCTTTACACGAAACAATGCGCGATCGAAATGACGTGCGACGACCTAGCGCGCATCGGCCTTGTGTTCGCAATGGATGGACGTGATCCGTTTACCGGGGAGCAAATAATGCCGCTCGATGTCGCCCGCATTTGCAAGACGTTTATGGTCACGTGCGGCATGTACAACGCCTCCGGCGAATTTGCGATTAAAATCGGCATTCCGGCAAAAAGCGGAGTCTCGGGCGGCATCCTTGCCGCCGTGCCAGGGCGGTGCGGCATCGGCATTTTCGGTCCGGCATTGGACGAAAAAGGCAACAGCATCACCGGCATGAAACTGTTAGAACTGCTTTCGAAAACGTATTCGTTAAGCATTTTCTAAAAACAAGGAGGAAACGACGCATGCAAACCTTTACGGTTCAATTTCACCGGGAAGATGAAGTAGAAGCGATGAAAGTGCAAAAACTAAACCAACAAGATTTCGACAAAGCCACCGAAGGCGGGACAAGACATTTATTTGACTTGGATACGAACATCGGCTATTTCGTCTTTTTTGACGCCGAGGACGCAGAGGGAAACGTTTCGTATCTTGTCCTGCAATATGAGGAGGACAACGAAGATCCAAGTGCATGCTACGGATTTGAGCTGAAAGATTTCTATGAATTCGTCGCGCTTTACTTAAACGATCTTGAATTCGGAGATGAGGAAATCGACGAAGAAGAGGAGTACGGTTCGATTCACCATTTAGCCCATCTTCTTTACCATATCGTCGAAGAAGGGAAAACGGTCGAAGTGTAACAAAACGATCCTGGATCATGTCGTGATCCAGGATTTATATTGCCTGCTTTTTGCACTTTTCGACACTGCCTCTCACCAGCCGCCGCTTATGCCTGTCGATGATCCAATTATTTAGCGCTTCGTTGGCAAAAGTTTTTATCGAAGGCGATTGATTTCCTAAAAAAGCTGCTTTTCAAAGAGGAATTGCCAAACATGTGGTGGGCATAGGGTGAAAAAGGAAGGTGGCGAGGAGGTCTCCGTCCCTCTTTGCCATCTTATTATTGCAACTGACGTCATATTGCTTGCTTCTCATATTTTTCGGCATTGCCTTTCAATAGTTTCAACTCCTGCCCATCGATGCTTAAATCAATCAGCACCCCATTGAAAATATCTTCATTTGTCTTTTTATCATTCGACTGCAAATATCGTACGCGATACCACTTTTGTCCGTATTGAAAATACATATACCGCCCTTTTGCAAAGTCAAACCAAAACTTAACCCGTTCTCCGTTCACTGTTTTCCAGACGTAGCCCCATGCCCTTTTTTGAGGGAAATTTGTCATTTTTGGTCGGCCTGAATTGATGACTTTGTAGAATAGCTTGTTTTTCACATCGTACAGTATCATGATCTGCTGCCTCCTTTTATCATCTATTACTACATATATAGAAGCAGCGGCAGAAAATTAGACTTCTTTTTTAGAAAGTAGCGGCATGTATGCAGTTCCTATCAGACATGATCTCATGCACATTATCCTGTTGATTGCTCCCTTTTGTTGATTAGCTCCATAATCATGCGCACGAAAAACGATAGGATAAAGATGGTTATAAACGAATTCATCCATGTCCATGTATGATAGTTAATTAAATCTGTATATTTTTCACAAAGAACCTCAATGATCGTTAAAGCAGCGGTATATAATGTGCATTGCACGATAATGCCCAGAAGGCGGGAATGATAAGAGGTTTGGTAAAAATACACACACATGATCGGATACAGAAAGTATTCAAAAAGAAGGCTCGTTTTGAAATATTGGCCCAAAAACCTTACAGGGTATTCAATCAATTTTTCTTCTGCAACAATAACGCCAAAAAATGAGGAAAAATAGGCTTTCAATAAGAACACTAAAAGCGTGTCTTTGATTAGCGGTTTTCTCAGACTAAAACAAAATAAGATAATGCCAATAACCAGCAATGCCCACAAAAGGATTCTGTCCATGGATTCATCCATCTCCTATGATTGATTTGCATATCGTTTAGTATGGCCAAGAGAAAAATGGAATATTTCTGAATACATGAAAATGCCGCTTAAGCACTGATTTGGTTGTTTCACTAACTCGTGGCTCAAATAGACAAAAGATGCGCTTATTGATCTCTAAATACGATCATGCCGCAAATCATCGGAATGATCATTAACATTGCGACGGTTAGAGTAGGTATCGGCAGCCGGTTTGCGAATATTGCACCCATCCCTCCCAGAAAACCGCCTATAATAAAAGGAATGGCGGTTTTTGTCTTGTCCGCATTTGGTTTTGCGTGATACCATGCGTCCCATACGCAATAAACATAAAATCCAGGGTAAAATAACAAATAGTCAAAATTGGCCGCCTCTACAGCCTGTTGGTGCAATCCGTTAAAATCAAGGTGAATGGCTTCGTTTATATGTCCGAATGCATTATCAAAGTGTTCCATAATTATAAAGAAGACACCTTTCATGAATTGACCATTATATATTTGCCCAAATCCAGGCATCAGTAATGAAAATAAAGCGGCAACATTTCTCATCGTATCCCCTTCCGTTTTCTTTCAGTGGAAATAATCATCGTGTGTTACTTATATTTCCTGATGAGCGTGTACAGTATGTATATAATGTTTCGGTTTGGATGCGAATTTTTTCATTCATGGATACCGCGTTGTCCAAAGTGCTCAATGAGACGTGTTGATGAACCATAGATACCATTTATGAACGATTCATCCCATTTTTTCTCCAGCATTCGCTTTCCTATTTACTTACGTTGACAAATGTTGCTGTTTTGGTGTTAGAGTTGAAAAGGAGAACTTGAATGGTGCATTTTCTAGATTGGCGGTGATGTCATCCAATCTCCCAGCCCATGTGGGGCTATCTTGTTCGGGAGTCGGATAGAGTGGAAATCGTCAACTAATGACATTGGGAATAAAGCGAAACTTTTCCAAGCCATCATGATTTCTGAAGTACGATCGTTCATTTTCGATAAAGAGCAAAAAGTGCACATTTCAAACAAGGGAAAAATCTTGTAGAATTGTAAAGAGAAAAAATAAAAAATAGGAGAGGATAGAATGCCAGTATACAACAAACTTGTCCGTGATAAAATTCCGCAAATTATTGAACAAGCGGGAAAGACATTTACAACGAGAATATTGGAAGATGACGAATATCGCAAAGAGCTGCGAAAAAAAGCATTTGAAGAATTAGAAGAGTATATGAATGCAGGTGACGATGAAAAAGCGCTAGAAGAATTGGCAGATGTGTTGGAAATTATTCATGCTCTTGCTGAATGCCACGGATCGTCGATCGAACGCGTTGAACAAATTCGAGCGGAAAAAGCAGAGAAGCGGGGAGGATTTAAAGAAAAAATCTTTTTAGTCGAGGTACACGATGAGTAAGGTCGAATTAATTCAACGCAATCTTATCGAAAAGATACAGGAACATATCGAAACATCGTCAACCATATACATATTGACCTCGTTCGTGATGAAATCGGGTGTCCGCCTGCTGAAAGAAACATTGAAAAAAGCAGCGGAACGAGGGGCGGATATTAAAATTTGCGCTGGCGATTATCTCTTTGTCACCCAGCCGGAAGCGCTTCGTGAGCTGATCTCTATTCATCCGGACATCGAAGTACGCTTATGGCGAAGCAGGGGAGTATCTTTTCACCCAAAAGCATATTTATTTGAAAATACAACGAGCGGCTATTTTATTGTCGGCTCATCCAACTTATCGAAATCGGCGCTGACAGAGGGAATCGAATGGAACATCGGGTTGGATAAAACTGTCGATGAAAACGTATTTGCAGAGTCAATGGAAGAGTTTTTGAAGCTGTTTTACGCTGATGAAACAGTACAAGTGAACGAAGAGACGTTAAAGGACTATGAAAAGCAGTATCATGACTATCACCAACGGCATCCGAATCTTGCGCGAACGTGGGCGGAATCGGAAGAAGTTGAATTAATGCTTCCAGTGGATAAAGCGGAGACGGAAATCAATGAACGTGATCATGACGTAATTTACGATCCAGCAACGGTCACATACGAAACGATTCAGCCGCGCTTTGCCCAAGTGGAAGCGCTCGAGCGGCTGGAAGCGGCTTACGAAGAAGGCTACGACAAGGCGATGGTTGTCATGGCGACAGGACTTGGGAAAACGTATTTAGCCGCATTTTTTGCCCGCAATTTTCAAAAAGCGCTGTTTATCGCACATCGTGAAGAAATTCTTCGTCAGGCGAAAAAATCGTTTCAACGCGTCATGCCTAACAAAACGTTTGGCATTTATGACGGAAACGTGAAAGAAAAAAAAGCTGATATAATCTTTGCTTCGATTTTTACGTTAAGCATGAAAAAACATTTAGAAGCATTCGCCAAAGATGCCTTTGACTTGATTGTGATTGACGAATTTCATCATGCTGCCGCTCGTTCGTATCAGCGAGTACTGAATTATTTTCAGCCAAAATTTTTACTTGGGATTACGGCAACGCCAGATCGCAACGATAATAAAGATGTATATGCCATTTGCGATGGCAACGTGGCGTACAAAATTGATTTTATTGAAGCGGTTCAACGCGGATGGCTTGCCCCATTCCGTTATTACGGGGTCTACGATGATACGGATTATTCCAAGATCAAATGGCTCGGCAACCGCTATGATGAGGCAGAACTGCTTCAAGTGCAGCTAAGGGAAGAAATGGCAGACAAGATTTTAAAGGCATGGGAGAAATATAAGAAAACAAGAACGCTCGTATTTTGTTCATCGATCAAGCAAGCCGACTTTTTATCGGAATATTTTCGGAAACGAAACTATCGAACGGTCAGCCTTCACTCTAAACAGACAGACACTCCGCGTGGTAAGGCAATTGCAATGCTGGAAAAAGGAGAATTAGACGCCATTTTCACGGTGGACTTATTTAATGAAGGCGTCGATATTCCATCGGTGGATACGTTGCTGTTTGTCCGGCCGACGGAGTCGCTTACCGTGTTTACCCAGCAAGTGGGCCGCGGACTTCGGTTGTATGAAGGAAAGGATTATTGCGTCATTATCGATTTAATCGGAAACTATCGCAATGCAGATGTGAAGCTGAAATTGTTTGATACAGAGCGCAATGCTGATAAAAATGGAAAAAGAGAAAAGGTGATACCGACCGTTCCCGACAATTGCTCGCTTCATTTAGATATACAGGCTATTAACTTATTAGAAGAGATGAGAAAAAAGCGCCAGCCGCGCAAGGAAAAGCTGCTGTGGGACTATAAGCAGCTGAAACAGGAATTAGGTTATCGTCCTACGTATTTGCAGCTTCATTTGCGTGGAAGAAGCGATGCGATAGAATACAAGTCCGAATTTAAATCATATGTGGGCTTTTTATACTGGGCGGACGAATTATCGGAAAAAGAGAAGGAAGTTTTCTTAAAGTACGAATCGTGGCTAGTCGAGGCTGAGCGAACACCTATGGCTAAGAGCTATAAAATGGTCGTGTTGCTCGCAATGTTAAACCGCGGCCCTTCAAGGTGGCACTTGCCGATTACGCCAAAAGAAGCAGCGCCGTTTTTTCATCAATATTTAATGGAAAAAGAATATCGGAAACGAATCGACTTTTCAGATAAGAAAACAAAACAACTATGGATTTATGATGAAGAAAAAGTAAGCAAACTGATTGCTGAAATGCCGATGACGAAATGGAGCGGAAGCTCGAACGGTCTCCTTTCCTTTGAAAACGGCATCTTTTCTCTTCATTTTTCTATTGCAAAAGAAGATGAAGAGATTTTGTATCAATGGACGAAAGAGATTTGCGAGTATCGGTTGCATGTGTATTTTGAGAGAAAAAGCAAGATATAAAAGACAATGTAAACAGAAGCCGAGCAGTGCTTCTGTTTCTTTTTTTTCTATGAAAATCAATGAAACATGGTCGAATCGGTATACCCCACGATCAAATTGGATACCCTGTTAATGACCAAAAACGGCAATAAGAAAGCAGAGCTACCTTATTTTTAGGTATCTCGTATAGTTCTTCGTCTTTTTGGTTATACTAATAGGTTGGCTGTTCTCGAAACGGTTCTTTTCGAGAAAGCATGCAGTAAATGATTGTAAGCATTCGGTGCGCCATCGCAACGAGTGCTTTTTTCTTTCCCCTGCGTGCCGCCAGTGGCCAATATTTCGCTGCCAATCGTTGATTCCTGCATCGAGATAACGCCCACGCCGCCTCACATAACGCGGATTTGATATGGGGATTTCCCTTCGTCGTTCGGGTACTTTTCCGTTTCCCTGCACTTTCATGATTCCCTGGAGCCACTCCAGCCCATGAAGCGAGGTGTTGCGAAGTTGGGAACTGTCCTATATCGACCCCGATTTCAGCGATGATCACGGCAGCGGTTTCTTTTTTGACTCCCGGTATGGTCACAAGAAGCTCCATCTCTTGTTTGTAGGCTTGTAAGAGTTGGTCGATTCGCTCTTCGATTTCTCGAAGTAAGCTTTCCAACGATTCGATATGCTTCCAAGATTGGCGAATCATAAACAACTGATGCTCGGTCAATGTTCCAAAGAGAGAATCTTGAATTTGTTGTCTTTTTCCTTTCATTCTCCCATGAATGCAGGCATCAATCCCTGGCTCTTCGATATATCCTTGTTTCATTAGGCGTTCAAGTAGTTTTCGCCCAGATACACCAAATATGTCCGAAATGACAGAACTTAACTTGATATTCGAACACTCTAACACTTTTTGTATCCGATTTTTCTCAGCGGTCAATTGCCCAATCCACTTTTTCCGTAAACGGGTCAAATCTCGCAATTCCCGAATGTCCGCAGGCGGAACGAAACTCTTCTCGATCAGCCCATAACGCAATAATTTGGCGATCCATTCGGCATCGGAGACATCTGTCTTTCGACCGGGAACATTTTTGATGCGCTGGGCATTAGCGAGAGTAATGTCAAAATAGTCTTCCAAAATGTTGAACACGGGTTTCCAGTAAACACCGGTACTTTCCATCGCAATATGAGTGATCCCACGATCTTCTAACCATTTCAGAAGACGAAACAAATCTTTCGTGAAAGTAGGGAATGTTTCGATTTCCTTTTGAATGTGATCTTCTTCTCCAAGAAGGGCACAAACGACAATGGTTTCGGTATGGACATCTAATCCCGCACAACGATGATAAAGAACATCCATGATTCTTACTCCTTCCATTGATAAATTCGCAAACAGTGAGTCCACTTGTACGTTAGGCATTTTTCTGTTCGTAGTCACCTTTTCACATGAAAAGGGCTCACAATGGGTGGAACACCAAATGGACTCAAACAGTTTTTTGCACAGGGTCGAACCACCATTAAAAAGCACGTCTTTCCAAACTGTTTGCGTTCATCCTCCATTATGGAAGGAGAGATGGATTTTCATGCCTGGGTGGGGAGTAAAATTTATTCATGGATGTTTTTTGACATAATTCGACAACATTTTTCTTGTAATTTCGATATGATATTTTATAGGTGTTTTGTACTATATTGAATGCGTGGAAAAACAGAAAAAGAATACATCAATACACATCTTAAAAATCACAGACAGTTGCAAAAAATAAGGTACTATTATGATTTGATTTTATAGCACTGTTAGAAATTTTGATTCAGACTATTTCTAAAATTATTTGGTTATTAGGAAAATATATTGAAGTTGTCCAATGGTAAATAATTTTATCTTTAACGTTTTCAACCATATATGCTAACTAGTTATCAAAATATAAAATTATGATGAGGGATGGAAATGATTCATAAAGAGTTGCAACTTTTTCTTGAAAACAATGTTCATCCATTACCTTCATGGATTATATTTGCTTTTTCCTTAGGAGCCTTTTTGCATGAAAAAGGCATAGAAGATAATAAGAGTAGTCATATAGTTGTTTCTGTGCCAAGTGAACAATATTTTGCTTTGTTTGCAGCTGTAGGAATAGCAGATAAAGTATTTCGTAAGCCAAGAAACCTACAGTCAATTCGTCAACAGATATTGAACTTAAAAAAAGGCAACAGAATTATTTATCAAGATAAAGACCTTGCCCGAAGAGCTTCCGTTATATCGGTGGAACCCAGTCCTGTGATTGAAGGAGAATTTATATTGTTCATCCAATTTGGAAATATTAAACTGGGAATACCTGAACAACAATGGATGGAAAAAATTATTTTATTAGAAGAAGAATATACTGAGATTAAAAGAAGTAGAAAAGTAAGTGAAAATTATCAATTAAGAATTTCCAGTCCTTTTATGCAAAATATCTATTCTAGCGAACAATTAAGCAGAGCTTCCTTTTATCCGGGAGATTATTTTTATATTGTTGGAGATAAAGAGGATTTCATCGAAATGATGTCAGAAAAGTGTTTGTTTAAAAATGGACAAAAAGGAACCATCAGTGATTTCTTGTATTTGGAAAACTTGCAAAATAACAACAGCTATTCTAATGGCAAGTTTTTTTCGTCCCGAATGAAAAATACTCATGAAGTTAATGAAAACGTACCTGTTTTATTTTCTAACGCATTGAGTTACAGAAAACAAATTAGACTATTTCATAAGAATCCAAGTCTAATAGTTATAGGGAGATCAGAGCATGAAAACCATATTGATGAAACAATGTCAGATATATCTCGGAGAGTGCTTTTAGGTAATACAGAAATCATTACTGAGGAATTAGTTAATTATGTTAAAAACTATGGGATTTCTATTCCAGCAGGTATTGAGTTGTTTTCATGGAGGGAACAATATTGTTAAGAGACATATGTAAATTATATACGAATTTTGAAAAAAATATTTATTTAAAATCTGTAAAATGTAGTGAACTTTTTTCGCTGGCAGAACAGTTAAGCAGTTTTAATAGAGAAATTATCGAAAAGGCTGATAAGGACACACAATTGTTAGAAATTTACAATTATTTAAGCGGAATTTTTTTCACTCTATGTAGAAGTTTTTTGCCGTATTCTCATGTCATTAGTAAGAATAATGAAAAAGAGATTATTCACAGATTATTGGGTATAAAGAATAATTATCCTTATTTTTTCGATAAGTTTGGAAAAACTTTGGCAATGTCATTTAAAGAGGTACTAGAAACAGAACATAATTATATGACTGAATTTTTATGTGACCATATTAATAAACATCAAACTCGTTCATATAAAATTGCTTTAGTGACCAAAAGATCATTATCTCCTGAAGAAAAGGAATTACTTAATCAAAAAATCAGCTCGATTCTTAATGTTACTTATTATACTGAAAATAGCTTCAGGAAAAGTGCTAAAGTATTCGATGAGGTAATATTTGTTGGGAGCCCTAGCTATTTTGGTTCTTTTGCTGTCAATACTTTAAAAGCATATCACACATACTTTGTTTTCTATGAAATGTTTTCGGATAATTTAAAACTAAAATCTCCCTTTCTTAATTCTGATATTTATCAACAGAATATTATCAGTACGATTAATTTAAATGTTAAAATACATAAAGATGTAGAAAAAACGCATAAAATAGAATTTAATGAAGATTACTTAGTAAAATCTTCTATACAAAAAGTTTTGGAAGAACAAAATACAAATACATCAGATGATGTACATCATTTAGTTAAAGCTACTGTTGTTTTATTAGAAAATGATCGTTTTTTATTCGTTTCTGATGAAACAAAAATTCGAGTGCTAACTCCCAATATAAAAAAAGATCGTGTTATTGTTAATCAAATTACGTTAAAAGATTTGGAAGAAGATGATTTTATTATTATAAGAAATGAGAGAGATAATAGTTTAATTGCTGAAGTAGCAGATCAAGAGATTTTGAAGGAAGAAGCTAAATATCTCCGAGCATTGCAGAAAAAATGGAAAAAGAGACTTCGTTATAATGTATCAAAAAAAGGCGTCATGCGTGTTAGCGAAATTTTAACAAATAGATATAAAATGACAACGGCTTCACCACAAACTGTTCGTTTTTGGTGTAATGAAGAGTCCATTTGTCCGACGGAGCTACCTGTATTATTACAGGCTTTAAAGTTTGACGAAAATGAGGTAATTCTTATTTACCAAGCAATGAAACAAATTCAAATAGCTCATCGTGAAGCGGGTAGGATCATTTCAAGAAAACTGATGGAAGAAATTAAACCTGATATTTTTGAAGAATTACAGCAAAAAGGATCCATTACATTTAAATCTTCCAATTTTAATGGAGCTTCTTTTAACATTGAACGGGTTGTTGCGATCAATCGTTCAAAACATTATGATGTACTGCAATCCAATTTAATGAAGGTATATCATAGAGATTTATAAAGAAGGGATGTGATTTTATGCCGATTACATTGGAAAATTCACTGTGCAATCGTCAACATTTAATTGATAGTGTAAAGGAAGAAATTATAGGTCCTGGGAAAATAAGAGATAATTATATATTATTTAATCCAATAGGAAATTCAGTGTTTGAGTCGAAAAATGAATTATATACGCCACGCTATTGGTTAGTAGCAGGAACAAAAGAAGAGATTCTCCAAAGAGAAACTCCTTCACAACGATATGTGAGCGGCATGTTATTTCCTGTAGGCACCATGACAAATGATGATGAAACTACAGAAATTATTATAAAAGACAATGAAAATGACGATGATGCTTTAGATAAAATGTTTGAATATAAAGATGACATCGAGGCAACGGAGTCAGAAGGAGATATAGAGTTATTTCCTCAGAAAAATGATTTTATGCCTTCTTCGATTGGAATGACTTTCTGTATTGATAAAAATGTCCCTAATTTGAAGGTAGTCATAAAAGGCGGCTCTTATAAACCACACAAAGTACGAGTCAGAGGAGAAAACAACAGCTATACTTGGTGGCTCAGAGAAGGAGTCAAAGGTGAACTTTATATTTCAACCAAGGAGCTTAATACCTATAAGCATATAAGCTATCATGTTGATTTATTTAATGCAAAGCGCGAAAAAGCGAGTCAGTTTAATGTTCAAGTTCAGGCACGTCTTCGTGAAATTAACAGCTTTTTTATTATAACTGTTAGTGTAACAAACCGATCTGACTCAAATGGTATAGACCGTGATCAAGTAACTTTGTTTCAAGCGGAATTATCAATCGAAACACCAGGAAGTTATAGCTTTTCTCCGTATCCAAAGCTTTATCAATTAAACAATAACTTAAGTGAAGAAGATGCTTCGGCGGATCTTCTTTATCGGAATGAACATATTTACGCTTTAGGACATGGATGTGCAACCGATTGGGATCAGAAAGCGGAGAAAGTAAAGGTTATTCGAACAACATTTATGCCTGAATATGAAACAATGAGCATGACTCCGGATATTGAAACTGAAAACGGAAAACTGACAATTAAAATGAGCGATCTTGCGGGACTATCCTCTAATACGCATCCTAAGGACATATTATATCCATTAATTCAGGACTATGAAAATTGGATAAACCGAAAGGAAACGGAAATCACCTCGCTTCCGTCGCCTTTGCAACCGGTGGCAAAAAAACATATGGAATTATGTAGGGAAAGTTTGAAACGTATGAAAAGGGGATTAAAATTGCTGGAGGATCCTCAAATTCTTCGCGCTTTTCAATTAGCAAACTTAGCAATTTTACTTCAGCAGGAGAATGGCAAAGAAAAACGTAACGGTTATGTTCTTATGGATGAAAAGAACATAAAATTGGAGTTTGATAAACCAATAGAAAAAGTGCTTAAAGACGAAAAAAAACTAGTAAATGCATCCAATACTTGGAGGGCTTTTCAGATTGCTTTTTTTCTACTGTCAATTGAATCTTTAGCTGACGAAACAAGCATGGATCGGGAAATTGTAGATTTAATTTGGTTTCCTACTGGCGGGGGGAAAACCGAGGCCTATTTAGGAGTCGCAGCTTTTCAAATGATCCTAAGACGGTTGCGAAATCCATCAGATGCTGGTGTAGATGTTATGATGCGATATACTCTCCGTCTTTTAACTGCGGATCAGTTTCAGCGGGCATCCCGTCTAATATGCGCGTTGGAGTATATTCGACGTAAATATGCGCCGGAACTGGGAGATATCCCTTATTCAATTGGAATTTGGGTGGGATCTAAGACTACTCCAAATAAAAATAGAGCAGCTTTAGAAATGTTGAAAAAACTTGCTAAAGATAAAAGTGGAAATCAGTCTTTTATTGTACATTCTTGTCCTTGGTGTGGGGCTCACTTAGGACACTATCTTTCTAAAGGTGGTAAAGATAAAAAGCGTTTTTTTATTGGATATAAAGAGAAAGATCAAAAATTAGTTATTCACTGTCCAGATAGAAATTGTGATTTTTATAAAGAATTGCCAATTTATATAGTAGATGAAACTATTTATGAAAAACGTCCTACATTTTTAATCGGAACGATCGATAAATTTGTTCAGTTGGTTTGGGAACCAAAAGCAAGATCATTATTTGGCATAGACAACAAGGGAAATCATTTTATTTCTCCACCGTCACTGATTATACAGGATGAATTACATCTAATTTCTGGACCATTAGGCACCTTGACTGGTTTATTTGAAGCTCTGATTGAAGAACTGTGCCTTAAAAAGATTGGTAAAAAAACTATTAAACCCAAAATTATTGCGGCAACAGCTACAATAAAACATTTTGAAGAACAAGTTTTAGCGTTATTTGGACGTGAAAAATCCAGGCTATTTCCAAGCCCAGGTTTGGAACACGATGATTCTTTCTTTGCAAGACCAGCCAAAGATAAAAATGGAGAATTAATGCCTGGAAGAAAATATGTAGGTGTTTATACAACGACTGTTGGTAGTATGATGGCACAAGTTATGACATTTTCCTCTATTTTACAAGCTAGTAATGATATTAAGGAAGATGAAAGAGATCCTTATTGGACATTGTTAGCATTTTATAATACTCTTCGTGAGTTAGGAGGCGGTTTGACTCTTGCGCAGACAGATATTCCACAATATTCAAGAGCAATGCAAATGCGTAAAGGAAGTGTTGAAAAAACCAGATATATAAATAATTTCATTGAATTGACATCAAGAAAACAAAGTTATGAAATTTCCAAGACTATTGATGATTTAAAATACAGTTATAATCCAGACAATAATAAAAATAAAGCAATAGATCTTTGTTTCGCTTCCAATATTATTGAAGTTGGCGTTGATATAGATCGCCTTTCGGTTATGGCTATCATTGGACAGCCTAAGACAACAGCGCAGTATATCCAAGTCAGTGGTCGTGTTGGGAGACGTTGGTGGGAAAGGCCAGGATTAGTTTTTACAATTTATTCAAATACAAAATCTAGGGATAAATCTCATTTTGAACATTTTAGGGATTATCATCAAAAATTATATGCACAAGTGGAAGCAACAAGTGTGACTCCGTTCTCGGATTCTTGTATGGACAGAGGACTTCCAGCAGTAATAGTTGGGTTTATAAGACAGGCATTAACATTGGATGTAGCTATTACTCCAGACAGAAAAGGAATTGAGAGATATTTGGAAGAAAAAATACTTCCATTCTATGAAAGATTAGTAAAAAGAGCAGAATTGATAGATGCTGAACAGGTTAATGAATTAAAGGATAGGTTCAAGAGAATTTTAAAAAATATATTAGAAGGCAATTATACGTCTTGGAAGGTGGACGCTAAAGTAAAGGGATTTATGTATCCTGCAGGATCTACTATTCCAATAACACTGAAACATTCAGCAATACCTATGATGAATTCCATGAGAAATGTTGATGCAGAGTGTCGAGGATTAATTACAGATTTATACATTTCAAACACAGATGATGGTGTGAATAGTTCATGGGAGGAGTTATTTAAATGAAAGATTTACCTTTACGAAGAGGGCAACTAGTTACAACATTTGGTCCGGGATCTCTTGTCGTCAGCCCGGAAGGAGAAACAGCAATTATAGGCGCTTTAGATAAATGGTATTATGATAAACATGGCAATCGATTAAATTCATTGCATGAATATGAAGTACAAGAACCAAGGTTAAAATCGCTATTGAAAGTTAACAAGCTTTTTCTTCCCCCTGATTTTAGATCAGGAAGTCAATATAGAGGGGAAGGAAATGCGATACAACAAACAAATACTGACGTATATATACCTTTATTGCGTTTCCCAACATGGCATTACTGTCCAAAATGTAAAACTTTATACCAATTACCACTCTCATCACGCACAAGTTGGTATCACTGCAGAGAATGTAATAAATTAACTAAAATGATTCAAGTACCTTTTGTCATTGTGTGTGAGCATGGTCATATCTCAGATTTTCCTTGGCGCGAATGGGTGCATAAAAATGAAAATACTCTTTGCGAAGGAACACTGAAACTAGTGTCAACCGGAGGAACAACATTAGACTCTCTGAAAGTTGAATGTAGCTGCGGAAAAGATCGTTCCCTAAAAGGGATTATGATAAAAAATAAGGGAGATAAGCAAAATAATAAAAGCGCTCTAAGCGTTATGCTAAATGAAGAAGATGAAAAAGAGTATACTTGTCCGGGAACAAAGCCATGGTATGGTTCCTTAGAAGAAAAAGATGAATGTTCTGCATATCCTGTTGCTGTTTTAAAAAATTCTATCAATGTGTATTTTCCTGTTAAAGTCAGTGCTATTCATATTCCTGGTGATAGGAGTGCTGAAATTGAATATCTAATTAATTTATTTGAAAAAAGAGGTATAACAAGCTCTTTGCTTGAGACTCATGAAACTATGAATGGAAAAATTGAATTTATAAAAAAATTATGTCCACCTGAAATTAGTGATTACACAGATTCAGATATCGAGAGAGCAATTATCTATATTCAGCAAGGAGATATTAGTCAGGAGCAGGAGAATAATCAATCGGAATGGATAGAACATCAACTGCGCGAAAAAGAATTTGAAACTTTATCAGAAGAGGTTGATCATTCCGAAAATTTAAAAGTCCTAAAAGAATGGCAATGTAATGAGATAGATGAAACAGATATAAGAACTTTTTTTAGTAAAGTGAATCGGGTTACGAAATTAAAAGAAACTATTGTTTTGACAGGATTTAACAGACTTCAAACAAATATTGAGCATCTAAATATATTTGAAATAAGAGAAGGAAGAAAATTACTGTTCAAAGATCCAGATGCTCCGGAAAACAACTGGCTTCCTGCATATAAAGTATATGGAGAAGGTATATTTTTCACCTTGAATACAGAAAGACTGAAAATTTGGGAAGAACAGCCCAGTGTCCGAGAATATTATAAAAAATATTTAGAACGTTATCGTAACAGCAATCATTTTATTGATAGTAGTATTTATAATCCTAGATTTGTTTTACTTCATACTTTATCACATATTCTGATCAATGAATTGTCATTAACATGTGGATATAATACGGCTTCCATTCGCGAAAGATTATATTTACATGAAACTCAGTCCGGAGTTCTTATTTATACTTCCTCCGGAGACAGTGATGGTACTTTTGGTGGACTTGTTCGGATGGGACTAACAAAAAACTTTTTCTCGGTTGTTTATAGAGCCTTGGAAAAAGCTAAATGGTGCAGTTCTGATCCAGTATGTACAGAAATTGGAATGTCTTTAGGTCAAGGATTGAATCGACTAAATGGTGCAGCGTGTCATAGTTGTGCCTATCTTCCTGAAACTTCATGCGAATTGCAGAATTTATCATTGGATCGTTCCTTATTAATTGATCAGGAAATAGGATTTTTTAATACAATATAATTACTTTTTTCTGTGATAGCACTATATATTAATTGACAAAATTGGACAAATGTGAAATATTTATACGAGGTTTAGCTCTTCACCATAAAATTACTTAATTTTTCGCTAGAAATTTGTTAAAGATCATCTGGATAATGACCGTATAAATAATTAAATGAAACAAACAAAGAATGAAACACTATTTGCAAAAAATTAATTGTTTGTTGAGTACATATTATGGGATGA
>NZ_BAWO01000064.1 GCF_000632715.1 Parageobacillus caldoxylosilyticus NBRC 107762 | reverse complement strand
TATAGAGGGAGGTGAATTATGAAACAGCAAAAATGGGCCGTTGGAGGATTAGTGTTTGTTGGCTGTATGTTTCTCGGTGGAGGATTGGGAGCTTGGTTAGGAAGTCCCCAAATCGGATGGCTCATAGGAATGGGTTTTGGATTTTTTGGGATGGCTTTAACGAGACTGATGGGCAAATGATAAAATAAAACACGGTTCTTCTCCTCTTAGATAAAGCAATATGCATGAAGCAATTCATTCACTTACATACCAGGCCCTGTAACATGTAATAATTGTACTCATACAAAGCCACTCTCTAACAAGAAGTGGTATTCTCCCCTACAAGTAGACAGCGAAAAAAGAGGACATTTGATATGATGTTCTTAAGAGTCTACTTGGGAGGAGATTTTTTATGGCGAAGAAAGGACAAACTTTTAACACTTATTCCGAAGAGCCGAAACAAGAAGTCGTTCGTTTGAAATTCTCTTCTGTAACCGATTTTCCTTGCCAACAATGGCAAACAAGATAATATCCCATCGCTAATTCTGCCTGACCCGCACCGATAACAAGAACATCAGTGTTTTGTTGCATTTCCATCCGTTCCGAAAAGGGTTAGACTTTCATTTCCCCGTGATGGATTTGACAGGTTTCAATTTGAATGGTTGTATGCAGAATCTTAAATTTTTCTTCAATCATGTGAATGGCATCTTGTAAAACCTTTTGGCTGTCTTGATGATCTTCAATCAAAATATGGCAACTTAATGAATCCAACCCTGATGTAATCGTCCAAATATGAAGGTCGTGAACGTCAATCACTCCTTCGATACTTTCTAAGGCTTTTTTCACTTCATTTTGGTCAATGGTAATGGGCGTTCCTTCCATCAAAATGTGAACCGTATGTTTAATCACTCCCCAAGCACCTTTCAAAATTAATAAAGCAACCAAAATGGAAATAATGGGATCTGCCACGTACCAACCAAAGAGCCACATGGCAAACCCAGCGATGATAGCACCTACAGACCCCAAAGCGTCACCGATAACGTGAAGATAGGCACTGCGAATGTTGACATTATTTTCCACATCCCCTTTTCTCATTAACGCCCATGCACTTAAAAGATTGGCAAACAGACCAATGGACGCAATCAGCATCATAGAGCCGCTAGCTACGGTAGGCGGGTTGTAAAAACGCTGAATAGCTTCCCATACGATAAACCCGGCGATAACAAACAAGGTAACTCCATTAAACAAAGCGGCTAGGATTTCAAAACGATAAAAGCCATACGTTTTATTGGGCGAAGCTGGTTTGGCGGCAAACCAAATAGCAACTAAGCTAAGAACAAGTGAACTGGCATCACTAAGCATATGACCAGAGTCGGAAAGAAGGGCTAGGCTGTTTGTGATTAAACCTCCGAAAAACTCTAATAACATAATTCCAGCGGTAATGAGAAGTGCAATCGTAACCCCTTTTTTATTACCTTCCCTTCCGTGATCGTGATGGTGTCCGTGGTGATGGTGGTGACCATGGTGGTCGTGAGAATGATGGTGATGATGCATGATAAAACGCCTCCTTAATGATGTTCAGCATGGTCAATGACTTGCACTTTTTTAGTAAAGTCTTTTATAGAAAAAACAAGTAAAATGAAACCAATACAAAACCGATTATAGCCATGATAACGCAGTATATTTTGGTAGATGTACGTAAAGCTGTCCCGAAAATCTCTTTTCCCGTCACGAAAAGCATTACTCCCATTGCCAATGCGATAATCATTGCTACTAACCAAGGAACCCCCATTCCATAATTGTTTCCTATAAAGGCTCCAACTCCTACGGGGGCGGAGGCTATGGCTGCCCCAAGTATGATGCTGAAAATTCCAAACCCAGCCATCAGCAAGGGAGTAAAAACAGCAATCCCTTCTGGAATATTGTGAAGCATGATCGTAGTCAGCATTGGTTTAGTCAATGAATCGTGAGTATTGGCTCCAAGTGCGATGCCTGTTGGAAAATTGTGTAGGGCAATACTGAATGTTAAAAATAGACCAGAATGTACAAATAAGTCTTTTTTAGCGTCATTTGTAATAATGACCACATGATGAGAAACCTTTTCTAGATACTTGTATATAAAATAACCAAAAATCAATCCGACAATAGCAATAAACCACCCTCCAATTTCTATGCTTTCAGGAAAAATTTCCATTGTGACCAGCCCGAATATCATTCCACTACATATGGAAAAAATGGTTGGCGTTCCTCTTTGCCAGCCTTGAAACAACCAAGCAATCGCTCCACCAGATAACATTCCGATAGCAGAAGCAGAAAATCCTAAAAGCCAAATGGAGTTCATCCATCATCCCTCTTGTACTAAATTGTCTTTACTTTGTATATCTACCAAACCCATAAATTATGCCTTAAGAAAACAAAAAACCTCCGCCATGGGAGGATTTTAAAGTGGTTTCCCCGATAACGCGATTTATTTGATTTGTATGACAGATCAATCAGAATTAAAATTAAAATATTCATAATTTTATTCCAGTTGCTTAAGGGGGAGACATATGAACAGTTTTCATTATTTTTGCCCGACACGCATTGAAATGGGAATGGGGAAAGCAAAGCAGCTGCCGGAATTGTTGGAATCACTGCAAATTGGAAAATCGATTTTACTTGTTAGTGACCCGGGAGTCGTTCAGACCGGCTTAGTTGAACCGATTCAAGCAAAATTGCAGTCAGCCGGCTATCGCGTAACGTTGTTTGATGACGTATCGCAAAATCCGCGCGACACGGAATGCCTGAAAGGTGCGGAGTATTTTAATGAACAGAACGCTGATGCCGTTATCGCCATCGGCGGTGGAAGTGCGATGGATACAGGAAAAGCGATTGCACTCATTGGACGAAATGGCGGGACACCAATTGAATATGCAGAAGGACAACGGCGGTATGAGAACGTAGCTCCCATTATTTGTGTCCCAACAACAGCGGGGACAGGCTCCGAAGTCACCCGTTCGTCCGTTATTACGGAAGCTTCCACCCACCGGAAGCTGACATTGAAAGATGCTGCGCTTCGTCCGGTATTGGCTGTTCTTGATCCGGAGCTTACATTCACCGTACCTAAATCCGTTACGGCTGCGACTGGGGTTGATGCATTAGTTCATGCAATCGAAGGCTATACGTGCAAAGTGACGAATCCAATATCGCAAGCAATGGGAGCAAGAGCAATGGAAATCATTGTGTCAGCACTTCCTGAAGCATATCGGGATGGCCGAAACGAAAAAGCCCGATACGACATGCTGTTGGCTAGTTTGCTTGCGGGATTATGTTTCGGATCCGCAGACGTAGCGGCTGTCCATTGTTTAGCGGAGGCTCTAGGCGGGCTCTATGATACGCCGCATGGTGTCGCAAATGCTGTATTTTTGCCGTTTGTGTTGAAATTTAATGCGCAAGAGAATAAGGCAATGCATGCAAAATTGGCGCGGTATATGAAATTTGCGGCAGAATCTGATTCGGATGAACAAGCTGTCGAACAATTGATCCAGGGCATCGAGGCGTTCACCCGCAGTTTGGACATTCCAAAACTAAAAGACTTACCTGGTTTGCGTAAAGAAGACTTCGGAAAAATTGTGGAACTGGCGGTGCAAAACGGATCCACTCCAAGCAACATCCGGACTGTGACGGCCAAGGATTATCTTCACATTCTTGAAGATGCGTACAACGCTTGAATCGTGTAAAGACCGTAAATAAAAAAGGTTCAACATCTTATTCTACATAAATTCCCATATGATAAATACACGATATATAAACTCCGTATTTATACACGGCTGGAACTTGAGCGGCCCTCCCTATGTCCATGACGATGATAAAATGGTTCTTACGTTCTTTTGGTGAAAATTCGAGATAATGAGAATGAGAAACTAAAAACCTCTAATTTGCACACTGATTTTCTCGATTAGCCACTTCCTATCACCAAAATGGCGTAAGAACCAAAAAAACTCTTTGCCGGTGGATATTTTACGAAATAAAGGAAAGCAGAGCCCCTGCGGCGGCGGAAAATACAACGACAATCCAAGGCGGACACTTCCAGACCGTTAATAGGCCAAAGTCGGCTAAAGCAAGGCAAAAATCTAACGGGCTTTTAATCGCTTTCGTCCATACAGGATGATATAGTGCTGCGAGTAAGATTCCTACAACAGCTGCATTGATACCGTGCAGTGCTGCTTGAAAACGGGGATGATGACGAAGCCAATTCCAAAAAGGAAGGGCTCCAAGGATTAACAGAAAAGACGGAAGAAAGATAGCAAGAGTTGCCACGATAGCACCTTTCCATCCGAAACTAGCCATTCCTAAGTACGATGCAAAGGTGAACAATGGCCCGGGTACTGCTTGTGCCGCTCCGTACCCAGCTAAGAATTGATTGGCTGTTAGCCACCCAGTAGGAACCACTTCCGCCTGTAGCAAGGGAAGCACAACATGTCCTCCGCCGAATACCAAAGCGCCAGATCGATAAAAGCTATCAAAGAGTGCAACCAGATTAGAACCAGTGAACTGTCGGACTACAGGAAGCAACCCTAACAAAGCAAAAAATAAAATGAGTAAGATCATGGCTGCCTTTTTATTAAACGAGATAGAAATTGGAATTGGATTAGAAACTGGAGTGCTTCGGAACAAAAACCATCCTATGATTCCAGCACCTACGATAATTCCCACTTGACTAAAAACACTCGGAATCATTAAAGCCAATATAGCTGTTGCGATCGCAATGGTGGCACGCGGCCGATCGGACGCAAAGTTTTTGGCCATGCCCCACACCGCTTGAGCGACTACAGCGACCGCCACAACCAGCAGTCCATGGAGCCAGCCTGTCTCACGGAAGGAAGTTCCTTTTAAAAAGTAGGCAAACAAGATAAGCGCAATGGAGGAAGGGAGAGTAAATCCAATCCAAGCGGCAATAGCGCCCCAAAAACCAGCTCGTATAAACCCAATCCCTATTCCAACCTGACTACTCGCCGGACCCGGCAAAAATTGACACAGTGCTACCAAATCGGCATATGTTTTTTCATCTATCCATTTTCGCCGGTTCACATATTCCTCTCGAAAATATCCTAAATGAGCAATAGGCCCTCCAAAAGACGTCAATCCTAGTCGAGCAGCTGTCTTCAATACCTCCCAAACAGAACCTCTTTGTTCCCGCTGCATCTCAATTTCCTGGTTCATTGCTTATCACCCCCTAATGATAAATGGTATAATATCTTCTTACTCCCCTGATACATGTTAGAAATGCCGTACAACCCAACGTGTTTACGATTAATTCGTCAAATATTGAAGTTCGTTAATCCTTTATTTCTTTCAATAGCTCATAGGCTTTTTCTCTCGCTTTTATAAGTACCTCATTTCCTTTTTCCGTTGTTCTGTAGTATTTTCTCATCTTCCCTTCAACATTTTTTTCTTCTTTTTCTAATAGACCGTTTAACTCCATGTCATGCAGTAAAGGATACAATGTTCCAGCACTCATCTGATAACCATGTTTCTTTAGTTCTTCTAACATCCATGAACCAAATATGGGCTCTTTTTTCGCATGATGTAAAATGTGTATTTGAATAAAACCAAGGAACAATCTACGTAACACTTTATTTTCCATCGTGCTCCCCTTCATTATCAATTTTTGATATCGAAAATCGATATCATTGTATCACGTCTATGTGATATTTTTCAAGAAAGACAATATTAAGGTAATGTTAATTTCGTATACCTCTTATAACAAGAACCAAAAATGTTCCTTTTGCGTAAAAGTCATTACTACTAATGCAAGAGATGCTGTTCATATCATTGATGATCTACTTCATCGTGAGTCGAATATACGACAAAAAGTGTCTACTTTAAAAAAAGTAAACACTTTTTGTTGCTAACTAGATAGTATTGTCCAGTCGAAAATATATCAAGACATTGTTTCCTGATAATTAACATTTTTATGGTTACATTCTTCTACCGGTTTGATTGCATTCCCCTTTTCATCTGTACACCAGGATTGAGATTGGAAAGCGAGAAAAATGGCTACCCACCTTTTTTCTTGTTCAAAATGTATTAGAATCCCCCCATCTTGCCATATCCCGTTATCTTTTTTCCATTTTCCCACATTTCCTTGGTTCATATGAATATCATGTATACCATTACCAGGCAAAAAACCAAAATACTTATCAGGCTTATTTTGCTCTGGGCCCCATCTCTCTCCAAAAGCATATATGATTGCCTTCTTATCGATAGCTTGCTTAATATAATGTTGAATCTTTTCGTTTAAATCGTTATCTGGACCTTCTACATCAGCTGGGAGGGGAATCATTTTTCTAGGGTCTAATAAATTTCCCCGTATATAATCAAGTCCAATGTCTGGATGATTATTTTTTATAGGAGTAAAGCCAAAATCTAAGTCAGGTAACTTTGTAATGTCTTCCGAATGGAAATCCTCACCGACGAAATATAATACTTCTGAAGGATAAGATTGAGATTTAATATTAATGGCTATTCGATACTTAGTCCCTTCCTCATCCTCGATAAGAACTTGATAATGTGGATTTTCCCCTCTTCCCATCATAGAGTCGACTGGTTTTCCCTTTAGAACTCCATAATTTTTTAAAGGCAAATTCCACCATCTCCTCTTCATTTATAATACATACGCAAATTGCGTATCCATATCTTCTACTACTGTAATTCCTTTTTTTGATGCGAAAACTTCCAACCACTCGCTTTTTTTTGCTCCGCTTTGTAAAAGCATCCATCCATCGACACTGATTTGGTGTTAATAATTGATACATCTCTTTCTACTTCTGCTTCAGTCAAAGGTGTATGAAATTTCCTCAAACTCATATTGGCACCTTTCTTGAAACATGTAACTCTATTTCTATTAATTAACATTCGACGTCTACATCTAAAAACCCTTCAACAAATTCCAAAAAAAGAAAAAACCTTCACTCATTCACCAAAAAAAACGTAAGAATTATTTTTTCTTTGCCGAAAACACCGATAAAACACTAATTTATTATCCTATGAAGAAGGAATGAAGCTGTTTCTCCACGAAATAAAGCGAAGGAAAAGAAAGCGAAGAATGGCCTTTTATTCTATCCAAGAGAGGTGTTGTAAATGGATTTCACATTAACCATGTCCTTTTTAGGAGTGGCGATATTGCTGACAGTAATGCCCGGACCAGATATTCTGTTTGTGATTACCCAAAGCATTTCACAGGACAAAAAAGCAGGAATCGCCACGGCGCTGGGACTTTGTTCAGGCCTTATTGTGCATATCACAGCTGCAACGCTTGGGATTTCCACCATCATTTATCAATCCGCTTTGGCTTTTACCGTCGTCAAATATACGGGTGCGGCTTATTTGCTGTATTTAGCATGGCAATCATTTAAGGAAAAAGAAACAGGCTTTGCTATTAACCATCACAAGCCTTTCAAGTATCCATCATTGTATAAAAAAGGAATTCTCATGAATCTGCTTAATCCAAAAGTATCCTTGTTCTTTTTGGCATTGTTGCCTCAATTTGTGAATAAATCGATGGGGCACATTACGTTGCAGATGTTGATTTTAGGGATGATTTTTCTGGTTCAGGCTTTAGTGATTTTTGTCGCTGTCAGCGTGTTTTCAGAGAAACTGCGCCATGTCCTGCTTACCAACTCGTTCATCGCAAAACGAATGAACATTGTAAAAGGTCTGTTATTAGGGCTGATTGGTATACAGATTGCGTTTAGTAAAAAGTGAAATCGTTAGAGTGTTATCTTTTAATTTGACTATGACATTACGTCACCCTTTATCCTGAATAGAAAGGAGGGAACCACTTGGATCGGAATTAAAATGGATTACAATTCCATTATAAATACGATCCAAGTGATACAAATGAAACCGGAGTGGGTAAATCCATATCTCACTGCCAAAGAGCGACAGACAATAAGAGAATTGGTAAAACAATCCTATTCGAAAAAAGCGTTGCGAAAATTAACTGCGAAAGGTTGGACAGAACAAGACCACAACCAACATATCAATCAATATCGATTATTTAGAGAATCATTGACAAAACTTGTTAAGAAAGGCGCCAGTCCTGATAGCCCTGAAGCACAGGAACTTGCAGCATTTTTGATGGAGATGATCCATCGTCGCTCACAAGGCGACCCGGATATTAAGGAAGGCATGAAAAAGATTTGGGAAAACTTTAACTCATTACCAGAGCAAGAAAAACCAAAATTGTATACAATTCCAGATAACGAAAGAGAGTTTATAAAGGAAGCTTGCATCATATATCATAAAAATAAAAATAGATAAACATATGAAAAGGGAACGGTTACTCCCCCCATGGTCATTCCTTTAATGGAAAGTTTAAAGCAATACCATCTTCACCTTTCCCAGCCGCTGTTTTTAAATAAAGGCTCTGTTAAAGTATCATGTTGATTTTTTATAGTTTTTAAGCCTGTCCATTCCTGCTACAGGAAGGACAGGCTATATTTACAATTTTATAAGAAAGCGAAACAAATTAATAGAACTATTTTCCATACCGATAATTTCTACAAACTAAAATCAATCCCTTGTTCAACTAACCTTCCCCATTAGCCACCCATGTCACCTTTCACAGCACCACAGACTATGCAAAATCTTCCGTGAGAAACGACCATTTCGCATAATTACGGCACCACTAGAAACGGACGTGAATCATGAAACTTCCTTATTCCTATTTCGTATATAAATATAAAGTAATCTTATCGTAAAGGAGAGATCATATGTTAAAGAAAATCATCAAAGCACTGTTGAAAGAACACATGCTTCATCAGCACCATAAAATGCATTACAGCAGCAGCGACCATTATCCGAAGCATTATGCGAATATCCATCCTTCCCACTTTGGTCATAAGTATTATAAAAAGAAACATCATAGCGGCAGCTTCTTTTCAAGCTTTTTCGGAAGCTAATGATGCGTTTTTTGTATCGTCACCCGGCGCTTGCTCGCCTATTCGAACGTCCGTATCGAAAAGGGAAGGTTATTCGGCGCCGCTATCAAATTGTAGCAGAGCTTGGGATGGGAAGCTATGGCATTGCTTACATGGCCAACGACTTACAGACAGGCAGGAAAGTCGTTGTCAAACAATGTCGAAAAACGAGAGGGAAAGAAAGCGAACTGTCCTTCCAGCGGGAAGCGGATATATTAATGCGGCTTAAGCATCCGCAAATTCCCGCGTTATATGACATGTTCCTGGAAAATGGAACGCCCCATCTCGTAATGGACTTTGTCGAAGGAGAGACAGTTGAAGCGCTTATTTTCGAAAAGGGAAAAACGTATACAGAACGAGAAGCATTTCAATTATTGCGGGATGTGCTCGCCGTAGTCGAATATATTCATGCCAACCACATTGTCCATCGCGATTTGCGCATCCCGAATATTTTGTTGCGCGACGGTACCGTATTTGTGATCGATTTTGGGTTGGCGCGTTTTTTTGGTGAGTCCGTTTCTCATATCGAAACGTATGTGCCCGAAAAGAAGCTGTGGCGCGATATTCATCCAAAAAGCGATTTTTACGCGTTAGGGCACTTTACCTTATTTTTGTTATATTCCTCGTACGAGCCGAAAACAGAGGAAGAAAAAAGTTGGGAAGAGGAGCTATCCATTTCCGAAGACGCGCGTTTCATACTTCGGAAAATGCTGCAAATTGATCAACCGTACGATGATATTTACACGCTAATAAACGATGTAGATCAGCTGATTAAAAATGGGCCGAAACGCATTATCGTTTCATAGCGCTGCAATGAACGGTATAAATGCAGGCACGTAGGTATAACCATCCATTCTTCGGAACTTGCTACCCCAAGTTCCGAAGAATTTTTTGTGCTTTATCATCATTTTTACTGATTATCATCATCGGTCATTGATTATCCAATGAATTTATGTTGTATTTACAGATTGAAAAAACTATTGATCCAATGATGGGGAAACCTAGATTATTAATAACGGGAATAAGATTCCTTTGCTCCATAGGTGTCCCACCATATGAATAAATTTAGTTATTTATCTCCTAAGCATATGCTCAATAATATCCTAGACATTTTAACCAGCGATCAACGTCAAATCAGCTACCCGGCGGGCGATCTCTTCGCCAATTGGGAGACAAGCTGTCGCGGCGGGCGAAGGAGCGTTCAACACATGAACCGTACGTTTCGTATTAATGATGTAAAAGTCATCAACAAGCGTGCCATCAGCGCGTAGCGCTTGGGCGCGCACGCCCGCAGTTGTCGGAATCAAATCATCCATTTCAACTTCTGGAAGCAAACGTTGCAGGTTCTTTAGAAAAGCTTTTTTACTGTACGAACGAACCATCTCTTCCATTCCTTCGCGCCAATACTTAAAGGCAAGCTTCCAAAAGCCTTTAAAAGAGAAAATATCCAGCACATCTTTTGCGTCAATATCTGTCTTCTTATACCCTTCACGTTTGAAACCAAGTACGGCGTTCGGTCCAACTTCGACTTCGCCGTTAATCATCCGCGTAAGATGGACGCCGAGAAACGGGAATTGCGGATTTGGAACGGGATAAACTAGATTTTTCACCAGATAGCGTTTTTCAGGGCGTAACTTGTAGTACTCTCCCCGGAACGGAACAATTTTCAAATCGGTGATAATTCCAGAAGCACGTGCGATGCGATCGCTATGGAGCCCCGCACAGTTGACTGCGAAATCAAAGGATCGGGCACCGCGATTGGTGATAACGTCGACTTTTAGGCTGCTTTCTACGATTCGTTCTACTTCTGTATTTAATAGCAACTCGGCACCGGCGTCTTTCAACAATGACACTATCGTCTCGCAAACTTTGGTATAATCGACGATGCCCGTTTCTTTCACACGGATGGCTTCGATACCGCTGATATGGGGCTCAAAATCCCGCAAGCGATCTTGATCGATTAGTTCCAGATCCAGCCCGTTTTTCAATCCGCGGTGATACAAGTTTTTCAGAAGCGGAAGCTCCTGTTCGTTCGTCGCGACAATCACCTTTCCGCATCGTTCAAAAGGAACGCCATATTGACGACAAAAATGGATGAGCATTTCTCCGCCCAATCTCGCGAATCGCGCTTTGTAACTGCCGGGCTTATAGTAAATGCCCGAATGGATGACGCCGCTGTTATGCCCGGTTTGGTGCGCTCCCCATCGACTTTCTTTTTCCATGATGGTTATTTCGACGCTTGAATCGGCTTGTTTGAGGGCATATGCGGCAGCCAACCCGACGATGCCTCCACCGATGACGGCTATGTGGTTCATACAGATCCCCTCTTTTCTTTAATCTATTTAAATGTAAAGAATGCAAATTGCTGATGGAGGAAGATGGTCGTTTTCAAACAGATTAGAGACATCCATCACGCCTGTTTGAGCAGTTTCACTTCTTTCGGCAGGATTTTCGCAGGTTCAATTCCTGTAATGTCCGACGTCTGGTCAAACTCATTTTCCAGTATGCCGAGCCCGTATAACACCGGACATGTTTCCATTACCATCCGGGCCAATGGTACAAGCAGTTCGCGCAATCTTCTCATGCCAAAACGGTAGGGCTTGGCAGTCCCGATCAGATTGCCAAGCCCTTACCACCATCATTTTGCACAAACCGCTTTCCACACGACTCTTGAAGGACATATGTGTGTATTGATCCGATCGATGACCACGCCGTCGCTCTCATACGCTAGTCGGTTCTGGAACACCGGCGTTCCGTTCGGAAATTGCCCTAGTTCCATCACTTCTGTCATTGCTCGAATTGGATCTCTCACCGCCACCTCCATGATGCCCAGTACCCGTAGCAACTTCACGATCTGTCCGGCTGTGTCTCCCTGTGACTTCCTATGCTCGAACGAGAAACGGGACAGCATTGTCGATTACATGCTGTCGATTAGTGGGCGCTTCCCAACAGGCGTCCGACGCCGTGAATTTTCTCGAGAATCAGGATCAGGATCACCGAAATCAGAATCACAACACTTGATACAGAAGCGACGATTGGACTGTACGCATCCTGCATGTTTGAAAAAATCTCAAGCGGCAGTGTTCGCATATCGGGAGATACCATAAACAGCGAGACAGTTACGTTATCGAACGAAGTCAAAAAGGAAAACAGAGCCCCAGACAGGATCGCTGGCCGGATCAGCGGCAGTGTCACCCTCCAAAAAACGGTTACCGGGCTGGCTCCGAGAATCGCTGCCGCCCGCTCCAGCGTGTAATCAAAACCGCTCAACCCGGTCAGTACAAACCGGATCACATATGGTACGCAGATGACAATATGCGCGATCAAAAATCCGGTCGGCGTTCCTGCCAACAGCAGCGGCGTGAAGTAAATCAATAAGGCGACCCCCAGCACCAATTGCGGTACCGTCAATGGGGCAGTCAGCAACGATACCAGATAACTCTTGCCCGGAATGTCATACTTGGCAATCGCAAGTGCGCCCAGAGTCCCCAGCAGCACGGAAAAGAATGCTGCTAGAAAAGCAAACTTGACGCTGTTCCAGAAAGCCTCAACAAATTCCGGCCGTTCCAGCAATTTCATATACCACTGCAACGAAAATCCTTTTGGCGGAAAACTAGGATAGATTGCGCTAGTAAAAGAAGCCGGAATCGTGACAAGCAATGGGATCAGGATATAAACCAGGCTGATCGCAGCCACCGCAACCCTGATTTTTCCGGAAATTTTCATCAGCGAAACACCTCCCGGTACCGTCCTTTTTCCATCATTCTCGTAAAAATGGTGACGATGGCCAATGTGATGCCAAGCAACACATACGAGACGGCCGACCCGTAAGTCCAGCGTAACAGATTAATGATCTGGTCATATGCCACCACCGGCAGCACCGGCACATTCGCTCCCCCCATCAGAGCGGGGGTCACGTAAGCGCTCATCGACATGCTGAACACCAGCACCATACCGGACACAATGCCAGGCAGGCTGAGTGGCAGAGTGATCGATATAAATGAACGGAATGGACTAGCGCCGAGAATGGCGGCCGCTTTTTCGAGAGACGGATCAATATTGTACAAACTGGTGGCAATGGACAAAATCATAAACGGCAGGTACGCGTTCGACAATCCGATGACAACTCCAGCTTCCGAAAACAAAAGTTTCAGTGGCGACTCAGTGATACCAAGGCCTATCAACAGTTGATTGACCGTGCCGTTTGGCAACAGAAGCAAATACCAGCCAAAATTGCGAACCACAATGCTGATCAAAAGCGGCGACGCCACCAGCAGGGTCAGCAATCCCCGGACGCGGGGAGAGCATTTTGCCATCGTCAGTGCCACCGGATAGCCGAGAAGCAATGACACGATCACCGTGTACAGGCTCACTTTGATCGTCAGCCAGAGAGAATGTAAGTAATAGGGATCGGTGAAAAAGCGGCCATAGTTGCTAATGCTATAGGTTGCATTTGTCCCACCCGGGCCTTCTGTGTCAATAAAGCTCAGATACAGGATATAAAGCATCGGGATCACAAAGAAACCGATGATAAACAGCAACAGTGGCAGCAACAGCAGCACGGCATACAGATACTTTTTCAAATTCCTGCGTTTTCCTGATACAGCCGGCTGCAACCGCAAGCTGACTATTTCTTGACGATCATCATATCTGACGGGTTCCATCCGACCATCACCTCAGTTCCTATCGTCCAGCCCGCTTCGATTGAAGGATGCAACACCTGCATCCGTTTACCTAGCAGTGACACTTCAATTTCCCAAGCAGAGCCTAGATAATTCATCTGGACAATGGTAGCGGTGTGTGAATTGTAGTTGGGATTCGTGTTTTCCACCGGCTGGATCATCAACTTTTCCGGGCGGATGTATAGCTTGACCGCATCCCCCTTCGTACAGGTACGATCCGATCCCATCACATTCTCCGCTTCGACCAGCACTTGGCCGCTATCCTCTAGTTCCACACTGATCATCCGGCTGTCGATCGATTTCACTCTTCCTTGTAATTGGTTTGATTTTCCGATAAATTGAAAGACAAATTCGGTGCGCGGATGGATATAAATTTCGGTCGGCGTTCCGACCTGTTCAATTTTGCCCTTGTTCATCACGACGATCCGGTCAGACATGGAAAGCGCTTCCTCTTGATCGTGCGTGACAAAAATCGTGGTGACCCCTACTTCTTTTTGCAACCGTTTGATTTCGGCCCGCAATTCATGACGCAACTTGGCGTCAAGATTGCTCAATGGTTCGTCGAGCAACAACAACTTCGGTTGCACCACCAGTGCCCGAGCTATAGCAACACGTTGCCGCTGACCGCCGGACAGTTCGCGCGGATACCGGTCTTCCAGCCCGGTCATTTTCACTAGTTCCAGTGCTTTCTGGATGCGCCTTTTTTTCTCATCTTTCGGCACTTTGCGCAGGGACAGGCCAAAATCGAGATTTTCATACACAGTCATATGCGGGAACAATGAATACGTTTGAAACACCATTCCCAAATCGCGCTTGTAGGCGGGAATATCATTCACTCGACGTCCTTTGATAAACACATCCCCCTGATCGATGTCGAGAAAACCAGCAATCACGTTGAGCGTTGACGTTTTGCCGCAACCGGAAGGGCCAAGCAAGGTGAGCAATTCACCTTGCTTGACCTCCAGATCGATACCGTCTAGGATCACGTTTCGGCCAATTCGTTTGTAAACGCCACGTATTTCCACGTCATTAGCAAGCGCTTGCATATATCCGTCTCCTCTTTCCTTATTTTTTTACGTTCTTTCCTAATTCCGGTGTGACTTCTTTCGCCCATCTATCTGTCCATTGCTCCCGGATTTCAGCCATCTTCTTGAAATCCGGCCGGAAGACAGGATCGCTGTCTTTCAAGCCGATCGACTTTTCATATTTTGGCACCACTTTCATTCCTTTCAGAACCGGATAGAAACCGCTTTCTGCAATCTGCTTCTGCGACTCTTCGCTAATTAGAAAATTGACAAAATCCATTGCCGCTTTTTTATGAGAGGCATTTTTCACAACCGTCGCGCTGAACGCTTGCAACGGTGCCCCTTCTTTCGGAATCACCATTTTCAGTGGCACCCCAGACTCGATCAGTTCGGCGATCGCATAGCTGCCCATCACTGTTACGTCGGCTGCTCCCTGTTGCACGGCCGGCATCATTTGGGTGGAGTTTTTGTAGAACGTATCCGAATAGCTGGCGAGTTCTTTCGCCTTTTTCAGACCAGGTTCCAGATTGTCGAGGCTGCCGCCGTTCGCATTAGCGAGGTTATAGAGAAGAGCGAATCCCCAGTCGTTAGCGATGTCGGCAAACGCTGTTTTTCCCTTGTAATCGGGGCGAATCAAATCGTTCCAAGACGTAATCGGTGCCCATCCGTTCTTCTCGAAGGTTTTCGTATTGTATGCAGGAGCGATTACCAACCCGAATACGGGTACCCCGATATTATCCACCGCGACAAACCGCGGGTCGACCTTAGTCATGTTAGGAATCGCCGATGGATCTAATTGCTCGGCCAACCCTTTATCGGCCGCTCGTTGCACGTCAAGCGGTACATACATCGCGACATCGTATTGAGGAGCGTTTTTCTGCAATTCGACCTTTGACAGGATTTCTCCTGACAACCCCGGTACGAAATTCACTTTGATGCCATATTTTTCTTCAAATTTCGGTGCGATTACTTCGCGGATCGCTCTTTCAATCTTGCCGCCGTTCCCGGCAACCGTAATCTCCGTCACATCGTCCGACGACTTGTTGGCCGGTTTCGCCTCACCAGGCGGTTTCGCGTTGGGAACTCCACATCCGGCCAGTGCCGCCATCATCATTACGAGTCCAATCATCATCCATCTTTTCATGACACAACCCCCATTTTTTACTCTTTTAGCTCCAACAGTTTTTTCCGAACGTTTTCCAAGTGTTGCCGCATACAGGCAACCGCCCCTTGCGCATCACGTTTTTCGATGCAGTCAAAAATCTCCTTGTGCTCCTGAAGTACGCTTCTTCGTTTCTCTAAATTCCCCATATTTTGATAGAGAGTATAGTCCAGACTTTGTTTCAGCACCGGCGATAGATTGTCGATCACTTGAATCAAAATCGGGTTTTTCGATGCGATAGCAACCGCTCGATGAAAGGCAAAATCGGCATCGACTCCAGCTTCCCCCATTTCCAGCTCGTACTCAAAATCGAGCAGCGCCTTCTTCATTTCTTTCAGATCATGCTGATCGGCTCGTAAAGCGGCCAGCTCGACGGTACCCAATTCGATAATTTTGCGGGTCTCCAGCAAATGCAGCGTTTGTTCCTTTTTTGCGACAATCGAAAGAGCTAACGGATGAATGTAGTCACTGAGGTCGACTTTACGTACAAAGGTGCCTTCACCTTGCCGCGTTTCGATGATCCGGGCGGCCGCCAGCATGCTCAGCGCCTCGCGGATACTGGAGCGACCAACGCCAAACATGTCGCTCAATTCCTTTTCTGAAGGTAGTTTGCTGTCTGACGGAAGCTCGCCCTGTTCGATCAATCGCTTGATTTCTTCGACTATCTCTTCTGATACTTTTTTTCGGCGGACGGGCTTGACTTTTCGCATGGCAACCTCCTTTCCTGCAAGGTAAGCGGCTGTTAGGTCCGCAGACCGCTTTTTGAAAGCGGTTACAGAAAAACAGTCATCGATTCCGTCCGGAGTACTGCTTTTTCAACCGCAAAAATCGTCCGGCGCATTCAGTCGGCAGTGTGGTCGCCCTTCATCTAGCAGCACCCTTCCGTCAATCAGAAATGCGGATAATGCAGCAGATTGTCCATAGCGATCTGTTATCAGACAACCTGATATCCGTATATTTATATTTCTACCAAACATTCGATATCCCTTTTTAATTAACAAAATTTTTATTTAATTCAAAAAATTATAGCGAGCAGCGATGGTGGCTGAAGCTTCCGCATGCCAATTCATTCTGTTATCTATTGGAACGGATTTACAGGATTTTAGTATCTATGTGTAATTTAACTGCTTATTCGGATAAAATAGCGACTTGACCTGTATGCGGAAAATTGTCACGTACGGTTTTTAGAGGGAAAGCTCGTGAGGGACTATCTTCAACCCAACGTAAGTGACCTGAAAAAGGGAAGAAAAACGATCCTAAAAAATTCTATTTTCTATTTTTAAGGAAATATGTATATTTAAGGGTATGAAATAACTTTGAGAAAGAGGTTATATTATGAAAAACGATACTTTTACGTATACTCAATCCCCCTTGATGTTTCAAGGGGGATGATTTTATTGAGAAGTTTGGAATTAGAGTTTGTTTTTTGCAAGCAAAAACTAGAGGTGCTTTTCCTTCAGTTAAAATTAAAATACCCACCTGTTTCTTTTTTAACGACCTGTAATACCTCGGCCCGCCATACTCAGTTAGTTGAAAACTTTAACACATACTCTCCTCTTATCTGCCCTTAAATACCGGCTTTCTTTTTTCTTTGAAGGCAGCGACGCCTTCCTTGTGATCCTCTGTCTGAACCATTAATGTTTGTATCAGCCGTTCTTCCTCCAGTATTTCTTCGAGTGTAGACGTAAAGGAATGTTCGATTAATTTCTTCTGTTTTCCGAATGCTTTACTTGGTCCATGTGCTAATTTTAATGCTAGTTTGATTGTTTCTTCCTGAAGTTTTTCTAATGGGAAAAGATAATTAATGACGCCTAATTGATACAGTCTTTCAGCCGGAATCGGCTCTGCGGTAAAGAAGAATTGTTTAGCCAAATGCGGACCGACTAATCTTGGCAGAAAATAAGAACCTCCGCCATCCGATACGAGACCAACTTGAGAGAAGCTTAAAGCAAACTTACTATCCTCCGCAGCGACAATTAGGTCGCAAGCTAACACTAGATTGAACCCTGCACCGGCTGCGAAGCCGTGAACAGCAGCAATAATCGGTTTTTCTATTTCCTTCATCGTCAAAATCAGTCTATTGAGCCTGCCGATATGTTCATAAACTTGGACGCCGTTTGCTTGCCCCATCGTTTTTACATCGCCGCCAGCACTAAATGACCGGCCTGCACCAGATAAGACGATCACCCGGACATCATCATCGTTTTTGGCATTCTTGATAGCTTCTGTTAAACCTAAAATCATTTCCGGGCTGAAAGCATTTAAGCTTTCCGGACGATTTAGTGTGAGCGACAACACAGGTCCTAATTTTTCAATGACTAAATGTTTTTGAGACATGCCAATCTTCCTCTCTTTTATTCGTTATTTTATCAGCCAGCCGCCATCAACAAGTAAATCAGACCCAGTCATATAGGATGCTTCACTAGAGGCCACAAAAGCGATTACATTGGCAATTTCCTCTGGTGTGCCGACTCTTTGCAGGGCTGTATTTCTTTGAATGGCTCTAACAAAACGATCATTTTGCAACGCATCTTCTGTTAACGGCGTCTCTACAAAACCGGGAGATACGGAGTTGACGCGAATTCCGTATGGTGATAACTCAAGGGCAAGTGATCTGGTAAAATTAATAACACCTGCCTTGGCAGCGCTATAATGGGGAATTTCCGCACCAGCCTGATGTCCGGAAAGGGAAGCAACATTTACAATCGCACGGTCACGTTTTTCCCGCTTTGCTCCTTCTGCCATCACTTTCCCTAGTGCTTTCGAGACAAGAAAGACACTTTTTAAATTGACATGTTGGACATAGTCCCATTCTTGTTCAGACATTTGTAAAATCTTCGTGTGGGTAGAACCGCCAGCGTTGTTCACTAAAACATGCAAATCCCCATATTGCTGCTCTACATACTCCGCTAATTTCTGGACATCTTCTCCATCGGTTACGTCCGCAGGGAAAATGTCAGCCGTTGGAATTCCGCTGTTGCGGTTAATCTCCTGTGCGGTTTCTTCAAGCTTCGTTTTTGTCCTGCCGACTAAAATAACCTTTGCACCTTCCTTTGCCAAACGAAGGGCTGTTGCCTTGCCAATACCACTTCCGGCCCCTGTTACTAAAGCAATGGTTTGTGAAAATCTCATCTTACTGCCCCCTTTGTTTTATCATAACTTTCAACCAGCACTTTCCTACCCTGTCCCCTTTTTGTTGCAATGCGTCAGTCATTGGTTTTGAATTTGTTTTAGTTTACATAATATATTTATGATAAATTAAACCTTTTGTTAAAATGTGAGCCCACCGCCATCAACAGAAAGGGTAGCACCAGTAATAAATGAAGCTTCATCCGATGCCAAAAATAAAACAGCATTTGCCACCTCCTCCGGAGTGCCAATTCTGCCAAGCGCATTTGCCCTGGAGATAATTGGCCATTTTCTCGCGTCCTGCTTCCAGCCATCAATAATTTTTGTATCAATGACACCTGGTGCTATCGCATTAACACGGATGTTGTACTTGCCGTATTCCAGTGCGGCATTTTGCGTTAGCCGTATGACACCAGCTTTGGATGCATTGTAAGCCGCTTGATATTTCTTCCCTTTTAATCCTAGTAAACTAGAAGTATTAATGATCGCTCCACCTCCAGATTTTTTTAACTCAGGAACAGCATACTTGATGCCAAGGAATACGCCTTTTAAATTGACGTCAATGACCCGGTCCCATTCCTCTTCTGACAAATCAACACTTCTCACTTCAGAATTCGCGATTCCTGCATTGTTGAACATGATGTGCAATCCGCCGAATGTACTTGTTGTTATATGAACGAGCTCTTTTACTTGATTGGAGTCCGATACATCCGTTTTCACAAAAATAGCATCTCCCCCAAATTGTTGAATCATGTTAACTGTTTTCTCACCACTTAAGGAGTCTATGTCACTAACGGCCACCTTTGCTCCTTCTTTGGCAAAGCGGATGGCTGTCGCGCGTCCAATTCCTCCTCCGCCGCCAGTAACAATTGCTATCTTTCCTTTCAGTCTCATGCATACACACCCTTTCTATCTTAAAGAGTTGATTAACTTTTTGGCCTATATTATTGGTCCTAGCTTGGCCATCTTGGCTCGGTGCACTTCATCAGGTTCGTCAGCTTGTCTCCATGCCCTTGCGTTCGCCCATGAAGCAGCAAGTGGGAAATCGCAGATACTCCTACGCTTGAATCGCACGTCAATAGCTCCCAAAGCCATTGACGAATTTTGAACGCGCTTACACAAAAAACATTTAGCCGCACCCCAACGACTTTCTTTCTGATTCTGTTGCTGTTCATACGCTCGTTCAGGCAGGCATATACTCTTCCATGAAGTTTATTACCTTTTCCCGTAATTCTTTCATAAGCGATAAGGAAATGAAGTTCTTGCATTTAGACGTGGGAGAATTGATCCTTCCTAAAATACTAACCGGTTGGTATGTTATAACACTATTATACATCTAAATATTAAATATTCAAATTATTATCTAAATATTCTAAAAAGAAATTTGCTACGTGAACCTTCCCGACTAAATCAAAGAATTTTAGTCGGGGCATCAACGGTCTTTTTCTATTGGCTGATTAATAAATTTTCGGCCAATGACAGTTCCGTCAAAACGAATAGCGGAATTGGTTAATCCCAAATCCGCAGCGACAATCACTTTTTTCATGCCAACTCTTCCAAAGAGAAGACATTATTTCTCTCAAAATCACTAATTATTTCTGGAGTCAATAGCAATCTCAATTGCTCTTTAGTCGACCAGCGGTAATCAATGTGTTCCTTTGAGAGAACGACATCTCTATTATTGCTCCTACATAAGTAGGTAAGAATAACTACCTGTCTTGTTGGGTCAGTTTTGAATGTGATTGCATATAAAATCTTTTCAACTGTAACATCTAACCCAACTTCTTCCTTAATTTCTCGTACAAGTGCAGTTTCCAAATCTTCTCCAAATTCTACTTTACCCCCAACTAATTCCCACGTTCCTCCGCCGATTTCATCATCCTTTGCACGTTGTACAATTAATACCTTACCTTCATATAAAATAAGACCTTTTACAACTACAACCATCTTATTTGCATTTGTCATTAGAAGTACCCTTCCTTATAAATACTTATTAACTCTACTTTCACTTTTGTGCTGGTGAATATGAACGACTAATTACGATTTCTGTTCAATCTTTAAAACTTTGACTTTGGCCGGATATGATTCTAAAATCTCTGAATACCACACTTTCACCTTTGTCCATTTTCTATTCCCTTTAGAGTACCAAACCCTTTAATCCATAACTTACTCATATTATATTTGCTTCTTAATTCTTGTATTGTTAACTTATTTGCGTCTTCCTGAACAAAATCTGAGTCTTCAACTAAATATACTTCGCCTTCTTTCATAATTATAAAACCTTCCAAAGTAGCTTCTTGATTAAGAGATTGATTAGTTCTATATTCGTCAAAGAAAAATAATAATACTATAAAACCTAGAATAATTCTTGCTGAAATAAACCTTTTCATACGCTTATCTCCTACCTTTTGTAAGATAGGCCTGCACAGTTACACATGCAATCAAGATCATAAGTCATTGCCAACTTCCTTTTCCTCAACTATCCCGCTTTAAGTAAGTCATTTCTCTTCATCGGTCAGTTCTAGGTCGCAACCCAAATTGAACTATTTGATCCTTGATGGTGAGTAAGCTGGCAAGCCTGTCTGGCTGTAACAAAGAAATTTTTGTTCCCCGATGTTATCCTTCCGATGGTGCCGCATAGATGCGGCATGATGTCTCCCATGAATTTGTTCCAGACTATAATATTGAAATTGTATCAAAAAGCTTTCGGAATCGGAATTTTGATTAATTTGTCATCATGATTGGCTGGAACCCCTCTTCCATCCGTGTTGTTTGTAACAAAGAACAAATGATCTCCCAATATGAATACATCCCGCACGCGGCCTACGTTGGAAACGATTTGTTTATATGTTTTATTTTTTAAATCGAACGCTAAAATACCTTCCCCCCGCAGCTGTGCAACATACAAAATTCCATTATGATAGGCAATTCCAGATGGCGCCCAAGTATGATTCCCCGAATGGAACAAAGGTGCGATCATCCCGTTTCTCGTTTCATCTCCTTGAATAAAAGGCCAGCCATAGTTTCCTTTCGGTTTAATCAAATTGATTTCATCATGTGCACTTGAACCATGCTCCGAGCTATAAAGCCGGCCCGTTTCATCCCATGCCAAGCCTTGCGGGTTGCGGTGTCCATAGCTATAGACAAGAGAGTTGGGATCAGGATTATCGTTCGGTATGGTGCCATCAAGATTCATTCGTAAAATTTTTCCGCCAAGAGATGTCTTGTCTTGGGCAATCATCGGATCTGTAGCATCCCCAGTGGTGATGTACAGTTTTTTGTCCGGTCCGATTTTGATTCTTCCGCCATGATGAAACTTTCCGCTTGGAATTTGATCAAGCAAAACTTTTTGCTCAAACCATTCATTATTTTCTTCCCGTATTTCTACAACACGATTGAATTGCCCGTTTTTATCCTCATATGTATAGTAAAGAAAGGCGTAATTTTTTTTCTCGGGATGAAGCACAAAACCTAATACACCAGCTTCAGATGCCGTTGAAAGCTTCTTTTCTAAATATAGATTCTGTCTAATTTTTTTGTTGCCTGTAATTTTTACAATGGAGCCAGTCCGCTCTGAAATATAAAAAGATGTCCCATCCCAGTCGATCGCCCATGGCACACTTAAATCTTGGGCAATGATTTCCATATTGCCATTGTTACTTGTTTGTTGTACGTTTTGAGAGCTGTTTTCTTCTTGTTTTTCATTTGAACAGCCGATTAAAAGAAAAATGATGCTGATCATGATGAGAGGATATTTTTTCATCCAATTTCCCTCCCAATAAAAATGAATCTGCAGCGTTTGTCATTCCGCTAAAGGTGAAGCGCCATCCATCATCTACATTGAACTTGGCTGCTACGATAAAAATGAATTTCTACTTAAATAATCTTTTTCCCTTCCATTTAACTATGGATAACAGATTTTCTTTGAAAATATTTCATCGTAAGCTTCATTTAAAAAAGAAGGAAGCGTTAGCATATGCCTAATGCTTTTTCATTCGTAGTGGTCTGTAAATATAACACTCTTTTGATTTGTATTATGATTCGTTTTTGTCGTCTGATTTATTGTTATTTTTTTCCTTCCAATAGCTTCCTTCGCCAAAAAACTCCGCACACACTCCATTTAGAGACTGTAGCTTTTCAATAAATCCCTTTACATCACAAGTGTGAAAAGTATCATGCAGTTCGCGATTTTCTTCCGTAACAGAATAAACATGAACTTCCATACATCCATCCCATCTGACATTGACATCGAATTGACCGTCTTCACTTTCCAACTCGAGCGCAACGGTTGCCCCATCCTCGTTCTTATGCTGTGTCTTAATAATCCACATAAAAGCACTTCCTTCTTGTTGATTATACTTGTTAGACCTTTTCACTTAATTTCCAATGGGTAGAGACAGTAGGAAAATATGAGGGAGCCACTTTGCTCCCTTGTATTTAATCCATCATTTGATTTGATACGGAGATAGGCGAACCGGTAGAAGTATGTTGATTTACCCATTCACGAGCTTTATCCAAAACTGCCGATTGGTTTGGAATTTGATCACTATGTTGTGTAATCCAATTCATGCAGTACTGCGGGTCAATATTGTGCTCTAAGCACTTGGATAAGAAAGACTCAACGTTCGACTCATTACAGTTTTTCCATGTCCCGCACGTTTCGTGCCAAATGTCTTCCATTGTTTCCTGTACGGAAGGAGCATCCACGGAGTTTTTCATTTCGTTTTCCTTTGTCATATCACTTCCTCCTTTCATCTGTTAGCATCGTCATTTACAGTATGCCCAAAAACGGCGTTAATTACGCTACTTTAAAATCGATAGATTTACTATATTATTCTCTGTTTATCATGTAATTTAGATTAAATCACTTATGTTTTCTGACAGACTTCTTCTGTCCATGTGCTTCATTTACTCAGTATCACCTTTAGTAGAAAAGTCCTTGTTTTGTCTAACAAACTCCTCCTGATGATGCCCAGCTTTGTATAAAGTTCGTGTTCCTCAGAGCGGAAGTCTACCGCACGCTTCCTTCATATTCCGCGTCACCACAGACACCCTTGCATTAGGCTAACTGCTACTTCTGCGTTCGCAGTTGGGGACTTTCGCGCTATAGACTGCACACACTAAAACAGCTTGCCGGCTTTGTCGGCAAGCTGAAACACTGACTTCTTTTCATGAAAAGTTATTGTATTCGATGGCCGATGGTTCCCATTTTTCCCATTCCCCGTTGTCCGGATCAATGGAAACAAGACGAAGCCAGCCGTTTTTCACTTTTCTACGGAAATGAGGATCATCTTCGAGCAAGTGCTCAATATATTGTCGTGGAGCTTCGATGATGACAAGCAGCCGAAGCGGAGAATGGAACATTTCTTGATCGGATGCCATGACCGACTGCCATGGAAGCCCGGTAAGCAAATCGCTCGCGTTCCCTTGCATGACCCCGATTCCTGCGGTAACCGTTTGTGTTGCTTTGCTGCCGCTGCCATAATAATGAGGGGCAACAGTTGATGCGTAATATTGTAAATTAATCCATTGCGCAACTGTCACCGGACCGGCAATGATGTTTGCAAGCGATTCTCCAAATGGATCCTCGCGCCAATCATAACTGTGCAAAAATGCTCTCCCCTCTAAATGGCAATGTTTCGTTAGCTGACGGCGCCCGATAATAAACGCAGCATTCCCTGCCAGCCCCCATTCCGGACGGATTTCGCTCCAGTCTTCGGCACGGCGATATGCTTCGGCAAGCGGGTCTCTCTTCTTGTCGTTTAAGCCGGGCAACTTCGACAACCGCTCCATATTTGCATTACGGCTTACTTTTTTGAGCTTGCTTTGCAACATATCAAACGCTTTTTGTGCCGCTTCCGAAAGCGTTGGCACATAAAGCCAGCGAAGTTCATCGACCGTTGTTATATGCTCTGCCGCAACAAAAACGGTGTCCTCTGGAATAACGATCCCTTCCTTTGCAAGCCCTTCCCGCACTTCCTTAAGGTTGCAAAGCGCTGCAAACACGCGGGCATTGTATCCCCCAGCCGCTCCGCCGCATGCACCGCAATCTAAAGACGAGGCATACGGATTGTTCGTTGTCATGCTTTCATGACCACAGACAACAACAAGAGGCGCGAAAGAAGACGTCAATCCCATTCCTTTTAATAGCTGTTGAACATATTTTACTTTTTCTTCTGCAGAAAACCCTACTGGCAAGTCGGTTGCTTTTAAGGAGTCATTCCGATGCAATGAAAGTTCTGTCTTCGGTTTACGTTCTAATGTTTCTTGTATGCGGCGGAATAAGCGGCCCGCCTCGCTTGGCGCTATGCTTCGGGCCAGCGTATGCAAACCGAGCCATGGTCCGCTTACTTCTGGAAGCAACATGCTTGCAAGCAGATGTTGTTTCATTTTTTTAAACGTATGACTAATGGAAAACAGTACGTTCCGCCGTCTGCGGTATTCCTTTAGGTTCACCGCCGCTGCATATTCTCGAACTTCATGCTGCGGCTTTGCAATCACCGGGCAAGAAGCATGTGAATAGACGCTGTCCAGTTCGCGCGTTTGGATAGGGAGGCCGAAAAAACCAGCACACCCGTATGTTTCAAATGGGCCCTCCCGTTCTAAATGCCGGCGGAAAGGTTCAGAACGAACATCAATGCAAAAGATGAGCTGAGCGGCTGCCTGTTTCGGCGCGTTGTTTGCAAAAGAGGACGTGATCCTGTTTTTTAGTTGCGCCTCTTGTGTATCTTCCCATGCTTCTAGCCAGAGTTTTTTGCGGACGATTTTGTCAAATCGATCAACAAGAGATAAACGGGCTTGCTGCTCAGTTTGCGGCAATTGCAGCCATTGTTCTGGCGTCAATTCTCCCCAGTGCATCCAAGCCGCCAGAAGCGGAAGGAGAACCGTTTCGTCATCCTCCTTTCGTTTGGCCAATGGCAAATGTGGTGCGATCAACGCCCATTCAAGCGAGAGGCGGATCGCTAAATAATCCATTAGCAGCGCATGCGCTTGGCCGGATTGCTGCGAGCGCCACAATAACATTCCCGCCCATCCCGGCAAGGAAAGAAGATGCGCTTCCAAATAGTCTTTCATCGCTCCATGCGGTATGCCAAGCGCCAGCAACGCTTGTCGCAATGCGTTTTTGGCATCATGCGGCAAATCTTTTAACCGTTTGCGTTGCTGTTTGTTTAAGGATGGATCGTTGATCACAAGCTTTCGCCATGCGTAGTAAAACCCTTTTTCCCGAAATGGCATCGTCCATAAAGCTTGTGATTCATCTAAAAATAACTTGCACCATTTTATCATTTGGTGATCAAGCATCTGAGCCCATTTTTCCTCGCCTTGCTCTTCAAGGAGAACGCTTAACGGCTGGATGAATAAACGTTTGGAATCTCCTCGTAATCGTATCTCTTTTACTTTCGCTGCCAAACTTTTTAATGTTGGAGATGTTAGCACCTCATTCGGAATTTCATCGTGCCAAAGCATTGCGCGAAAAACACGTTCAGCTTCTTCACGCGGCATCAATAACGGCTGCTCATCAAGCCAGCGTTGAAGCCGCATTTCCAAAAACTCCGGATTCAGTTCCCCTTTCCGTTGCGCCGCGCGCAGCATGGATATGGTTGGGTAAAGGTCAATATTTCGCGACAATTTGAAGCGGTACGCAACTTCCTCAAACGAAAGATGTTCCAACCCCATCCACGGATGGCGCGCGACAAAAGTGGCAATAGGCCAAAGCGGAGCAATCACTTTGCTAGCGCTTTTGACGAGCTCGCTTATGTTTATATCTGCTGCGACATCTTTTCTCTGTTGCACGCGCACACTAGAACGTTCAAGCGATACGGTTGCCTTGTTCATCCACTACCCCTTCCTCCTGCAAATAAGTTACAAGATAATGCGGATGGCCTTCCACCGACTCTGAACGCGGTTCGCCTATATGGACGAGCCACATATATAAGTATGCAAATGAATCCGATGAACGATGGACAGAAAACCATATGCTCGCTAACCCGCCGAGCCCGAACATCAAAACGGCTGCCATTTCCGTGATCATCGATGTGCTCGAACTTGGCGGCAACGTTTTATATAAAAGCGCCATGAGACCGCTATGCATCACCTCGGAAGCCAGCGCCAATCCAGCTAATACGGCCACCCCGATCCATCTCCCTTCTTTCAAAACAGCGAGCCGCCCCCACGCAAACGCCAGCGACCAGCCAAGAAGCAACGCGCTTAGCAACCTCGTGTTTTCTTCCGGCGAGGTCATCCAAAACACTAATCCTAACGCAAATCCGAATATGGCTCCGCCAAGCAGCCATGCTTTCGATAACGTCAGCGATGGGCGAAACATTTTATGTGGCCGCGGCACAACCGAGCCGGATTGTAAAAATAACGTTGCTTTAAACAGGCCGTGCAGCACTAAATGAATCACTGCTGCTGCATATGCACTTAATGCACATTGAATAAACATCATTCCCATTTGCGCCATCGTTGAGGCAACTAATTGCCGTTTATAGTCCACTTGAACCAAACTGATCCCCGTGCCGATCAACACTGACACAGAGGCGATCATAAGCAGCAGCATTTGCGAACCATTACCACTAAAAAGCGGAGAAAATCTTGTCAACAACAGACCGCCCGCATTTACCAAACCCGCATGCATCACTGCTGAAATCGGGGTCGGAGTCACCGTCGACTCCAATAACCAGCGTTGAAACGGCCACTGCCCCGCTGGAATGATCGCCGCTAATACGAGCAAAACGTTCACCCCGTCCGCTTCCCACCATTCTAGACCGGCAATGCTTTCCTTTGACAGTGCAAACGATAATCGCCAATATCCCGTTGCTTGCCACAACCATATGGCAGCTGCCAATAAAGCTATCCAGCTCAACAAAAACATCCTTGCCATTTGCATAACCGTTACTCTTACCGGCTGCCATTCTTTTTTCTGCATCGCCAGCAACGTAAGTCCGAGTAATGGCATTCCCCAGCAAAGAACAAGCAATCGTAAATCATCGCTCATCCACGTGATGGAAGCGGCGCTAACCGTAAACGTTAAAAGCATAAAATACATTCGATACGCGCGGTCGCCATGTAAATAGCGTATACAAAACCGCTGTATCATCCAGCCAAACATGAAAATATACAAGGCCATCAACCATGCAAGCATATCAGAGCGCCATGGTCCGATCGCCACATTTTTATCGGCACCAACAAGTCCTGCTAAAGCAACTGCTATCGGCAAAACAAGCAAACTGACATGAATTCGAACGTAACGGACAGGAATGCGAGGGTGTAATAGAAATACCGAGCTGATTAGAGTAACAGCAAGCGTTGCAAACAAGGTAATGAACATTGTTTCACTCAAGGCGATCCTCCTCTCCCTTTAATAACAAAAAAACCGACTATGTCATCCATACTGAGTGCCCCTTTTTAACCTGAAAAAGGTAATGGCCGCTGTATGGATTGCACATAGTCGGTTTATCTTCAACGAATCCTTAATGGATTTTTTGAAGATCTACCTTCCTTTATTTAACCCTAATGCTTCATTCGGTTTACCTTCAACAAATCCACGACAGTCACAGATTTTTTGAAGGTCTACCGACACGTTGAAACTGGTTATTCAGTTATCCAACATAATGATGTTATCAATGTTAGTGATAATATATAAATTTATATAACATTATCTATTATATTATTTTAAAAGTTTTTTCTCAAGATCATTAAATAATTTGAACACCATGATCCGTTCTCCTGTACGAGTGCTTAAATCAGTGTGAAAACTCTTCACTTTTTCCCCAGTTATATTTAGGATAATTTCCTTCAGCTCTTCCTCTCCTGATTCAACCAAGCTGGATCGATTTCTTTTTACCGATAATCTTCCTTCCTTTGATTCACAAAGTGAATATTCGGCAGGGGTTAGAATCCCGTGCAAAGAGACAATAATCATATCTCGCAAAATATCTGTCTTCACAGATACTGAACCTCGTCCAAGGAAATCTTTTTCCCATTTCGTTAATGCTTTACTTATTTCCGCTTCCATAAAGCCTTTTGATTTGTTCATTATGAATTCTCCCCTCTAGCCTATATAAGTTGCAACAATCATTTTCTCTTTCCGTCTACATCTTTATCTCCGTATAGGATGATACGATAGCGCGGTGGGCGGACAGTCGGATGTAAAATCAAACTGCAACTGATATAGCTTCTTAGTCAAGAAATATATCAATCTAATCTTATTCTTTTCTTTGTTACTTAAGTCAATATCAACATCCATAAGTAATTTCGCCCCCACTACTTCATGAAAATAACAGCCTGGACTCACCGTTATTTTCACAAAAAAAGGACTGACAATATGTAAAAGTGCCTAGTTAATTAGAAGATCAAATAAACCTCTTTCGGTTGCTATGTCTAATTATAAATTTGTCTTCGATTATACAGTATGTCAACATTAAAAAGCAACCCGT
>NZ_BAWO01000065.1 GCF_000632715.1 Parageobacillus caldoxylosilyticus NBRC 107762 | reverse complement strand
CGCGATGAGTTGATTTTTATAGATTTTAGTAACTAGGTGAAATGACGTTGACAAACCGGAATGACAACCGCGAGCGGAAAAATAAATATCCAAACAACTGGGAAGAAATAGCGAAAGAATGGGATATCCAGAAGGATCCAACACCGGAAATCAACAATAAATATGGAAGCAAGTCGCATAAAAATTAATAGAAGAAAGGGATGCCCGTTTGTTTGGGCATCCCTTTCTTTTATTCAATCTCGATATATTTCCGTTTTTGCGGCAGGCGAATGACGAGCTTTCCGTTTTGAAAAGACGCTTTCACATCTTTTTCGCTTACCGGGTAAGGAAGTGGAATCATGCGGGAAATATGCTGCTGCGTTTGCCGCTTTTGATACACATGCCCTTGATCGTCGAGCGATTCGATCGTTTCACGATGATGGACGATCAGCTGCAAATGATCGTCTATAAATTGCAGCTCGATTTGGTTTCGCTTTACATTTGGGAGATGAGCGATAATCGTATATTCCTCTTTTGTTTCGTGGACGTCAATCGGGATATAGACTTGGGAAAACGTTTGTTGAAAGTATTCATCCAGCGTTTCCATCATTTTCTTTAGGGGCCGTTCGTCTAAAAATTGATCGAACATTTTCCATAAATGCCCAAACGGATTCTCATTTCCTTCATGTTTCATCGGCGGCTGAAAATGTTCGCCCATTTCCTACAGCTCTCCTTTCAGTCATTTCTTAGTTTTAAATGTATGTGCCAAAATGGAAAAAGTCACTGTTATTTTTTAGGAATTTTTAATGTATTTTTAACATGGTGGAAATATAATGACACCAGTAAATAAAAGCCATACCGCATACTGCTTTGTTGGCGCTTGCGAGAAAAAGCTGCCAGCAAACGAAAAGGGGGAAGGAGCAATGCATATTTTTCACTGGTTTGTTACCCTGTTTTTCTCGGGAACAGCTGTCTCGCTTCTCTCTTACCAGGCAGTCGAAATTGTCCAAGCGATTATTGACTTTCTAGTCGATCGCCATTCGTGAAGCGAACCAATTGTTTTCCGTTGCTGATCGCATCTGGCGATTGGCTTTTCTTTTGATATGATATAACTAAGAGGGATATGCAACAACCAAACAAGTGAGGGAAAAAAGATGAATAACCGCATTTTAGTTATTGAAGATGAAGCGAATTTAGCGCGATTTATTGAGCTTGATTTATCCCATGAAGGATATGAAGTGCAGGTGAGTCATGACGGCAGAGAAGGACTCGAGCTTGCTTTGTCTGAAGAATGGGATTTAATTTTATTAGATGTCATGCTTCCGAGTTTAAACGGTATGGAAGTGTGCCGGCGCATCCGTGCTGTCAAACAGACTCCGATTATTATGATTACGGCAAGAGACAGCGTCTTTGACCGTGTCATGGGGCTGGATAACGGGGCGGATGACTATATAGTAAAGCCGTTTGCAATCGAGGAGTTGCTTGCTCGCATCCGCGCTTTATTTCGCCGCGTTCATCCGACTGCCCAAGAGCATGTGCTAACGTTTAAAGATATCACCGTCGATTTGAATGCCCGTACGGTGAAAAAAGGCGACCGATTCATTGAATTAACGAAACGCGAGTACGATTTATTAGTAACGTTTTTGCAAAATATAAATATTGTGCTCACCCGTGATACACTGCTTAACAAAGTATGGGGATTTGATACGGAAGTCGAAACAAATGTGGTTGATGTATACGTCCGTTATTTGCGGCATAAGCTCGATGAAAACGATAAAGAGCGGTATATCCAAACGGTGCGGGGCGCTGGATATGTGATGCGGTCATGAAACTTTTTCGGCCTGAAAACGTCTCATTAAAATGGAAGCTTACTTTTCTTTCCGCAGTGGCGATTTTTATTACTTATTTTATTTTCACCTTTTTGCAATATCATATTGTGAAACAGTGGCTGCTGAACGAAGAAGAAAAAGCAATGAAACAAATCATTGAAGAAATTGAAACCTATTACGGCGAAAAACGTAATATATCATGGAAGGATGTTCGCCAAAGCAGGCCGCTATTGGAAAAATTAAATGAAAAATATCAATTGATTCGTGTGCTCGACCGCGAAGGAAACGTCGTTGTCTCGGTTTCCAACGGCGCTTCGGTTTCCTTGTCGCCAAGCGCTGCTCCAAAAGAGCTGCAAATGGACTATCATTTTATCAACAATGAACGGTTTATTATGCTGCGCGAACCTTTGCATATCGGACCAGTACACGGAACGATCGAAATTGCGCGCCGTCTTGTAAAATTCCAGCACATGACCAATACGCTGTTTTTCATTATGACGGCTATCGGCGTTGCCGCCATGATTACGAGCGCTTTTATCGGCCGGCTTGTTGCGCAAAATTTTGTCGGGCGTCTGAAAGCGTTGACGAAAACGATGATGGATATTAAAAACAAAGGAATGGAAAAGCGCATCGATGTTCCGGCTTCCCATGATGAAATGTCGGAATTAATGATGATGTTTAATCAAATGATGGACGAAATTGAACGTTCGTTTGACCAGCAAAAGCAATTTGTCGAAGATGCTTCCCACGAGCTGCGCACGCCGATCGCCATTTTAGAAGGCCATCTTTCGTTATTGCAACGGTGGGGAAAACATAATCCCGACATTTTGGAAGAATCGCTACAGGCGGCCATAAAGGAAACGGGGCGTTTGAAAAAACTAGTGCTGGAGCTTTTGGATTTATCGCGCGCCGAGGCGATTACCATTCCAAACGAGATAGTGTCGATTGATCCGCAACAAGCGGTTGAACAAGTTGTAAAAAACTTCCGCGTTTTGCATCCAGATTTTCAGTTTACTATCGACAATTCAGCAATACAAACAGCGCACATTCGCATGACGAAATACCATTTTGAGCAATTGCTGTTAATTTTACTTGATAATGCAGTAAAATATTCACAACAGGCTAAACAGGTGACGATTTTGATAAAGGAAGAAAAACGGTATGTGACGATTGCTGTCAAAGACTATGGCATCGGAATTCCGAAAGAGGAATTGGAAAAAGTATTTTTGCGTTTTTATCGCGTTGATAAAGCGAGAAGCCGCGAAAAGGGCGGTGTCGGTCTTGGCTTGGCTATTGCCAAGGAAATCATCGATAAATATGATGGACAAATTACGATAGATAGCGAAGTAGGCAAAGGGACAACGGTCGAGCTGGCAATTCCGAAAGCAGAATAGAGAAAGGGGAGAGACGATGGAACATCTTCATGAAGGAATGGTGATGCAGAAAAAGAATATTCAGTACGTGGTCGAAAAATTTCGCAAACGCGGCGTGAAAATCGCCACTTGCAAGCCGCGGGCTATGATGTCATTATCTTGTCTGGAAGAAATCGAGACAGGAAAGAATCGATAAAGGTGAGTGGCATGATGGACGTTCATTGCCAAAAAGTTATTCCGGCCATGAAAACAATGAAAGATTTTGAAAGATTTTTAGCCAGCTCCTATATGTACGGAGTGTTATTGGAAGTACATATTTCTCAATTAAAAAGCGTATTTCATTACGCCCGTCAGCACGAAAAAAAACTGATCGTTCATACCGATTTGATTCAAGGATTAAGCCATGACGAGCATGCGGCCGAATACTTATGTCAGGAGTTTCGTCCGTACGGGCTGATTTCCACCAGGGGAAATGTCATTATAAAGGCAAAGCAAAAAAAGGTGCTTGCGATTCAGCGCGTTTTTTTGCTTGATTCGCACGCGCTTGAAAAAAGCTACCAGTTGATTGAAAAAACGCAGCCCGACTGCATTGAAGTAATTCCAGGAGCAATGCCCCATATGATCAGCGAAGTGAAGGAACGGACGGGAAAGCCGATTTATGCCGGCGGGCTGATTCGCACCGTGGACGACGTCGAGCGCGCGCTCGGAGCGGGAGCGGTTGCGGTGACTACTTCCAATAAAGAGTTGTGGAAACATTATGAGAACTGTTAATGTTTTCCCGTTCTCCATAAGGGAAAGGACAAGCCATGCCAGCGGGAAATGGTTCTTGCCTGAGAAACTTTCCGTATTTCACTAGCCAAACAAGCTGTTTTTCGCTATAATGAAAGTAAGTTAATAACCAGTCAGGAGACAAGGAGAGACCATGCATGCATGGTAGGCGGAAGCTTATCGTGTTTGCCATGGTCTCTTTTTGTCTTTTTGCAATAAAGGAGGAGTTTTCATGGCAACGACACGCTTTTCCAGCAAACAGCGGCGCGAGCGTTTAGAAAAAATGAGCAAACAGCATTACGATGTTTTAGTGGTAGGCGGGGGAATTACCGGATGCGGCATTGCGCTAGATGCCGTTACGCGCGGCATGAAAACGGCACTGGTGGAAATGCAAGATTTTGCGGCAGGGACGTCGAGCCGTTCGACGAAGCTCGTTCACGGAGGGCTTCGTTATTTGAAGCAATTGGAAGTGAAAATGGTTGCCGAAGTCGGCAGGGAGCGGGCGATCGTCTATGAAAACGGGCCGCACGTGACGACACCGGAGTGGATGCTTTTGCCGATTCATAAAGATGGAACGTTCGGCAAATGGAGCACATCACTCGGCCTGTGGGTGTACGACCATTTAGCCGGCGTGAAACGAAGCGAACGGCGCAAGATGTTAAGCGCCAAAGAGACGCTGCAAAAAGAGCCGCTATTGAAACGGGAAGGATTGCGTGGCGGCGGCTATTACGTCGAATACCGCACCGACGATGCCCGCTTGACGATCGAAGTGATCAAAAAGGCGGTGGAATTGGGGACCGATGCCGTCAACTATGCGAAAGTGGAACAATTTCTATACGATGAAAGCGGCAAAATCATTGGTGCCCGCTGCCGCGACCAGCTTAGCGGCCGCACCTATGAAATCCGCGCGAAAAAAGTGATCAACGCCGCCGGGCCGTGGGTTGACACGCTACGCGAAAAAGATCATTCGAAAACGGGAAAACGATTGCAGCTGACAAAAGGCGTTCATATCGTCATCGACCAAAAACGGTTTCCGTTAAAGCAAGCGATTTATTTTGATACACCGGACGGCCGCATGGTATTCGCGATTCCGCGCGACGGGAAAACGTATGTCGGCACGACGGATACGTTTTACAATGAAGATATTGCCAATCCGACGATGACAGAAGAAGACCGTGACTATTTATTGCGCGCGATTCACTATATGTTCCCGTCCGTCCACATCACTGCAGCTGATGTGGAATCAAGCTGGGCGGGGGTCCGACCGCTCATCTATGAAGAAGGGAAAGATCCGTCGGAAATTTCCCGTAAGGATGAAATTTGGCAATCGCCGACAGGATTAATTACGATCGCCGGCGGCAAACTAACCGGTTACCGGAAAATGGCGGAAACGGTCGTCGACTTAGTGGCAAAACTATTGGCGAAAGAAGAAGGAAGAACGTTCCGCCCATGCCAAACGAAACATTTGCCAATCTCCGGCGGGGATGTCGGCGGCTCGCAGCAGTTGCCGGCCTTTATCGCGAAAAAAGCCGAAGAAGCGGTGCGATACGGGTTTACGAAAGAAGAGGGAGAACGTTTAGCGAAAATATACGGCACCAATGTCGATCAATTATTCGAACTAAGCAAACAATACGATGCTTCCTGCGGCCTTTCCCGCGAGCAGTTCGTCCGCCTTTTATACGCCATTGATTACGAAATGGCGGCAAAGCCGATTGACTACTTTATCCGCCGCACCGGCGCGCTCTTGTTTGACATCGCTTCTGTCCGCCGTCAGAAAGACCGCGTTATCGCCTTTATGGCCGATTATTTGCAATGGACAGAGGAACAAAGGGAGGCTTATACAAAGGAACTGGAAAAGGCGCTAAGAGGGGCTGTCGTTCCATGTGGCAGTAGTAACAAATAAGAACTAAAGAGAAGGAAAAGAAAACATTAATTTATGTTGATCCGATTAAAAAATCCCTTGTATTTGGAGCATCCCGCAATAATTACAGTTTTACTTCAGTGGGAACTCCAGGCAAGGGATTAATTTTTTTCGCTATTTCTATATGATTTTATTAATTTTTCTAAGTTTATGAGCATTTTGTTTAAAAATGTAAAATAGAAGTGGCGTACAAAATGATAGAAATAATCAAAATATTAAGATATTATATTGAATCTATTTAGTGTTTATGGTACTATCATAACAAAAAAGTTTACTAAAAATTTAGTTAAAAAAATAAACAGACGAGAAATTCCGATGAAAGTGGTGATTCCAACAAGGCTCATGATCCTTTTAAATAAAAGCGATACCGCTTTCAAACTGTTTTTAAGGAGGTGATAAAATAAGCGGAGCAAAATAAAAAAGGTTAAGCCATGATGCTTAACCAAATGTACAAAAAACTATTATATATTTTATCATGCTTCCAAACAGTTGCAATGTTACAGAAAGTGAGGGAGGAGAATGAAAATGAAAAAGTCAATGATGTCTATGTTAGTGATAGCGTTTTCGATATCTCTTATGGTTGGATGTAACAGCAAAGAATCGGGGACAGATTCTAGCTCTAAAGTAAAACTGACAGTTTTTAGTACTATTAGTGATGAGAAAGGAAAAGAAGCGTTTGAAGAGATTACAAAAGAGTTTGAAAAGGAAAACCCAAATATTGATGTCGAAGTCAATTTTCCAGGACAAGAATATGAAAATATTCTTAAAGTAAAAATGGCTGCTAACGATTTGCCTGATGTATTTGATACACACGGTTGGGCGCAAATTCGGTATGGAAAATACGTGGCAGATTTAAGTAAGGAAAGCTGGGCGTCTAATTTAACGGATTCGATGAAACCAGTGCTTACAGATAAAAACGGGAAAGTTTACGCACTCCCACTCAATGAAGCAAAAGATGGAATTACGTACAATGTGGATGTTTTAGAAAAGTACGGTATCGAAGCGCCGAAAACGTTCGACGAGCTGTTAGCCGCTGCCGAAAAAATTAAAAAAGAAAGCAACGGACAAGTATCTCCATTTTATTTTTCTGGAGTTGATGCTTGGACGATAGGCCAATTTTTTGATTATTTTGCTACTCCATTGCTCATTAGTCCAGAACAGAATTACAGCCAAGACTTATTAAATGGGACGTTTGACTGGTCTAAGTGGACATATCTCCCGGAAAAATACAAAGAAATGTACGATAAAGGTCTCATCAATAAAGATATGTTAACGGCGAAATATAGCGATTTACCAAAGCTGTTTGCGGAAGGAAAAGTTGCCTTTTTTATGATGGGACCAGCCTTTGTAGGACAAGCAAAGGAAATTAATCCGAATTTGAAAGTTGGTTATATGCCAATTCCGGCGATTGCTGAGGGAGATGAACCTACATTCTCTGGGGGAGAAAGACATACGTTAGCTGCTTGGAAGGACTCTCCGCATTTAGAAGAAGCGAAAAAATTCATTAATTTCTTTGCAAAGACGGAAAATTTAAAGAAAATAGCGGAAGCGACCAACCTTCCTGCTGGTATTAAAGGAGTTAACGTCGACTTAGGAGAACTTACGCAATATTATGAAAAATATGCTAACATTCGTGTATTCCCTTATTTTGACCGCGTGTATTTGCCGAACGGTATGTGGGATGTAATGTGCACCAATGGCCAAGAGTTAATTGCTGGTTCGATTACACCGAAGCAATTTTCCGAAAATATGAAAAAACAATTTGAACGTCTACGAGAGCAACAAAAGAAATAATAGCTTAATTTTATACAAGTAGGGTCTGATCAAGAAAATGTTCAGACCCTATCAAATAAAGCAAACCGTACTAGCGACTCCCGAAAATGGCAAGAAGGGAAGGAGAATAGTGGATACAGAAGTGCGAACACAAATTCAATTTGTTAAGAAAGGTTTACGTAGGAAAAAGATATCCTCGACAGTTTGGTTAAACGTGATGTATCTTCCTGCTTTACTGTTATTTATCGTATTTATTTTTTATCCTTTCTTTAAGGGATTACAAATTTCCTTTACCAATTGGGACGGTTTTTCACAAACATATGATTGGATAGGTTTGGATAACTATAAACGAATGTTGCATGATCCCAATATTGGAACGATTATTAAGAATACGCTTATTTACGGAATCGGGAGTACATTATTTCAAAACATAATCGGGTTAGCATATGCTCTTTTACTCAATCGGGAAATGAAAACAAGGGGAATTACTCGCACCATCATTTATTTACCAGTAATTATAAGCCCGCTTATCATGGGGTATATTTGGTATTTCTTCTTTCAGTATGATGGAGGGGCGTTGAACGATATAATTCTTTTATTCCGTAATACGCCGTTGAATATATTAGCGGACCCTCAATGGAATGTTTGGATTATTATGTTTGTCAATACGTATCAATATTTAGGAATCGCAATGGTCATTTACTTGGCCGGATTACAAACGATTCCAAGGGATTTTTATGAGGCAGCACAAATTGACGGTGCTTCATCATGGCAGCGGTTTAAGCATGTAACACTTCCAATGTTGATGCCATCGATCACTATCAATATTGTGTTGAATTTAGTTGGAGGTTTAAAGCTTTTTGATGTGATTATTTCATTGACAAAAGGCGGTCCAGGCTACGCATCCCAATCATTATCGACAGTGATGTATAAATACTATTTTGCAAGTATGGACGCAGGTTATGCTGCTGCGCTTGGCAATTTGATGTTTGTGCTGATTTCGGTCATTAGTATTACAGCATTAATTTATTTAAGAAGAAAGGAGATCGCCGGATGAAAAAAAGCAAAAAAGCGTTGCTCCTTTTAACGATGGTGATTAGTATCATCCATCTTATTCCTTTTTATTTACTGATAACTGTTTCCTTCAAACCAGTAGACGATACAAGTTCAAAATGGCTTCCCCCAGCTACATTATATCTTGATAATTTTATCAATGCGTGGAAAGAAGCAAACCTTGGACAGGCTTTTGTCAATAACATTCTGATTACGGCAATTTCGGTTCTTTTAGTAGTGTTTTTAGGGGCATGTGCTTCCTATCCGCTGGCGAGGTATAAAACTCGCTTCAATAGATTTATGTTCGTGTTTTTTATCTCGGCTATGATTGTTCCGCCGCTTACTATTCTCGTTCCTCTTTATAAATTTATTGTAGATATCGGTGGATTAAATCAACCGTGGGCGATTATTTTACTGCATGTGACGTTTAATTTGCCGATTACGATTTTTCTATTTACCGGGTTCATCAATACGATTCCACGAGAATTAGACGAGGCAGCAATGATCGATGGGATGAGTAGATTTTCGTTATTTTTCCGTATCATTATGCCTTTATTAAAACCAGTTACTGTAACGGTAATGATTTTAACGGGTGTCAATGTATGGAATGACTATCAATTTTCTGTATTCTTCCTGCAAAGCTCTGAATCGCATACGCTTACCGTAGCTCTTTCTTCTTTCTTTTCACAATATGTGAACAACGTTGGGTGGGTTGCTGCAGGGTCGCTACTAAGTTCATTGCCGATCATTATCTTATATTTATTCCTGCAAAAATACTTTATTAGTGGACTATCATCTGGGGCTGTAAAAGGATAAGACTATATTCCATTTTAGAAAATAGAGAAGGAGAATGAATATGGGAATTATATACAATCATGTAACCAAAACCTTTCATCTACAAGCAAGCGACACAAGCTATGTGATGCAGCTCGTTCGCTCAGGGTATTTAGCCCATCTTTATTGGGGAAAAAAGATTAGAAGTGCAAATGGATCAAGAAGATTCCAATTTTTTGACCGTCCGTTCTCCCCTAATCCCGATCCATCCGACCGCGCGTTTTCTTTAGATACGCTGCCGCAAGAATATCCGGCATATGGCAATACGGATTTTCGCGCACCGGCGTATCAAGTGCAATTGGAAAACGGGTCAACGATCTCGGATTTGCGCTACAAAACGCATCGCATTTATAAAGGAAAGCCGAAGTTAGAAGGGCTGCCGGCTACTTATGTGGAAAACGAAAATGAGGCGGAAACGTTAGAAATCGTATTGGAAGACCGTGTGATCGGACTAAACGTTACGCTGCTTTATACGGTATATGAACGGTGGAATGTGATAACCCGTTCTGCCCGCTTTGAAAACCACGGTGCGGAACGGATCAAGCTGTTGCGGGCGTTAAGCATGAATGTAGATTTCCCGCATTCTGACTATGAATGGCTGCATCTCCCGGGAGCGTGGGCGCGGGAGCGAGCGGTGGAAAGGCGGCCGCTTGTCACCGGCATACAGTCGGTAGAAAGCCGCCGCGGCGCCAGCAGCCACCAGCAAAATCCATTTATCGCCCTGCTGAGAAAACATGCCAATGAAGATGTAGGAGAAGTATACGGCTTTAGCCTTGTTTACAGCGGCAATTTCCTCGCCCAAGTCGAAGTCGACCAATTCCAGACGACGCGTGTATCCATGGGAATAAATCCATTTGATTTTACGTGGCTGTTAGAACCGGGCGAGTCGTTCCAGACGCCGGAAGTGGTGATGGTGTATTCGGATAAAGGATTAAACGGAATGTCACAAACTTATCATCAGCTGTACCGCACCCGTCTGGCGCGCGGAGCGTTCCGCGACCGCGAACGTCCGATTCTCATTAATAACTGGGAAGCGACGTATTTTCATTTTAATGAAGAAAAAATTTTGCACCTTGCGAAAACAGCGGCGGAATTAGGAATTGAGCTATTTGTGCTCGATGACGGTTGGTTTGGCAAACGCGATAATGATCGCAGTTCATTAGGAGATTGGTTCGTCAATAAACAGAAGCTGCCAAATGGGCTAGAAGGGCTGGCAAAAAGCATTAACCAAATGGGCATGCAGTTTGGTCTATGGGTGGAACCGGAAATGGTTTCCGTCGACAGCGAGCTGTATCGGAAGCATCCAGACTGGTGTCTTCATGTGCCAAACCGCCCGCGTTCGGAAGGGAGAAATCAGCTTGTATTAGACTATTCCCGCAAAGAAGTGTGCGACTATATCATTCAAGTGATTTCCGACGTGCTAGCAAGCGCGCCGATTTCCTATGTAAAATGGGATATGAACCGTCATATGACGGAAATCGGTTCTGCCGCCCTGCCGCCGGAACGGCAGCGCGAAACGGCTCACCGCTACATGCTGGGGTTGTACCGCGTCATGGAAGAAATAACGTCCCGTTTTCCGCATGTTCTGTTTGAGAGCTGCTCGGGCGGCGGAGGCCGGTTTGACCCGGGCATGCTGTACTACATGCCGCAAACGTGGACGAGTGACAATACGGACGCGGTTTCCCGCTTAAAAATCCAATATGGCACCAGCCTTGTTTACCCAATCAGCGCGATGGGCGCGCACGTGTCGGCGGTGCCGAACCACCAAGTTCACCGCATTACATCGTTGGAAATGCGCGGCCATGTGGCGATGTCGGGAAACTTTGGCTATGAGCTCGATTTAACAAAACTAAGTGAGGAAGAAAAACAAAAAGTAAAAGAACAAGTGGCATTTTACAAAGAAATCCGCCGTCTTGTCCAATTCGGAACGTTTTACCGGATACTCAGCCCGTTTGAAGGCAATGAGGCGGCATGGATGTTCGTATCCGAGGACCGATCAGAAGCATTGGTCGCCTATTTCCGCGTGCTGGTGGAAGCGAATGCGCCGCTGTCGTTCATACGATTAAAAGGACTGGATCCAAATAAAGATTACGAAATCATTGGCAGCGGCGAAGTGTATGGCGGCGATGAACTGATGCATGCAGGGTTAAATGTGCCGCAGCGCCGCGGCGACTTCATTAGCGTCATTTGGCGGTTAAAAGCAGCTCATTAAGGAAAAAAGACCGGTGTCTAGCATGTGGCTAGGCACCGGCTTCTAGTTGGGAGAGCTTTTCCAAAATGCGCCGCTTCCGATAGAGCATTTTTCCCGTTTCGGCAATGTCCTCGATAAACGCTTTGTTAAACATGGCACCAAAAACAATGCCAACGATCGGGACGAATTGAAACAGCTTTTTCCAGCCGTATTGATCGCGAAACGTCATCATGACTTCGCGCCAGCCTTGAAGCTGAGAAAAGACTTGCTGGTGATGGTTGGAAAACGATGTGAGCTGATCGAGAATCGCCTTTTTGCCGACAATATCGGAGGAGGCGAATTGCAAACATTTCACAATAAAAATTCGCTCTTTTTTCTCCTTCGGATTGTAACCATAGACGATGGCGATTTCCTGCAGCGTTTTTAACGCAAGGCCGAGAAGGGCAGGAATATCGATCGCCAGCGTCAACGCGCCGCCGACGCCTGTCGTTGCTCCTTGAATTTGAGCAAACGTCACGCGCGCGTCAATCAGCTCATCACAAACGCGGTCCATGGTCGCAAGCGGCAACTGCGCTACTTGTTCTAACGATGGGACGCCCAGCCTCTCCAGTATCTTTTCTTCTTTCACTAAATATTGCCCGCCGCTTTGAATATAGCTGCCAAGCTCATCAAGCAGCTGCCCGACTTTTTTATGTACAAAGTTTGGCGTAAGCTTATCGAGCACTTTAAACGGCAGCCGGCCGAGCTTTTCCCAAAACCATAAGTCTTTTTGGTCTTGTTCCCAGCGGGTGATGGTTTGTAGTTCTTGTTTTAATGTTTGGCTTGTTTCCATTATTATCCTCCAAATTTTATTTATAATGTTTGTTATTAGAATGTGATCAACTATATATTTATTATACGTGCCTGCTCGATGTGATACTATTTTTCAGCTACTATTTACGAACAATAATATTAAGAAGATCGTATTTTTCTGTGTTATCATACCCTTTACCTCTTTTTAGTAATAATTTAAGTAATATATAAGTTTTTTTTAGTAAAAATTTGATATTGACTATTTTCTGAATATATATTAAATTTTGAAATGGGGGTAAATGGAATATAAATTAAAAAGCATTCAAATACAGTTAATTTTGTTAGGGGGGCTTGTACATTGAAGTATGTTAGTATTTTGCCTTCGATATGTTATGGAGGGGACTACAATCCAGAACAGTGGCCGGAAGAAATTTGGCGTGAAGATGCTAAATTAATGCAGAAAGCTGGTGTAAATTTAGTTTCATTAGGCATTTTCAGTTGGGGAGAGATCGAACCTTGCGAAGGGGTATTTAATTTTGAATGGCTAGATAAGGTAATTGATATATTATATAGCCATGGTGTCTATATCAATTTAGGAACTGCAACGGCAACTACTCCCGCCTGGTTTGTAAAGAAATATCCAGATTCTTTACCGGTTGATGAGAACGGCACTCGTCTTTCTTTTGGTAGCAGGCAACATTACTGTCCCAATCACCCTCAACTAGTTGTACATATAAAGAAACTTGCGCGAGCTATAGCACAACGTTATAAAAACCATCCTGCACTCAAAATGTGGCATGTTAATAATGAGTATGCCTGTCATACTTCTAGATGCTTTTGTGAAAACTGCGCCATTGCGTTTAGGAAATGGCTGAAAGCAAGATATAAAACGATTGATGAATTGAATAATCGTTGGGGGACTAGTTTCTGGGGACAAAGGTATAACGATTGGGATGAAATTAATCCACCAAGGAAAACGCCTACCTTTGTTAATCCATCTCAAGAGCTTGACTATTACCGTTTTATGAATGATTCTATTTTCAGTTTGTTTTTAGCGGAGAAAGAGGTTTTACGCGAGGTGACACCAAATATTCCTCTCTCCACTAACTTTATGGCCTCGTTTAAACCGCTAAACTATTTCCAATGGGCACAAGAAGTGGATATTGTGACATGGGATTCATACCCTGACCCAAGGGAACGTTTGCCAATTCAACATGCTATGATGAATGATCTAATGCGTAGTTTACGTCAAGGACAACCTTTTCTCCTTATGGAACAGGTAACTTCGCATGTCAATTGGCGTGATATTAACGTTCCAAAGCCCCCTGGTGTAATGCGGCTTTGGAGTTATGCAACTATTGGTCGGGGTGCAGACGGTATTATGTTTTTTCAATGGCGGCAGAGTCGCGCGGGTGCTGAGAAATTTCACGGTGCGATGGTTCCGCACTCTTCAAGCGAAAACAGTAGAGTTTACAGGGAAGTTAAGAAGTTAGGTCGGGAATTAAAAAAATTGGACTGTTTGATAGGCTCTAGGATTAAAGCGGAAATTGCAATCATTTTTGATTGGGAAAACTGGTGGGCTGTTGAACTAGGATCAAAGCCACATAATAAGTTGAGTTATATTTCATTAGTAGAATCATATTATCGGGAGTTGTATAAACGTAATATTGCCGTTGACTTTATCAGACCTGTAGATGATTTATCGAAATATAAAGTGGTTATTGCACCCCTTCTATATATGGTTAAAGAAGGAGAAGATGAAAATTTGAGGCGATTTGTCGCTAATGGAGGCACTTTAATTGTTACCTTTTTTAGCGGGATTGTAGACGAAAATGACCATATTCATCTCGGTGGATACCCTGCTCCACTACGTGATATTTTAGGGATTTGTGTAGAGGAATTCGTGCCTTATCCTGAGGGACAAACAAACAAAATCCGAGTGGAGGGAGAAGAGTACGAGTGTACAACATGGACCGATATAATCCATTTGGAAGGTGCTGAACCTTTAGCGGTCTATGGGGAAGATTGGTATGCGGGAAGCCCTGCGGTTACTCGTCACTTTTTTGGGAGAGGTGAAAGTATCTATATCGGTACTTCTCCGGATTCAAAATACTTAGGCCGGCTTCTAGAATATGTCCTAACTGAACACAACATTAATCCTCCCCTGAAGGTGCCTGAAAATGTGGAGGTACAGCAAAGATATACTGAGAAAGAACGATATTTAATTATTGTTAATCATAATTCTCATGAAGTTCAACTGTCCTTACCGGCGGACAGATTGTATCAAGATGTACTTAATGGAAAGCGTTTGCAGATTAATCAGTTAGTTGTACAAGGGATTGATGTTGCAGTGTTAAAAGAAGTCAGACGGATTTAGTAGGTGGTTTTAGCCAATGTAAATGTAAAAGTAAAAACTGCATAAAGGGTAAAGATATAGCATGAAAACGTCAATAAACTAGGTAATTGCTTCTGTTTTATTTGTAAGAAATAAAAAGGGGGTGAGGGATAGGCACCTCTTGAGATAAAAAAATCTATAGTTTCTACCGATCATAGCTAGTAGTATAAATCAATTCATCTATGTGAGAAGCAACCTGTCATATTTTCTAAAAAATTTCGCTTATTAATATGCAGGAGGAATATTTTATGAAAAACAAGTTGATGTCTAGTTTTTTAATAGTTACTATCTTTGTTTTTTTGTTGAGTGCTTGTAACAGTAAACAAACGTCTCAAAAAGAACTAGGACAATCATCATCTAGTGGGGATGAAGTTTCTGGAGAAATAACTGTCGCATCTTGGAACCTTGCTGCAGACTCCTTAACGGAAACTGCAAAAAAATTTATGGAGAAGTATCCTGAAACGAAGGTAAAGATTGAATACGTAACCAGCGACTATAACAAAATTATTCCACCATTAACGGCTGGCAAAGGAGCCCCTGATGTGATTCAAATTCAGCAAAGAGACTTTCCGAACTTCTTAGAAAGGTTTCCAAATCAATTTGTCGATTTGACAAAATTGCTAAATGGTAAGGAAGATGAGTTTGTGGAAGTAGCTATGAACCTGGCAAAAAAAGACGGGCATATATACGCACTTCCTTGGGATCTTGGGCCTGTCGGAGTTTACTATCGTAAAGATTTCTTCAAGAAGGCGGGAGTTGATCCTAAGTCTATTACTACATGGGACAAGTTTATTGAAGCCGGAAAGAAAATACAGGATGCAAATGATGGCGTCAAAATGCTTGCACTTGGTTTAAGTAGTGACGACATTGCCGACATGTATAGAATGTTAATGAACGAATTAGGGGCACAGTATTACGATAAAGATGGGAAAATTAAATTTGTAACTAAAGAGAACATTAAAGCCATCGAAATGTATAAGAGATTAGTTGATGAAGGATTAGTTATGGATGCTCCGACCTGGGACGATAGAATCCGTGCCTTTGTTAATAATAAGGTTGCCGCCATTGTATATCCAGTCTGGTATGCCGGTACTATCAAAACTCAAGCAGCAGATCAAAAAGGATTATGGGGACTAATGCCGATGCCTGCGTTTGAGGAAGGTGGGCCAAATCAAGCGCATATGGGAGGGTCTGTACTCGCTATTTCTACCCAATCCAAGAATCAAAAATTGGCTTGGAAGTTTATTGAGTTTGCTCTAATGACAAATGAAGGACAAGACATACAGATGAAGTATGGCTTATTCCCTTCGTGGAAACCTTATTATCAAACTGAACAGTTCAAAGCAGTTGATGAATACTTTGGGGTTTCCCTATCAGAATTCTTTGGTAAATTATCAACTAATATTCCACCACTAGATTACGGTGCACATTATATGGATATTAACAATGCCATAATTGATGCATTGGGAGCAGTAATATCTAAAGATGACGACATTGCTAAAGCACTGAAAAAAGCAGAACAGAGAGCAGCCAGGGATACAGGATTAGATATAGCTAAATAAGAATAATCCCCCATGGAAAGCCATGGGGGAGTGTTGGAGGTGACAAACATGCCATTCGTTCAAAAAACAAATTATGGCCAAGAACCCAGTCTTCAGATTAGGAGCAAAAAGGATATAAAGGATTTTTTCGTAAATCTGATTCCCTATATTTTTATTTCTCCTTTTTTCATTTTGTTTGTTATTTTCATGCTATATCCTTTAATCTACTCACTAGTGCTTAGTTTTAGTGAGTGGAGAGCGGGGACAGTCACTTTTGTAGGATTAGAAAATTATAAGAAATTTTTTGTTGATCCGTTATTTTGGAAATCATTAGGTATTACTGGATTGATATTAGTTGTTCAGGTGCCGCTAATGCTTATATTAGCGACTATACTGGCTACTGTACTAAACTCTAACTCCTTGAAATTTAAAGGTGTCTTTCGACTTGCTTTTTTTCTTCCAGTATTGATCGATTTAGTTACTTATTCTCTCGTGTTCTCACTCATTTTTAATGAAAACTATGGTATGATTAATCAATTTCTTGGTTTATTTAAAATTGAACCCATTAAGTGGATTTCAGATGAGTTTTGGGCAAAATTATTGATTATCATTGCATTGACCTGGCGTTGGACAGGTTATAATGCTGTAATTATTCTTTCTGGTCTTCAAAATATTCCAAAAGATTTATATGAGTCGGCAAGTATCGATGGTGCAGGTAAGATCACTCAGTTTTTTAAGATTACCATGCCGATGCTTAGACCAGTTCTATTGTTTTGTTGTATCCTATCGACCATTGGCACTTTGCAGCTGTTTGCTGAACCATTCGTTTTAACAGACGGTGGACCAAGACATGAGACAACAACTATTATTTTATATTTATATGATAAAGCATTCAGTTCCTTTGATTTCGGTTTAGCTTCGGCTGGCGCCTATGTATTAACAACCATTATTGGTATTTTGTCCTATTTACAAATTCGGTTGTCTAAGGGAGGGGAGGTTTAATATGAATAAAAAAAAAGAATTTCACAAATTATTATTGTATATCCTAGCTCTTGTAGGTGGTACCGTTTCGGTATTTCCATTTTATTGGATGTTTACGGCGTCAACGTTAAAAGAAGCCCAAATTTTTAAAGTTCCTCCTACGTTAGTGCCGGGAGATAACTTTTTTGTGAATTTAGAAAAATTGGAAAATGGATGGCCGATCTGGAAAGCCTTATTTAATAGTGTTTTTGTTTCTGGTATTACAACAGTCACAACTGTACTTTTTTCGGCATTGGCTGGTTTCGCTTTTGCTAAATATCGATTTAAAGGACGAAATCTCCTGTTTTCTGTTGTTTTATTAGTCATGATGGTACCGACCCAAGTAATGCTTGTTCCTATGTTTATCCAAATGATGAACTTTGGTTGGACAGACACATATTACGCGTTGATCCTTCCTTTTCTAGTCACACCGTTTGGTGTGTTCATGATGAGACAGCAAATGTTGTCCTTTCCCACAGAATTAATTGAAGCTGCCCGTATCGATGGATGTAAAGACTTAGGTATTTTTTTTAAAATTGTATTACCAACGATGAAACCTGCTTGTGCGGCACTTGGTATCGTGACCTTTATGCATCAGTGGGGAAACTTTATTTGGCCATTGACTGTTATCAACTCAAGAGAAATGTATACATTGCCACTCATGTTAGCCATGATGGTACAGCCGGGACAGGTCGTTCAATACGGCCCTGTTATGGTAGGTGCCGTTTTAGGATTGATTCCGATGATAATACTGTTTCTTCTATTCCAAAAACATTTTGTTTCAGGTATTTTTAGTGGATCTATGAAGGGATAGGCAACTAATTATATGTAGAGGAGGTATTGGCATGACTGGGGATCAAAACTGGAGAAATTTAGGTGTGCTACATAAAAATCGTTTACCAGAACGATCATATTATATTCCGTATAAAAATGAAAACTTGGCTTTAACTTATGAAAGAGGCTATTCGCACGAATTCAAATTGTTAAATGGCATATGGAAATTTCATTATGCTGAACATCCACAATTATCTCCTACAAATTTTTACCAAGAATTTTTTGATACAAGTGATTGGGATGAACTTCAGGTACCGTCTAACTGGCAAATGAAAGGTTATGGCAAACCCCATTATACCAATGTACAATATCCATTTCCAATAGATCCTCCACATATTCCTAGTGAAAATCCAACAGGATCCTATCGTCGTGAATTTTATATTCCAAAGGAGTGGATGGATCAACAAATCTTTCTCCGTTTTGAAGGTGTTGACAGTGCTTTTCATGTTTGGATTAATGGTCAGGAAGTGGGGTATAGTCAAGGCAGCCGGCTTCCAAGTGAATTTAATATTACTCCATTTATACGCGAAGGAAAAAATATAGTCGCTGTCCGGGTCTATCAGTGGTCTGATGCAAGTTATATAGAGGATCAGGATATGTGGTGGTTAAGTGGCATCTTCCGAGATGTTTATCTGCTTGCTAGACCCCATGTTTACATTAGAGACTTCTTTGTGCGAACTAATTTAGATGAGAACTATTACAACGCTACTCTTCAATTGGATGTACATATTACAAATAGTTTAGATACAGTTACTTCCGGTTATTTTCTTGATATTCAGTTATTAGATGCATCCTATCAACCTGTAGTAAATAGGACAGTGATTGATAAATTAGTGATCTCCGGAGGGGCTGAGATAAAGCAAACTATTGAAATTCCGGTTGAAAACCCGAAAAAATGGTCAGCGGAATACCCGTACTTATATCATCTGCTACTGATATTAAAAGATGAAAATGGAGAAACAATGGAGGTGATTCCTACAAAAATAGGTTTTCGTTCTGTCGAAATTAAAGATGGACTTTTACTTGTCAATGGTGTTCCGATTATGCTTAAAGGCGTAAACCGTCATGAACATGATCCCGACCTTGGTCGTGCTGTGTCACTAGAATCGATGATTAAAGATATTAAATTGATGAAACAGCATAATATTAACGCGGTACGTACATCACATTATCCAAATGACCCGCGTTTTTACGAGTTATGCGATATCTATGGGTTATATGTGATCGACGAAGCTGATCTCGAATGCCATGGATTTGCTACTATTAAAAATATCAATCAAATCAGCAATGATGCTACATGGAAAGAGGCATATGTTGACAGAATGAAACGCATGGTTATACGTGATAAAAATCATCCTTCTATTATAATGTGGTCATTGGGAAATGAATCTGGGTTTGGGTCCAATCATGTGGCTATGGTTGAGTGGGTTAGAGCGTATGACCCGACTAGACCGATTCATTACGAAGGAGAATGCAGGGAGATCATGATTGAGAACAACCAAAATCCAGTAAGGGAACCCATTTGTTCTGATGTATTTACAACTATGTATACACCTGTTGATATATTAAGAATCCTTGGAGAACGTACAGATTTATCAAAGCCACATATTCTTTGTGAGTACGCCCACGCTATGGGGAATGGTCCTGGGGGATTTAAAGAATACTGGGAAATTTTTTATAAGTATAGTAGATTGCAAGGTGGGTTTGTTTGGGAATGGTGCGATCATGGTATTCGTCAAACAACAGAGGATGGAAAGGAATTTTTTGCATATGGTGGAGATTTTGGTGAAACTCCCCACGATTCCAATTTTGTTATTGATGGATTAGTCTATCCAGATCGGCGACCATCTCCAGCTTTGTTGGAGTATAAAAAAGTAATTGAGCCTGTTAAAGTAGAAGCTATTGACTTAGCCAAGGGAGAGTTGAAACTGACTAACCGTTATGATTTTATCTCTCTCGATCATCTTGTTATTGTATGGTCCGTTGTTGCAGATGGTAAAGTAATCGATAAAGGGAAATTACCAGTCCCTAAATTGGCTGCAGGTAAGACAGGGTATATTAAGATTCCTTATTCCTTACCAACAAAGATTTTTTTTGATACTGAATATTGGTTAAACATCAAATTTCTTCTTGCAGAAGATATGGTGTGGGCGCAAGCTGGACATGAAGTTGCATGGGCTCAATACAAATTGCCGGTGATCGCTATAACCTCAGCAGACTATAAGCCAGTTATGTACCCTTTGAGTATTCAAGATGATAGACATCTACTTGTTATTTCTGGTGATTCATTTACTATTTCCTTTAACAAACTGTATGGCATAATTGAATCTTGGGTATATGAAGGAATTCAGTTGTTAAAAGAAGGACCTCGATTAAATGTTTGGAGAGCGCCTACAGATAACGATAGACTTTCCAACGGCGGTTGGAAATTAGTAAGTTCTGTAGAAGAGTGGAAAAAATATAGATTGCATTGGATGCAGCATCGTATAGATGAAGTAGGTTATAGGTTATCTTCGGATGGTAAAAAAGCTGATGTATTTGTTAAAGCCCGTGTGGCACCACCGGGGTTGGCGTGGGGGATTGTGACAAATTATCATTATGCCATCCATGGAAGCGGTGATATGATCTTAAGTGTTGATGGAACACCAGAAGGAGATATCCCTGAAACTTTGCCAAGAATTGGTTTAAATATGAAACTTCCAATTTATTTGGATCAAATATCATGGTATGGAAGAGGACCGGGTGAAGCATATGTCGATAGTAAATTGGCCAATCGGTTTGGTATTTGGTCAGGACAAGTCGAAGAACTCTATACGCCTTACGTATATCCTCAAGAAAATGGAAACCGTCATGAGGTAAGATGGGTGTCATTAACAGACAAACGCGGCATTGGAATTTTAGCTGTAGGAATGCCTGTGATAGATTTCAGTGTTCATGTGTATTCTATTAAAAATTTGGAGGATGCTCGACACACATATGATTTAGTTAAACAAGATACAATCTACTTTAATCTTGATTATAAACAACATGGTCTCGGATCAGCAAGTTGCGGTCCTGATGTTCTTGAAAAGTATAAGCTGAAAACGGCACCTTTTCGTTTCCAAATTCGGTTGAAACCATACTCGAAGGATCAGTTATCACCTATAGGAGCAAGTAAATTCACTGTATATGAAACTTCTTCGAATTCATTTTAATTAAATTTTAGCAGGAGATAATTCATTTTAGTTTCAATTTCGAAGAGCATGGGTTAAGTCGATTCACTATAACCCAGCTCTTTTTATAGTATCAATCGATGATACAAGATCATATATTACTCAATTTTCAGAAATTGATATACATAGAAAAATTGCTCTGGAAAAATTATTAAGGTTTCCAATTGCTTTGGAAATAGGGGGAACTTTGTAAAAAATGAATAATCTATGATGGAAAATCTTTTTATTGAAGATTATCCCATGCATTCATCAGCTTTTTACTAAAATTTATTGTTTTATTTTACTGAAATTTATACTAAAATATTTACCATAAAGGGCAATGTGTTTTTAGGAGGACTCATTATGATTACAAGTTTGATACAGACATTTAAGGAACTATTTGGTGAAGGGAAAGAACAAATTCGTACTTTCTTCGCCCCCGGCCGCGTCAACTTAATCGGCGAGCATACCGACTATAACGGCGGGCATGTGCTGCCATGCGCCTTGGAAATCGGCACATATGCGCTCGTACGTAAAACAGCCAATCCGTTTATTCGCTTTTACTCAAAAAACTTTCCAGAAACAGGGATCATTACGGTGTCTTATGATGATCTATCTTATCAAGATAAGCATGGGTGGGCGAACTATCCGAAGGGAATTATTGCTGCGTTTCAGTCGTTTTGCCCGATCGAGACGGGACTCGATATTTTGTATTACGGGACGATCCCAAACGGCGCCGGATTATCGTCGTCCGCTTCCATCGAGCTGGTAACGGCGGTCATGCTTAATGAACTATTCGCACAGCATATCGATATGCTTGAACTTGTGAAATTGAGTCAAAAAGTAGAAAATGAATATGTTGGCGTCAATTGCGGCATTATGGATCAGTTTGCCGTTGGAATGGGAAAGCGAAATCATGCAATGCTACTAAACTGCCAAACATTAGAGTACCGCTATTTGCCCGTTTCGATGAACGATTGTTCGATTGTCATCGCCAATACAAACAAAAAGCGCGGTCTGGCCGATTCGGCGTATAACGAACGGCGGGCGACGTGCGAGGCAGCTTTGGCGAAATTGCAGAAACATACAAACATTGCCTCACTGGGTGATTTGACAAGCGAGCAGCTGGAAGAGTATAAGCATCTTCTTTCCCCGCTTGAACAAAAGCGCGCCCGCCATGCCGTGACGGAAAACGAACGGACGATAGAGGCAGCGGCTGCGTTGGAAAAGGGAGATTTGTCGCGCTTTGGCGAGTTAATGAAACAATCACACATTTCGCTGCGCGATGACTATGAAGTGACAGGGGTGGAACTAGATGCGCTTGTCGAAGCGGCGTGGAAGCATGAAGGAACGATCGGCGCCCGCATGACAGGGGCCGGCTTTGGCGGTTGTACCGTAAACATCGTCAAAGATGAGTTCATTCCTTCTTTTATTGAACAAGTAGGGAAAGAATATGCGGGGAAAATTGGCTATGAAGCTAGTTTTTATGTCGTAAAAATCGGTGACGGAGCAAAAGAAATTACAGAAGAAAGGGAGTGGAGCGTATGATTCTTGTCTGCGGCGGCGCGGGTTATATCGGCAGCCATGCCGTATATCGCTTGATCGAAAAGGGGGAAAAAGTAATTGTTGTCGATAATTTGCAAACAGGGCATCGCGAGGCCGTTCATCCAGAAGCAGTCTTTTATCAAGGCGATATTCGCGACCGCGCGTTTTTGCGCGACGTATTTCGTAAGCATGAGATCGATACGGTGATTCATTTCGCCGCCAACTCCCTTGTCGGCGAAAGCATGCAAGAGCCGCTCAAATATTACGATAATAACGTGTACGGTACGCAAGTATTGCTGGAAATCATGAACGAGTTCGGCGTGAAACAAATCGTATTTTCCTCTACAGCGGCAGTGTATGGAGAGCCGAAGCAAATTCCGATTGTAGAAACGGACCCGACGATGCCAACCAACACATATGGAGAAACGAAATTGGCGATGGAAAAAATGATGAAATGGGTCGACCGCGCTTACGGAATCCGCTATATTTCGCTGCGTTATTTTAACGTCGCCGGCGCTTACGGCACGTTGATCGGTGAAGATCATGACGCGGAAACCCATCTCATTCCATTAATTTTAAAAGTGCCTCTCGGCCAGCGTGATGAGATTCATATTTTTGGCGATGATTACGATACCCATGACGGCACTTGCATTCGCGACTATATTCACGTGCTCGATCTCGTTGACGCCCACATTCTAGCGGTGGAAAAGCTGCGGAGCGGTGCGGAAAGCAACGTGTACAATTTAGGAAACGGCAACGGCTTTACTGTTAAAGAAGTGATCGAAGCGGCACGGAAAGTTACCGGTCATCCGATCCCGGCGCGCGTTATGGCGCGGCGCCCGGGCGATCCGGCGAAGCTTGTCGCATCCGCGGAAAAAGCCAAACGCGAGCTCGGCTGGGAACCAAAATACACATCGATTATCGATATTGTCGCTTCCGCATGGGAATGGCATCAAGCGAAACCATACGGATATCGAGGTGCGTGACGGTGGCGGACATTTTGACGGCGGTAGAACAGCTGGTCCAATACGGGGTAAAAAGCGGCCTGCTTCATCGCGAAGATATTGTTTACGCGCGCAATCGCCTGCTGGCGGCGCTGCGGCTGACGGAGTGGAAGCCAGTCGAGGTAAAGGACACGTCCTTTGCCTCTCCTTCTCCGATCTTAGAGACGATTTTAGATTGGGCGTATGAACATGGTCTTTTGGAAACGAATACAATGACGGAGCGGGATATATGGGACGCCAAGCTGATGAACTGTTTAATGCCGCGTCCATCCGAAGTAATCCGTGAATTTTATGCCAAATATAATAAAGAACCGAAACTGGCAACCGACTGGTTTTATTCCTTAAGCAAAGCGTCCAATTACATTCAAACAGCGCGGATTGCGAAAAATAAACACTGGAAAGTGAAAACGGCGTATGGGGAGCTCGATATTACGATCAATTTATCGAAACCAGAGAAAGATCCAAAAGAAATCGCCAAGTTAAAAGACGCTCCGACATCTTCGTATCCGCAGTGCTTGTTATGCAAAGAAAATGAAGGATACGAAGGGACGTGGCATCATCCGGCTCGCTCGAATCACCGCGTCATTCCGATTACGTTATTGGACGAGACATGGTATTTCCAATATTCTCCGTATGTTTATTACAACGAACATTGCATTGTGTTCCATGCCGAGCATGTGCCAATGAAAATGGAACGGAAAACGTTCGCGCGCTTACTTGATTTTATCGAAAAGTTTCCGCACTATTTTATCGGTTCGAACGCCGATTTGCCGATTGTCGGTGGTTCGATTTTAGCGCACGATCATTTTCAAGGCGGAAACTATACGTTTGCGATGGAAAAAGCCGAAATCGAAGAATACATCTCGTTTTCATCTTTTCCATCATTGACAGCAGGGATTGTGCGCTGGCCGATGTCAGTAATCCGCCTGTGCGGCAAAAAAGAAGAAGTGCTTGAAGCAGCGGATTGCATTTACGAAACGTGGCGGACGTATAGCGACCCAAGCGTCGACATCTATGCCAACAGCGGCGATGTTCCGCATAATACGGTCACCCCCATCGCAAGACGCCGTGGCGATTTGTTTGAAATGGATATCGTGTTGCGCAACAATCGAACATCACGTGAACATCCATACGGCATTTTTCATCCTCATGAAGAATTGCATCATATTAAAAAAGAAAATATCGGCTTAATTGAAGTGATGGGGCTTGCCGTGCTTCCGGGAAGGCTGGCCGGCGAATTAGATGCATTGGCGACATATCTTGTCCGAAATACGAAAAAAGATGAGTGGGACGAAACGCTTTTAAAACATTGGAATTGGTATGAGCAAATCCATGCCGCTTATCCGAATATTACAGAAGAAAATGTATCGGATATTTTGCAGCAAGAAGTAGGACAGCGTTTTATCACCGTCCTAGAACATGCCGGCGTGTTTAAACGCAATGAGAAAGGAAAACAGGCATTTCGCACCTTTTTGCGGAAAGTACAGGAGAAGTTGTCATGATCAGGAAGGAAGGGATCTGTTTTAACCAATGGCGACATTAAAAGAAATTGCGGAAAAAGTGGGAGTGTCAGTGGCGACGGTGTCGCGCGTGCTTAATTATGACACCACCTTGTCGGTGTCGGATGAAACGAGAAAACGCATTTTTGAAGTAGCCCAGCAGCTAAACTATAAAACGCTGCGGGAACGCAGCCAGCAGCCGAAGGAATCGTTTCGTTTCGGGCTCGTTCATTGGTACTCCGAACGGCAAGAAATGGATGATCCGTATTACATGGCGATTCGCTTAGGAGTTGAAAAAGAATGTTTTGAACGCGGAATCGAATTAGTAAAGCTATTTAAGCAAAACGGCTCCTACCTAACGGAACGGATGGAACATTTAGACGGCATTATCGCCGTCGGAAAATTTGGACCGAAAGATGTCAACGCGTTTGCTTCCAGCACCGAACATATCGTCTTTGTCGACTGCTCGCCGAACGAGCGGAAATTTGACTCTGTCGTCATCGACTTACGCAAGTCGACGATTACGGTGTTAGACTACCTGCTTGAACTAGGACATCAAAAAATCGGTTATATTGGCGGACGGGAATATGTAGACGGCGAAATGCCGATTCACGATGAACGCGAGGCAACATTTTATGAATATTTATACTTAAAAGGACTGTATGATTCACGATATGTATGGACAGGCAGCTTTACCGCCGAAGACGGCTATCGATTAATGAAACAAGCCATTTCGAGCAACGACCTTCCAACCGCGTTTTTCATCGCCAGCGATTCAATGGCGATTGGGGCGCTGCGCGCGCTCCATGAAGCGCACATTTCCGTCCCTCGCGATATATCCCTTGTCGGGTTCAATGATATTCCGACGGCGGCATTTATCCACCCGCCATTAACAACGGTAAAAGTATATACAGAGTTTATGGGGGAGACGGCGGTAGAGTTGTTAGTGGAACGCTTGACAACGAAGCGGACCATTTGTAAAAAAGTAGTGGTACCGACAGAGCTAATCGTGCGGGAAAGCAGTCAAGCCCGTTTAAAAGGGAGCGGCGAAAAATGACCAGCTCCCTTTTTGCATCAATGAAATTCGATATCGACGCGTTTTTTTGGACTTGATGCTGTTTTTGGAATATGAATGTCGAGCACGCCGTTTTTATAGGTGGCTCTAATATTGTCAGTCGCTGCATCCGACGGCAGTGTAATAGAACGTTGGAAACGCCCGAAGAAACGTTCGCGGCGATGCATTTGTTCTTCTCTAATGTTTTGATCTCGTTGAATGGTGCCGCTAATCGTTAAAATATTGTTGTTTACATCGATGTGTACGTCTTCTTTTTTCTCTAGACCAGGAAGATCGCACGATACGACATATTCGTTTTCTGTTTCATGCATATCCATGCGCGGCATCCCGATATGGTCGTCCATATGGGTGAAGAGAGAAGGGAAATCGGTTGAGAAAAATCGGCTAATGTCTCTGCGCATCGTTTCTAAATGGCGAAATGGGTCATAAGGAATCAAAGTCATTAGCAGTGTCCTCCTTTGATGGTGAAGATGATTTGCCATCAGATAGTGTGCTTCAGGAGGTGCTGTTTTATGCAAAAAGCGTTATTGCTTTAATTGTTCCATTACGTTGATATAAATATGAATTAAAGATAATTTTTCATGATCGGACAAATCGGAATTCATAATTCTTTTGACGGCATAATAAAATTTTACTTCCGCAGACTGACGTGTGCGCGGATGGGTCATTTCATCGCGCAGTTCTTTGGCGATCGTTTCGTAAAGAAGTGTTTTGCTTTCCTGTTCATTCAATGTTTCCGTCGTCAAAGAACGGTTCATCCATAAGCGGCGGTATGTTTCGATCAACGAGGAGAAAGAATATTCCATAATATATGTACTCCTTTCTTTATACCCAACGGATTAATGATTGGGGAAAAGGTTTCGACGATTATTATAATATACGTTATTATTAATGTAGATAATGTAGAAAATGGCGGCGGAAAATAAAAATATATTGACAAAGCATAAGTGGGTTAATAAAATGAAATACGTCGCTTGAAAAAGACAAAGTTGCTTAAGCTCAGATGAGTTAAAAAATTATTGACAAATAATAAAATTTGAGTATAATTAATTATGTCGCGACGATATTGTTGCGATGTTAATTAGATGTTAATTAAAAGTAAATGATTATTGACAATCTTGAATATTTAGTTATAATATGATTGTCAGACGGATGAAACTTT
>NZ_BAWO01000066.1 GCF_000632715.1 Parageobacillus caldoxylosilyticus NBRC 107762 | reverse complement strand
AGACGCGCATCAACTCATCTAATGAACGAAGCTGTGATTCATCATGAGAAACGATTTTCATCCCCCGAACCGTTTTCATCCCCTTGCCTTCCCCCCTTGTTTTGATATTTAAGAACATATATTCGCCAAATCTTCTTCCTTTCCTTTTCACATGAGGAAGGAGGAGATGATTTTTTATCATCAGACAGGAGACAATGGAAAAGATGGAGAACATCCATCTCTTTACGTTCAATAACAGGAGATATTTAGATGATTTTATACATTTTTATAGATGTTTAACAAACTGCTTATACCTCCCCCTTTGTGTAAATGTAATTGAACTATTCTCCCACCCCTGTAATGAAGATCATCCCAAGTCATCAGATGACCGGATAATAAAATTATAGAGATGATTTCCAGAAAACACAATAGGTGTTTTTTCATTTTTTTAAATTTTCATTTACTTTCCAAAATTTCCTAGGACAAAGAAAATTACTTGTTTCCTTTGTATTGAATGTATAATATATAAAACAATGGGAATTCTTTTACATTCCAACAAAAAGATGTGCCCACAAGTCTATAGATAAGAATGCAAAATATTGAGTTTTGCGATATCGAGGTGAATGCATTGAATTTTAAGCGTATTAAAACAAAAAAGATTTATGAGGAAGTAGCGGAAGCGATTTTTGATATGATCAAAAAAGGTGCACTAAAACCTGGAGATAAATTGGACTCTGTCCAACAGCTTGCCGAAAAGTTCCAAGTAGGACGGGCCGCCATCCGCGAGGCGCTGACCGCGTTAAAAGCAATGGGATTGATCGAATTAAAGCAAGGGGAAGGCACCTACGTGCGCGAATTTGACCCGACGATGCTCATGTTCCCGCTTTCCATGGCCGTGCTGATGAACAAAGAGGATATTTGGCACTTGCTTGAAGTGCGCAAGCTTCTTGAAGCCGGTGCCGCCTCTTTAGCCGCGAACAAACGGACAGAGCAAGATTTGCATGCGATGGAACAAGCGCTTCGCGACATGAAAGATGGCATCGGTAACGACGAGCTTGGCGAAAAGGCGGATCTTGCTTTTCATATGGCCGTTGCTGTCGCTTCCCATAATCCCATTTTAGTCAGCTTAATGAACAGCGTATCGGAAATGATGGTCGAAACAATGCGGGAAACGCGGCGGATTTGGCTGTTTTCGAAGCAGACGACAACGGAAAAGCTTCTGCGCGAGCATACGGAAATTTTCCAAGCGATTAAAGAAGGAAACGCGGAAGCCGCGCAGGAACGAATGCTTCAGCATCTGACCAATGTAGAAAACGTGCTTCATCGATATATAAGCACTCAGCGAAACAACTGAGTGCTTTTTTTATTATTTTACAAAAATTGCGTCAAAATATACTTCTATTCTCTGAAAATAGTATATAATAAATACAAAGTCATCTGATGACCTGTTCACTTCATCCTATGATTATTATTATGTGGAAGGAGATTTACCATGAAAGTTTCCTTGTTCGTCACCTGTCTCATCGATTTGTTCTATACGAACGCGGGAAAAGCAACGGTAGAGCTGTTGGAACGGTTAGGCTGCGAAGTGGACTTTCCAGAAGCGCAAACATGCTGCGGACAACCTGCCTACAACAGCGGTTATGCCAAAGAAGCAAAGGAAGCAATGAAGCATATGATCCGCACGTTTGAACATGCCGACTACGTAGTCACTCCTTCCGGCTCGTGCGCATCCATGTTTAAGGAATATCCGCACATTTTCCGCGGTGATCCGGAATGGGAGCCAAAAGCGAAAGCGTTGGCTGCAAAAACGTATGAACTAACACAATTTCTTGTTGACGTGCTGAAGGTCGAAGATGTCGGCGCCAAGCTCGAAGGACGCGCCACTTACCATACGTCATGCCATATGACAAGGCTGCTTGGCGTGAAAGAAGCGCCTTTCCGGCTATTAAAAAACGTAAAAGGGCTGGAACTTGTTCCATTGCCGAATGCCCATCAATGCTGCGGATTTGGCGGAACCTTTTCCGTAAAAATGGGGCCGATTTCCGAACAGATGGTGGACGAAAAAATTGAACATATTGAAGAGACACAAGCCGATTATCTGATCGGAGCCGATTGCGGATGTTTAATGAATATCGGCGGACGCATCAAGCGGCAAGGAAAGCCGATTAAAATCATGCACATTGCCGAAGTGTTAAACAGCCGTTAAAAGGAGGGATTCGCATATGCCAATGAAAATAGGAAATCAACCGTTCTGGGAGCGAGTAGAGACAAACCTGCATAACCAATTTATGCGCGGTGCGGTAGCCGGCATGCAGGACCGCGGGTACGAAAGACGGATCGGGGTTACGAAAGAGCTTGGCAACTGGGAAGAATGGCGCTCTCTCGGCGAGGAAATTCGCCAGCATACCCTAGAAAATTTGGACTATTATTTAATGCAGTTGAGTGAAAACGTTGCCAAACGGGGAGGCCACGTCTTTTTCGCAAAAACGGCGGAAGAAGCGAATAATTACATCCGCAATGTGGCCATGCAAAAAAAGGCGAAAAAAATCGTGAAATCGAAATCGATGGTAACGGAGGAAATTAACTTAAACCCTGTGTTAGAAGCAATCGGCTGTGAAGTGATTGAAACAGACCTTGGCGAGTACATTTTGCAAATTGATGACCATGATCCTCCTTCGCACATCGTTGGTCCTGCCCTTCATAAAAATAAAGAGCAAATTCGCGACGTTTTCCGCCGCAAACTTGGCTATCAAAAATCGGAAAAACCGGAGGAGCTGGCGCTTCATGCACGGAAAATGCTACGCCGCGAATACCTCACGGCCGATATCGGCATTACCGGCTGCAATTTTGCTATTGCGGAATCCGGATCGATTACGCTGGTGACGAATGAAGGAAATGCGGATTTAGTGACGTCGCTGCCAAAGACACAAATTACCGTCATGGGAATGGAGCGCATCGTGCCAACATTTGAGGAAATGGAAGTGCTTGTCAGCATGTTGACGCGCAGCGCGGTCGGGCAAAAATTAACGAGCTATATTACCGTATTAACCGGCCCGCGCGATGAAGGAGATGCCGACGGCCCGGAAGAATTTCATCTTGTGATTGTCGATAATGGCCGATCCACCATCCTTGGCACAGAATTTCAGTCCGTATTGCAATGTATCCGCTGCGCAGCTTGTGTCAACGTCTGCCCAGTGTACCGCCACATTGGCGGACATTCCTACGGCTCGATTTATTCCGGACCGATCGGCGCTGTCCTGTCGCCGTTGCTAGGCGGATATGACGATTATAAGGAACTGCCGTACGCCTCCTCCCTTTGCGCAGCCTGTACGGAAGTTTGTCCGGTTAAAATTCCGCTTCATGAATTGCTGCTAAAGCACCGCCAAGTCATTGTCGAGCGGGAAGGAAAAGCGCCGGTGGCGGAAAAGCTGGCCATGAAAGCGTTTCGGTTAGGAACCTCTTCACCGTTTCTCTATCAATTCGGCTCGAAAGTCGCACCAAACGCCTTGGCGCCATTTACAAGCGATGACCGCATTTCTAAAGGTCCTGGCCCGCTGAAGGCGTGGACGGAAAGCCGTGAATTCCCAGCGCCGAATAAAGAACGATTCCGTGACTGGTTCCGCAAACATCAAAAAGGAGGCGACAAGCAATGAAGACCGGAACGATTCATAACCGCGACGCTTTTTTACAAGCGATTGCCGACCGGCTCGGGCGGCAGCGCCGTGTATCAGGAGTATCTCGCCCGCACTGGAAGCATCAGCCGCAATGGAAAGTATTTGAAGGCTACAGCCAAGACGATTTATTGGCCGTGTTAAAAGCGCAATGCGCACTCATTCACACACAATACGTAGAAACGACATGCGACACGCTAGCGGAAACGGTAAAGCAAGTCGTTGCCCAATACGGGGGCGGTCCGGTTGTCACGTGGGACGATCCGCGCTTTGACGAATACGGATTAACCGGCTTGCTGCGCCGCGAGTGGCCAAACGAAAACGTGGAGGTTCACATTTGGAACGCTGCGCTAGGCAGAAAAAATATCGATTTTGCCGAAAAAGCGAACGTCGGCATTACGTTTAGCGATATGACGCTGGCCGAATCAGGGACAGTCGTGCTGTTCAGCGGAAATGGAAAAGGGCGCACCGTCAGCTTTTTGCCAAAAACATATATCTCGATCATCGCTAAAAGCACCATTGTGCCGCGCATGACCCAAGCCGCTGCTTATATCCATGAACAAATCGAAAAAGGGCATCTCGTCCCTTCGTGCGTCAACTTTATTACCGGCCCAAGCAACTCGGCCGATATTGAGATGAATTTAGTCGTCGGGGTTCACGGTCCGATGAAAGCGACTTATGTGGTCGTTACCGATCGTTAATATCTTATATCTTAAAATGAAAACGGGCATGTCCCAAAATGGACACGCCCGTTTTTAGTACCCTTTTTCAATATCTACCCGGTTGAAAAGCGGCTGATTGTTTTCCATTCGCCGCAGCGTTTGCAAAAAGCAGTCCACCGCTTCTTCCGCCGATGTCAGCGCAGCGATATGCGGCGTAATGATGACGTTTGGATGCAGCCATAACGGTGATGTCGGCGGCAACGGTTCCTCTTCAACCACGTCTAACACAGCAAGACGAACTTGACGGGTTTCCAATGCGCTCCATAGCGCCGTTTCATCGACCGTCGCTCCTCTGCCAACATTAATGAAGCAAGCATTATTTAAAAGAGAAAAAAACCTTTCATCAAACAGATGATACGTTTGTTTTGTCAGCGGAAGTGCGGCAATAATCCAATCTGCTTTTGGCAGCACCTCTTCCGCCTGTTCCGTGGAACACACCTCGGAAAAATACGGTTTTTTCTGCCCGCTTAATGAAACACCGATCGGTGCAACGCCAAACAGGCGCAGGTGGCGGGCAATCTGCTGTCCGATCTCGCCCGTTCCATAAATAACGACACGCTGCGTCCGCAGCAGCGTTGGTGCGACCGTCTTCCATTGCCGCTGGGATTGGTACCATCCATATACATCATGGCATTGTAAATCCCGCAGCATATAGCTAAGGCAATATTCGCTAATTTGTTCGCCAAACGAGCCGATCGTCCGCGTCAGTACCACATCTTCTTTCCACTCCCGGTTCCATAAAAACGCATCGACCCCGGCGCCAAGTGAGTGAACCCAGCGAATGTCGCCAAATTCAAAGGAAGGAACCGGACGAAAACCGACATACACATCCGCCCAAAAAAAATCATCGCGGCAAACCGCTTCTTCCGCAACAAAACGGAAGTTTTTATCCGGTCTCTTTTGTTGCAACAATGGCGCCATCTCCGCATACAGCCTTCCGGTCACCAAAATATTGTCGATCTTCATTGTGGTTCTTCTTTCCCCCCATCCGCGGACAGAGAAAGGACTATTTTTCTCCCTTAGACAATCGTTCCTTCCTTGCTTTCCGCTTTTTTATTGATCGCATATCCGACAGCTAATACGAAAATGGTTAATCCTACGGTAATCGCGTAAGTGAGCGGTCCTTTCTGAAGATGAAGAAGACGCATAAATCCTTCATCTTCCATCACCATTTTTCCACCTGTCCATGCTAAAATTCCTGATCCGACATAAGCGATCCAGCGATGTTTTTCCATCACCTTCATAATGGCTTTTGAACCGAAAATCATAATGGGAATGCTGATGGCCACACCGAAGGCGATCATGCCGACATGTCCTTCTGACGCCCCCGCCACCGCTACAACATTATCCAAACTCATTACCGCATCGGCGGCGATAATCGTCATAATCGCTTTCAACAAGCGGTCTGATGACTGAACATGCGCTTCTTCCTCCCGTTCAACCAGCACTTTATAGGCAATCCACAGAAGCAATAGTCCGCCTGCTAAATGAACGAACGGCATTTCTAGCAAAAAGACAATGACAGTGGCAAATAAAATACGCAAGAGAACTGCGCCGCCTGTCCCCCAGAAAATCGCTTTGTTTTGCTGATGCTTTGGCAGCTTGCGGGTTGCCATCGCAATGACCACGGCATTGTCACCGGATAAAATAATATCAATCGCAATGATTTTCAATAATGCCAACAGCGCTTCTGAAGAAATAGTCAAACAAATGCACCTCTTCTCCTCTTTTAATGCTGCTTGTCCTCTCATAATCAAATAGTTTGTTCTTCTTCATCTTATCGTAAATATTTTCGGTCATCAACTTTGGCAAGACTGGTTCTTCGCGGCCACATAAAAAAGAGCAAGGGCCGATGCGCCTGGCTGCTTGCTCGATCATTGGCGTTGAGGAAACTATTATTCTCGCCTGCCTCTCTTCCTCTTTCCTCTCTATTTTCTCTATTTCCATTTGCCATCCTTGTTCTTTACGAATACTGATTTTCCTTTTGCCAAAACGTCTCATCCATCTGCTTTAGCCATTGCGCGATAGCTTCGATGTCGCCGGAAAATACACGGTCATGGGTAATCGATGGTACGATGTCGCGCGCTTCTTCGTAAAGCTGCCGCGTTTTTGCCGCCATTTTTTCTACGCCGCGGTACTCGACCGCCTGCAATGCGCAAATCAATTCAATGGCCAGCACCCGCCTTGCATTTTGCACAATCACATAAGCGTGGCGCGCTGCAATCGACCCCATACTGACATGATCTTCTTGGTTGGCCGACGATGGAATCGAATCGACGCTGGCCGGATGAGCGAGCGTTTTGTTTTCCGAGACGAGCGATGCCGCTACATACTGCATAATCATCGCGCCCGACTGCAGGCCGGGCTGTGGGCTTAAAAACGGCGGTAGGTCATTTAGCTGCGGGTTGACAAGACGCTCAATGCGCCGTTCCGATATGTTGGCCAATTCCGCTACGGCAATTTTCATCAAATCCATCGCCAAGGCAATCGGCTGTCCATGAAAGTTTCCACCCGAAATAACAGCGGAGCCATCGTCAAAAATAAGCGGATTATCGGTGGCCGCGTTGATCTCGATTTCCAGTTTTTCTTTAACGTACTCGAGCGCCTGCCACGATGCCCCATGCACTTGTGGAATGCAGCGGAGCGAATACGCATCCTGCACGCGCAATTCCCCTTGTTTCGTCACCAGCTGGCTGCCGGCCAAATAACCGCGGATGCGCATAGCGACGTCGATTTGCTGCGGAAATCCACGGGCAACATGAATCCGTTCATCCAATGCATCAATAATGCCGCGCAGCCCTTCCATCGTCATCGCAGCAATCAGCTCGCTTTCATACGCCAGCTTCTCCGCTTCGATATAAGCCACCACTCCCATGGCCGTCATCGCCTGTGTTCCGTTAATCAACGCCAGCCCTTCTTTTGCTTTCAGCGCAATTGGCGCAATTCCTTCTTTCGCCATCGCTTCAAGCGCCGGCATTCGCCTGCCGTGATAAAACACTTCTCCCTCCCCTGTTAACACAAGAGCTAAATGGGCAAGCGGCGCCAAGTCTCCGCTGGCCCCGAGCGAACCTTGCTGCGGAATGACGGGATGAATGCGCGCGTTAAGCAAATCGAGCAGCCGTTCAATCACGATCGGCCGAACTCCCGAGTACCCTTTTAATAACGCATTCGCCCGTAACAAAAGCATCGCCCGCGACACCTCTTCCGGAAACGGCTCACCGACTCCGCATGCGTGCGAATGAATTAAATTGACTTGCAGCTGTTCGACGTCGTTGGCGTCAATCAGCACATCGCTAAACTTGCCGAACCCGGTATTAATGCCATAAACGATTTGCTGTTTTGCGACAATGTCTTCGACTGCTTTCCGGCCCTTTTCCACCGCCTTCATGCTTTCTTCTGAGGCAATGACGAGTTCGTTATGATAAAGAACTCTCTTCACTTCTTCGATCGTCAATGTGTTTCCCGTTAATATGACCATTTTATCTCCGCTCCTTTTTTCGTAAAAATCAAAAAGGAGGCTGCCGCTGTGAATTTGAACGCCACAGCATTCAGCCTCCTACTAAACTCATCGCTATAGGCTTTATATATGATTGATTCCTAATCCGACCGTCTCGTGCTCCAACCCGCGAATCGGCGCGCCGATCGTCCCGTATAAAGCAACAGCAATCCATTCTCCTTCCGCCGCATTTTCATACGGCGTCCCTCTGACAACAGCGAAACGAAGGCCGACCGTTCTCATTAAATCTCCTAGCTCCACTTGCCCCCTCGTTACTCCTTGCACCGCCTCGACAACCGCATGATAGAGCGCGTGCATTTCCCGATACAGCTCACCGTCAACAACATGGTTGCGCTTTGCCGCTGTTTCAATCGCAGCGACAATTTTTTGCAGCTCCATCGAGCCAACTTTTCCTTTACAATAACGCCATGATAAATAATCTAAATGCCTTGTGATCTCCAGTTCTTCTTCCCCGTCGAACATCGCCAGCAATATGGCGTTCCGTCCGATCCGCGCTTTTGCTTCTTTTAGCATGTGGTCATGCACCTTTTTTGTTTTAATTTTCTAAAAATATTGTATCGTTTATTTTCTCGTTTTGTCAATTTATTTTTACCATATTTTAACAAGTTAATATGTTAGCAAATTATTAGAATAAAGGAAATAAAATATTTACATTTATTTCAAAAAGTGATATCATTTTAATATAAATTAGATATTAAATGGGGCGAAGTAAATGAAAGAAACAAAAACATGGTATATGAATGGATTTATCGGGATTGTATGCATCGCCGTCCTCGCTGCCGCAGCGTTGCTAAGCGTATGGCATGAACAAATCGTTGTTGCCGCTCTACTCCTTGTCGTCGCGGTCGTTTTCGCTACCGGTGTTACGATCGTGCAGCCAAATCAGGCAAAGGTAGTCATTTTCTTTGGCCGCTATTTAGGGACGATTCGCGACAGCGGGTTATTTCTCACCGTCCCGCTCACCATCCGTCAAAACGTTTCCTTGCGCGTGCGCAACTTTACGAGCAGCAAGCTGAAAGTGAACGATGTACAAGGAAACCCAATCGAAATTGCCGCCGTGATTGTATTCCGCGTCATTGATTCGGCCAAAGCGGTGTTTGACGTCGATCATTACGAAGAGTTTGTCGAGATTCAAAGCGAGGCGGCAATTCGCCATGTAGCGACGAAATACCCGTACGATACGTTCGGCGATGAAGATGAAATTACACTGCGCGGAAACGCCGATGTCATTTCCGATGTGCTCGCTGCCGAACTGCAGGAGCGGCTGCGCGTGGCGGGAGTGGAAGTGATGGAAGCACGCCTTACCCATCTTGCCTACTCTCCGGAAATCGCCAGCGCCATGCTCCAGCGCCAACAAGCGGCCGCTATTTTAGCAGCGCGGAAAAAAATCGTCGAAGGCGCGGTCTCCATGGCGCAAATGGCGATCGAGCAGCTTGACAAAGAGGGAATTTTGGAGTTAGATGATGAACGAAAAGCCAATATGGTCAACAACTTAATGGTTGCCATTGTTTCGGAACGGGCGACCCAGCCGGTCATTAACACTGGCAGTCTATATTAACGGTTGTGGAGTGCTATGGCAAAAAAGAAAAATTTCCCTCTTCGCATTGACCCAGCTCTGTATGAAGTCATTGAACAGTGGGCGCAAGACGAGTTCCGCAGCGTCAACGCCCATATTGAATTTTTGTTGCGTGAAGCCGCCAAACAAGCGGGACGGTTAAATAAGCGGAAAAGAAAAAATGATCCAGATGTGGAAAGAAGCTAGCGTTTCGAGATGACGAAACGCTAGCTTCTTTATTTTTCAGTCATCGCCATTTTCCAAAAGAATACAATGATAACAGAGCCTATTTCTCCGGTGAAATTTAGAAGCAAAATAATTTCCTCCTTAATGATCATACACTCAGTTCAATTGCAATCTACTTATTGATTTTCTCTATATGTGAACTAACGTCGTCATATTAAACAACCGCTTTACCACATAAAACGGATATGCAGGGAACGCCTCAAAATGCATCAAATCAACGCCAAAGCATGTTTATCTAGATGGTACATCATATTTTCAGAGAAACGTTGATACCATGAAAATTGGCGAGGGAAATAAAAATGGAAAGCTATCATGCCGTATTAGAAACGATTGCTTCCTCTCATGAACAAGGAGTATTAGCGACGATTATTCATATCGATGGCTCCGCTTATCAAAAAGAAGGAGCATGCATGTGGATTAGCGAAAGCGGGCACACCACCGGACTGCTTAGCGGCGGCTGCTTGGAAGAAACGATCGCCATCCAGGCAAAAGACGTTTTGCAACATCAACGCGCTCATATTGCAACATTTGATATGAAACAAGAAGATGATTTGTCATGGGGGCAGGGGGTCGGCTGCAACGGAATCATTCACGTTCTGCTCGAACCGGTCACAATGGAAATGCGCGCGGATTGGCTGGCTGTGAAAGCGTGCCTAGACCGCGGAGAGCATGTACTATTGGCAAGAAAGCTTGACAGGGAAACGGACGGACGGGAAAATTTTTTATTTTTTAGTGAAAGCGGCAGACGTTTTGGCGGGTTTCGCGGCGAAATTCCGTCGAAGTTAAAAAGTTTGCTTGATTCCGCTCCGCTTTTCCAGGGCAAAAACGGCATGCACACCATCGACGGCGTCCGATTTTACATCCAACATTACTGGCCAAAGCCGCGCCTCGTGATTTTCGGCGCCAACCCGGATGCAAAACCGCTCGTTTCTTTCGCCAAACAGCTTGGTTTTTTCGTCCTTGTCACCGATTGGCGCCCGGCGTTCTGCTCGGAAGAACATCTTCCCGACGCCGACGAATGGATCGTCGGCTTTCCTAGCGAGACAGTTCCACAACTTTGCCTTAACGAACGCGACTTTGTCGTCATCATGACGCATCACTTTCAGCACGACCAGGAAATTCTTGCGCTGCTGCGAGATCAGCCGCTCTACTATCTTGGCGTGTTAGGACCTAAACAGCGCACCGCCCGGCTGCTTTCCGGCAGCGAAATGCCCAATTGGATTCGTTCCCCCGTCGGCCTTGCCATCGGTGCACGCGGTCCGGAAGAAATCGCTATCAGCATCATCGCCGAAATGATCAGCTTGCTGCGAAGCGGGCCGGCATCAAGGAAGGAAAAAACATGAACATGCCACGCATTATAGGAATTTATTTAGCCGCCGGACAAAGCCGGCGGATGGGGATGGATAAGCGCTCCCTTCCATTCTCAGGGAACACGCTCGGGGACGCCGCATTAAAAGCAGCGGTCCTCTCCCTCCTTTCCCATGTTCTTGTTGTTGTCCCGCCGGATGATACGCTTACTTGGCTAGCCCCTGAATTGGCGAAACATAAAAAATGCACGATTATCCGCTGTTTCGATTGTTCGCGCGGGCAAGCACATTCACTGCGTTGCGGGATAAAACGGGCCATGCAAATGCAGGCGGAAGCAATAGTTATTTTGCTTGCTGATCAGCCGTTTATCACAGAAGCGGTGATTAACGAGCTTATCCAACTGTATGAGCAATACCAGGCCGACTACATCTCCTTTACAAACAACGGGATCGTGATGCCGCCCGTTTTGTTTGCCCGCTCTACTTTTTTCGATTTACTGCTTCTTGACGGCGACGAAGGAGCACGAAAACTCCTCCGCAACCAAAGCAGATGGAAAGGCATCACGCAAGAAAGCACCACAGAAAAGATATTTTTCGATATCGATACGAAAGAGGACTATCTACATGCCATCAAACAAAGCGAAAAAAAGGAGGGATTCGATGGCTATCGGTAAAAGCGTCATCCGCAAAGACGCATGGGACAAAGTGACCGGAAGAGCCAAATACACAAACGATTTCAAAGAAAAAGGCATGCTCCACGCCAAACTCGTTACCAGTCCGTACGCCCATGCGCGCATTCGCGCGATCGATATCGAAAAAGCGCGCTCCCTTCCCGGCGTGCGCGCGATCATCACCGGCGAAGGGCTGCCGCTGACGGGAGAAGACTTGCGCGACCGTCCTCCCATCGCCTTTGATAAAGTGCGCTATCATGGCGAAGTCGTTGCCCTCGTCGTCGCCGATACACTTGTGCATGCAGAAAAAGCGGCCAACCTTGTTCATGTCGTCTATGAACCTCTTCCTGCCGTCGGCAAGCCAAGCGAAGCGCTAAAAGAAGGGGCCCCCCTTATCCATGAACAGCTAGGAAGCTACCAAAAGAACGAACATACCTATCCCGAACCGAACACAAACATCGCCCATCGCACCAAAATCCGCAAAGGCAATATAGAACAGGGCTGGGCGGAAAGCGACGTCGTTGTGGAAACGAGCGTGGCCTTTTCCCCTTCCGACCACGTGGCAATAGAAACGAGATGCGCCACTGCGGAAATCCTTCCAGATGGCCATATTATCATTTCCGCTTCCTCCCAGTCCCCATTTATGATTAAACGGCTCATCAGCACCTATTTTGGAGAGGATGTTGGCAACATTATCGTCCATACTCCGCTTGTCGGCGGAGCGTACGGCGGAAAAGCGCCTGTGCAGCTGGAACTTCTCGCCTATCTGGCATCGAAAGCGGTGGGGGGAAGAAAGGTCAGCGTCTGGAATGCAAGAGAAGAAGATATGATCACCTCTCCGGTCCATATCGGTCTGGAAGCCACCGTCAAGCTTGGCGCCACAAAAGACGGCTATATCAAAGCGGCGGAAATCCTGTTTTTATTTGACGGCGGCGCCTATTCCGATAAAGCGATCGATGTCAGCCGCGCCGCTGCCGTTGACTGCACCGGACCGTACCATATCGAAAACGTCTGGTGTGATTCGTTATGCGTCTATACGAATCATCCGTATGCCACCCCATTTCGCGGCTTTGGCCATAGCGAGCAAGCATTCGCCATCGAACGGGCCATGGACTTGCTTGCCGAAAAGTTAGGCATGGACAAATGGGAATTGCGGCGGAAAAACGCGATTCGCCCTGGCCATACTACCCCGACGCAAGTGGTGTTAAACCGCAGCAACGTCGGCGATTTGCCAGCCTGCCTCGATCGTTTGCGCGAGCTAATGGAATGGGACGAATGGCAGCGCATCGAAATCGATGCTTATACCGTGCGGGCGAAAGGCATCAGCTGCGCGTGGAAAACGTCCACGATTGACCCCGATGCCAGCTCCGGCGTCCTTTTAACATTTAACCCCGATGGAAGCGTCAATGTCATCTCTGGGGTGGTTGAAATCGGAACCGGGACGAAAACGATCCTTGCCCAAATCGTTGCCGAGAAATTAAAAATGGACGTCAACGATGTCTACGTCAAAATGGACATCGATACGCAAACGACCCCCGAACATTGGAAAACGGTCGGAAGCCGTGGAACCTTTATGGCGGGAAGGGCAGCGCTCGAAGCGGCGGACGATGCCATCCGCCAGCTAAAAGCGATCGCGTCTTGCGTGCTCCGTGCATCGGTGGAAGATTTAGAAGTCGGCTACGGAAAAGTATTTTTGCGCGATGACCCTAGCATCTATGTTCCGGTTAAAGACATCGCCTACGGCTACAAATATCCAAACGGCAATGCGATCGGCGGGCAAATTATCGGGCGGGGAAACTATATTTTGCGCCACTTGACCCCGCTCAACAAAGAAACGGGCGCGGGCAAACCGGGACCGGAATGGACGGTCGGCGCGGAAGGAGTGGAAATTGAATTCAACCGCCGAGACTATACGTATAAAATCCTCAAAGCGTTTGCCGTCATTGATATTGGCAAAGTGCTCAACCCGAAAGCCGCACTCGGGCAGGCGATGGGAGCAATGAGCATGGGACTGAGTTTTGCGAGCCGTGAAACGTTTTTATTCGACCGCTACGAACGGGTGTTAAATCCACAATTGCGCACTTATCGGCCCATTCGCTTCGGCGAACACCCGGAATATATTGTGGAGTTTATCGAAACGCCGCAAATCGATGCGCCATACGGGGCGCGCGGCGCCGGCGAACACGGGCTGATCGGCATGCCGGCCGCATTGGCAAACGCTTTGTCGCTCGCCGCCGAAGTGCCGCTCAATGAACTGCCGCTGATCCCTGAGCTGATTTGGCGGAAAAAGAAAGGTGACAGCCATGATTCCATTTGAGATTACTTATCATCGCCCTCGCTCCATTGAAGAAGCGGTGCATCTGTTTGACACCTTGCAGCAGCAAGGCAAAAAACCGCTCTATTATGGGGGCGGAACGGAAATTATTACGCTCTCCCGCCTCCATCTTGTTGCTGCCGACGCGGTCATTGACATTAAACATATTCCCGAATGCCGTACGCTGGAATTCAATCCGCACGAACTCGTGCTCGGGTCGGCATTGCCGCTGACCACATTAGAAGAGGCCAATCCATTTCCGCTCTTGACGAAAGCGGCGCGCGAAGTCGCCGACCGAACGGCGCGCAACCAAATCACCCTTGGCGGCAATATTTGCGGGCAAATTTTTTATCGCGAAACGGTATTGCCGCTTCTGCTTTCTGACAGTCAAGCAGTCATTGCCGGGAAAGACGGTGTAAAACAGTGCAGCATTCATGACGTCTTTTTACAGCACATTCGGTTAAAACCCGGACAATTTCTCGTACAAATGAAAGTCGACCGCTCCTACGCATCGCTGCCCCATTTCCATCGCAAGCGCCGCAAACAAGGTAAAGTCGGATACCCGCTTGTCACCGCCGCCGCCATCAAAAAAGACGGGCAAATCCGTGTGGCATTAAGCGGCGTATGCCCATTTCCATTCCGTTCGAAAGAGATGGAAGAGCGGTTAAATGCGCGCCATCTCCCCTTACATGACCGCATTGAGGGAGCGATCCGAGCTCTGCCGCGTCCAATTTTAGACGATATTGAGGGATCGGCAGCGTACCGTCTGTTTGTTCTCAAACAAATGCTTTTCGATATGATCGACGAGCTGGGAGGGGAGTAAGCAAATGGAATCCTCAACCAAATGTGAAATGCAATTGCTAGTGAATGGAGAAACAAAATCTGTCGTCGCTCGCCAAGGAGATACATTGCTCTTTGTTCTCCGTAACGAACTTGGTCTCACTGGGGCAAAACCTGGCTGTTTAAACGGCGATTGCGGCGCCTGCACCGCGTTGGTCGACGGAACGCCAATCAAATCGTGCATGATGCTTGCCATCGAAACGGTCGGAAAGGAGATTACTACGATCGAAGGACTTCATAATACGCCGATTCAGCGGGCGTTTGTCGAACATTTTGCCTTCCAGTGCGGCTACTGCACCCCTGGCTTTATTATGAATGCTTACGCCTTGACGGAAACAAAACCTGACGCCGATGACGCCACCATTCAAGAATGGCTCGAATCCAACATTTGCCGCTGTACGAGCTATCAGGAAATCGAAGCGGCGGTAAAAGAGGTGTTAAGGCAAAAGCGGAAAACCGAATAGTTTGCCTTTAAAAGCGGCTATCCCTCTTTAACAATAAAGGGATAGTCGCTTTTTTGCGTCCATTGCAATATCGTTGTTCTTTCTTACTATATTTTTCCAAATAAATTCTATTGCTTATTGACTAAATCTAACGTTAACGTTAATGTTATATTTATAGCGGCAACCTTTATGCATAAGTAAACGGAGTGTGAGGAACGAGGATGCAGCGATTCAAAATTGACGACGTCGCCAAAGAAACAGGATTAACAAAACGGACGATCCGCTACTATGAAGAAATCGGCCTCATTAAGCCCCCCGAACGCAGCGAAAAAGGGACGCGTCTTTATACTAAAGAAGATGTTGAACAATTAAAAAAAGTGATTGCTGCCCGCGAGGTACTAGGATTTTCGCTGCAAGAACTGCACCATTTTTTGACATTGAAAAAGGCGATCGAATCTCATCATTTCGAGTATCGCAACGCTGTAGATCAAGACGAAAAAAAACAAGAACTGCAAAATATTGCTTCTATCCTTCGGAAACAAATTGACATGCTCGAGCAAAAGATGAAAAAAATGCTCGAACTAAAAAATGAGCTAGAACAACTCGAACAGCGAGTTCAAACGATTTTGCAGGAAGAGGAAAGGAGAGGATAAATCATGGAGGAAAGAAGACAAACACGCGCCCGCTGGATTACCGTGTTTGCGACATTTTTAGCATTTATGGGAATCGGCATTGTCGACCCGATTCTACCGGTCATTGCCAAAAGCATTGGAGCAACTCATTGGCAAGTAGAAATGCTATTTACCGCATATATTTTTACGATGGCAATCATGATGATTCCATCTGGAATGATGGTTAGCCGTATAGGAGACAAACGGATGATGGCAATCGGGCTTAGTATCGTTACTGTTGTTTCCTTATTGTGCGGCTTATCCAATACGATTCCGCAATTATCCATTTTCCGGGCTGGATGGGGGCTTGGAAACTCCATGTTTTTTGCTACCGCGATGACGTTATTGATTGCCTTAACCCCGCAAGCAAACACTGCCGTAGGCCTTTACGAAGCAGCCATCGGCCTTGGGATGGCAGGCGGGCCGCTTGTCGGCGGTCTTCTCGGTCAGCACTCATGGCGATACCCATTTATCGGAACGAGTATTTTCATTTTTATCGCACTTCTTCTGGTCGTCTTTTTTGTCTATGATCCGAATAAAGGAAAACCGAGAAAAGCAGTCGGCATGAAAGAAATGCAGCATTTATTAACGTTCCCGCCTTTTCTTAAAGGCGCAATCGGCGCGATGCTATATTATTATGGCTTTTTCGTTGTTCTTGCCTATTCGCCATTAATTATCGGGCTTTCCGCCATTCAAATTGGTTTTGTCTTTTTTGGATGGGGGCTTTGCCTTGCGTATGGATCAGCGATTTTGTCGCATCACTTGGAAAAAACGTATACAACAAAACAAATTTTGCCATATAGTTTGTTGGTTTTTGCGGTGTTTTTGCTGCTATTGTTTATCACTAAAAACACATGGTTATTGATCGCTTTCATTATTTTATCCGGTCTTGTTTCCGGTTTAAACAATGCCTTATTTACAAGCTATGTCATGGAAGCATCTCCGTATGAACGCGGCATTACTTCCGGAATGTACAACTTCGTTCGCTGGATGGGTGCCGCTATCGCCCCGGTGTTATCGGGGATTATCGGTCATTCGGTTTCCGACAAAGCGCCATTTATGGTCGCAATGGTTTTATCCTTTATTGCCTTTGCCTTTTTAATTATCCGAAAACAACAACCTTCTCTGACGCAAACAAATTAAGACTGATTTTAGGTGGAGACTTTCCACCTAAAACCAGCCTTCTATTCATTCTTTTACATATCGTTTTTCTTTAATCACTACCCCCCGCTTTTCCATTTCCTTGATGTAAATGTCTCCTGGAACGATTTGCTCCGGCGGATAAACCCCCCGTTTTTGAATGACTCCGCTTCCGATCATTTGCGCGACGACCGAGATCGTATTGGCAGTAGTCCGTGCCATCGCTGTCACGTTGTTTTTGCGGTCTTTAAACGTTACCGTTTCATATTCCAAAATTGTCTCTTTGCCGTTTTTGACTCCGCCGACAATGACCCGCAATAGCACGACATCCTCTTTATCTTTTAAATCCAAGAGCGGCAATAAAACCGCTAAAAGCACGTCGCGTGGTTTCACTTTTTGCCCTTTTACTTCCACCTCGTAGTCGTCTCTTGTCAAATTCAAATCGACGAGCAGTTTAAATTTTTCTGCGTGCCCAGGGTAGCGGATCGTTTTATATTCCAAGCATTCCAATTGCGGATAAGAATGGGACAGCGTCGAAATCCCTCCTGATGTATGAAAAGCTTCCAGCGGGCCAAATTGATCAAAATAAATCGTTTCCACTTCCGATAACGACGGGATTTCTTGCTTTTTCCCATCGCGAATAATGAGAGATGGATCGGTATAATGATCAAGCAGCCCTTCTAGTGAAAATACATGGTTGTATTCGAGCGGCGGCTCCGGGCGTACAGGAATTCCGCCAACATATAGTTTGATCGATTTTAACTCGTCTAATTTGCCCGCACCGTACCCTGACAAAATATTGATCATTCCCGGCGCGACTCCTAAATCCGGAATGATCGTAACACCAGCTTGTTTGGCGTTTTCATTTAATTGTAATACTCTGTCGGTAATATGATCGATATGCCCCCCTAAATCAACGGAATGCACGCCGACTTCGATCGCCGTTTTCGCTACGATTTCATTAAAACGATAAAATAACGCGTTAATGACAACATCGTGCTCACGCATCAGCGCCGCCAACTCTTTTTCATTCGCCGCATCAACTTGCTTTGCTTCTATTTTGCTAGAATGCAATTGTTGACAAGCTTTCTCCGCCTTTTTACGATCGACATCGGCTAAAGTGACGGCGGAAACGCTCTCGCTTTGCACTAAATCACGCGCCGCCTCTTTTCCCATCAGTCCGGCCCCAAGCACTAACGCTTTCATGGCATGCGCCTCCTTATTCTTTCGCTGATGAATTCGATTATTCGTCAATATCGATTTGCGCCCGTTGCAATTTGCCGCTGAAATCAATATACACGCTTTTCCATTCGGTAAACACATCAAGCGCCGCGACGCCAGAGTCGCGATGGCCGTTTCCCGTTCCTTTCGTGCCGCCAAACGGCAGATGAATTTCCGCCCCCGTCGTACCGGCATTGACATAGACAATACCTGTATCTAAATCGCGCATCGCTTGAAACACTTTGTTCACGTCTCTTGTAAAAATAGAACTCGATAATCCATAATCAACGCTGTTGTTGACAGCGATTGCTTCTTCTAAACTGCTTACCGAAATAATCGAAACAACCGGGCCGAAAATTTCTTCGCGCGCAATGCGCATCGTTGGTTGAACATCCGTAAAGAGAGTAGGAGCATAATAATAGCCTTTTTGATACTCTCCATCCCGCAAAATATATCCCCCGGTTAATAGCTTTGCCCCTTCTTCCTTGCCGATTCGCACATAACGGTCAATTTTTTGCAGCGCCTCGTCGCTAATGACCGGGCCGACTTTGACGTTTTCGTCCAATCCGTTTCCAATCGTTAATGTCTTCATTGCTTCTAGCAATCTATTTTCTAATTCTTCCTTCACCTTTTCATGAACAATGACGCGGCTGCATGCCGTACATCTTTGTCCTGACGTGCCAAATGCGCTCCACAAAATGCCTTCTACCGCTAACGATAAATCGGCGTCATCCATGACAATGACAGCATTTTTTCCACCCATTTCCAGAGACACTTTTTTCAAGTGGCGGCCGCACTTTTCGGCAATAATCCGCCCGACTTCGTTTGACCCGGTAAAGGAAATCACTTGCACGTCCGGATGCTCTACCAACGCATTTCCTGTCGTTGGGCCGTCGCCGTGAACAACGTTGAACACCCCTTTTGGCAATCCTGCTTCTTCGAATATTTTCGCCAGCTCCTGCGCCATAAATGGTGTTTCCAACGCTGGCTTCCATACGACCGCATTGCCGGCAACAATGGCCGGAAACGATTTCCACGTTGCGATCGCAATTGGAAAATTCCACGGAGTGATGATGCCGACAACTCCAACTGGCACACGAACGCTCATCGCAAATTTATCTTTTAATTCCGAAGGAGTCGTGTCGCCGAATAACCGTCTTCCTTCGCCAGCCATATAAAACGCCATGTCAATTCCTTCTTGCACTTCCCCGCGCGCTTCCTCGAGCACTTTTCCCATTTCCTTCGTTAATAGTCTAGCAAGCTGTTCTTTTCTCTCTTTTAATAAATAGCCGACTTTATATAACACTTCCGCCCGTTTTGGCGCCGGTACGAGCGCCCATTCTTTTTGCGCGGCTTTCGCCGCTTTTACCGCTTCATCGACATCCGCTTCGATCGAAACCGTTACTTCTCCAATCGTTTCGCCGTTTGCCGGATTGATCACCGGAGCAAATTGTTTGCTAATCGACGCTTTCCATTCCCCATTAATAAAATTCAATACTTTCACAAGCCAGATTCCTCCTTAATCATTTATTTTTCTATTAAAAAATTTATGCATTTACTATCATGGCTATTATGCAAATGTTTACCGAGAATTCGACCGCTTTCGCAGCTCGTCGATCGTCGCGGTCACGGAAATTTGGTTTGGATCTGTCATGACTTCGATCACCGTTGGTTTTGTTTCGTTAAAGGACTGAATAAGCGCTCTAGTAAATTGGTCTTCTGTTTCTACGCGAATGCCGTTGGCGTTTAAACATTTCGCCAATTCGGCAAACGACACATGCCCTAAGTCCGTCCCGATGACCCGTTTTGGAAAGTGAAGCTCTTGATGCATGCGGATGGTTCCATACATGCTATTATTAAAGACGATACTAATAATCGGAATATGATATCTAGAAGCGGTTTCTAGCTCTTGCATCGTCATCATAAAACCGCCGTCTCCTGATAGAGAAACGACGACTCGCTCCGGAAAAGCAAGCTTAGCGCCAATCGCCGCCGGCATGCCGTATCCCATCGCGCCGGAAGTAGGACCGATATACATCTGTGTTTCGGTAAATTGGAAAAAGGCATGAAGCCAGCCGGCGAAATTGCCAGCATCATTCGTAATGATCGCATCGTTTGGCAAATGTTGTTGCAAGCTGGCGATGATCGCTTCATTAAAGTTCCGTTTTTCCGCCGGAAGCGCCGATGCTTGCTCATATTGTTTCCGCCTCGCTGCCGCCCAATCGCCCCAAGATGGCTCTACAGCAGTTTCCAGCAATTTGGCAAGCGCCTCTTTGCAATCTGCTACAATCGCTGCAGCCGGCGGGTATACTTTTCCTAACACATCGCTGTCGATATCGATATGAATCAGCGTCTGATCCGGCGAAAGCAAACGATAATCTTGCGTCGTCACTTCCGATAATCGCGTCCCAAGGGCGATCACGACATCGGCCTGTTGTACCGTTTCGATGATCGATTTGGGCGTTCCTAATCCAAGATGGCCGACATAAAGCGGATGGTCGTTTGGAAACACGTCATGCCGCCGGAAAGCAGCCATCACAGGAATGGAGTATTTTTCAGCAAATAACCGCAATAGCTGTTCTGCCTTCGCTAGCTTGACTCCTCCACCGGCAATGACAACTGGCCGCTTCGCCCTTTGCAATATTTCCTGCACGCTCCACACATCCTCTGCGCTTGGAGCAGGTCTCGGTATATCTATATCCGAAATTACCGCTTCGCCAATATCTTGAAGAAATATATCTTCCGGAAGCGAGATGACGACAGGTCCTGGCCTGCCCGTTTGGGCGATGCGAAACGCCCGCTGCACCAGCTCCGGTATTCGTTCCGCCTCGCGAATTTCCACGGTCCATTTCGCAATCGGCTGGAAAAACCGGTCTAAATCGACTTCCTGAAATCCTTCCCTGCCGCGGAAATGGCGGTGCACCTGTCCTAACAATATGACCATCGGCGTGGAATCCTGTTTTGCTGTATGGACACCGATTGCCAAGTTAGCGCCTCCGACTCCCCGCGTCGCCAGCACAACACCCGGTTTTCCCGACGCTTTTGCATAGCCTTCCGCCATAAAGGAAGCGCCGCCTTCATGGCGGGCCGAAATCAGTTGAATTGAAGGTTCATCAAAAATTGCATCCATCAGCGGCAAATAGCTTTCTCCCGGCACGCAAAATATGTGAGAGATGCCCTCCCGTTTCAGACAATGAACGATCGCTTTGGCCGCTGTGATGTTGCGGATCGTCTGTTTCATCGTTTCTACGCCTCCCAATTGACTTGTTTCAACCGCTCAACCGCCTGCCGCAGCCGCTCTATCGGCGCAGATAAGGATAATCGGACATATCCTTCCCCCGACGGCCCAAACGCTGTTCCTGGAGTGACAATCACGCCCGCTTCTTCGAGCAGCTTCGCGGCAAATTGCGCGGATGAATATTCTTTGAAAATAGGAATCCATAGAAAAAATGTTGCTTTCGGACGCTGCACTTTCATTCCCAATGCCTGCAGCGCTTCGACCATCATATTCATTCGCTGCTCATAGATTCGGTTATTTGCTTGCACAGACTTGTGATCGCTCATCAGCGCTGCCGCAGCCGCTTTTTGAATCGGAAGAAACTGGCAAGTGTCCGTGTTGCTTTTAATAATTGAAAGCGCTTTAATCACATCTTTGTTTCCGACGATATAACCGATGCGGCAGCCCGCCATGTTGTAGCTTTTCGATAAGGAACCGAATTCGACCGCTACTTCCTTTGCCCCGTTTACTTGTAAAATGCTTGGCGCTTTAAATCCTTGGAAAGTAACAAACGAATAAGCAGAGTCATGGACGATGAAGATGTGGTGCTTTTTTGCCAGCGAGACCGCCTCGGTGAATGTATCCATGCCGACAGTGGCCGTCGTTGGATTGCTCGGATAATTTAAAAACATGATTTTGGCATCCTCATAAATGGGAGAAGGGAGATTGGAAAAAAGAGGAACATAGCCATTTTCCGCATCGAGCGGCAAATAAACGCTTTTCCCTCGCGCGAAATGCACAGCGGTGCGGTAAACCGGATATCCTGGATCGGGAATCAACACCATGTCTCCCGGATTGAGCATAGCCTGCAGTAAATGTACAATTCCTTCCTTTGACCCGATTAACGCTAACACCTCGGTATCGGGATCCAACTGTACTCCATATTCCCGCTCGTAAAAATGTGCCACCGCTTCCCGATATTCTTTGCACCCCGCATACGGCGAATACGTATAATTGGTTGGCTCGTTTAACTCTTCTTTTAACTTTTCCACCACAAAAGACGGCGGCGGTAAATCAGGAGCGCCGATTCCTAAATCAATGACATCGATCCCCTTCTTGATCAACTCTTCTTTCTTCTTTTGAAACTGCGAAAATAAATAAGGAGGCATCGTTCGGACGATATCGGAAAACATATTCATCCCTATCCCCTCGTATGAAATAAATACCTTCCCTCTTAATCTATGCTTTTGCTTGCTTATTTAAACATTTTTCCCAAGAAGTTTCCTTCCTCTAAATGAAGAGAAGGGGGAAATGAATCGGGAGGTTTTTGAATCCTAAAAACGAACATATCTACAGATTGAGTATGCAAGAAGTAGTAGAAGGGGCTGAACCGCCCCATCGGTTGGGTGCCGATGTTGCTTACGAAATCCACCGGAAAAACTTCCGATGCAGGCATCGAGTAGAAAGCGATCGCCTTCTTCTATGCAGAAGCTTCTTCGATGGAGATGGAAAGAAACTCCCTCCTCTCAAAAAATGTAGGAGGAATCGGTTCATCCCACAGCATCCTAAGTTGACGAACCTGTAAACAACCTAACAGAAACCGTTTTGTCCAAATAAAAATAAACGGCCAGTATCATCAAGCGATGATGATGAAACTGGCCGTTGTCTACGCATGCAGATCGCCGATAAAGGCGCCGCAATAGACTACGCAGTTTTTTCACTATCATACTTATGCAACCAGGAAGTCGGTCATGAATATTTTTTATATCGCTGCTCTTGCCATGAGTGGCAGCAAAAACGTCATGTTACAAGGATCGGATCCCCATCGATACGTATTTCAATTCGACGAATTCGAAAATCCCTTCTTTGCCTCCTTCTTTCCCCAACCCTGATTGCTTCACGCCGCCAAACGGCGCTTCGGCCACAGCCGGGAATACATCATTAATGCCGACGATGCCATATTCCAGCTTCTCCATCACACGATACGCGCGGTGAAGTGAGTCGGTAAAAATATAGGCAGCTAGACCGTACGGCGTATCGTTCGCCTGACGGATCACTTCCATCTCATCGGCAAACGGCTGCAGCGGCAGAAGCGGGCCGAACGTTTCCTCGTTCATCACTTTCATCTCTTTTGTTACATTCGCCAACACCGTTGGTTCAAAGAAATATCCTGGATACGCCCCTTCCCATCGTTTTCCGCCATAAAGAACGGAAGCTCCTTTTTGCACGGCATCGTCCAAATGGTCTTGCACTTTTCTTACCGCTTCTTCGTTAATCAATGGACCGATATCGGTTGTTTCATCCAATCCGCTGCCAAGGGAAAGCTGTTGTACTTTGGCTGTTAGTTTTTTTACAAAAGCGTCCCAGACCGTCTGCTGCACATAGACGCGATTGGCGCAAATACACGTTTGCCCACAGTTGCGGAACTTGCTCGCCAGCGTCAGTTCCGCCGCCAAATCCAAATCGGCGTCCTCAAATACGATCACCGGCGCGTGGCCGCCCAGTTCCAGCGACAGTTTTTTCACTTGATCTGCGCTTCCTTTCATTAACAGACGCCCGACTTCGGTCGAACCAGTAAACGTAATCAGGCGCACGTCTGGATGGCTCATCCAACACTTTCCGATCGAAACGGCATCACCAGCGACAAGGTTGACCACGCCAGGAGGAAGCCCCGCTTCTTCAAGGATTTTCACGATTCGATACGCGGTCAGCGGCGTCTCCGGCGCTGGCTTCAACACGACCGTACACCCAGCGGCAAGAGCCGGCGCGAGCTTTCGCGTAATCATAGAAGCCGGGAAATTCCACGGGGTGATTGCGGCGACAACGCCAATTGGCTGCGGGATGACCATCAGCCGTTTATGCTTGTTCGAGGAAGGGATGATTTCTCCATAAAGACGGTTCGCTTCTTCCGCATACCAAAGAAAATAGCTGGCGGCGGAATCGATTTCAGCGCGCGCCTCTTTCAGCGGCTTTCCTTGTTCAGACGTCAAAATAGCGGCAAGTTCTTCTTTTTGTTCCTTCATTTTTTCATAGGCGGCGTATAAAAATTGGGATCTCTCTCTTGCCGTTTTCCCTGACCATTCCGAAAACGCCTGACGGGCGGCACGCACCGCTTGCTCTGCGTCTCTTTCATCCCCATGCGAAACTTCTGTAATCGCTTCCAATGTTGCGGGATTTTGTACTAGAAGCGTTCTTCGGCTTTTGGCGTCCTGCCACGTTCCATCAATAAAAATTGTTTTTGTGTAGCGAGAAAAGGTAGTCATCGCCAATTTCCTCCAATAAAGAACAATAGTGTTTGAGCGCCTTGCCTACGACACAAATTCACTAAATAAGAGGTGATCTTCATTTCAGATGTACCATAAAAACTTCATTATCGAAATGATAGGACTACTAAAAGTCAGGAATGCATCTTTGTTCATTAAAAGAGAATTCCGCATTAGCTATTTTATTAAAGAAAAGGCTTCACAAAATGATATACCTCATTAAATAAACAGAGATCCCTACATCAATGCTCTTTATTCGCTATGGAAAGTTAGATAGCACAATGAAACTATTAACTTCTATCAATATAGACTATTTCGATACTTATTTTGAAATATATTTTATGCTTGTTTAAACAAATCCGGAATGAATTGGTACTCGAGCTAACAATATGATAATAAATTTTGCATAATTTGTAAATATATTCTTGGTATTTATTTTAAAAATTACAATATTTCTAAATAATAAAATTATTTAATTAGAGCTTTTTGATCATCGTCGAATAAACAGGAGGTGAGTTGATGGAGCAAATATTTGAACATATAGACGAAAAATTAGAAAGCGCTTACAATCATGTGAAATAAAAAATTTTTTACCCAAAAGCATTCCCAATTCCTTTGCTTAATTCTGTTCATTCCCAAACTCGTCATTTGATAAAAAGGAGTGATTTATTGATGGAAACATCGACAAAATCAATGGTTACCGCTTCTGCTGTTTTACATTCCGAAAGCGGGCTAAGACGAAAATTAAAAACCCGCCATTTAACGATGATTTCCCTCGGCGGCACCATCGGCACAGGTTTGTTTTTAGCCAGCGGCGGGATGGTGCATGCCGCGGGACCGGGCGGGGCGCTTACCGCTTATATTGCCATCGGCGTTATGGTGTACTTTTTAATGACAAGCCTTGCCGAAATGGCTGCCTATATGCCCGTTTCCGGATCGTTCAGCACCTATGCGACGAAATTCGTCGACCCTGCGTTAGGATTTGCGTTAGGCTGGAATTATTGGTATAGCTGGGCGATTACCATTGCGGCGGAGCTTTCAGCCGTTACGATGATTATGAAATTTTGGTTTCCGAACAGTCCATCGCTTTTATGGAGCGCGCTTTGTTTAGCGATTATGTTCTTATTAAATTATTTATCCGTTAAAGGGTTTGGCGAAGCGGAATATTGGTTTTCCATTATTAAAGTGGCAACGGTAATCATCTTTTTGATTGTCAGCTTTCTGATGATCTTTGGCATCATGGGCGGCGAAGCGGTCGGCTTTAAAAACTTTACCATCAAAGATGCACCGTTTCACGGCGGCTTTATGGCGATGCTAGGAATCTTTATGGCAGCGAATCTTTATGGCAGCGGGATTTTCCTTCCAAGGAACAGAATTGTTAGGCGTCGCCGCCGGAGAAACAGAAAATCCGAAAGAAAGCATTCCCCGTGCCATTCGCC
>NZ_BAWO01000067.1 GCF_000632715.1 Parageobacillus caldoxylosilyticus NBRC 107762 | reverse complement strand
ACCCCGTGGTTCGCTGTTAGCGACGGCGCCTGTCGTGCACCATTCCTTCCATCGGTCAGTACACGACAACGATTTTAGCAACCAGGTCTACACCTCCTTTAGTTGAATTTGGTACTGGTTCAGCCAACAGAATTTGTGCAAGATGTTCCATAATGACCATTCATGTTCCTCTTTGAAGTTCTCTATCTTTTTCAACATCATCCCTAGATATTGTCGTTGTTTTGTTCCGCTTTTCGATTGCTTGTAGGATTCTTCCATCGACCCTAACACGGCAATCAAATGGCGTTTCACTTTCGTTTTTATGGTATTAATGAGTTCTTTTGGCAATCGCTCCTGATACCCTAATCCGCGTCTGCCAATCACCAAAGCGGCGCTTTCATGGACGGATAACCCATACTTTTTCATATACTTGAATCGTCCGATGACGCTGGTGTATGCCGGATTCACTTTTTTGATGCGAAACCCAAGCCGTAATCCCCGACGAAGGATCGTTTCCGTCAGTTTTTTCTTGTTGAAATGATGGGTCAAGCGATTGAATCGTTTGTCTGTATCGTGCCGCTGTCTTAGTTGAATGTTTTCAATGACCACTGCCCCAACATTTTCTTGAAGCAGCCAGTCATACACATCTCGTACGGTTTCTCCAATGATGTTGTTTCGCTTATTCGCTTTCACATATTCGAGTTCATGACAGTAAAACACTTTTGATTGAAGAAAGTTTCCCTGTTTCGAAACGATGCTTACAGCGATGCGGTCAATGTTGATGTCAATCCCAGCGATTCGTTCCGCTTGAATCGGTTCATCATAGGCAAGTTCCCTGCCATATACCTCTTCTTCATAGACGAGATGAATGTAATATTCCCCGTTCTTGCGTTTGATTTCAACAGTATATGGTCGATATTCGATAATGGGTTTTCCTTTTGCATTCACTCCGACTGATTCTCCTATGACGAGATCGATGATATCCTCTTCATATTTTTCAGGAACCAACACAGGGAATCGTAAACGGGGAGCGTGTTTCCCATTTTGTTGTTCCAGCGGGTTGGCGATTTCTACATACCATTGATTCGTGTTGTCGTCATACACCAGGCGAATATTTAAATTTCCTTTTTTGCTTTTATCGCCTCTGGCATACAACTGATTCGAGCGCAAATCTTTCCATTCTTCGTTCGTGATGTTTCCTTTCAAGCGCTTATAAAAGTTCTCTTTTCCACCAAAAATCACACGTGGAATTGTCCCTTGATCGAGATGGTGCTTTAGCTCGGCTTCTTTGGATTTCCATTTTTCTAATCGTCGGTGTAATCCGTCTAAACACGTTGGAAGATCGACTTTTTTCGGTGTTTTTCTTCC
>NZ_BAWO01000068.1 GCF_000632715.1 Parageobacillus caldoxylosilyticus NBRC 107762 | reverse complement strand
TCATCAATGAGATATCAATGAAAAATAAGACATTTATAGTGATCGGAACACTTGTTACATTATTACGACTTGTAGTAACGAAAATAATGTAGAAACTACAGCGAATGGAAATAATACTAAAAGTGCTACCTTTACCATTACTGAAATGGATTGTTCAAGTTGTCCTGTGTTGTCAAAAGTGCTCTTGAACGTGTAGAAGGTGTAAAAACAGTGGAAGTAACCATTACAGAAGGTTCCCAAGGAACAGCTAAAGTTGTGTTTGATGCTTCAAAAACAGATGTAAAAACTTAAAAAAATACCGTCTTAGAATTAGGATATGGTGTTAAACAATAGGAGGTGTTTCATTTGTCAATTCGTAAATATCGTTTACAAGTGGAAGGTATGACATGTACTGGGTGTGAAAGGCACGTTGAAACAGCTCTAAACAGCATAGGAGCTAAAAATGTAGATGTAAATTTTCGCCGTGGAGAAGCTGTTTTCGAATTGCCAGAACATATAGGTATCGAGAAAGCCAAAGAAGCTGTGAATAAGGTTAATTATAAGGCAGGTGAAGCTGAAGTTATTCATCAACAAAAAAGCTCCGTTGTTGGTGATGATGAAGGTGATTATGATTATGACTTTATTGTCATTGGTTCTGGGGGAGGAGCTTTTTCTGCTGCTATTAAAGCAGTGGAATATGGGGCAAAAGTGGCGATGATTGAGCGTGGTACCATCGGTGGGACTTGTGTAAACATTGGATGTGTTCCATCAAAAACACTGCTACGTTCTGGAGAAATCAATCATTTAGCAAAAAACAATCCATTCCTTGGTTTAAATACTTCAGCTGGTTCGGTAGATTTGAAAAAACTAATGGAACAAAAAGATGAACTGGTGAGAGAATTACGTCAGCAAAAGTATGTTGATTTAATTGATGAATATGGGTTTGAACTAATACAGGGAGAAGCAAAATTTGTCAATGAAAAAACAATAGAAGTAAACGGGAATAAAATAACAGCTAAACGCTTTTTAATCGCAACAGGAGCTTCCCCATTGATTCCTAATATTCCGGGATTAAAAGATGTTGACTACTTAACAAGCACTTCTTTGTTAGAGCTTAAAGAACTGCCAAAAAGTCTTGCTGTTATTGGTTCAGGATACATCGGATTGGAGTTAGGTCAGCTCTTTCACCATTTAGGAGTGGAAGTAACGTTAATGCAGCGTAGCCAAAGAATTCTTAAAGAATATGATCCTGAAATTTCAGAAGCTGTAGAAAAAGCATTAACAGAACAAGGCATTCATGTTATTACCGGTGCTACATTTGAGCGTGTAGAACAGAATGGAGATATGAAACAAATTCATGTTACTGTTCATGGTGAAAAGAAAATCATTGAAGCTGAGCAGCTACTTGTAGCTACGGGGCGCAAGCCAAATACGGAAGCACTAAATCTTCAAGCTGCAAACGTAGAAGTGGGTTCTCGCGGTGAAGTTAAAGTTGATGACTATTTACGAACCTCCAATCCTAGAATTTATGCTGCCGGAGATGTAACAATGGGACCGCAATTTGTTTATGTTGCTGCATACCAAGGTGGAATTGCTGCCGATAATGCAATCGGTGGCTTGGAGAGAAAAGTAAATCTTGATACTGTTCCGGCTGTTATATTTACTAGTCCATCGATTGCTACGGTAGGATTAACTGAGGAGCAAGCTAAAGAAAGAGGATACGAGGTGAGAACTTCTGTTTTACCACTTGATGCAGTTCCAAGAGCGCTTGTGAATCGCGAAACGACAGGTGTATTTAAACTTGTTGCTGATGCAAAAACATTAAAAGTGCTAGGTGTTCATATTGTTGCCGAAAATGCTGGTGATGTGATTTATGCAGCCACATTAGCTGTAAAATTTGGTCTAACGGTGGAAGATTTGCGGGAATGCCTTGCACCATATTTAACGATGGCAGAGGGATTGAAATTGGTTGCCTTAACATTTGATAAAGATGTTAAAAAATTATCTTGTTGTGCTAGTTAAAGCTCCTTTTCATAAACATATAGGATTTTTGATTATTCTAACTGTACTTGAGCAAATTTACAATGAAGCAGAAAAAGAGATACGAACCGATTCCTTGGTTAGAATAGAATGTACCATCAAATTCCCCAATCAAGGACAAGGAGGGAAGATGGAAAATTGGAAGGGAATTTTTTATGGGAACAGAAGCTCTCCAACTGATTGGAGAGACGTTTACTTGATAAACACTCCAAATTAAAACATTTTCATTAGCATCATTGTCGATTTCTATTAGAATCGAAACAGTATGATGGAAATCATATGAACAAAAGGAGTATATAAACATGGATTCAACTGTTTCAAAGAAAGTAACGATGATTTCATATATCATTAGCATTACATTCATTATCGCGATGATTACGGCTTCGGTGATGTTGAAAGATCACGAAATTATTTTGCCGGAAGTTGCGGCAATGGCGATTGCCATGTGGGTGTACCGAGAAGCAGGATGGATCAGGCAACCATCGAAAATTTTTCTTGCGCCGTCCATCACGGCAGTGATCGGTTTCGCAGTGAATCAACTACACATTTCTTATTTAGGAAAAGTAAGCCTTACCCTTATACTTTTAATGCTCTTTTTACGTATCATTCAATCAAATTTGGGACCGTCCATTGCAACGGGCTTACTGCCAGTGGTGACAAATGCAAATGAATGGTCATTTATTATATCCGTTTTTATTTTTACCTTTATATTGATGCTTGGAGTTCTCAAATTTGGATTGATAAAGGACTTGAAAAGAAAGTGAAGATACAGTACAAGTACATGCTGGTATTCTTAGTGCTGATTTTCGTGTGGATGGGTTTATGCTGGCTCGCTGGCTACCCACTGGCAGTGATCCCGCCGATTCTCGTTGTTGTGTATGAGTCACTTCAGAAGCCGATGTACAACGGAAAAATGGCTTTTAAACAAGGGCTTGTATTGACCATATCTGCGACTGTCGGAACGCTGTTGTACTTTGCTATTGATTCGTGGATATTGGCCACCCTGTTAGATATGATTTTAATGCTTATTCTGTTACGTATTGTTGGCATCCGTGTCCCGGCTGTGTACGCCTTTCCACTGCTCCCGTTTGTCTTTCCTGATCATATCGTAGCCATGTTGCCGCTAGGTTCGTTGATTACATGTGTATTCTTGTTTACTTCGGTGTTAGCATATAAAAAGATGGAGATGAAGCGAAGTAGAAAGGTAATGCAAATGTAAAGGAGATAAAAGAATTCATGTACTCGAAGAGAGGACCTATTTTCTATTCTTCGTAGGCATCTCGTTTATCCGCATAAAAAGATTTGGTGACTAGGTTATAAAGTTAAACGTCATGTTTTAGGCTATCGGAACGGAAAACCACCGATAGCCTTTCTATTAGCGTTAAAACCTATTGAATTTATATAAATTTAATCAAAAATTATTCAATAAAAAATAATTGTAATTTATGTTGATAATTTGACTGTTATTTTGTACAGAACCCGTTACTTTAAAGAACGAGTTCCTTTTGTATCGATACAGATTTAAACAGAAAATAATTGAATAGATGTACGTTACTCTGATTCAAAATAGGAATAAAAAATTACACATAGAAAATCATACATTAAGTAAGATATCATTTGCATTTTATACCCAATACCGGTATAATGTATTAGAAGACAACTGTTATAAACAAATGAGGTGGTAGCAATGAATCAATATGAAGATGACAATATAAATGCCAAAATGGTTCCGCGAACCGAAGAAGAGATCGAAAGCATCGTCAAGCGCTTGAAGCGTATTGAAGGGCAAGTACGCGGGGTACAAAAGATGGTCGAGGACAATCGGTACTGTATTGATATTTTAGTGCAAATTTCCGCGATTCAAGCTGCGTTAAACAAAGTCGGGTTGAATTTGCTGGAACGCCATGCCAATCATTGCGTTTCCAAGGCGATCCGCGAAGGCAGCGGAGAAGAATCCATCCGGGAATTGATGGATGTGATTAAGCAATTCTCAAAGTAAAGGAGAGGAATGCTTTATGAGTGAGCAAAAGCTCGTTACACTTAGAGTGACCGGCATGACATGCGCCGCTTGCTCCAATCGTATAGAGAAAGCGTTGAACAAGATGGATGGAGTAGAAGCCAATGTCAATTTAGCCATGGAAAAAGCAACGATTAAATATGATCCATCGAAACAAAGTGTAGCCGATATCCAAACGAAAATTGAGAATTTGGGGTATGGTGTCGCGACAGAAAAAGTGACGCTAGATATTGAAGGGATGACATGCGCGGCATGTGCGACACGGATTGAAAAAGGGTTAAATCGTATGGAAGGTGTTACGAGCGCTACTGTAAACTTGGCGACAAACAGTGCCGTTGTAGAATACAATGAAGGCATTGCATCTGTAGAAGATATTTTAGAGAAAATCAAAAAGCTTGGGTACAAGGGGCAGATACGAAACGAAGAACAAGATCATGTGGGGCGGAGAGAAGAGCTGCTTAAACAAAAACAACGGCAGCTTGCCATTTCTATTATCTTATCACTGCCTTTGCTTTATACGATGATTGCTCATATGCCGTTTGATATAGGCTTACCGATGCCGCACATGTTGATGAATCCGTGGTTCCAGCTTCTTTTGGCTACACCCGTTCAGTTCTACATCGGCGGTCCCTTCTATGTAGGGGCGTACCGGGCATTACGAAACAAGAGTGCGAACATGGATGTACTAGTGGCGCTTGGAACATCGGCAGCTTACTTTTACAGCTTGTACGAAGCTTTCAAAACATTAGGAAATCCCGAATATATGCCAAGATTGTATTTTGAAACGAGTGCTGTGCTGATTACGCTTGTACTTGTCGGAAAATACTTTGAATCAGTAGCGAAAGGAAGAACAACAGAAGCCATCTCTAAACTGTTGAGCCTGCAGGCAAAAGAAGCTACTGTCATCCGCGATGGGGAAGAAATAAAAGTTCCGCTCGAGGAAGTAGTGATTGGTGATACCATTCTCGTCAAGCCAGGAGAAAAAATCCCGGTAGACGGAACGGTCATCGCCGGAGTATCCTCCGTGGATGAATCAATGATTACCGGTGAATCCATTCCGGTTGATAAGAAGGAAGGCGATTCTGTCATCGGAGCAACCATTAATAAAAATGGTGTACTCACCATTCGGGCAGAAAAGGTTGGGAAAGATACCGCACTTGCCAATATCATTAAAATCGTAGAAGAGGCACAAGGCTCTAAAGCGCCTATTCAGCGTATGGCTGATGTCATTTCAGGTATTTTCGTACCAATTGTTGTAGGAATTGCTGTCATTGCATTCATTACATGGTACTTCTTTGTGGCGCCAGGCGACTTACCGAAGGCGCTTGAGGTGGCCATCGCGGTTCTTGTCATTGCGTGTCCTTGTGCGCTTGGTCTTGCCACACCGACATCCATTATGGTCGGTACAGGCAAAGGTGCAGAAAAGGGGATCCTCTTTAAAGGAGGTGAGTACCTAGAGGGAACGCATAAAATCAATGCAGTATTACTGGATAAAACAGGAACAGTGACAAAAGGAAAACCAGAAGTAACCGATGTACTTAAGTTCCGTGAAGACATGCTCGATTATGCCGTTTCTGCCGAGAGTGCTTCGGAACATCCGTTGGCTCATGCCATTGTGGAATATGGGAAGAAACGATCGATTTTGGTTAAGCCACTGGAGCATTTCTCCGCCATTACCGGTCATGGAATTGAAGCTGTCATTGATGGCAAAAATGTCCTTGTTGGAACGCGAAAACTTATGAAGGAACGCTCTGTAGAGATTGCCATGCATGAAGATAAAATGATAGAACTTGAAAAACAAGGAAAAACTGCCATGCTAGTTGCCATTGATGGGCAGCTTGCCGGCATCATCGCTGTCGCGGATACGGTAAAAGAAAGCTCCAAAGAAGCGATTCAAACATTAAAACAAATGGGTATCGAAGTGTACATGGTAACGGGAGACAACAAACGTACAGCGGAAGCCATTGCAAAGCAAGTGGATGTGGATCGCGTCTATGCAGAAGTACTTCCTGAAGAAAAAGCGAATATCGTTGAAGAACTGCAAAAACAAGGAAAACGAGTGGCGATGGTCGGTGATGGAATTAATGACGCTCCAGCTCTTGCGAAAGCGGATATTGGCATGGCCATCGGCACAGGAGCGGATGTCGCCATCGAAACGGCCGATGTTACCTTGGTCGGCGGAGATTTAGCTCATATCCCGAGAGCGATTGAGTTAAGCCGTAAAACAATGAAAAACATTCGACAAAACCTGTTCTGGGCTTTGTTCTATAATACCATTGGCATTCCTGTAGCCGCTGCTGGATTATTGGAGCCTTGGATTGCCGGAGCGGCAATGGCATTCAGTTCTGTATCAGTTGTGACCAACGCGCTTCGTTTGAAACGCGTGAAAATATAAAAAATGAAAATAAATGAAGGAGGAATAAAAAATGGCGATTACATTACAAGTAGAAGGAATGACTTGCGGACACTGCAAAATGGCGGTGACAAACGCTCTTAAAAAGTTAGACGGGGTAAGAAATGTAGAAGTACATTTACAAGAAGGCACTGTGGATGTAGATTATGATGAAACAAAGGTAAGTGTAGAAAAACTCAAAGAAGCGATTGAAGAGCAAGGTTACGATGTGAAGTAACATACATGGATTTATACTCCCTGATATGATCCCCTCCAAGTAGAATTGGAGGGGGTCTTTTTTATAGTGTGGGAAGGGCAACTTAATTGCTTATACCAAATCTGCTATATGAACTTCTCCACCGGGCTTTAAAATTCGAAATTTCCTATGGAATGTAGATTTTTTCTTTGTGGAATCAAGATGGTAGTCGAAAGTACGTGTTCGAATGTTGCGAAATCGAAGAGAAGAGTTGTGAAGAATCCTTGAATAAAGATTTATGTTGTTTGTACTTTCGTTTTTTGTCTAACTATTTCTATATTTTAAGATTTTCAACAAGTTCATAAAGCGTTTGTTGAGGATACAATCGGTAGCAAAGAAATGTATACACACAAAAGAATATAATATCAGCATCTATCTCCATATTTTCTTCAAAATTTTTTAATAAGATTAATCATTGTAAAAATCAACGAAAAATAGTGATAGAAGGTGTACGACTTCTTTAATCAAATTATTAATATTTTGAGTCAGCCTTTTATGATACGGCTCATCGTTTCGAAGGAACACCAGTTTTATTTGCGTTTTTGTTGGGGATAGCCTTTTACATTACTTAGGAGATCATTTTTTGCGCTCATATGTTGGAACAATTGTTAATTTATATAGTTTTACCACCTTTACTGCTGTTAGGTTTGCCAAATCGAATGATGGTATCAATTCTTCATTTAGGATTAAGATACAAATGGATCAATTTTTTAAAATATCCGTTGATCCCGTTACTTTTATTTAATGTGTTGTTTTCGTTTTATCAAGTCCCATTCATATTTAATACAATCGTTTCACATAATATCTTGCATAACTTAACCCATATTATATTAACCATCTCCGCATTGTTCATGTGGATCCCTTTAATTCCGGTCACTAAGGAATTAGATTGTTTATCAAATATCCAAAAAATTTACTATATTTTACATCAGGAATGTTACTGACTACAGCTTGTGCCTTAATTATTTTTGCGAATGAACCGTTTTATACCGTCTATTACGACGCACCACAATTGTTTAAAACACTTTCACCGCTTGTGGATCAACAAGCAGGTGGAGTTATCATGAAAGTGGTTCAAGAAATCGTATATGGGACGATGATTGAATGTGTTTTCTTTAACTGAAAAAATGAGAGGTTAAAGGACAAACAATTGACCGGATCATTTATTAACAAATTATAAACAGGGATTGTGATATAAGGATGAAGAAAGAAAGAGTATTAATCGTTGATGATGAATGGAACATGAGGCATTTACTAAAAATCAATCTTTCTCCATATTTTCACTTAACTGAAGCGGCAAGTGGACAAGAAGCATTAACCTTATTGACAAAAGGAAGAATCGACGTAGTGATTTTAGACATCATGATGCCCGATATGGATGGATGGGAGGTATGCAAAAAGATAAGGGAAATGAGTCAAGTGCCCATCCTTATGCTTACGGCACGTGGTGATGTAAAAGATAAAGTACAAGGATTTGATGTTGGAGCCGATGATTATCTTGTAAAGCCTTTTGAACCCGAAGAATTAGTGGCAAGGGTTAAAGCACTAATAAGACGTTCAGCTGCTTCTTCCAATCCTATTCAAACGGAAGGAATCATTAAGATTGCAGATTTAAAAATCGATCAAAATGAAAGACAAGTTTTTGTAAACGATCGTCCATTAGAATTGACACCAAAAGAATTTGATATTCTCTTGCTATTAGTGTTAAACCCAAAAACGATATTTACAAGGGATATGTTACTAGATCGGGTATGGGGAGTTCATGACGTTTTAGATATTCGTACAGTTGATACCCATGTGAAAAATATAAGGGAAAAGTTTAGAAAAAACGGGCTTTCCTTTAATCCGATTAAAACGGTTTGGGGAATGGGCTATAAATTCCAAGCTCCTGAAGAAGACCAATGAAATGGAATAGTATCGTTGTAAAATTAGGGGCAAGTATTCTAGTCATTGTGTTAACCATTTTGCTTCCACTTGGTTTTATTATCAATGAAATATTTTCTGGCTTTTATTACAGTAAAATGAAAGATCAAATTTACGATTTATCCAATCGTTATGCGAATTCCATCACATCGTTAGAGGATAAAAATATCCTCCGTATGTTTGAATTACTTGCCGATATGATAGATCAGGAAATTGTAATCGTAGACGAACAAGGCATCGTCGTTGCAAACTCTGGGATCCCAAGCTTATCGAAAGGAGAAAGAATCGATGCAAATGACATTTCTCTTTTAAGGAGAAATTCCGTCATTGAAAAGGAATATTACGATGAAATCTTAGATAAACGTTTTCTAAGCGTTGGAAGACCTATTTTTGCACAAAATCGCTTTATCGGCGGAATTTTTGTATTGGCTTCCATCGATGAGATACATCAATCAATTCATCTAATAAGGAATTTAATTGTTTGGGCTGGCATTGGTGCCATTCTTTTAGCCCTTGGCTTTACCTTTATTGTATCACGCAAGTTAGCCAATCCACTTTTAGAAATGGAAAGAGCAACCCGCAAAATGGCTGAAGGTGATTTAAATACAAAAGTTTTGGTTGAAACAAAAGACGAAATTGGCTCCCTAGCCAAGGCGATTAATGATTTAGCCGTTGAATTATACAGGTACCGGTCAAACCAGCGGGAATTTTTTGCAAACATTTCCCATGAATTGCGGACTCCTCTTACGTATTTAGAAGGGTATGCGAGAGCATTAAAAAACCAACAGTATCAAACAGAGGATGAAAAAGAAATGTATATACAAATTATCGAGCAAGAAGCCAATAGAATGTCCAAGCTAGTCAATGACTTGTTTGAACTGGCAAAGATGGAGGAAGGAAAGTTACCATTACATTTGGAGGAAATTGATCTGATTGAAGTGATTGAAAATGCCGTATTAAAAACAAAAGTGAAAGCAAAGGAGAAAGGGTTACAGTTATATTTTCATAAAATTTATCAATTGCCGAGTATTTATGCGGATGGTTTAAGAATGGAGCAAATTGTCATTAATTTAATCGAAAACGCCATTCGTTATACAGAAAAAGGGTTTATAAAAATAGAATTGTCTTATGATCAAGACAAAGTAAAGATTTTGATTGAAGATACGGGGATAGGGATACCGAAAGAAGATCTTCCATTTTTATTTGAACGATTTTATCGTGTGGAAAAATCAAGATCAAGAGAATTCGGGGGTACCGGGCTTGGACTGGCAATCGTCAAACAACTTGTGAAACTGCAAAATGGGACTATACATGTAAGTAGTGAAGTGGGAAGAGGGACAAGCTTTGAACTTACATTCCCGATTTATAAGGGGGATGCCCAATGAAAAAATTTGAAATCATTGTGCCTGTTTTGTTGATCATGGCTGGATTGTTATGTTTGACGATGTCCGGTTCGTTCATGTTCCGTCCGGAATTAAGGGTATATATGAAAACGTTTGTTCAAATTTGTCTATGGATGGGAGTTCCCATTCTTCTTGCGGGAATTTTCTATCTTTTACTTTATAAGAAAAGGGGAGAATAGGATTGAAGTTAAAACTTTTTACTTTTTTGATCTCAGCATTATTTATGATTCCGGTTGGTGTATTCGCGCATGGTACTGAAGAAGAACACCAACGGGAGATGTTGACCGCTACTTTGTTAAATTATAGCTTTATTGTGTCGTCGATTTTGTTGGGGTTAGGAATCATTTTATTTTTCCTAATCAGAAATCAATTAAAAACTGTTAATGTGAAAAAACAAGAAGGACGCTTAAAACGGGACAAGCTGCAAAGATGGTTAAAATTAAGCCGATGGGTATCAGTTTTAGCTTTACTAGCCTTAGCTGTTTCTGGAGTATTTGCATTAACAAATGGGACAGGAGAAGAAGAGGACATTGATTTTATGCATATTCACGGGTTAGGTTTTACGAATGATGGGACTGAAATTTATGTACCGGCGCATGATGGATTGAAGGTCTATAAAAACGGTAAGTGGAAAATTCCAGAAGGAGAAAAACATGATTATATGGGATTCTCTATGGTTGATAACGGGTTTTACAGCAGTGGACATCCAGCTCCGGGTTCTTCTATGAAAAATCCATTCGGTGTAGTGAAAAGTACAGATATGGGGAAAAACCTACAAACGCTTGATTTATATGGGGAGGTTGACTTTCACGGAATGGGGGTTGGATATTATTCTCATGCCATTTATGTTTTAAACCCAGAACGGAATTCAAGAATGGATGACGCTGGATTGTACTACTCGTTAGACGAAACAAAAACGTGGACGAAAAGCGATATGAAAGGACTAGAAGGGCAACCATCAGCTATTGCTGTTCATCCAGAGAAAGAAAATATGGTTGTGATCAGTACAAATCGAGGGGTTTATTTATCTAAGGATTATGGTAATTCTTTTGATAACATTGCAAAAAATACTCCAGTCACATCCGTTTCCTTTACAAAAGAGGGAAAACTTCTTGCCGGAGTTATTACTGATAAGCCTTCTTTGATGGAAATTAATCTTGAATCCGGAGAGAAAAAAAACATCCCTATTCCAACTTTAAGTGAGGATAATGCTATTGGATACATTGCGGTAAATCCAAACAATGAAAAGCAAATCGTTTTCACAACGTTTGAAAAAGACATTTATTTAACGGATAATCATGGTGGAAATTGGATACAAATAGCAAAACAGGGAAAAGGGATGAATAGTCAAACAACTACTAATGAGGGGAAGTCATGATGATGAACATGGGTATGATGTTAAATATGTTATTTTGGATCATCATTATTGGATTTGCAATATATTGTATGATCTTGTTAATCATGAAACCATTTGAAAATAAATCAAATCATGCATTGAATATTCTCAAAGAGCGACTTGCTCGTGGAGAATTGATGCAAATGAATATGAAGAGAAAAAACGGCTATTGAAAGATTGATGAGTCGTCTTTATATTTTCTCCCAAAAGTTCCAAGTACATTTGTAAGATAGCATGAGACATGTTAGAGAATAGACAAATCTCCATATTTTCATCAAATTTATTGTCTATAATGGTTTTAAAACGAAGGGAGGGGATCATAAATGAAAAAGAAAATTGCATTTGTTTCTTCATTTGCGCTGGCAGCATTGTTAGTAGTCGGACAGTTTTCTTATGCGGAAAAGTCAGATAGTATGACGAACATGATGAATGGAAACGGTATGATGAAGATGATGGAAGCGATGAATTCTCCTCAAGGACAAAAAATGATGAAGGCATGCGGAGAATTCATGGAATCTTATAATAAAGCTGAATAAAACCATCGTGTAAAAATTGATAAAAGTTCTTCTTTTTTGAAGGGCTTTTTACCGAAGTTGCCCTGTTCTAATGGGCGGTAGGACAGCCTCAAGCATCTTCGAACGAGGAATTACCGACCGAAAGAACCTCATTCGTGGACGAACTTGTAATATAAAGGAAGGAGATCTCCTACTGAAAGAGGTTTCAATTTATATGAAAGGGGATCAGGAAATATGGAATGGTTGATATACTTATTATGTCCTTTAATGATGTTATTCTGTATGAAAGGGATGTTTACACGAGGGAAAAAGGACTGTCACACAACTCAATCAACAAATCAATTGAATGAACTGAAATCATTGAAGATGCAAGTGAAAAATTTACAAGAACAAAATATGAAATTAATGGAAGAAATCGAACTCCTTAAACAAACTGATGATTCCAATGTCATTATATTGTCTAAGACAAAACATACTACATAATGCGAAAAAGGCAACCAAATTTGGTTGCTTTTTTTTATTTTATAAAATACTAGTAAATTTATAATTTTTTGGTCTTCTTCATATTTTCTTCAAATTTTTCTTCTATAATTCCATAAGGCAATGGAAAAGTATTTATAGAAAGGTGAGGAAATTGCAATTGATAGAATGTGAATGTGGGCATAAAAACCCTATTGGAACGGAATTATGCGAATCGTGCGGCAAACCGTTTCATGAAGAAACAGAACAGAAACTTCTGGATATGCGATATGAAGGGGTTGCAAGGAGATCGAAAACATATCAAACAACAATAATTGATAAAATTTGGAACTTCTTCTCGTCTGTAAAAGTTGGAATTTGGATTATCGTGTTAACTCTTATTGCGTCAGCTATTGGTACAATATTGCCACAGGAAATGTATATTCCACCTAATGTATATCCAGCACAATATTATAAAGAACAGTATGGGGTAGTTGGATATATTTTCTACACATTAGGATTCCATAATCTGTATGGCTCTTGGTGGTATATGCTTTTGCTTGCATCAATGGGTTTATCCTTAATTATTGCAAGTTTAGATCGGGTTGTTCCCCTATATCGGGCTTTAAAAAAACAGAGTGTTACAAGGCATACAAGCTTTTTAAAACGTCAAAGAATCTTTGGAATATCACGAGTTCCAAATCCTCACGAAACGATAAAACAAGTTGAGCAGAAATTAAAAGAAAAACATTATCAGATACGTAAAGAAAACGGAAATATTCTCGCGGAAAAAGGACGTTTTTCCAGATGGGGACCGTATGTTAATCATCTTGGTCTGGTGATTGTATTAATTGGCGCGATGTTAAGATTTTTCCCAGGAATGTACGTGGATGAAGTTCTCTGGATTCGTGATGGAGAAACAGAAGCAATCCCTGGTACAGACAGAAAATACTATTTAAAAAGTGAAAGATTCATATTAGAGACTTATGATCAAGATGATAAAAAGTTTCAAGAAATAATAAAAAAAGTCGGTAATGGAATTCCAAAAAACTATCAGACTGATGCTATCCTTTATGAAAACAAAAATGTAGGAATTGCTGGTGCTGAACCTAAACTAGTTAAACTTAAACAACAATCGATTAAGGTCAATCATCCTTTAAAATTCGATGGATTTGCTCTTTATCAAACAAGTTACAAGTTGAATGAGTTTCATAAAATGTATTTTAAGTTGGAGGAAAAAGAGACCGGAAAAACCTTTGGAGAAATAGAAGTTGATTTATTGAATCCAAAATCTACTTACAATTTAGGAAATGGGTATAAAGTGGAAATTCTCGAATATTTTCCTGATTTTGAATTTGGCGATAAAGGTCCAACAACAAAATCCAAAATTCCAAATAACCCTGCATTTGTATTTAAAATGTACACCCCTAAAACAAAGGATGGAGAAATCAGTTTTGTTGCTATTCGACAAAATTTGGAGCCATTCGGTGAAAACAAATTTAAAATGACGTTTACAAAATTGGATGTACGTAATGTTACTGCTTTAACTGTAAGAAAAGACCGCACCTTAGGAGTCATAGCATTCGGCGGCTTAATTTTTATGATTGGTCTTGTTCAAGGTATGTATTGGAACCATCGAAGAATCTGGGTGCAAATCGTCGGAAATGAAATTTGGATGGCAGCACATACAAACAAAAACTGGTATGGACTTAAAAAAGAGATTGATTATGTAATTAAAGATACAGATTTAACCAAGCCTCAGGATCAAAAAGAGCATAAAGGAGAGGTAGCATGATTAATGTGAGCAGTAATCTTTTAGCTAGTTCATTTTTTGCTTATTTTATAGCAACCATTCTAGCATGGGGATCTTTCGCGTCAAAACAAAAGAAAGCTTCTTTGAAAATCAAAAAATGGGAACGTATTTCAATCATTGTTGCTGCTTTAGGTTTTTTATTGCAAATCGGTTATTTTATTACTCGCTGGATTGCCATTTCTCATGTACCAGTAAGCAATATGTTTGAGTTTACTACATTTTTAGGCATGATGATCGTTTTGGGGTATTTAATAATCTATTTAATTTATAAAACAAACATCATTGGACTATTTGCACTTCCTACTGCGATGACGGTTATTGCCTATGCCAGTGTATTTCCAAAAGAGGCATCGCCATTAGTGCCAGCTTTACAAAGTTATTGGCTGAAAATTCATGTGACAACAGCAGCATTAGGAGAAGGAATTTTGACCATTAGTTTTGTAGCAGGTTTTATTTACTTATTGCGAGTTGTTGACCAAACGAAGAGCAGCAAAAAAACCTTTTGGATTGAATTTGTGATTTATTCTATATTAAGTACATTAGCTTTCGCCATTGTTTCTTATATTTTTAATGCCATGAATTTTGAAACAACATTTTCATGGGTAAATGAAACACAACAAGAACAAGAGCTTGTTTATCATATGCCAGCCATAGTAGGGCCTCCTGACGGGGAAATCGTGAAGAGTTCTCATTCTTTTAAACCAATTGTAGAAGCTCCTTCATGGATGAATGGGGTCAATGCACCAAGAAAACTAAATTCATTGATTTGGTCATTATTAATGGGACTCGTGTTATATATAATGTTGCGACTTTTATTCCAAAAAAGAATTGGGGCAAAGATTCAACCATACTTAAAAAATATTCGTCCGGAATTAGTAGATGAAATCAGTTATCGTTCAGTAATTATTGGTTTTCCGGTATTTACATTAGGTGCGTTAATATTTGCAATGATATGGGCACAAGAAGCATGGACAAGGTTTTGGGGATGGGATCCAAAAGAAGTCTGGGCATTAATCACTTTTCTTTTCTATGCAGCATATCTCCATCTCCGATTATCAAAAGGTTGGGAAGGAGAAAAGTCTGCTTGGCTGTCTGTGATAGGTTTTGTCATCATAATGTTTAATTTAATTGTCGTAAATCTTGTCATTGCTGGATTGCATTCATATGCTTAAAAGAATTTGTAAAGGAGTGTTTTTCGTTTTGGCTAAAAAAAGAAGACTTATCGTGCGAATTGGGATTTTAATTGGATTTGTTGCTACGATCATTTATGTACTATATTCAAGTATTTTTAACAATGACAATGGAATGGTCTCTCGTGGCGACCAAGCCCCGGATTTTCAATTACAAACTCTTGATGGAAAAACGGTAAGATTAAGTGATTATCGAGGACAAGGTGTGTTTTTAAATTTTTGGGCCACCTATTGTCCGCCTTGTAAAGAAGAGATGCCTTATATGCAAAATCAGTATGAGAAATTTAAAGACAAAGGAGTTACGATTTTAGCAGTTGATGTAGGTGAACCAAAATTAACAGTAGAAAAGTTTGTAAAACGTTATGGTCTGACTTTTCCAATTTTGCTAGATGAGAAAGAAGAAGTCATTGATTTATATGGTGTGGGGCCAATCCCAGTTACATTTCTAATTGACAAAAATGGAAAAGTAGTTGATCGAATCACAGCCAGTCTAACTGAAGAAGATATAGAGAAATATATGACTCAAATTATGCCATGATAGGGAGGGAGCTCCCTTTTTGTTATTAAAGGAGCTGATATCATGACAGAGGTTAATGCGATTTTATCATTTGGTGCAGGAGTTTTATCGTTTATTTCACCATGTTGTCTCCCGCTTTATCCCGCATTTTTATCTTATATTACGGGTATTTCGGTTGAAGAAATAAAAGAAAATAATGGATTATTGCAGAAGAGGGCACTTTTACATACAGCTTTCTTCTTGCTTGGTTTTACAGTGATTTTTATCGTGATTGGTTTTTCTACGTCCGTTATAGGATCCTTCTTTTTAAAATACGATGATTTAATAAGGCAAATAGGTTCCATTTTAATCATTTTCTTCGGCCTGATGACCATCGGTGTATTTAAACCATCTGTTCTTATGAAAGATAGGAAGATGTTTTCGTTTCGGAATCGCCCAACAGGTTACTTTGGATCAAGTCTCATTGGAATTGGATTTGCTGCCGGTTGGACACCATGCACAGGCCCGATTTTGGCTTCCGTAATCGCTTTAGCTGTAACAAATCCCAATCAAGCACTGTTTTATATGATAATGTATTCACTTGGTTTTTCAATTCCTTTTTTTACTATGGCGTTTTTTATTGGAAAATTACATTGGATTAAAAAATATAACCGGACGATTTTAAAAGTCAGTGGTTACATTATGGTTTTTATGGGAATATTCTTGTTTTTTGATTGGATGACAAAGTTAACATCATTTCTTATCAACAGATTTTATGGGGGTTTCACCGGTTTTTAGTAATATTAAGTTTTCAGGAGGGGAAAAGCTAAAACACTTTTTTCTAATGATGGGTATGGTTGGTTATTTATTGTGAATAACATGTTGCTTACAAATTTAAAGACGTGTTTAATGCAAAATAAAACTTTAGGAAAATGCAAGATAAAAAATTAAGCACTAAATTGGAAACAAAACAGGTCAGTTTTCTCACAAAATATAATTCAGAGACACGGCTTTACATGGAGTGGCGTGCATGGTAGGCTGGTTGTCTCTGCGAACTCCTTTTGTGCTGCAGCCTTCGCAAAAGAATCCATGCACGCAGAGACTCCATGTCAAGCCTTATAGAGTAAGATAATTATATTGGTATATGGATTATATTTACTTTTATGGAACTATGGTGCTAAACTTTTTCATTGCATTTCGCTTAAATTTTTAGTTGCAGAAAACAAAGATGTGGACAATAGGCAACATAAAGTGAATATTATCAAAGGAAAAATTTGAAACACATTAATTTTGTGAGGAGTATTATATGGAATTATACAACCAATTTGTAGATGTATTCTTATTAAATATTCACGAGTTTTTTTGGAGTCATTATCATGAAAGCCAAACGAGGATATTAAAAACAATATACTTAGGTCTATTGGCTTTATTTACACCAAGCCAAATTTATATAAACATTTTGTTTATTTGTTACCTTTTTAAACAATTTCATCAAAATTGGATAAGAGAACTATGTTATCTCGTTCTGGGGAAAACAATTGGGTTATTCGTGATGATATTTTGGGCGACAAAATTTGGAGATCTCTGGTTACTGTCATTTATCCAAATCATAGGTAAGGTTGTCAGTGCTATAGTCATGGTGTATATTTTATTTTTGTTATTTTCATTTAAATTTAAGATGATGAGTTTAAGTCTCGGATTTTTGACGTCATTCCTCTTCGATCCAATAATCTCTGCAGTGTCAAAATTCTTACCATTTTATTTTTATAAAAGTGTAAATAGCTTTTTAATGCCAATTTTATTCTCAGTAACAATAGTAACTCCAATTTTAATCATGAGTCTGCTAGTATACGGATTTGAAATAGACCAACAATTAAAAGACCAAAGATGTTTCAACTATGTAAGAAATTGGGTATCTATTGTTTTGGTTTTTCTAGTAAGTTTGAATTTATTCTTTATTTTTTTCGTGTAAAAACTATTGTTTGGAAGGAGGAAATTAAATGTCAAAAACGTAATATCATTTACAAGTTGAAGGTATGACATGTACTGGTTAAGAAGGAGGAGTTGAAACAGCACTTGGCTTACTGGCGAGGTAACTATTCTTAAGGAGACTCTATGTCAAGCCACTAAGTGACAAGCAAAAATAAACACTAAAGAAAAAGAAAAGGGAGTTATTTCCTTCTATAGGAAATAACTCCAGGGATTTTTTAAACATCCACTTTTTGGGGTTAGTTCACATTGTTATTCAGGTTTATTTGTTGTGTCATTAGAGTTTGGTATATAGTCAGATTTGTAATCTTTATATTTTACTTCTGTGACCATTCCGGCTGAAGCATGGTGCAAGTCATGGCAATGGAACATCCAATTTCCCGGATTATCTGCTTTAAATGCGACTACATATTCTTCACCCGGTTTTAAATTCAAGGTATCCTTAATCAATGGGGAGCCTGTAATTGGCTTACCATTTTTACTTAATACTTGGAAGAAATGTCCGTGTAAATGCATAGGATGTAAATCTTTCGGTGAATTGTTCACCAATTTTACTTTTACTAGATCTCCTTTCTTCACATTTACGGGTGCTGTTTCAGGATACGTTTTCCCATTAATCGTGTAGACCATGCCATCTTTGCCCATGGCTGTTCCTAAATCCATTGTGTACTCTACATCATATTTTTGGTCTAATGTAAATTGACCTAATTCATGTTTTCCGTATTTTGTAATATCAACGATACGGAGATCCTCTTTTGCGTTTGCTTTGTCCGTATTGTTTGCCTGTCCTACGTATTGAATTTTTACTTTCATGCCATCGGTGCCTTTCATATCACCATGGCATTCTAATAACCATTCTCCCGGATTATTCGCTGTAAATTCAATATCATAACGTTCACCCGGAGCAATATTTAAAAGTTCATCTTTGATTGGCTGCGGATCTTTTAACGGCTGCCCGTCTGTTGCGACAATTTTAAACTCATGGCCATGCAGATGAAGCTTGTGAGGCATGTATCCTGCGTTTACAAGGCGGAGCCGTACTTTTTCGCCTTTTTTTACTTTTAAAGGTTCTACAGCGGAACCGCTTTTCCCGTTAATCGTGAAAATATCATACATACTCATATCATGGCCCATGCTGCTCATATCCATATGTTGGTCATCAGAGCTATTTCCATGTCCCATATTACTATGATCCATACCACTCATATCCATATTTCCTTCATCTGGATTGCTCATCCATTCATCTAACACAAGTGTATAATCTCGATCTACTTTTTCCTCATTCTTAGGCTCTACAATTAATGTACCGTATAATCCCTTGTCCACTTGTTTCGCGCTTTCTTGATGGGAATGATAAAAATACGTTCCCGGTACAGTAGCTGTAAATTCATACGTAAAGGTTTCCCCCGGTTTAATTGCGTTCATCGTGACACCCGGAACTCCATCTTGACTATTCGGAACAGGGTAGCCGTGCCAATGAATGGTCGTCGGTTCCGGTAATTCATTTTTAAAATTGATTTTCACTCTGTCCCCTTGTTTAATACGGATTTGTGCACCGGGAACAGATCCATTGTACGTGTAGACCGGAAGTTTTACTTTATCATTTATTTGTAATAATGCTTCCTTAGCAGTAAGATTAATCTCTTTACCGGATAAAACTTCTGTGTTTGTTGCCAAAGGCAGTTTCTTACTGGAGTCCTGTGCGGTGTTTTCTTCCTTCATATTCATGTTTGACATATCGTGTCCTTGCATGGAACTGTGCGAAGTATTATTTGAGCAGGCTGTACCGATAGCAACGACTCCTGCTAAGATGGTTCCAAACAATAATTTCTTCATGCATACATCCCTCCGTAAACATGTAATCTGAATCACTACTGATATCATCATAAAGAATAAATGTGCAAAATTTATGGAGAAAAATTATATTTTTTTCACACGAAGTAGTTCGAAGATTAAATTATTGTTTGACATTAATAGGAGTCAAATTACATTTTGAAATAAAAAAGATAAGCCACTATCTATAACCGGTTAATTGCGGTTATAGGTAATAGCTTGTTTGCCCATTTGTATCCAAGCTTGAATAAATTCAGACTTAGGTGCTTTTTTATTTTTCGTACCTGTCAATGGGTCATTAAAATAAATATATTTCTCATCATATCCGGTGATTAACACGGAATGCTCCCGGTATGTTATTTTTATAGGGCCTTGCGGGGTCTGCCATTCAATAAATTCAGACGGAGGAAGTATACGAAAGGTTGTGTTGGTAATAACCCAAACTGGGGTACCTTCAGACAAATACTTATATATTTCTTCAAATGATTGTCCTGTTAAATCAACGATTTGGTTTGGTAAATAAATCTCGGCTAATTCTTTTATAGGTTTATGATAGACACCATATCCCGGTTTCTTTATTGTATACATGTCACCAACAAACCCTTCATTTGGATGTCCATAAAATACTTTTCCATTATGTATTCGATAAGGGGTTGGATTTTTCTTTATTTGCTTCGCTAGTGTCATCTTGTCTACATTGATTCCCGCGTGATTCAAAAGCATTGCCAGACTTGTTACCTCGCACCCCCTTGGTAGTTCTGGGAGTTGCGAGAAAAGGGGGGCATCAATGAGAGCTGATTTAACCGGGATTTGTTCTTTTGAATGTCTAGATGATGGATTTCTCGCTTCAACTTTATTTTTATATGATGTTTTCTGTACTAGATTGTTTATAGCGTCGACCATATTTTCAGAATTTACATAATGGAAAAATAGAGTTAAAAACAATAGGAAAAAAGCGATATAGGATCCTATTGCTAGTTTATATAACTTCTCATTGGTTGGCTTTCGTAAAAGAAAAATAGAAAGTGAAACAATCATAAAGGCTAAAAAAAGTATAATCCCTAACATGACAGTTGCAACTCCTTTGTTAAACTTGCTGTTTTTATATTATCAACTAAATTTGCAGAAACAATGGAGATGATTCTTATCATGTAATTATTGTAACAATCTCTAAAAAATCCATAATTTCTCCACATTTTATTGTTTTAATATGTTTGTGTTTGAGGAATGAGAATATCATTGAGTGAAAAGCTACTAATTTTTGTGTTGATATGTTTCTAGTATGAGAATATCGTAACAGGTTTCAGGAGGAATAATTTATGTTAAAAGTTCATTACAGGAACCTATAGATGGTATAAAAATAGAGTTTGTTAAATTTAAATAAGATCAAAATATTATATTTTGCTAACCCAAGTCTTGATACAATCTATAAAATTTAAATTTGATAAAGTGGGGGAATAGCAATATCATGTGCGGTTTTATTGGTTGTATTCATGATCATCCAAGAATCGTCGATGAAAAATGGAAAGAAACGTTTCAAGAAATGAATGATATCATTACTCATCGCGGTCCTGACGATGGTGGTTATTTTTTTGATGAATACGTGAATTTTGGATTTCGACGCTTGAGTATTATTGATCTTGAGACAGGGCACCAGCCATTGTCCTATGAAAATGAACGATATTGGATCATATTTAATGGGGAAATCTACAACTATGTGGAATTGAGAGAAGAATTGCTTGCAAAGGGATATAAATTTACTACTCATTCCGATACAGAAGTCATTATTGCTCTTTATAGTGCTGAAAAAGAAAAAGCTGTAGAAAAGCTTCGAGGTATGTTTGCTTTCGTCATCTGGGACAAACAAGAGAGAACGATTTTTGCGGCACGTGACCCGTTTGGCATAAAACCATTTTTCTACATGGAACAGGGCGACCGTACGTTTTTTGCTTCCGAGAAGAAAAGTATTTTGCTCGCTCTTAAAAATGATTTATTAGACTATGATTCACTGCAGCATTATTTAACATTCCAATATGTACCTGAACCGATGACGATGTCTGTTGGTATTAAAAAGTTAGAACCGGGTCATTATATTAAGAAAAAAATCGGTGAAAAATTAACCATTCATCGCTATTGGAAAGCCCAATTCCAACCTATCATCAAATCAGAAGATGAACTTGTCAAAGAAATTCGCAACGCGCTGTTCGATTCCGTGCAAGTGCATATGCGCAGCGATGTGCCGGTAGGTTCGTTTTTATCAGGAGGAATTGATTCATCCTTCATTGCAGCAATTGCTAAACAATTCAATCCTAATATCAAGACATTTTCTGTCGGCTTTGAGCGGGAAGGCTTCAGTGAAATTGATGTGGCAAAAGAAACAGCGGAAAAGCTGGGCGTTGAGAATATTAGCTATGTCATTTCACCAGAGGAATATATGGCGGAATTACCGAAAATTATGTGGCATATGGATGATCCACTTGCCGATCCTGCGGCAGTACCGCTTTATTTTGTTGCCCGGGAAGCAAGAAAGCATGTAACGGTCGTTCTTTCCGGTGAGGGAGCTGACGAGTTATTTGGCGGTTACAACATTTATCGTGAGCCACAGTCATTGGAACTTTTTGAGCGAATGCCAAGTACGGTTAAATCAGCTTTGAGAGTGATTGCAGGGCTACTCCCGGAAGGAATAAAAGGAAAAAGCTTTATTGAGCGCGGTACAACACCAATGGAAGAACGATATATCGGCAATGCGAAAATGTATAGCGAGACAGAAAAACAAGAACTGCTAAAAGGATATAAGAGGGGATTAGAATATACATATATTACAGCTCCTTTTTATAGAGAAACAACTCATTATCCTCCTGTAAACCGGATGCAATATATTGATATTCATACATGGCTGCGAGGCGATATTTTATTAAAAGCCGACAAAATGACGATGGCCCATTCATTAGAGTTGAGGGTTCCATTTTTAGATAAAAAGGTATTTGAAGTAGCCGCCAAAATTGCTCCGGAAATGAAAACGACAAACAAAACGACGAAATATATTCTACGAAAAGCAGCAAAAGGAATTGTTCCAGATCATGTTTTAAATCGCAAAAAATTAGGATTTCCGGTGCCAATTCGTCATTGGTTAAAAAATGAAATGCATGATTGGGCGAAAAACATTATAAAAGAAAGCGCAACCGATCATTTATTTAATAAAGATGTATTGTATCGTTTACTAGACGAACATTGCAAAAATAAAGCAGACCATAGCCGAAAAATCTGGACCGTCCTTGCTTTTATGATTTGGCATCAAGTATACATGGAAAAGAAATACGATTTTACAAATATATATAGAAAAGACAAGCTGTCGCTATTAATCTAATTTGACTGATTTTCGTTGCCTGTCTTCTATTTGCACCCAAGCTTCTAAAAATTCAGCTTTGGGTGCTTTTCTATTTGATGGATATGAGTTTACATTAAATGATGTGTTTAATTATTTTCTAGACCATCCAAAGCGGAAAGTAGAAAAGGTAGATGGTTTTGAAGTATTGATTATTTCAGGAGGAATTAAACCAGAAAGACTCGATTTAAACTTGATAGAAACAACGAATCCAGTTTATGATAAGTCGATAACGAAATATTTAACTGAGAGTTCAAAGAGCGCCTTTATTTTTCCTTTTGGAGGTAATACGTTAGTCCCCGATGAGATAGCGTATTATTAACAAAAAATTCGGGGAGAGAATGGTTTGACAGTATTACAGGAGTTAACCAAGATATATGCAGAGTATAAAAAACAAAATAAAAAATGATTTTTTATTACATAAAACATTATTACATGTTTAATATACATAAATTGGTGTATTAATAATTAATTGACAGTAAATGTAGTTACTACCTGACAATATTTATTTAAACACGGGGCTTTGGCTCCGTGTTTTTATATTTGCATATTCAATAATTATCAATAATTATAAATTGATTCCGTAACCACATCGCATGTTCAATAAAAAAGCAGGATTGAACCCCTTGAAATTTAAATGATGCTTAGTAAGAGAGCAAAATAACGTAAGATAAAAAAGGAGGAGTTCTCATGTCAGAAATACAGTCGTTAATTGCATGGGCAGAAAAGGCCTCAGATTTTTGTTTGTTGCTGTTTGTTTTTATAATCATCGTCGCATTCGCTGATTTAGCCATTCATCTTTGCTTTAAAAATTTTTCCCAAACGAAGGTTTACAGATACGTGAAATATGTTATTGGAATTGTAATTTTACTGTCGATTTTTGGGGCAGTCATTTATTCGTTTTTAATGATTTGAGCAGAGGGTGAACATGGATGAAGCAGAAGGAAAACGATAAAAGTGGGATTAAGTTTTTGATTAGTTTAATCACTTTGATCATTTTGTATTACATCCGCGATTTGCTGAAATGACATACGGATTAAGGTATAGGGAGGGGAACAGTAGGCTTTTTAAGCTTAACTGTTCTCTATTTTATTCATAACGGTATTATATAAGACTTTTGCAATAAATACAGGTGATTATAAACATAAAGGTAAGAGATGAAATAATGTAAGAAGGGAGGGAACGGACATGAAATACACAGTAGAAGAATTAATTGAAATCAATTTTCTGTATAAAGATTCTGTTTTGAAAAGTGCTGTTGAGATTGAGCCGTATAAACAGGTTTCTTTAGTACTTAAAACAGAAAACGGAACCGTTTTACACTGTGTCTTGCCTTATTTTGAATACATGCAGATTAACAAGAATTTTTACATAGAAGAAATTCCGATGTTGATTGACCTGTTTAAACAAGATGTCACTTATGAAATTGTGAAGACTCCAAAGTATAACTACTACAAATTAAGTTTTCCAGACATTAAACAGAACTATATATTGCAGGAAAAAGTGTTTCATTACATCATGAGTAATTATTTGATGGCAATTAGCCGTAACTAACAAATAATTTAATAAAGATATACTCACAAGTGGAATTTTTCCAGAATAGTCCTAACAAGGTATATAAACAGCGTTATACTTAAACATCATTTACACTTTTTGCTACTTTTTCATCTTCATCTTTTCGTGGGGAGAAGAGAGGTTTAATTATAGCCTCTTTTCTCATTCGAAAGGGATGCAGGAGATAAGAGAAAAAGCACGAAACTCAATAAAATATAGATGATTAGTTTAGGGGGGAGGAATGGGGCAATTTTCCTATTTTATTAATGGAATCGCTTGACTTCTTTATTTTGTTTATGTATCTGATAATGTAGAATTTTATATTTCAGTTTATAATATTTACTATACAGATAACGGTAATTTCGTTAGGGAGGGGAATATATTTGTTAATACAACCGAATTCTGTTGTATTTGATGGGGAAGAAAATAGTTATAAAGTATTAGAGCCTATTGGAAATGGGAGTTTTGGATATGTTTATAAAATCGAAAAAGAATCTGATAAAAGTATTTGGGCATTAAAAACTTTGCCGTCTAATTTCCCGAACAGCGAGCAACTTCTGAGTTTTCAAAATGAGAGCGTCATGGCTATGAAGGTTTCGCATGAAAATGCAGTGAATTATGTTTTTGTTCATGATGGAAGCAAATATTCTGAATTGCCTCCATACATTATAATGGAATATGCTAACGGAGGAACTCTTCAGCAGGTAATAAAGACTGCAATCCGAAAGAATGAATTTATTTCTAATAAGGATTTGCTTGACTATTTTCACCAGTTAATTAATGGCATGGAGCATATCAATAGTATTTTAATTCATAGAGATATTAAGCCGGATAATATCTTGCTGCATAACGGAATAGTAAAGATATCGGATTTCGGTTTATCCAAAATAGTTCATGATGGAACTAGGCAAATGACTTTTAAAGGGTTCGGCCATATTAGATATATGGCACCAGAAGGATGGAAACTGGAGAAGAACACTATACAAATGGATATTTACTCAATGGGTATTATATTTTATGAACTAGCCACCTTACAGCATCCTTTTAATCTGCCGCATCACGCAGATGTTCAGGATTGGAGAAACGCTCATTATTTTACTAATCCGCCATCGCCTAAATCAATAAATCCTGCTTTAACTACTACAATGACACAAGTAATTATGAAAATGATAGAAAAAAGTACTGCAAAGAGATATAAAAGTTGGCAGGAAATTAGAAATGACTTGCTTATTGATAATGAACCACCCACTGAAAACTCTAAAATCATTGAAAATATGATTAATATTCGTTTAAGTAAGGATATCTCAATTCGGGAAGAACAATTAAAGCAGGAGAAAGAGAGGCAAGAGAGAAAGAACTACTTAAAAATGATTAACTATCAATACGCCAATGATATTTACAATCCTATTAAAGAATTTATTGAAGAGTTTAACAGAAGATATACTGGCGGACAAATAACAATGACACCGCTGAACTCGATGGATTCAAGTGAGATATATACTAAGATCCACCTTGTCTCAGGCAAAACACTAACAATCCAATTAAAAGCATTATTTGACAATGATTTTATCCGAGAGGTGCCATCACAATTTGACAGGGGAATAACTCATAAAAAAGTTGTAAGACCTGTACTTAGAGATAATAAGAAAATACTGGCTTGGGGATATTTAAAAAGCCCGGATAATACAGGGTTTAATATTCTGCTTGTAGAGAATAAAGAAGATATATATGGCGAGTGGGTTATGCTAATCAATACAAATAGTGGTTTTGGCAGAGTGAGAAGACCAGAGCCGTTTCCATTTGAATTTAATGAACTTGAAAAAGAAATTCCATTAATATATGCACTGCATATTTATAACACAGAAGTTCTTCCCTTAAATATTGAGAAATTTCAAGAGTTTATCGTAATGTATAATTAACAGCCTAAACACTAAATAACTTTTGATAAACGGTAGTAGTTCATCATAATCAGTAATACATTAATTGCACGCGTTTTTTAATACGGGAAAAGAGACTAATCACAGACCACTGGAAATTATTCAGTGGTTATTTTTTACTAAAATATTTGGTACAATCGCCAAAAACAGTTTAGAAGTTGGAGTATATTTTTACAGAAGTAACTTTATATAGTAAAATATTGTAAGAAATTAGTGGACTATAATAAAAAACATTGTTGGAGGGAATTATGAGTCTATATCGGTACCAAATTGAAAGAGCAGTGTTTTTTAGAGTTCCCGGAATAAAGAAAATTAATTCAATCGAAAATGGTTTAGGAAGAATTACATTATTTATTGGAGATGAGAACGGTAATGCTACGAAGGAAATCATTGATTTAGCCAGACAAGTGGTAGAAAAAAACAGACCTTTAGGAATACAAGTAATCATTGAGCCTTTTTGTAATAGTCCTTTTCCAAATAAAGGTTTATATGAACTGCCTGAGCATATAAGAAGAGCGCACATATTTTCTGCTACTCATTCTGATATAGAATTTTTAGTAAAAAGTTGTATTCCTAACTGTGTTTATTTTGACTTAATAACTGTAAGTGGTGGAGTTATTCACGTATATATTGT
>NZ_BAWO01000069.1 GCF_000632715.1 Parageobacillus caldoxylosilyticus NBRC 107762 | reverse complement strand
GTTTCTATTATACCAGGGAGTGAAACACGCCTAAATTCCCTTTACTTTTTTTCAATGAGTTGCCTCGACGCATTTGACATCTTTGAATTAGCTAGTTGAGGAAGAGGCAACGAATTTCATGAAATCTTTCTAAATTAAATTATTCTTTTTATCGTCGCGGGGTGGAGCAGTCCGGTAGCTCGTCGGGCTCATAACCCGAAGGTCGCAGGTTCAAATCCTGCCCCCGCAATCCGTTTGCCTTAGGAAATATAAGATTTCCTAAGGTTTTTTTATTTTTATGTGCATACAATGTCTGCTTCCCCTTTTCCCTAACCGCAAACTGGTGTGGAAACATCCTTCTTTTGATAATAAGGCAGCCGCTATCTTTCCTTTATATCATGAACAGTGGTAACACATGGCGGAAATATGGTAAAATTTCAACAGCGAAGATTATCATGATAAAATGTGTTAAGGTGACAATCAATGAAACGTTATGAGCTGATAATGCATTCCCCGGAAGAAACGATGAGCCTTGCTCGCAAATTGGGAGAAAAATTAGAAGCAGGATCTGTTGTTACGCTAGAAGGAGATTTAGGGGCAGGAAAGACGACTTTTACAAAAGGATTGGCAAAAGGACTGGGAATTGAAAAAACGATTAATAGTCCTACCTTTACGATCGTAAAAGAATATCAAGGGCGCCTTCCTCTTTATCATATGGATGTGTACCGTCTAGAGGATGAGATGGAGGACCTTGGCTTTGATGAATACTTTGAAGGAGATGGAGTCACTGTTATTGAATGGGCACACCTTATCAAGACGCAATTACCAAAAGAAAGATTAAACATTTATTTGTTTCATCATGGAGATCATCAGCGTAAATTAGTAATGGAACCAATGGGAGAATGGTATGAACAGTTATGTAAGGAGATTTTGGAAGCATGAAAATATTGGCGATTGATACATCCAATGTCGTAATGGGAATTGCGTTAGTGGAGGATGACGTCGTAAAAGGAGAAATAACAACCAACATCAAGAAAGACCATTCTACGCGTGTTATGCCTGCGGTCCAATCATTGATGAAACATTGTGGCGTTACTCCACAGGAGCTTGATTTAATCGCTGTCGCAAGAGGACCAGGTTCATATACAGGGGTACGCATCGGTGTGACGATTGCGAAAACGCTAGCATGGTCCTTAAACATTCCAATCGTCGGGGTATCTAGTTTAGAGGTGCTGGCGGCTAATGGCCGGTATTTTTCGGGTGCCATTTCTCCGTTCTTTGATGCTCGAAGAGGGCAAATTTACACCGGATTATACCGTTACAATGGGACAGAACTCGAATGTATAAAACATGATCGAATTGTGCTGGCGGAAGAATGGGCTAGCGAGCTAAAAGCAAGAAAAGAAGCGGTGCTGTTTATCGGGACAGATGTTGCTCTATATAAAAATATTTTTCAGCGGCACTTGGGCGAATACTCCCATTTTGCTCCCGCTGCATTACAATTGCCGCGGCCAAGCGAACTAGCGTTCCTTGGAAAGAAAAAAGAGCGGGAAGATGCACATGCATTCGTACCGAATTACATTCGTTTGGCCGAAGCAGAAGCCAAATGGCTTGCCAAACAAGAAGGGGAAAATAAACATGGGGATGGATATTCAATTTCGATCCATGACGTTAAATGATATTGATGCTGTGTTGCAAGTAGAGCGTGCCTCGTTTACTACTCCTTGGAGCAGGGAAGCGTTTTATAATGAACTTGTTCACAATCGCTATGCCAAATATATTGTCATGGTGCATCGCGGCCGCGTTATCGGTTATGGCGGGATGTGGGTAGTGATCGATGAGGCGCATATTACGAATGTAGCGGTATTGCCGGAATTTCGCGGCAAAAAATTAGGAGAAGCGCTCATGCGCAAATTGATGGAAACGGCCAAACAGCTAGGGGCTGTAACGATGACGTTGGAAGTTCGTGTTTCTAATCATGTCGCCCAATCGTTATATCGAAAATTAGGATTTCGCAATGGTGGCATTCGTAGACAGTATTATCCAGATAATTTAGAAGATGCGCTAGTAATGTGGGTGAATTTATCATGAATCATGACATATATGTGCTTGGAATTGAAACGAGCTGCGATGAAACAGCAGCGGCAGTAGTGAAAAACGGCAAAGAAATTTTATCCAATATCGTCGCCTCGCAAATGGAAAGTCATAAACGATTCGGCGGCGTCGTGCCGGAAATCGCATCGCGCCATCATGTCGAGCAGATTACGTTTGTGATTGAAGAAGCGATGAATAAGGCGGGCGTTTCTTTTTCACAGTTAAGCGCGATTGCGGTAACACAAGGCCCAGGATTAGTCGGTGCGCTGTTAATCGGGGTCAACGCGGCAAAAGCGTTATCGTTTGCCTATAATATTCCTCTAGTCGGCGTTCATCATATCGCAGGACATATTTACGCCAACCGTCTTGTTGCTGAGATGAAATTTCCGTTGTTGTCTCTTGTTGTTTCTGGTGGACATACGGAACTCGTCTATATGGAGAAACATGGAAAGTTTCAAGTGATTGGCGAAACGCGGGATGACGCGGCAGGAGAAGCATATGATAAAGTGGCGAGAGCGTTAAACCTTCCTTATCCAGGCGGGCCGCATATTGACCGTCTTGCCCAGGAAGGAAAGGCAACAATCGATTTGCCACGGGCCTGGCTCGAAGAAGGATCGTATGATTTCAGCTTCAGCGGTTTGAAATCGGCCGTATTAAATACGCTGCATAACGCCAAACAGCGCGGTGAAGAAATAGATCCAAAAGATATGGCAGCCAGCTTTCAGGCCAGCGTCATCGATGTGCTGGTGACCAAAACGATCCAGGCGGCAAAAGAATATCATGTTCGTCAAGTGTTGCTTGCAGGCGGGGTCGCCGCTAATCGAGGATTAAGGACAGAATTACAAAAGCAAATGGCGAAATTAGACAACGTTGAGCTGGTGATACCGCCGTTATCATTATGCACTGATAATGCGGCAATGATCGCGGCGGCCGGAACCGTATTGTATATGCAAGGAAAACGGGCGGATATGGCATTAAATGCAAACCCAGGCCTGGAGTTAGAATAAGGGGAATGATACGGGCTTTTTTTCAGGATTTATTCTTGGAAGAAGTCCGTTTTTTTATTAAAAAAATAAAGGTTGTGCATATATTTATCCACAAGTTGTGGATATTGTGGAAAAATAAAAAAATCTCTATGATATCAGGGAAGAAATAATCACAGTTTTTTTTGCATAACCCCTCTATTTTTTGTGGATAATGTGGAAAAACCGGTGAATAACTTGAATAACGGGAATAAAATTGGGGATAAGTTTGTGGGTATGTGATTAACTAAAAAAACATCCACCTGTTCATAACGGGTGGATGTTTGTGTATTTTGTTATTTTAGTGTATGAAGTTCTTCCCATTCCACTAATAATAGATCCAGTTTTTGTTTCATTTCCTCGTTCTCTTTTGTCAGCTGTTGCACTTTTTCATGATCTTGGTAAATGTCAGGATCGCATAATTGTTCTTCCACGTGCGCAATTTGTTGTTCTAATTCGCTAATTTCCGCTTCGATTTCTTCAATGCGGCGCTTGCGCTGCCGCTCTAGTTTTTTTGCTTCTTTTTCTTGTTCATAATTCAATTTTTTCGTTGATTCTCCATCAGGAAGGTTCGCATTGGTTTGCCGCTGCTCCGCAGCAGCGAGACGTTCGAGTTCCAGCATTTCTTCTTTTTTGGCGATATAGTAGTCATAGTCACCTAAATATTCGGTAATTCCATCACTAGAAAGTTCGTATATTTTCGTGGCGATGCGATTGATAAAGTAGCGGTCATGAGAGACGAATAAAATCGTTCCAGGGTATTCAATTAAGGCGTTCTCGAGCACCTCTTTGCTGTCTAAATCAAGATGGTTGGTCGGTTCGTCTAAAACAAGGAAGTTCGCTTTTTGCATCATCAATTTGGCAAGCGCCAGTCTTGCTTTTTCCCCGCCGCTTAGCTCCGATACATGCTTTAGCACATCATCCCCAGAGAATAAGAAGTTTCCGAGCACGGTGCGGATTTCTTTTTCCGTTTTGTCAGGGAATTCATCCCAAAGTTCATCGAGCACGCGCTTATTTGAGGACAAGTCGGCCTGGTTTTGGTCATAGTAGCCGATTTGTACGTTCGAGCCGTAGCGGAAATGCCCTGCTTGTAGCGGGAGTTTATTGACAATCGCTTTTAGCAACGTGGATTTGCCGATTCCGTTCGGTCCAATCAAAGCGACGCTTTCCCCGCGCGTGATGCGAAAGCGGACATTGCGAAAAATTGGCTGATCCGCATCGTATCCCACTGCGACATCTTCAGCGATTAACACGTCATTGCCGCTTTGCCGCTCGATTTCGAAGGAAAACGAGGCAGCTTTTTCGTCCCCGATCGGCTTCTCCATTCTTTCCATTTTTTCGAGCCGTTTTCTTCTGCTTTGCGCGCGCTTGGTTGTCGAAGCGCGGGCAATATTGCGCTGAATAAAATCTTGCAGCTTTGCAATTTCTTCTTGCTGTTTTTCATATAGTTTTCGTTCCCGTTCGTATTCCTCCGCCCGTTGCTCTAGGTAACGGCTGTAATTGCCGCTATACCGCTTTAATGTTGCACGTGACAGTTCGTATACTTGGGTGACTACTTTATCGAGAAAATAGCGGTCATGCGATACAATTAAAATAGCGCCAGGATACGTTTGTAAATATTGCTCCAACCATGTTAATGTTTCGAGGTCTAAATGGTTGGTCGGCTCGTCCAAAATAAGCAAATCGGGCTTCATTAACAGCAATTTTCCGAGCGCCAGCCGCGTTCGTTGTCCGCCGCTTAGCGATTGGACAGGAGTCGTCATATAATCGTACTTAGAAAACTGCAAACCGTGTAAAATGGAGCGAATATCAGCTTCGTATTGGTAACCACCTTGTTCTTTATAGCGCTCTTGCAACGCGCCATAGTCTTTTAATAGTTTTTCATAACGGGAAACGTCTGCAAGCAAATCGGGATCGCCCATTTGCATTTCCATCGCTCGCAATTGCTTCTCCATCGCCTTTAACGGGGCGAATACCGTCATCATTTCTTCCCAAATCGACAACGAAGAGTGAAGCCCGCTGTCCTGGGCAAGATAGCCGATTGTTACTTCTTTTGGTTTAATAATCTCCCCGCTATCGTAAGACATTTCACCGGCAATGATCTTTAATAGGGTCGATTTCCCGGCTCCGTTTCTCCCAACGAGAGCGATACGGTCTTTTGATTGTATTTCTAATTTTATATTCGATAAAATAAGGTCAGCGCCAAAATATTTTGTCAGTTGGTTAACTTGTAAAATGATCATTGTTTTTCACCTCGCGTTTGACAATAATAGTGTAGCGTAAGTGACTTTCTTATCGCAATAAAACGATAAAAGACAGATGACGAAAAATAGTGTATAGTTTATAAGTGGAGGAGATTATGTTGTCATCATTTACCCATTTCAACGAACAAGGCCGGGCAAAAATGGTCGATATTACGGACAAAGAGGATACGGTTCGCATAGCGGTCGCGCAAACAAGTGTGACAGTAAATAAGGAAATTTATGAAAAAATGACAAACCACGCGATCGAAAAAGGGGATGTGCTTGCCGTTGCGCAAGTGGCAGGTATTATGGCAGCGAAAAAAACAGCCGATCTCATTCCAATGTGCCATCCGCTTATGCTAAAAGGTGTCGACATTCAGTTTGCCTGGCATGTCGAAGAAGAAAAAGCGTTGTATCAATTGTTGATTACCGTAACGGTGAAAACGAAGGGAAGCACGGGGGTGGAGATGGAAGCGCTAACGGCTGCCTCTGTATGTGCGCTGACAGTATATGATATGTGTAAGGCGTTAGATAAAGGAATGGTTATTGGCCCAACCTATTTGGTAGAGAAAACAGGTGGAAAGTCAGGACATTATCAACGCGAAAAAAGAAGTGCTGGGGGATTCATCAATGAGCAATGAACAGCCAAAAATTCCGCAAGCAACGGCCAAACGTTTGCCGTTATATTATCGTTTTTTAAAAAATTTACACGCTTCTGGAAAACAACGCGTTTCTTCTGCCGAACTGAGCGAGGCGGTCAAAGTCGATCCTGCGACGATCCGCCGCGATTTTTCCTATTTTGGAGCGCTTGGCAAAAAGGGATACGGATATAATGTCAACTATTTGCTGTCATTTTTCCGGAAAACGCTCGATCAAGATGAGGTAACGGAAGTTGCACTATTTGGAGTCGGGAACTTAGGCACCGCATTTTTAAATTATAATTTTTCGAAAAACAATAATACGAAAATTGTGATGGCATTTGACGTAGATGAAAGGAAAGTCGGTACAGAAGTCGGCGGGGTGCCTGTCTATCATTTGGATGAATTGGAAGACCGTCTTCACGAGGGGATTCCAGTAGCGATTTTAACGGTGCCGGCCCATGTCGCTCAGTGGATTACCGACCGTCTTGTCCAAAGAGGAATTAAAGGAATTTTAAATTTTACACCAGCGCGCTTAAACGTACCCAAGCATATTCGCGTCCATCATATTGACTTAGCGGTCGAATTGCAGTCGCTCGTTTATTTTTTGAAAAACTACCCGCTTGAATAAAAGGAGAGAATGAAACGTGAAATATTTATTAATCGTGCTTGTCATTTTATTATTGTTTGGAACAAAAAAACTTCCGGAATTGGGCAAGTCGCTCGGTCAATCGCTCCGCGAATTTAAGGATGCGACGAAAGGATTAGCCGATGAGGATGAAAAAAAAGCCGACCAATGATGAGTTAGGATGGTTGACATATGAACGATAAAGAAATGTCGGTGTATGAGCACCTAGGAGAGTTGCGAAAACGGCTTATCATTGTTCTTGTTTTTTTTGGCATTGCTTTGATAGGAAGCTTCTTTTTTGTAGAACCGGTCATTTTATATTTGCAGCGGACGGATGAAGCAAAAGAATTGACGATGAATGCGTTTCGTTTGACAGATCCGATCAAAATTTATTTTCAGTTTGCTTTTGTCATTGCCTTTGTTCTTACTGCTCCGGTTTTGCTTTATCAACTTTGGGCGTTTGTCAGTCCGGGATTGTATGAAAAAGAGCGAAAGGTCACTTTAAGTTATATCCCCATTTCGATTGTTCTCTTTTTCGCTGGCGTTAGTTTTGCGTATTTTGTTTTATTTCCGTTTGTCGTTCGCTTTATGCAAAATTTGGCGGAACGCCTGGGCATTCATCAAGTCATCGGTATTAATGAATATTTTGAATTTTTGCTTCAGCTCATCTTGCCGTTTGGCATTGTCTTTCAGCTGCCGGTAGTAGTGATGTTTTTCACAAGACTTGGTTTGATTACACCGATGTTATTGATCAAAATACGAAAATACGCTTATTTGGCCTTGCTGATTGTAGCTGCGGTCATTACGCCGCCGGATGTATTATCGCAAGTCATCGTGATGATTCCGCTTTCGATTTTATATGAGGCAAGCATTTGGATTTCCAAGATGGCTTACCGCAAAGTGCTATTGGCGCAACAGGAACAAGAAAACCTCCCGTGAAATCAAACGGGAGGTTTATTGCGAAAGTGGAGTGCGAATAGACGTATTGCTGCTCCAAAATCAAGCGTAGCCAGGATGGCAAGGAAGATCGTGAAAAAGTTCCAAATCGTATCTTTTGCACTTTGAATGGACAAGTAAGTAAATAGCACTCCCATCAGAAAATAGAAAAAACCAAATTGTAATGGCGTCCCTTTCATTGTTTAAAAGCCCCCAATAATGAGTTGTATCTGCTCTGTCTGCCGCATTATTTTTTCAATTTCATCGGCAAACAATGTTTGTATGACGACCACGAACGTATTCATGGTAACATGGGCGAAAATCGGAACGAAAATGCGTCCCGTTTTCGCATAAAGAAAGGCAAACGTAAATCCCATTGCTGCGTACAAGAGCAGGTGTTCGAGTTCCATATGGACGATGGCGAATAAAAGCGAACTAACTAGCGCGGAAATGAAGAAGTTGTATTTTTGATATAGCGTTCCAAAAATAATTTTACGAAAAATTATTTCTTCTAAAATCGGACCGATAATGGAAGTCACGACCATTAATAAAGGGGTGACTTGAATGATTTCAACAATTCGTTTTGTGTTTTCCGAGCCTGGTTCGATACCAAGCAAACGCCATTCAACATTAGCGGCAAGGCTTTGGGCAAAGAGCGACAAAAAGACGCCGCTGACCGCCCACATCCAAGCGACGGGCAAAGAAACGCGATGACGAGTATGCCGTTGTTTTATATCCTCACGCAAGAAAAAGATAATAATAAAAAACGCAATAGCAAAGCTAATGACCGCCCAATAGCCAGAGGCGAGCTTTGCGGCAACGAGTTTATTTTCGACATGTTTTCCCACGCCGAGAAAGCGCAAAAGCGGAACTCCTACAATACCAGACAGTTGCATGATGATATACGTAATAATGACATACCAATATTGTCGTTTCAAGGAAACTAACCCCTTTGCCAACAAAATAGTGATACTTCCCGTATTTTAGCACATCTTTTGCAAAAATATAAAAAAATTGATTGCCGCCGTTTATCGATCATGGAAATGTGAAATACTTGAAAAGGGTATAGAAGGAGTAAAGAAAAGCAGTTATTTTTTTTGTATTTCCTACTTGCAAAAAAAGGAGAAGTTCATTAATATTATAAGTGTGTTAGCACTCGATTAAGATGAGTGCTAATAAGAACGGCGAAAATTATTGTTAAGGAGGTTGTTTTCCGTGTTAAAGCCATTAGGTGATCGCGTTGTCATTGAAGTGATTGAAACGGAAGAAAAAACTGCAAGCGGTATCGTATTGCCAGACACTGCGAAAGAAAAACCGCAAGAAGGCAAAGTAGTTGCTGTTGGCAAAGGACGTGTGCTTGACAGCGGTGAGCGTGTAGCTCCGGAAGTAGAAGTTGGCGATCGCGTTATTTTCTCGAAATATGCTGGAACAGAAGTAAAATATGACGGCAAGGAATATTTAATCTTGCGTGAAAGCGACATTTTGGCTGTTATTGGCTAATATACAGCGTTTATAACATAGATATATACAAAATACTTAACCAAAATACTTAACGATTCCATTTTATAAGGAGGTAACGGGGTATGGCAAAAGAAATTAAATTCAGCGAAGAAGCTCGTCGCGCGATGTTACGCGGTGTGGACAAACTAGCAGATGCGGTAAAAGTAACATTAGGACCAAAAGGCCGTAACGTCGTATTAGAGAAAAAATTTGGTTCGCCATTAATTACAAACGACGGTGTAACAATCGCGAAAGAAATCGAATTAGAAGACCCATTTGAAAACATGGGTGCGAAACTTGTTGCGGAAGTTGCAAGCAAAACGAATGATGTTGCTGGGGACGGTACAACAACGGCAACAGTTTTAGCGCAAGCAATGATCCGTGAAGGATTGAAAAACGTTACAGCTGGCGCTAACCCAATGGGCATCCGCAAAGGTATTGAAAAAGCGGTCGCTGTGGCAGTAGAAGAATTAAAAGCAATCTCTAAACCAATCAAAGGAAAAGAATCGATTGCCCAAGTTGCAGCGATCTCTGCGGCTGACGAAGAAGTTGGTCAATTAATCGCAGAAGCAATGGAACGCGTCGGCAACGACGGTGTTATCACATTAGAAGAATCGAAAGGCTTCACAACAGAACTAGATGTTGTTGAAGGTATGCAATTTGACCGTGGTTATGTATCTCCATACATGATCACAGATACAGAAAAAATGGAAGCAGTGCTTGAAAATCCATACATCTTAATTACAGATAAAAAAGTTTCTAGCATCCAAGAAATCTTGCCTGTATTAGAGCAAGTGGTACAACAAGGCAAACCATTATTAATCATCGCAGAAGATGTGGAAGGCGAAGCGCTTGCAACATTAGTTGTGAACAAACTTCGCGGTACATTCAATGCGGTAGCGGTTAAAGCGCCTGGCTTTGGCGATCGTCGTAAAGCAATGCTGGAAGACATCGCAATCTTAACTGGCGGTGAAGTCATCTCCGAAGAACTAGGACGCGAATTGAAATCGACAACGATCGCATCGCTTGGCCGTGCTTCGAAAGTCGTTGTAACGAAAGAAACAACAACGATTGTGGAAGGCGCTGGCGATTCTGACCGCATTAAAGCTCGCATCAACCAAATCCGTGCGCAATTAGAAGAAACTACTTCGGAATTCGACCGCGAAAAATTACAAGAACGTCTTGCAAAATTAGCTGGCGGCGTAGCAGTAATCAAAGTTGGTGCAGCTACAGAAACAGAATTGAAAGAACGCAAATTGCGCATTGAAGACGCGCTCAACTCTACTCGTGCAGCTGTCGAAGAAGGTATCGTAGCCGGCGGTGGTACGGCATTAATGAACGTATACAGCAAAGTGGCTGCGATCGAAGCAGAAGGCGACGAAGCAACTGGTGTGAAAATCGTTCTTCGCGCAATCGAAGAGCCAGTTCGCCAAATCGCGCAAAACGCTGGTTTGGAAGGCTCTATCATTGTTGAACGCTTAAAAACAGAAAAACCTGGCATCGGCTTCAACGCTGCTACTGGTGAATGGGTAGACATGATTGAAGCTGGTATCGTAGACCCAACAAAAGTAACTCGTTCCGCTCTGCAAAACGCAGCTTCTGTTGCCGCTATGTTCTTAACAACAGAAGCAGTTGTCGCTGACAAACCAGAAGAAAACAAAGGCGGCAACAACGGAATGCCTGACATGGGCGGCATGATGTAATAATTGCCCAAAAGCCTTGGAGCACTGGGGTTCCCCTGGTGTTCCTTTCTTTTTTGACCGCGGAAAAATGGTTCTCTGAATTGGATTTGGAATGAATAGGGGACTGGTTTTCCCCACACGGGGCTGACTCAACATCGCTTAAAGGCGATGTTTTGAGTCAGCCCCTTTTATCGTTACTCCGAAAAAGCGCCCGATAACTGAATAACACGTGAGCTTTCATTAGTGGGTATAGCTTAAAAAGAACCTCTATCTCGTTCCTTTAAATGATTATCAAACGCCTCTTGAACCTTATCCTTCTTGGGTGAAACAATTTTTCCCTTAACCTGCTTTAACGTCGCTACTATAAGAAAGCTAACAATCACTAATAGGAACCATGAACTCACCTTTCCTAGATGTACGAGACTCCATGCATCGGTTTGGTTTGGATATTCCCAAGCTCCAAAGAACGTTGCGATATTTTCGGCTATCCATATAAAAAATCCGATGAGCACAAAAGAAAGTGCGAGTGGCATACGGTAACGAGTTCCATCAACCTCGAATGTGACCCATGATTGCCAAAAGACGATAATTACAAGCCCAGATAACCACCAACGAACGTCAATCCAATAATGGTGGGTGAAAAAATTTAAATAAATCGCAGCTGCAAGAGGTACAACTACCAAAAACGGTGGCCAATTAACCAGTTCAACCTTAAGCCTCCTCCACGCCTGGCAAAGATAACTCGCTACACTTGCGTACATGAATCCACTATACAAAGGCACTCCAAAAATTTTGAAATATCCTTCTTCTGGATAAGACCAGGAGCCCATATGTACCTTGAAAAGTTCAAGAGCAAGTCCAATAAGGTGGAACAATGTGATAACCTTTAGTTCATCCCGTGTTTCAAGCCCGGAACGCACCATCCACCACTGCATCAGAAGGCAGATGATGAGCAGCCAGTCATACCGTGGTAGGAAGGGAAGTGGCATGAATTTTGTAAAAGCCAAAGAGGCAAAAATAACGACAGGAAACAAACATGATAGGGCCTGCTCCCAACCAAAACGAACGAGTTGTTTTAGCGCTCTCATGATTTGTGCCTCTTTATTATCCTTGAGTGTCTTCGTCACTTTTGTATTCTAAAATATCTCCAGGCTGACATTCTAAAGCCTTACAAATCGCATCTAAAGTTGATAATCGAATCGCTTTTGCCTTTCCATTTTTCAATATAGAAAGATTAGCCATCGTTATTCCAACCCTCTCCGAAAGTTCTGTAACGCTCATTTTCCTTTTAGCCAACATCACATCAAGATTGATTATAATCGCCATTGTTTTCACCTCAGATCGTTAAATCATTTTCTGATTTTATATCTATGGCATTTTTTAATAGTTTTTGAAGAATAGAAGCAAAGACTGCAACCACCATGCAACCAAAAATAATGACCATTCCGATTAGTATAATACCTGGGGCATCGTCTACCTCTGCCATGAGATATAAGAGTGGCATAAATACCACATATAAGGCACCGATGGTGATGGCACAGTATTTGATATTCTTTAAAGATTTTACAGATAATTCCGAAAACGCCTGGTTCTTGTCAATATAGCTTAAAAGTTTTAAAGCCTGGTACAATGCAACGAAAAATACTATCGCTGTTACATACAACCCGATTAAAAAGGGATATTGCAAAAAATCTAACTTTGGATTTAATTCTGCAAAATATTCAGCTATCCCAGGTAACAAAAATATACACAAAGCAAGGACAGGAAGTCCCATAAGAACAACAGCGAACTTTAAAAAGAGTGTTTCTCGTTTCATAAAAAGCACCTCACTTATTTATTGTTAATTTTATTGTTAATTTGATTTTAATACGCATTTTATCGTTTTACAATAAATTATTATTTATTTTTATTATATTTTTATTGTTTTATAGAAATATCCTTTTAATTTTAGACAAAGATAAAAAGCATTCCTCATTACAAAGAAATTACAAATCGAGGAATTAAAGAAAGAAGGATGTGAGGTCATCTTTGAAGAGAAGTTCACAGGAACAAAAACAGATAGACCTCAGTTCAAGAAGTTACTCAGCAATTGCAAGAGGGCAACACTTTAGTGGTAACAAAGCTAGACCGACTTGCAAGAAATACAAAAGAGGGAATTGAAATCATCATTTTTTTAGCATAGGATTTAATAAAAGAGTAAATTGCGATAACCTCGATCATTAGCTGAATAATTTTAATACTATTTAGAAAAATCACGCCTTTATCATACCAAAATTTGATTTATTACTAATTTGAAAATGTTTGTGATATTATTAAAATAAAATAAATACATTGATTTGTCCCCTGGAATGGATCTATCAAGCAATCTTCTCTCCCTATAGTTACTACATACTTATGAAAGGGGTAAAAATGGATGAATACTATGCACCGAAAGATGGGAACTTTCGCGCTTATGATGACGGGGCTCGGATCCATCATAGGATCTGGTTGGTTATTTGGTGCGTGGAAGGCCGCCGAAATCGCTGGTCCAGCGGCTGTTTTTTCTTGGATTATTGGGATGGTTGTTATCCTATGTATTGCTCTTTCTTATAGTGAATTGGGTGCCATGTTTCCCGAAGCAGGGGGAATGGTGAAGTATACGCAGTACTCTCATGGATCTTTTGTGGGATTTCTTGCCGCCTGGGCGAACTGGATTGCTATTGTTTCCGTTATTCCGGTGGAGGCAATCGCTTCTGTGCAATATATGAGCTCGTGGCCATGGGATTGGGCGAAGTGGACACATAGTTTAGTAGAAAACGGAATGCTTACGCCAAAAGGTCTTGCTATTGCTTCTGTGTTAATTCTTATTTACTTTTTCCTCAATTACTGGACCGTAAGTTTGTTTGCAAAAGCAAACTCGCTTATAACCATATTTAAAATTATCATCCCAGGAGCGACAATTGGTGCGCTCTTGTTCGTTGGTTTTCACGGGGAAAACTTTACCTACGGACATAGCGTAGCACCTTATGGATGGTCAAGTGTATTGACAGCGGTGGCTACGTCCGGCATTGTGTTTGCGTTTAATGGATTTCAAAGTCCGATTAATATGGCGGGAGAAGCTAAAAAACCAAGCCGATCCATTCCTGTTGCAGTAGTGGGTTCTGTTCTGATTGCGACGGTTATATATACGCTGTTGCAGGTGGCTTTTATCGGTTCTGTTGATCCTTCCATGCTTGTAAACGGTTGGCATCATTTAAACTTTAACTCTCCATTTGCCGATTTAGCCATTGCTTTAAATATCAATTGGTTAGTGATCTTATTATACGTTGATGCTTTTGTTTCTCCTTCCGGTACAGGAACAACTTATACCGCTACAACAGCGCGTATGATTTACGGTATGCAAAAGAATGGATATATGCCGGGTGTTTTAGGTAAGCTGCATCCTATTTACGGAGTTCCACGCCCAGCTATGTTTTTTAATTTGGCCGTATGTTTTGTTTTTTTGTTTTTGTTTAAAGGCTGGGGCGTATTGGCAGAGGTCATTTCCGTTGCCACCTTAATTTCCTATATTACTGGTCCTATTACCGTCATGACATTAAGACGAACAGGAAAGCATCTGTACCGTCCTCTTCGCCTCAAGGGACTGCGTATTATTGCGCCGTGCGGATTTATCTTTGCTTCTTTAACACTATATTGGGCGCGTTGGCCGCTTACAGGACAAGTATTGTTTATTATGATCATCGGGCTACCTGTTTATTTCTACTATCAAGCAAAAATGAAATGGAAGGGTTTTCACCAAGATTTCCGGGCAGGTATTTGGATGGTTGTCTACTTATTATCCATGATGTGCATCTCCTACTTGGGAAGTGAAAAGTTCGGGGGGATAAACATCATCCCATATGGTTGGGATATGATTATTATTGCATGCTTATCTCTTGTTTTTTATGCTTGGGCCGTAAAAAGCGGATTTGAAACAGAATACCTGCAGGAAGCTAATAAAGTAAATAAAGAGATGAGAGACAGAGACGCCATTATGGTGGCTGATTCCAAACAGAAAGCAGCTTTGTAAAAAGCTGTTTTCTAATTGCCAAGATGGTAAGAGGGGGGCTATTAAGTCTTTCATCTTTAAACTACTTATCCATAAGTGGTGACGAATAATGGCACCATTGCTTCGGATATTCCAGGGTATGTAAAGAAAAGCCGGTTTTCAGCCGGCTTTTTCCTAATTTAATACTAATTTAATAGATAAATAAGCACGATCCCGCTAGCAATGAACAAAAGAGAGGGGAAAAGCAAAAAAGGAAAAACTGCCCAGCGGATCGGCTGCAAAAAAAGCATCTCCAACGGCACAATGCACTTTTTATCTTCGCTTTCTTTCCATTGCTTCCACTCTTCACGCCATTCGTAAACAGCGAAGGGCGATAATCCGGCTCCAAGCACAGGCAGAACAACCCCTAAAACAATCATTATCTTTGCTCCTTTACACCACTCGTGAAACAAAATTTAATAAAATTTTTCCGACACCATACATACTGTAATATTATGCATGAGCGGGCGGCCGCCCATGGTCTCAATGATGCCGGCGGGTAATGAGAAACATGGTTTCTTTTCATCAATGCTTCGCTCCTGCTTAGAAGTGATTTTACTTTTGTAGGAATGGGTATAAAACATAATAGGCAATGAAATTGGCAAAGGAGGCTTATTTTCATGAAAGAAAGAATCGAGCGCGACTCGTTAGGAGAGGTGAGAGTGTCGGCCGATAAATATTGGGGCGCGCAGACGGAGCGAAGCCGAAATAATTTTAAAATCGGTGCGGAAAAAATGCCGCTGGAGCTGATTTACGCCTACGCCCAGCTCAAAAAGGCGGCGGCGATCGTTAACCATGAGTGCGGCAAATTAAGCGAGGCGAAAAAGAATGCCATTTGCAGCGCATGTGATGAGATACTAGCTGGAAAGTGGGATGAACATTTTCCGCTCGTCGTTTGGCAGACAGGCAGCGGGACGCAAACGAATATGAATGTAAACGAAGTCATCGCCAGAAGAGCGAACGAGCTGCTGCCGGAAGGAGAAGGACGCATTCATCCAAACGACGATGTCAATATGTCGCAAAGCTCGAACGATACGTTTCCGACGGCGATGCATATTGCCGTCTATACGAAACTGCACGAGCATCTATTGCCGGCGTTAGACGGCCTGATCAGCACTTTTTTCGAAAAAGAAGCGAAATACAACAATACGATAAAAATCGGACGGACGCATTTGCAAGATGCCACACCGCTGACCTTTGCCCAAGAGATTTCGGGGTGGCGGACGATGCTTGAGAAAAGCAGGAACATGATCAAACAGGCAAGCGAACAGCTGTTAAATTTAGCGGTCGGCGGGACAGCGGTTGGCACGGGATTGAATGCGCCGGATTCGTTTGGCGATAAAGTGGCTGAGCAGCTGCATAAACAAACAGGCTATCCGTTCCGTTCATCGATCAATAAATTCCATGCTTTAACAAGCCATGATGAAATCGTTTACGTTCACGGCGCCTTAAAAGCGCTGGCGGCAGATATGATGAAAATCGCAAACGATGTGCGCTGGCTGGCAAGCGGCCCGCGCTCCGGTCTGGGCGAGATTACGATTCCGGCCAATGAACCAGGAAGCTCGATCATGCCGGGGAAAGTGAATCCGACTCAATGCGAAGCGCTGACGATGGTGACGGTGCAAGTATTTGGAAACGATGCGGCAATAGGGTTTGCCGCCAGCCAAGGGAATTTTCAATTAAACGTATTTAAGCCGGTGATTCTTTATAATATAATGCAGTCGCTTCAACTGCTGGGTGATGCGATTCATTCGTTTGATATTCACTGCGCTAAAGGTCTTGAAGCGAATGAAGACAAAATGAAGGAATATGTCGACCGCTCGCTCATGCTGGTGACCGCCTTGAGCCCGCATATAGGATATGATCGAGCGGCTGAAATAGCGAAACTGGCGTTTAAGGAAGGATTGACGCTTAAAGAAGCGGCGCTGAAAACGGGATATGTCACCGCCGAGCAGTATGACCAGTGGGTGAAACCGGAGAACATGGTGTGACGATAGAAAAAACATCCTGGCAGCTCCAGGATGTTTTTTTATTCAGGCAAAAAGGTTGCGCAGTTCGTTTACCGCCAACACGGCAAACAAGAAGAGGCAAAGAATCAATAGTAAGTTCGACAGCCAATGGTTTCGCCCTTCTTCGGGCAGTTCTTTTTTTGAATTTAAAAGCCAAAGCAGCGTAACCGCTAAAAACGGCATAAACAATGCCCCTAACGCCCCATAGACGATAATGAGTCCGACCGGCTTGCCGATAAAATGCAAAAGCATCGGCGGGAACGTGAGCCAAAAGACGTAAAAGCGGAATGCTTTTGTTTGATTGAGCTTTTCCTTATCAATGTTCAATTTTCGCACATTGCGGATAAAATCGGCGAACAAATACGATACCCCATTCCATACGCCGATTACGGATGTAAAGGAAGCAGACCAAAATCCAAGCAAAAACAGCCAGCGTGCTGCCGGATGCAGTTCATTGCCCATGATCGAGGCGAAGGAGACAAGTCCTTGCTCGCCGCTGATACTTGTGTCCGTTCCATATAACAAGGCGGCACCGAGCACAAGCAGCGACAACGTAAAGATCGCTGTGACAATGTAAGCGATAGCGGAATCGTAGCGCATCGGCGAAACGTAGGAGCGGCCTTTCCAGCCGTTTTCTTGAATCCAATAGCCGTATGACGCCATCGTAATCGAGCCGCCGACGCCACCGATTAATCCAAGCGCGTAAAGGAGAGATCCTTTCGGCAGGTCAGGAACGGCCGTATGCCATAGTCCGTTTAGCTGCGGAAGAACGAGAATGGCCGAGCCGACTACGGTGATAAACATGAGACCGACTAGTACGTTCATGACACGCTCAAATAGCTGAAAACGGCCCGACCAAGTGATCGCAAACCCGGCGATTCCATGGATAATTGCCCAGGCCCAGAGAGGAATGACCGGAACCATCGCTGACATCGCCAAGGCGCATGAAGATGTGCCGGCGGCGCCGTATACAAAGCCCCAAATAAGCGCGTAGACGCCAAAATAGCCGGAGGCCCATTTCCCCATCGACTGCCAGCCTTCAAAAATCGTTTTGCCGCTCAGCAAATGCCAGCGTCCTACCCCTTCGTTTAACACAAATTTAAAGATAGCTCCAACGATGATTGCCCATGCGAACACAAGAGCGTAATTTGTGCCGGCGACAAGAGCGGCAACGAGGTCCCCGGCACCGACACCGGTAGCTGCGACAATGAGACCGGGACCAATAATGGTCCATTTTTTCTTGTTGGTTTGGCTATTTGATGTTTCCATCTTCCCCCTCCTTATGAATAAAAACTATTTTAAAAATTATGTATATTAGTTATTATATTATTAATAGTGGGAAAATGAAATGTCTACAGCTAAAAGTTTTGTCACCATAACAATATGACTGCCATCCTAAAAGAAAAGCAAAGGAGTTCTATTCATGGCGGCAAAAGAAATGTTACAGCCTTCGATAGAACAGGTTGTAGAAAATATTGAGAAAGTGATTGTTGGAAAAAGAAATGTAGCAATATTGAGTCTTGTCGCGTTGCTGGCTAAAGGACATGTACTTTTGGAGGATGTTCCAGGCGTCGGCAAAACGATGCTGGTGCGGGCGCTGGCCAAATCGATTAACGCACAGTTTAAGAGGATTCAATTTACTCCTGACTTGCTGCCGAGCGATGTAACAGGCGTGTCTATTTATAACCCGCGAGAGATGCAATTTGAATACAAGCCTGGACCGATTATGGGAAATATCGTGTTGGCCGATGAAATCAACCGTACTTCGCCGAAAACGCAATCGGCGCTGCTCGAAGCGATGGAAGAGGGAAATGTTACGGTGGATGGGACGACAAGACCGCTGCCACGTCCATTTTTTGTCATGGCGACGCAAAACCCGATTGAATATGAAGGAACCTATCCGCTCCCGGAGGCCCAGCTGGACCGCTTTTTATTAAAGTTGAGCATGGGATATCCATCCCCTGACGAAGAGGTGGAAATATTAAGCCGTGTGGAAAAAGTGCAGCCTATTGAGGAAATTCATCCTGTAATGACTGTGGATGAGCTGCTAGAGCTGCAACAGAAAGTGACGGAAGTATATGTCGGTGACAGTATAAAACGTTACATCGTTGACATCGTGCAGCGAAGCCGTTCGAACGCATCCGTTTACTTGGGGGTGAGCCCGCGCGGTTCGTTGGCGCTGATGAAGGCGGCCCAAGCTTACGCATTTATCCATGGCCGTGAATTTGTCATTCCTGATGATATTCAGTTTTTAGCTCCGTATGCGCTATCTCACCGCATTATTCTGAAGTCAGAAGCAAAACTGAACGGGCTAAGTGCAGAAGACATCGTCAGACAAATGATCGTCCGGACTCCGGTGCCGATTCAAAGGTAGTGGAAGAATGAAAAAGAAAAAGCGCCTAACAATACAAATATTTGGATTATGTAGTTTGCTTTTTGCCCTTTTCGCCTATGCCATGTTTCAAGGCGGGTTTGTGAGCTGGTTTTTGTTTTATAGTTTTTTGCCGTTTAGCTTATATTCTTTTGCGATTGCTTTATATCCGTTTCATCGCGCGAGCGTGCGCCGCGTGATTCCGAAGCGGCAGCACCATGCCGGCGAGCGGCTGACTGCCGCCATCGAAGTGCAGCTTCCGATTTGGTTTCCCTTTGTCGCTATAACGATGGCTGAAGGAGATATTACTTCGCTAAATACGGGACCATCTAAAACCACGATCAGCTTTATTTGGAAAAAGAAATTTTCTTATACGTATGAGTTGGAGCCTTTGCCGCGCGGCGAGCATACGTTTGCTTCCGTTTATCTGGCAGCAAGCGATTTTTTCGGTCTCATTGAAAAACAGTCCATTCATGCCGTTAAAGACACCATTGTCGTATATCCGCGCTATATCGCCATGACACATCAGCAAGTGCGGGGGTTTTTTGACCAGGGAATGGCTGCTTCGTCGCTCCCGTTCCGCCGCGATAGAACGATGGCAGTCGGGGTTCGGGAGTATGTGCCGGGAGACAGGGTTTCGTGGGTGCATTGGAAAGCATCGGCGCGCAAGCAGCAATTAATGACGAAAGAATTTGAAGAGCAGCGGAGCGACGACTTCATCTTGGTGCTCGACCGCGCGCCGACACCGTTGTTTGAAGAGCTTGTCACCTTTACCGCTTCACTATTGCGGACGTCGATTCACGCGGGAGTGCGGACGGGACTCGTCTCTGTCGGCCGTGACCGCTTTGTTTTTCCGGCGCGCAATAGTGAGGAGCATTTGCAGCGTTTATTTTTGCATTTGGCGAGGGTCGATTGTGACAGCCATGAGCCGTTCGCCCGTGTAATTGCCAATGAAAAAAGGAGCTGGGCGGCCTCGGCCACCCTTTGTTACGTCACGTCGTCTTTGCAGGAGGAAATGGTTTTTCTGCTTCGGGAGATGGCGATGCGGCGACGCGGGATGTTGTTTTTGCTCAAAGAGGAGATGACAAAAGAAGAACAACGTTTAGTGGACATGCTGCGTCAAAGCGGCGTCCGCGTGTCGATCCTATCCCCGCACACGATGCGAGCGACTTTGCAAGGCAGGGATGAGCGATGAAGACAATGAGATATATCGCCATAAAGATGCTTATATACGGACTAGCCTGTTGGCTGCTGATCGAATGGCTAATGCCGCTCGAAACGATATCCGATACCGAGGGTGTGGAAGTGTTCATTGGGTTTGTCGTGCTCTGCTTTCTGCTTTATTTTTTTCGTCCCCCTTTTTGGCTATCTGTTTTTGTGAAAAGCATCTACATTTTATGGGCGCTAAATCAGTGGTTCTATCATGCTTCACTTTTTACCGCGCCAACGCGGATATGGCAAGAGACTTCCGACCATGCCGCTATCTTATTTACGACCCGTCTGATGGAGCTTAGCAATTCTTTGCGCAGTTTTCTGTTTTTCGGTTTATTGTGGCTGGTTGCTTATGTCTCGTACCGTTGGATGGTTGTGCGAAAACGGTTGTTTTTCTTTTACGTGTTGACGGTGATCTATGTTACCGTGCTTGATACATTTACGCTGTTTCGCGGAAACGGCGCCATTGTTCGTCTGGTTGCTTTTGGTTTTTTCTTTTTAAGCCTGCTTCATATCGAACGGCTTCGCGAACAGTCGCCAGCAATAGGCGGAATAAGACGATGGTGGGGAGCCTGCTTATCTTTCGTGGGACTAGCTGTCCTTGTCGGCTATTTTAGTCCGAAGCTTCCGCCGCAATGGCCAGACCCGGTATCATTTGTGAAAAGCTATGCCGCCGCGCCGGAAGAGAAACAGATAGATCCTGCCGCTCTGAAGGTCAAAAAAGTCGGCTATGGACAAAACGACTCCCGTCTTGGCGGCCCGTTTATCGCCGATGATACCGTCGTATTCACGGCAGAGGATGAGCGCCGTCATTATTGGCGGGTCGAAACAAAAGACATTTATACCGGAAAGGGATGGACGAGTTTCCAAAGCGAGCAGATGCGAACATTGGAAAACGACATGGATATTGATTATTCGTGGTGGTCTCCAGCGCTGAAAAAAAAGCAAATAACGGCTAGCATTCATATGAAAAAGACATACTTCCATCTCGTTTATCCGCTTGGCTTAAAAAAAGTAAAGGCACAGGAAGATGTCGTATATCGAATGGAGACGGCGACAGAAAAAATTTATACGACGGACCGCTCTGTCTATACGTTGCCGTTAACGTCCTATGACCTTGTTTATGAATATCCAACCTTTTCGATTGACGCGTTAAAAGCGGCACCGCCTGTCGGGGACAAGGAATTGCTTGAACGTTATACGCAGCTTCCGGAAAATTTGCCAAAACGAGTACGCGACTTGGCCAAGCAGATTACCAATGGGAAGCAAACACAATATGAACAAGTAAAAGCGGTGGAACAATACTTTCATGCTAACGGCTATACGTATGAAACGACCGATGTAGCTGTTCCTGGAAAAAAGGACGATTACGTTGACCAATTTTTATTTGAAACAAAAAGAGGGTATTGCGACAATTTTTCTACTTCCATGGTTGTCATGCTTCGTTCGCTCGGCATACCGGCGCGCTGGGTAAAAGGCTATACATCAGGACGGCTAATGGAAGAAAAGGACGGAAAAAACATCTATGAAATTACGAACAATGATGCCCACTCATGGGTAGAGGTATACTTTTCCGGAATCGGCTGGGTTCCATTTGAACCGACACAAGGATTCGTGAATCCTTACGTATTTACTGCTTCTTCGCCGGATTCGGAGACAGCGCCGCTTCCAGAACAGCGTACCCCGGAACAAAGCCGAGTTCCTTTAGAGCGGGTGAGAGAACAGTCACCTTCTTTGCCATCGCAAGACAGCGGGATATTGGACAGATTTTTGGCTGCATGGTCATGGAAACGTATCGCTATTGCTTTGGCTGCGTTTTTCGCCTTTGTATGGACGGCATATAAGACAAGAAGAAAATGGTGGCCATATGTGACGATTCTCCGCTTTCAATATAAGAGGAAAAGAGGAGATAACCTGTTTGCGGCAGCGTACTTATCTCTGCTGCGCCATTTGGATGATTACGGCTTAAAACGGAAGCCGCATCAAACGCTGCGGCAGTATGCAGCCTACGTCGACGATTGGTTTAAAACAAAGGAAATGACGCGGCTGACGATGTTATATGAAAAGTCGATTTATCTGCCAAAAAATAACCCCATTGATTGGGATGAAGTGAGAGAATTATGGGAAAATTTAATTAAAAAGACAGTATCTTGACCGTTTGCCGGTGAAGTTGATAGAATGAATTAAAATTTGCATAGCATCAATGGTTGTTACCTTCATATATGCTTGGAAATATGGTCCAAGTGTCTCTACCGGGTCGCCGTAAACGACCTGACTATGAAGGCAGAATGAGCTAGAATTCTGCCTTTATAGTTGTTTTTGAGGCGATTCTAGTTTTTTATTTTTTAATGAGGTGATGGCATGAAACAAGAAATGATTGTCGTACTGGACTTTGGCAGTCAATACAATCAATTAATTACCCGCCGCATTCGCGAGTTTGGTGTATACAGCGAGCTGCATCCGCATACGATTACGGCGGAACAAATTCGCGCCATGAACGCCAAAGGCATCATTTTTTCCGGCGGCCCAAACAGCGTCTATGACAACAATGCGTTTACATGCGACCCGCAAATTTTTCAGCTCGGCTTGCCGATTTTAGGAATTTGCTATGGCATGCAGCTGATGACCCATCATTTGGGCGGCAAGGTAGAAAAAGCAACTCACCGGGAGTACGGAAAAGCGATGATTCAAGTGAAAAACGCTTCGCCGCTTTTCAAGCAGCTCCCAGACGAACAAGTCGTTTGGATGAGCCATGGCGATTTAGTGACCGCCCCTCCAACAGGGTTTACGGTCGATGCGACGAGCGCCTCTTGTCCGATTGCGGCAATGAGTGATGAAGCGCGGAAGTTTTACGCGGTTCAGTTTCACCCGGAAGTGCGTCATTCCGTTTACGGAAATGATATCTTAAAACGTTTCGTTTTTGATGTGTGCGGATGCAAGGGCGATTGGACGATGGAAAACTTTATCGAAAGCGAAGTGCGCAAGATTCGCGAACTGGTCGGGGATAAAAAAGTGCTTTGCGCGTTAAGCGGCGGCGTTGATTCTTCGGTCGCAGCCGTGCTTGTCCACCGCGCGATTGGCGATCAGCTTACCTGTATTTTTGTCGACCACGGCCTCCTGCGCAAAGGTGAGGCAGAAAGCGTCATGAAAACGTTCCGCGAAGGGTTCCATATGAATGTCATCAAAGTCGATGCGAAAGAACGTTTTCTGGCGAAATTAAAAGGGGTAACGGACCCGGAACAAAAGCGGAAAATCATCGGCAACGAATTTATTTATGTGTTTGACGATGAAGCAGCAAAATTAGAAGGAATCGAATTTTTAGTGCAAGGCACGCTATATACCGATATTATCGAAAGCGGCACGGCAACGGCGCAGACGATTAAATCCCACCATAACGTCGGCGGCCTGCCGGAAGATATGAAATTTAAATTGATTGAACCGCTGAATACGCTTTTTAAAGATGAAGTGCGTGCGCTCGGTACAGAATTGGGCCTTCCGGACGAAATTGTTTGGCGGCAGCCGTTCCCAGGTCCTGGCTTAGGCATCCGCGTACTTGGCGAGGTGACAGAGGAAAAATTAGAAATCGTCCGCGAATCGGATGCGATTTTGCGCGAAGAAATCAAAAAAGCAGGGTTAGACCGTGAAATTTGGCAATACTTTACGGTGTTGCCGGACATCCGTAGTGTCGGTGTCATGGGGGATGCCCGCACCTATGACTATACGGTTGCCATTCGCGCTGTGACATCGGTCGATGGCATGACCGCCGATTGGGCTCGCATTCCATGGGAAGTACTTGAGAAAATTTCCACGCGTATCGTCAACGAGGTGCCGCATGTGAACCGGGTTGTTTACGACATTACGAGCAAGCCACCGGCAACGATCGAGTGGGAATGATTTCTACAAAAAGCGAACAAAAGACGAACATTTATTATTAAATGTTCGTCTTTTTTATTGACATAAAGCTATCGTGCTGATACAATGTACCTAGATCGCGAATATTGTCAAAATACGTCGTATAATCCCGGGAATATGGCTCGGGAGTTTCTACCAAGCTACCGTAAATAGCTTGACTACGAGGTATAATGGGATAGAGAGCGTGTTTTTGGCTTGCGCGTCCTCTCTATGTTCATTATTCCTTCTTAGTCAACGCTTCTGGTAGCTTACTAGAAGCGTTTTTATTTTAATAGGGGGGACAAGAAGTGAAAAAATATTTCCAATTTGAAGAGCTCGGCACGAATTACCGTACAGAGATCATCGCTGGGCTGACAACCTTTTTGTCAATGGCATACATTTTATTTGTCAACCCGTTCACGCTTTCCTTAGGAGCGGTAAAAGATTTTCCAAACGAACTGCGGATTGACCAGGGGGCTGTATTTGTGGCCACGGCGCTCGCTGCCGCATATGGCTGTATTTTAATGGGCGTCTTGGCGCGTTACCCGATTGCGCTCGCTCCAGGAATGGGGCTGAACGCGTTTTTTGCGTTTACTGTCGTGCTCCATATGCATATTCCATGGCAGACGGCGTTAGCGGGAGTATTTGTATCCGGAGTGATTTTTACGATTTTGTCGTTAACAGGCATCCGTGAGAAAATCATTGATGCGATCCCAGTGGAATTGAAATATGCGGTCGGTGCGGGGATCGGGCTGTTTATTACATTTATCGGCCTGCAAAATGCGAAAATCATCGTTGATAACCCAGCAACATTAGTAGGGTTAAGCGATTTGAAAGATGGCAACACGCTATTGGCGATTTTCGGTTTGTTCGTGACCGTCATTTTAATGGTAAGAAGAGTTAATGGCGCCGTGTTTTACGGCATGGTCATTACAGCGATTGTCGGCATGATATTCGGCTTAATCGACGTGCCGGATAAAATCATCGGCGCCATTCCGGATATTTCGCCAACATTTGGTGTTGCGATTGAACATTTGCCAGACATTTTCTCGTTAAAAATGCTTGGTGTCGTCTTAACCTTTTTCATTGTCGACTTTTTTGACGCCACCGGTACGTTGCTTGCGGTGGCCAACCAAGCGGGTCTGTTAAAAGATAATAAGCTGCCGCGTGCAGGAAAAGCATTGCTTGTCGATGCGACAGCGGTCATGGTCGGCGCTGTGCTTGGAACATCAACGACGACTTCATACGTCGAATCATCAGCAGGTGTCGCTGCCGGCGGACGTTCCGGTTTTTCCGCAGTTGTGACAGGAATTTTGTTTTTGCTGGCACTATTCTTCTCGCCGCTACTAAGCGTTGTGACTGCGCCAGTCACCGCGCCAGCACTCATTATCGTCGGCGTGCTGATGGTATCGTCGATCGGTGAAATCGATTGGAAAAAATTAGAGGTAGCAATTCCAGCGTTTTTCACATTAATTACGATGCCGCTTTCCTACAGCATTGCCACAGGAATCGCGGTTGGGTTCATTTTTTACCCAATTACAATGGTTTTAAAAGGACGAGGCAAAGAAGTTCATCCGCTTTTATATGTGTTATTTGTCATCTTTATCTTATACTTTGCCTTTTTAAGAGAATAGGAAAAAGTCCGCCGGAAACGGCGGGCTTTTTTATTGAAATTTGCTATAATAATAGGAAAAATTTGTGGAGGAGGGAGAGTGTTGTTGTGTTTATCCACCGATTGGATGACGAATCATGGTTGAAGTTGCTCACAGCTGAAGATGCAGAACGATTATTTGTGTTAGTCGATTCATGTCGTCCGCATTTGCGGAAGTGGCTTCCGTGGGTGGACTCGACAAAATCAATAGAGGATTCGAAAGCGTTTATCATCGGAGGATTGCAGAAGTTTGTCGCCGGAAACGGCTTGGAAGCAGGGATTTGGCATAAGGGACAGCTGGCTGGTGTGATCGGGGTTCATTATATCGATCGCGCCAATCGAAAAGCGGGCATCGGCTACTGGCTCGGAGAGCAGTTTCAAGGGCTAGGGCTGATGACAAAGGCGTGTAAAGCGTGTATCGATTATTTATTTGATGAACAGCATTTGCATCGAGTCGAAATCCGCTGCGCAGTGGAAAATAAACGAAGCAGGGCCATTCCGGAACGGTTAGGTTTTACGAATGAAGGAACGATCCGCGAGGCAGAATGGCTTTACGATCATTTCGTTGACCACGTTGTTTATGGGATGCTATCGAGAGAGTGGAAACGTTAAGCGAATGAAAAGGATGTCACATGAATGATCTTTTGTGGCATCTTTCTTTTTTGTTCAGAGATTTGATGACTAAACTTGCAGTAGGAACACCTCGCAGAAGCAATCGATTCAATCGTGTCAGGTTGTAAATGAAGGCATTGCCGCTAATATGGTGCTTTTTAGAAACATATAATAAAGGATAAAACACATATGCTGTTTGTTTGGCGGTATGTGTGGGTGTATAGAGTGCAGAAAAAGTCGTTTGGGTGGATAAAAATACCTATGATAAATGGTTGACATGTAATAAGCGATGATGTTATATTAATAAAGCCGCTTTGATGCGGCGAAAAAATTTAAAAAAACATATTGACATGTTAAATCGAAAGTGATATATTATAAGAGTCGCTTTTAGAGAACGAAACAAATGTTCCTTGAAAACTGAACAAAACGAAGCGTCCACATAGAAAAGCGGAAGCGCCGAGATCAGCTCTCGAAGCCAAATGTTCTTCACCCGCAGAAGTGCTTGCACTTCGAGGGGGGAAGGTTATTTGGCGCAAGAGAGCTAGGCGCTGAAGCTGGACAATAAGAAAAGCGGAAGCGCCGCGACACCTTGCGGTGTCGGTGCTGAAGCTGAAAATAA
>NZ_BAWO01000070.1 GCF_000632715.1 Parageobacillus caldoxylosilyticus NBRC 107762 | reverse complement strand
ATCTCATTTCTTTAATCATCAATCAGAGATTCAATAATTGGACATTCATGTAGTTGCTCTTCATTCGGACAGCTTTCTTTTAATTTATTCAACATATTTTCGATACGCTTTAAATCTTTAATTCGTTGTTGAACCTCACCTATTTTTTGAGAAACAAAGCTATACATATCCGCACATCGAACCTCATCCTTATCAACAACACCAAGTAATTTATGAATTTCACTTAGAGAAAACCCTAGTTCCTGCATACGTTTAATAAAACCAATGCGCTTCACAGTCTCTTCCGAGTACATTCGATACCCTGAATCTGTTCGTGAAGTTTCTTTGATTAAGCCTTTTCTCTCGTAATATCTAATGGTTTCTTTATTAACGTTACATTTGTCAGCCAGTTCACCAATACGATATTTCATCTTATCACCCCTAGATAAAGTATAAACCCTGTACCATAGTACAGGGTCAAATGAATTTCGAAGTTTTTATAGCTTATTAAAATCTACTTTCGTTAATTTATGTTTAAACAACTTTTTTGTCCTCATTACTTTGGTCTATTAGCAATTCAACTTTTTAACAACATTGATTTAAGCCTAATAAGACGAATTGAACGCCTTTTCCCGTTTCTTCCACATCAAGTGTAACTCTCTCGATGATAGAAGCCACTTTCTCATCCATCGCTACCCGAATACCATTAATAATCTCCAACCGATCTGTGGTTTGCAGAATAAAGACAAACTCCTTCTTTACCGTGTTTCTTTAAAATATCTTGTAGTACTTGTTTCGCTTGATCAGTAATCACCATATTTCTCTTCCCCTTTTCTTAATTGATCGTTAGTCGCTATGCTTTTGGAAACAAACGTTTTAATGTTTCTTTCGTTTCGATGTATCAAGGTTGGTTAACAAGTTGGTAAATTCATCGAAAGCAGCAATTTCTACTGTACAAGCCCCCGACAATTGTTCCTCCATTGAGGCAACAACAGAATCCGGTAACTTTTTGCGATAGGGACCCACAACTTTTTCTCGATAGGCTTTGATTGTTGCTTCCGGATCTAGATTGCAAGCAAACAAATTTTGTTTCAGTTCGTTTGTTAACTCCATTTCAAATCTTTATTTGTTTAAAAAGAAAAAAGATTAACGACTCGAGTCGTTAGCTAACACTGTTTCGTCAACTGAATTCAGGACTTGTTCTAATTTTGTTCGGATAGCGTTTTTGAGCATGGATCTTAAACTTTTTTTATACTTCTTCTTAGTCAATGGACAACGATATTCTTCATCATCAATAATCTCATTTCTTAACTCCTCATTTTCATTGAAAAACAACGGATATATTTCGTTGGTTAGTTCATTTTCTTGCTGTATTAAGTTTACTGTTTCACTTTTGTATTCATTGATCACTTCTCTAACAATCGTTTTAAAATCTTCAACAGACATCTCTTTCTTTAATTTGCACTCCATTGTTTTTAGTGTTTCATTACTACTTTCTTGTTGATTTTTCTTTTCTAATTCTTGATACATCTCATCTATTTGCTCATATAAACCGATTAAAAAAGCATTTTCTTCTTCCAGCTTTTGAATTTTAACCGTTAATTCAGTGATTTGCTCGTAAACCAAGTTCAACTCATCCTGCATGTTAATGAGTTGATTTTCTAATTGCTTCTTCTCCTCCATGAGCTGTTTAATTAATTCTTCCGAGTGAGTGCTATCACCTTTAACTTCTTCAGAATCCAATTTATTATGCTTTTCACGATGGTCATTCGCCAACATTGAAAAAGAGTTTTCTACATACCATTCATAAACTCCCATTACTTCAGGCAAACCTGGTCTCTGTTCTTCAATAAACTCGAATAAATCATCGTGATAAATTCGCCAACCCTCCTTTCGATTTGCCGAACGTTCTGCTTTAATCTTTCCTTCTCTGATCCAACGAGTAACCATTTGAATTGAGTCAGTAATGTAATATTCCTGAAGTATTTTTAGTGCTTGGTGAACATTATATACTTCCATCTCCTTCTCCCCCGCTCAAAATTATTTAAAATAAAAATATGTTGGTAATGTTATACCTATGACATTACCTAAGTAATTTTAGGAAAATAAGAAATGCTTGGCTTTAAGCGCCAAGCATTTTTATTAAAATCCCATTTAATTAATTAAGATCTCTAAAATTTAGGTCATTGTTTTGTTAGTTTTGACTGTTTTTAATCAGGACTTTGTTAAATTTCAATGTTGATTTTTAAACCACACAAAAAGACCGAAATAAATTCGGTCTTTTTGTGTGTCTTCTTCAACTATTGCATTATTCTTTCACATTTAGCAATCGCATGCTGTTTAATGTTACGATTAATGTTGCTCCCATATCGGCAAATATCGCTAACCATAACGTTAACCAACCAGGTACAATTAACAATAACGCCAGCACCTTAATGCCCAAAGAGAAGGTAATGTTTTGCTTAATAATTGCTAAAGCCTTGCGGCTCAATTTAATCGTATATGGCAATTTACTTAAATCATCAGACATTAAAGCAATATCGGCTGTTTCAAGGGCTGTATCGGTTCCAGCACCACCCATTGCCACACCAACGGTTGAAGCTGCAAGAGCTGGTGCATCGTTCACACCATCTCCAACCATCGCAACACTTCGATACTTGTCGCGAAGCTCTTTGATGAAATTCAGTTTATCTTCTGGAAGTAAATCGGCTTTAATATCGGAAACCCCGACTTGTTTTCCGATGGCTTCGGCTGTTCTTTGGTTATCTCCCGTCAGCATCACCGTTTTTTCAATACCGACTTGATGCAGTTTTCGAATAACCTCTTTGGATGATTCTCTTATTTCGTCTGCCACGGCAATTAACGCCAGAATTTCTTTTTCCGTTCCTAACGCCATGACCGTTTTCCCTTGTGTTTGAAGATCTGTAATTTGTTCTTTTATTTTTGATTGGATACCATTTGGAAGAAGTTCTTCAAAAAGACCTGGACTTCCGACATAATACATTTCGTTATTTACTTTGGCTTTTACACCTTTACCGGTAATGGATTGGAATTCTTCAACCGATACATCATTAAAATTCAATCCATCTTCTTCTGCTTTTCTTATAATGGCGGAAGCAAGTGGATGTTGTGAGCCTTTTTCAATGGCTGCTGTAATGGTCATTAGTTCATTTTCATTGCCATTATAAGTGACTACATCGGTGACGGAAGGAACACCTTTTGTTAATGTTCCTGTTTTATCAAAAGCAATCACTTTTAAGTTTCCTGCTTCCTCTAAATAAATACCACCTTTAATTAACACACCGTTTTTCGCTGCATTTCCAATGGCAGTTACAATCGAAACAGGCGTGGAAATAACCAACGCACACGGACAACCAACCACTAATACAGCTAGACCTCGATAAATCCATTCGCTCCAATCAGCACCCATAAATAATGGCGGAATAACGGCTAGTAAAAGAGCAAAAATGATAATGGCTGGTGTATAGTATTTGGCAAAACGATCTACAAACGCTTGAGAAGGTGCTCGTTCTGCTTGAGCTTCTTCCACTAAATGGATGATTTTCGAAAGAGTTGTATCTTCCACTCGTTTTGTAACTTTTACTTCCAATAACCCTTCTTCATTCAATGTTCCTGCAAAGACTTCATCACCGACTGTTTTGGTTACTGGAACACTTTCTCCCGTAATGGCAGCCTGATTTAGCGTAGATGTACCCTTGATGACGATTCCATCCATCGCTAATTTCTGACCAGGCTTTACGATCATAATATCCCCGACTTGAATATCGTCAACAGGGACCATCATTTCTTCATTTCCGCGACGAATTAATGCTTCTTTTGGAGCAATATCCATCAACGATTCAATGGATTGACGAGCTTTATCCATGGAATAACGCTCTAAGGCTTCACTAATGGCGAATAGAATAACAACCGTTGCACCTTCTCCCCATTCACCAATTGCTGCAGCTCCTAAAATCGCCACTGTCATCAGCGTATTCATATCAAACTGTAATCGAACCAGGTTCTTGAAACCTTTCATAAATAGCGAATATCCACCGATTAAAATCGATGCAGCATATCCAATTGTCGCAAAGATATGCTCTTCTCCGTATTGCATCCCTAGAAACCAACTGATCACAAGCAAAACGGCGGAAATGTACACTTTAATATTCTCTTTTTGCTTCCAAAAAGGTTCACGCTTGACTGCTTTTTCTTTATCTTCCCGAATCTTTAAGTTTTCAAAAGCCCCTGCTTTTTCTAATTCTTCGATGGTTGTTGTACCCCAAACGGTAATTTTAGATGCTCCAAAGTTTACTTTAGCATCTTGAACACCTGGCAATGCTTTTACGTTATTTTCAAACTTTGCTGCACAGTTTGCACAAGTAAATCCTTGAACACGGTAGGTTTTCACTTCTGATTTAGATAATTTTGCTTGTTGTTCAGACATGGACTTTCACCTCTTTCTCATGTGCTAACGCAATCATGATTAACTGCTTAATATGGTCATCATCCAGCGAATAAAATGCTAGCTTTCCTTCTTTTCGATACTTTACAATCCCTTGTTTATAAAGGGTCCGTAAATGATGGGAAGTGGTTGCAACAGAAGCCCCAATGATATTGGCAATATCACATACACATAACTCTTCATCTTGGCAAAGTGAATAGGCAATTTTTGCCCTATTTTCATCTGCCAGTGCTTTAAACAACAGGACAACACTGGATATATCTTCTTTTTGCAATTCCCCTTGTATTCGATTGACTTTTTCTTCGTCATAACAATAAATTTCACATGTATCTTTCTTACTCATTAATTATCCCCCTTTCATATTCAAATTTCCGTTTGAATATATTATACCTCATTCCTTTTATTATTCAAATATTTATTTGAATGAAAAATAAAAAAGAATTGGATTTAAAAAAATCAACCTAATATTTACCAGGTTATTCATTTAATTAGCTACATCAAAAAATTCTATTAGATAAAAACAATAAACCTCATTATCCGCAAAAAGATAATGAGGTTTATTATTCCTTAACCAAAGAATGTTTGGAACAATAAATATGCGTTTAAGCTGATAATCACAACCGCTACCATCCAAGCAAGAACTTTCAACCATAATGGATTTGCGAACTCACCCATTTTCTTTTTATCGCTAGTGAATTGAACGAGAGGCACTACCGCAAAAGAGAGCTGTAAAGAAAGAATCACTTGGCTCAAAATAAGTAATTGAGCCGTTCCGCTTTCGCCATAAAGAGCAGTTACAACAACGGCTGGGACAATGGCAATCAATCGAGTTATCAGTCTTCTTAACCAAGCAGGAAGGCGAATATTTAGAAAACCTTCCATCACAATTTGACCAGCTAAGGTTCCCGTTAATGTGGAGTTTTGACCAGAAGCCAACAAAGCAACTCCAAATAAAATACTTCCAAGTGTTGTTCCAAGCAGTGGAGAGAGCAAGTGATAAGCATCTTCAATCTCCGCAACATCTTTCATTCCTGCTTTATGGAACGTAGCAGAAGAAACAATAAGGATCGCTGCATTAATAAATAAAGCGAAGAATAGGGCAATCGTTGAATCCCAAGTAGCATATTTGATCGCTTGTCGTTTACCCGAGCTGGTTTGTTCGTATTGACGTGTCTGCACAATGGAAGAATGCAGATAAAGATTATGAGGCATTACGGTTGCACCTAAAATCCCGATTGCAATATAGAGCATGGATGGATTGTTAATAATCTCTTTGCTTGGAACAAATCCCTTCAATATGCCACCTACATCTGGTTTAGAAAGAAAGATTTCAGTCGCAAAGCAAGCACCAATGGTTAGAATTAAAACAATCACCAACGTTTCAATATAACGAAAACCTTTATTCTGTAAGAGTAATACGACCAGTACATCCAGAGCTGTTATAATAACGCCGTATATTAACGGAATGCCAAATAATAAATTCAACGCAATTGCCGAACCGATCACTTCCGCCAGATCACAAGCTGCGATTGCCAACTCGCATAAAACCCATAAGATCATTGCTACAGGCTTGCTGTAATGGTCACGACAAGCTTGTGCTAAATCCCTTCCCGTTACAATTCCCAACTTGCCAGCCAATGCTTGAAGCAATATTGCCATTAAATTGGAAAGCAAAATAACGGAAAGTAACGTGTATCCGAACTGGGAACCTCCCGCGATATCAGTCGCCCAGTTTCCCGGGTCCATATACCCCACGGCAACTAAGTATCCTGGTCCAGCAAACGCTAGAAACTTTTTCATCCAAGAACCCGTCTTTGGTATACGTAAACTTCTATATACTTCGGGTAACGTTGGTTGCGTCCGTTTATTTCTCCAACCTTCTTCCACTGTTAACGGCATTTTTTTTATATTTTCACCCATGATGATCACCTCATGATTGGTTTTCACTAAATATTTTGCATTAAGGAAACTTTTTGGGTAAAAAATTGCTCCTACACTTAGAATTAGATATATGTAAGAGCAAAGAAAATGTTGCCTAAATAAATTGTACATCAGAAACTTTTTTAGTCAATGGAAACTTTTATCGTTTGTTAGTTTAAGTTCGCTAAAATATTAAACAAGGTACTGACCTTGCTCTATATTGGTCATATTTTTCGTTAGACTTTCATGTCCCCGTGATGAATTTGAGAGGTTTCAATTTGAATGGTTGTATGCAGAATCTTAAATTTTTCCTCAATCATGTGAATGGCATCTTGTAAAACCTTTTGGCTGTCTTGATGATCTTCAATCAAAATATGGCAACTTAATGAATCCAACCCTGATGTAATCGTCCAAATATGGAGGTCGTGAACGTCAATCACTCCTTCAATACTTTCTAAGGCTTTTTTCACTTCATTTTGGTCAATGTTAATTGGCGTTCCTTCCATCAAAATGTGAACCGTATGTTTAATCACTCCCCAGGCACCTTTCAAAATTAATAAAGCAACCAAAACGGAAATAATGGGGTCAGCTACATACCAACCAAAGATCCACATGACAAGCCCAGCGACGATAGCGCCTACGGAACCCAAAGCGTCACCGATCACATGAAGATAGGCGCTACGAAGATTGACATTATTTTTCACATCCCCTTTTTTCATTAACGCCCAGGCACTTAAAAGATTGGCAAACAGACCAATGGAAGCAATCAGCATCATAGAGCCGCTAGCTACGGTTGGTGGGTTGTAAAAACGCTGAATAGCTTCCCATACGATAAACCCAGCGATAACAAACAAGGTAACTCCATTAAACAAAGCGGCTAAGATTTCAAAACGATAAAAGCCATACGTTTTATTGGGCGAAGCTGGTTTGGCGGCAAACCAAATAATAACTAAGCTAAGAACAAGTGAACTGGCATCACTAAGCATATGACCAGAGTCAGAAAGAAGGGCTAGGCTGTTTGTGATTAAACCTCCGAAAAACTCTAATAACATAATTCCAGCGGTAATGAGAAGTGCAATCGTAAGCCCTTTTTTATTACTTTCTCTTCCGTGATCGTGATGGTGTCCGTGGTGATGGTGGTGACCATGGTGGTCGTGAGAATGATGGTGGTGATGATGATGCATGATAAAACGCCTCCTTAATGATGTTCAGCATGGTCAATGGCTTGTTTTAATAATGAATAACGTGTTCGTCATCGCAGGAGTAAAACAGTGTTTTTCCTTCACGGCGATACTTAACCAGTCTCATATTTCGTAACATACTAAGCTGATGAGAAACGGCTGATTGAGACAATTGAGTTCATCCATCGTCCCCCTTGTACTAAGTTGTCTTTACTTTATATACAAACCAATAAAACATGCCTTAACAAAACAAAAAATCCTCCGCCGTGGGAGGATTTTTTGTTTTTATGAAACTTTGACTACGAAAGGAACGGTAATAACCTTACCTTCGTGTTGGAACTGACCCCAAATTTTATAGATTCCACTCTTAGGGAACTTGGTCATAAATTTAGCGTCTGGTCCTTTTGCCTTTTCGTCCATTGGATGTACGTGTAAGTATTCCTCTGTGTCCTCACTGATGATGACAACGTGTCCAATAGCACCTAAGTATGGTTGTAAATTAGTAATCGGTCGACCTGTCTTGTGGTCTTTAATGTTAAAATTCAATGTAACATCTTTTCCGGCTTTGAGTTCGTCAAAAGATAATGTAATTTCCTTGCCATCGACAACTTTAGTTAAATTTTCATCTGGTTTGAGTGGAGTTGTTTGTGCTTTTTCTCCCATAACCGTAACAGTGTGATTTTTTACAACTTTTGATGCCCCTTTTGGAACATAATCGGCATATAATTTATATTCTCCTCCAGCAGGAAAGTTTAAGGCAGTCGTGAACAGTCCGTCACCTTTGTATTCAGGGTGTAAATGATCAAAATAAGATAAATCTTTACTTACTACAATTAGATGCATTAGCTTTTCGTGCTGAATATCAAATTTTTCAATAGGTTTCCCTTCTTTATCATTAATTTGAATTGTTAAATCAACCGTTTCATTGCTTTTTGGAGTTTCTTTTGAAAACTTCCAAACAACCTGTGTAGTGACATCTGGGGACTGGTTCGTTTCGTTATTCATTCCTTCGTGATTTTCACCTTGTTGCATATTTTTGTGATTCATATGTTGATTTTCATTTGTATTGTCGGATTTGCCGCATCCACTTGCAATCAATAAAGCGGAGATCAGAGCTATTAGCATTATTTTTTTCATATTGATACTTCACCCTTTCTAGATTAAGAATTTGTGAAACAAGATTTGACTTTCTAAACATATTGCAAAAATGGACACATCAGATTTCATCCTTGAAGTCATGTTCATTCCTTCTTTTCACTGCACTTAATTTTTCTTTTCGCTGTTTAAGCAAGTATAGATCCACATCCTGAATAGCATCAACCATTTGAACCACAGCTAATCCTCCAAACTCCTCAAAAAATCCATAAGCTACGGATTTTGTTTGCTCAGATAAAAATGCTCTTTGGTTTGAACGTATTTAAAGTAAGCAATTCCTCTTCTCGTTTCTTTATGTAAATATCCTTTATCAACACAGTCATAACAGCATTAAAAGAAATTGGTTTTTCATTGTTGATATGCTGTGGGACTTCCCTAATGGTAACTTTCCCCTGATGCCCAGATATAATTCATTATTTTTGCTTTAAGCTCCAAAGAAACGATTCAATCCCCTCTTCATTGATTTTCCATTGTTTCTCATCCTTTCTACGCATTAACCACACATATGGTGTTCACTACATATTGTGGTGTAAAAATGAAAAAAGTCAAATTTGATGCAGCTAAACATTTTCATGGCTATTAGCGCTCTACAGTTGTATTTCAAGGATTTAGATTTTATTAATATTTGATGTCGCTTTAATGAATATCCTTTGAATATATGTACGCAAATAAACTCTACAATCTATGACCACATAAATCAGCAATTAGCTTGACCAGCCCCAATAGCAAGTAATTTACCTTTGCATGAAAATCACCACTCAGAAATTCACCGCGTTTTAAAATCAGGTGATATATGGTGGAGGATTTAGATAAGGACGCCCCTTATTTTTTAAGATATATTTCAAATTTGACCATCCACCAGAGAATTTTACTTAGAAAGAATTGATTGATCATCTTGAACGGGCTGGATCTAATGTATTGGACCAAAAAAGAATTTTGACAGCTTTCTCTGTATAAAACAATAAATTTATTTAATACCAACCTTTCGTGAACTGGTATTTTTATGCTTGATTTTTAGGTTAATGCCTTGGTGACAGGATATTCGCACAATGAATACTTTATCAGCGTAGGATATTTAGAGGAGAGATGATAATGGATTCACAATGATGATGTCGCCAAGCACACATAAAACTCTCCAAGATTGTCCAACTATGTGTGAAAAGACATTCGATATATTGTTAAATCGCCAAGATGTTTATTTCAGAAATAATCAACTGAAATTCCTTCTTGAAAAGCTGATTCTTTCTTGCTTAGCGTAGAAAAAACGACTTTTCGTTTTCAATATATGTCTTTAGCGTATGTTTTTTGTTGGTACTACCCTAAAAAGGAAAGATAAATCCACGTTTATCCTTTTACTTTGTTTGGATTCCAATTAAATTTTCTCTTTCCCTTTGTGATACATTAAGATACTGATATCACACTACTGATTAACATTACTTTCTCTTGAATTGTTTTTATTTTCCATAATTTCTTCATAATTTGTTCTTATAATAACAATTGTTCATATTTTATCTAGTTATCTAGGTGAATGATGAAACAACCGATTGTGAAAGAACGAAAAAGAAAATCACGTTTCTGTTCCGTATAATATCTTGTTTTGGAGTAATCAGTATCATTGTGCTTATCGTTTATCTATTTAAATAAGTGAGGTGAAATTTAATGAATAACGATAAATCTTTTAAACGAGCTTTGCGTTTTGAATGGCTGACTTCCTTTTATGATTTCATCATAAAATGGACTACGAGAGAAAACACATTTAAAACTGCTCTTATTGAGCAGGCTTTGCTTCGACCTAACCATGAGATTCTTGATATTGGCTGCGGAACTGGAACTCTTCTTTTGCAAATTAGCAAGTTATATCCTCAAACAACTCTTTACGGGCTTGATGCAGATCCTTCAATTATAGAAATAGCCAGACAAAAAAACGATAGTACAAACAATATAACCTTTATTCAAGGTTTCTCTACAGCTCTTCCCTTCGATTCCGATACATTCGATCGCATACTTTCAACTCTTTTCTTCCACCATCTTGATTCAACAGAGAAGGAAGCTACATTCCATGAGATATTTCGGGTTTTAAAACCCGGTGGAGAAGTTCATATAGCAGATTATGGGCCACCCTCTAACCTTTTTATGAGAGCAGCCTTTCTGCCAATTCAATTGTTAGATGGCTTTGAGAGTACAAATGGAAATATACAAGGGCAAATTGAAAGATATATGAAAGGGGCAGGGTTCGAAAAAATTCATAAACATAAAAGTTTTGATACCTTATTCGGCACTATTTCGTTATACTCCGCCACTAAACCCATCAATCTAAAAATTATAAATTAAAACATAGTGTGTTAGCGGCAAGAGCAAGTATTTGTTTAGCTTATCACAGACAGGATTTTTGGCTACAAGTTTTTTATTAATTAGATACACAGGATTAAAAAGAGGCTATCGATCTTTTTTCGATAGCCTAAAAAACAGTTTAATCTAATCTTTATACCTAGCCGTCAAACCTTTTCTAGTTCGTCTGTATAATATAAGAACTGTGCTTGTAATCACTAAAACAACAGATAAAACTTGAGCCATTTTTAAATTGTCTGTTAGCATTAAACTATCTGTTCTCATCCCTTCAATAAAGAATCTACCAATCGAATACCATATAACATAAGTCAAGAATACTTCTCCACGTTTTAAGTTTAAACGTTGTAATATCAATAAAATCAGAAACCCTATCAAGTCCCATAGAGACTCATACAAAAATGTTGGATGATAATAACTTCCTTCAATGTACATTTGATTAATGATAAAATCGGGTAGGTGAAGGCTTTCTAAAAACTCTCTTGAAACGGGTCCTCCATGTGCTTCCTGATTCATAAAGTTTCCCCAACGTCCAATTGCTTGCCCCAGTATAATGCTTGGTGCTGCGATATCTGCCAATTTCCAAAAACTCAAATTCTTTTTCTTTGCAAAAACGACAGTTGTGACAATAGCACCTATTAAAGCCCCGTGAATGGCGATTCCGCCTTTCCATATAGCTATAATCTCATTGGGGTGTTGCGAATAATACGACCAATTAAAGATGACATAATAAATTCTGGCACATATCAAAGCTATAGGGACAGCCCATAATACAAGGTCGGTAAATACCTCTTTTTGTAATCCCCTTTTTACTGCTTCATTAGTAGCAATATACAATCCTAACAAGAGCCCTGTACCAATAATAATTCCGTACCAATGAATACTTAAAGGACCTAATTCCAGTGCAATTGGATTTAGAGGTTTAATGGTTTCCATTTACTTACTAAAGTCTCCTTTCCATTCTTTTTCTCTGAATTTTCTAACATATAAGCTAATATAGCTAATCTTGATTTCGTAATTTCTGCTGGTATGCCTCTCGCTCTAAGACGATTTACGATTTGAAAAACTTGCTTTTCCTTGTTCATTCTATTCTAACCCCATTGACAAAATTATTTACTAATATATTGAGTTTAGCGGCTAAATGATTGATTTAATTCCTGTACTTCTTCTGTTAGACTTTTGACTCTTACAGTTTTCATACAATCCTCCTGAATCAATAGTTCTTAATAATTCGATGAATGTATTTTAATAAATAAATTTGCAGAAGTTATGTAGAAGAAGTAACAAAATAATAAAAATGACTCATTTTACTTAATCGGTTTACCTCAAGTGTCAAGAAAACGTTCAGTGTATATCAATATATGAACTAGTTGAATACGTACAAGCAGCGTTGTACGAGAAAATAATTAAAGTACAATTAGATATAACAAAAAACGTCAGTTTATTAAGTCGGCTCATCTTGTCAACAAAGTCGACAAGCTGTTTTATTATGAAGGCAGGACGAAGGAGAAATGGAGGGAAAGAACGATGCTTCTGCCACACCATGAACTTTCATTATCTTTTTCGGTCTAGTAATTTTAGGTGTATTTTCACCTTCCTTTATGATGAAGGATAAGCGGTTCTTCTTTCGCAACAAGCCCTCCGGTTATTTTGGTTCTATTTTAATTGGAATAGGATTTGCCGCAGGCTGGACTCCTTGTACCGGCCCAATTCTTGTATCAGTTATAGCGTTGGCAGCTACCAAACCAAGTGCAGCAATTTTATACATGTTCGCCTATGTATTAGGTTTTGCCGTTCCTTTTTTCATTATGTCATTTTTTATCGGCAAGCTAAATTGGATAAAAAGGTATAATTCTGTCATCGTAAAAGTCGGAGGATTTCTTATGATTGTCACGGGGATTCTGCTGTTTTTTGATTTGATGACAAAAATCGTTACCTTTTTTACAGGTTTGTTTGGTGGATTCACAGGTTTTTAGGCGTTTATCATCCGAAAATAGGAATACCCAATTATTACAGTTCTGATACAAAAATAATTTATTAGAAACACAGAACAACAACTACAGATAATAGCTCCTTTTATTCCCTAAGTAAACTTGGATACTCGAAAGTATGATTTCCTCATTTATTACTTAGATTAGCCGACTGTTAGGGGGATTTTTTTATGAAAAAATTCAAACTCTTTTATAATAGTTTTAAAGCTCCATTGCACATCTAAATCCGGCTGGACTGCCCTCACTTTTCTTACTTCTATTAATTTTTCCCATAACAAAAACACCCCTCCTGAGTTAACAGTAAGGAATATTCCTTTTACTGTATACTCAGAAGGGACAATATCATTAACCTGATATAATCAGGTGTAGAAAAAGATTTTTAGTTTTTATTTAATACTAGAGATGAAGTTGTCCATAGTTTCATAAGACATAGGACCTACATGTTTCTCTCTGATAATTCCATTTTTATCAATGATATACGAAGTGGGAATTGTTATTATACCGTATAGATTTCCAATCTTTCCTTGCTTATCAAGCAGAATGTTAAACGTCATGCCTTTATCCCTCACAAAATCCTTCACTGTATCAGGACTGCTTTCGCTATTCGTTAAATTGACTGCCAAAATCTCTACATTGTTATTTTTATTGTTTTCATAGAACTTTTGCATTTCGGGAATTTCAGCTCTACAAGGAGGACACCAAGTAGCCCAAAAATTCAATATAACCGTCTTTCCACGCAAATCAGACAACTTCACTTTATTTCCTGTAATTGAAAGTAATTCAAAATCTGGAGCAAATTGTCCTTTATTAGTCCCGATTTTGCCAGAATCTAATGAGGTAGACATAACTGTTTTAGGGGATTCTATTCTCCCTGTTTCATGTTGATTGGTAAGCATAGGGGTTATGGCAAGACTTAAAAATATACCGCCTAAAATTATATTATTTGTTGTATTTCTCCATCCCTTTTCCTCGTCCTTAGTGGCCTCTTCTCTTCCTTGCCTCTCTGACCAGTATAAAATACATAAAAAGATAATAATTAAAGAGACATATAACAATACTTCTTTTGATATTATCTCAGCGTATACAAAATTGTTTTTATATAGGGCTATTTCAAATTGAATTAAATGAAACCATATGAGAAGTTGTAACAAAGTTTTTTGGGTGTTGATTCGTGAGGCTGCTATAAAAAAACAAACAGCTACTATTGCTTGCAAAATGATGAGATGATTCTGAGGATCTTCCATTACGCGGATCCATACAAACGTACTAAAATACCCCAAATACGCAGGAACGGCCGCACGTGTGTAAGAAACCAAAGAAATATTCTGTTTTTTGATAGATAACCAAGTAGAGATCGTGATGAAAATAATCCCTATACCAATTCCAACATATCCCCCGTTAAAATAAATTATAGTCATAGGATTTTGTAAAACTGAATTAGGGTGTAAAACGACATAGCTAAATTTCCAAATTAGTACTCCATTAATAAAACTATTAAAAATTAAATCCATGATGTTTCGTTCTATTTTTAATATCCTAATACCATAATAAAACATCACATAGCTAATTAATAAGCCGCTTATTAGTAAAAGATTTTCACCTTGAACTATAATACTACCAAATTGCAATACGCATCTCTCCCCAATTTCATGTGATTTATTTATTATAAATAAAAAATATGAATTTTTTATGGAGAAACATATTAAAATTTCTTAGCTAGTTGTTCTAAAGACTGAAGCTTGTCAACTTTGTCATCAAAGTGAAAGTGTCGAATCCTCGACACTTTATTTTTTATATTATTTAGGAGTATTCGATACCTTCGTAGCATCCCAATAATATTGACTTAAAACTTCTCCCAATGCATCTGCCGTTCTATATAACTCATCCATCGTATTTTCAATGCCCCCTATTTCGATAATGACAGAATTAGGAGATAAATCTTGGTTATAAACTCCATTTCCTGAATGGCTATCCTTTTCAATAATTCCTCTTGACAATCCCGGATAAGATTTTTCTATTTCAGTGTTAATCTTTTGTGCAAAAGCTAAATTTTCCTCATAATTTTTATTTTCCTTACCTACAATAAAAAATAATCTAGCGTACGTTTTTCCGTTTATAGTTACTGTTGTTATTTTTCTTGGCTATGAATCACGATGGATATCCAAAAAGTAGCTAAGATCCCTATTAGACCTTTTCGCAGATGCAACAATTTCTCTGGAGATTTCGTAAGAGCTAGAATAATCTAAATTTCTTTTCTTTAACATGGCTACAATGTCCGTTGTATCTACTTCTACTCCTTGATGTTAGTCTAGATTATAGACACAACGAATAGAGAAATGTATAGTAAATCTATCAATCATAGGGAGTGTCTATAATGGCTAGACGTTTTGATAAAGAATTCAAAATACATGCAGTAAAATTAGTGGTCGAGCAAGGAAAGGCGGTCGCTCAAACCGCAAGACAACTCGATATTTCGCCAAAAACTCTTCATAAATGGGTCGCAGATTATAAAAAAGATGCCGAACATAGTTTTGTCGGAAGCGGAAACCTTAAACCAGAAGATCAAGAAAAGCGCGAACTACAAAAACGCATCCGTGACCTTGAAGAGGAAAACGCGATCTTAAAAAAGGCCATGAGCATCTTCGCCAAAAACCAGAAGTAATCTATGAATTCATTCATACGCATAGAAAGGAGTTTCGTGTGGCGAAGATGTGCGAAGTCCTAGGTGTTTCAAGAAGTGGATACTATGCATGGACCAAACGGCCGGAAAGCCAACAAAAGAAAAGACAAGAAGCGTTGAAAAAGCAAATCAAAAAGATTCATATCGAGTCAAGAGAAACGTATGGCAGTCCAAAAATCACAAAAATCCTTCAGAAGCAAGGGGTTGAGGTATCTCAAAAAACGGTCGCCAGAATCATGAAAGATGGGGACATTCGTTCAAAAACAAAGAAAAAATATAAGGCAACCACGAACTCAAAGCATCATTTGCCTGTGTATCCCAACTTATTGAATCAGCAGTTTGAAGCAGATGAGCCGAATCAAGTATGGGTGGCGGATATCACTTATATTTGGACGAAAGAAGGCTGGTTGTATTTAGCATCCATCATGGATTTGTTTTCTCGTAAAATTGTAGGTTGGTATCTTTCCGAGCGTATGACAAAGGAGTTAGTGATCAAAGCATTCAACCGGGCCATCCATCAGCGAAATCCTCAACCTGGTCTGATTCACCATTCGGACCAAGGGAGCCAGTATGCATCGAATGAATACCAAGCCATGTTGAGGCAATACGGAATCCAGACGAGCATGAGTCGAAAGGAAAACTGTTATGACAACGCATGTGCCGAATCGTTTCACTGCATCCTTAAAAAGGAACTCATTTTCCACGAAACCTTTACGACAAGGGAAGAAGCGAAACAACGGATTTTTGAATACATGGAGTGTTTTTATAATGCCGAGCGAATTCATTCCGCTAATGAGTACATGTCCCCGATGGAGTATGAGAAGATGCATCAGCAAGGCAAAAAGCAGCAACGCTTCTCTCCACAAGTCACGATATAAGGGGCATATCTTTCCTCTTGAGAAGGGGAAGGGTTTACCAAACCGTTCTCCTTCTCAAGAGGCCACTAAACGAAGTGCGGTAGTAGGGTTTTAAAATTTTTCTCGATTTTACGTGTCTATTTTCTTGACATAATACCACCTATCCCCCTATTTCTAAGAGCTTCTCCTAATCGTTTACCTACCATTGTGATATTAATTTTTGAGTGATGGTATGTTTTTTCGTTACCCGTACCCTTTAGATAGGGCAAAAAAGATTCACGGCTATGTGAATGATAAATAAACATTACATTCCGGTTCCCAGTGTCATTTTTCAATGGTGGTGGTTTTACCATATTTTCTGTTTGATTTATTTCTTCTTCTAATTTCTTCAGATTTTGTTCACTAATTTCTCTCTCTTTTAATAAAACCTCAATCGGAGGTGATGATTCGATTGTTAAATTTGTATAGTCTGTTCCTTCTCCTGCCACAATTATTTTCGAATCGAAACTTGAAAACCCCGGTAAAACATTCCTAAAAAATGAGCGAGGATCACTCAAGCTTAAATTAATGGTATTTTCAAACAGCAGTTTTGAAAAATTAGACTTTTTTATGTCACCTTTGATTCCCCGATTAAAATAATGATTTTTCATCTCCAATATGTACATAAATGAGACGGACTCCACTTTCCATGAAAGGTCCCTTAAATACTCAGAAACTAAAAACTTCTTAAAAAAATAGCAATAATCATATTTAAAATAAACACACTGACTATTAACGTAATTAGAAAACTGTAAAAGAATGCAGTTGTATTTTTCGGCGAAGACTGTCTTCTCATTCTTACTCTCCCTTCTAAATTCTATTATTAATATCTATGAATGAAATCTAGTAAATAGAATAAAGAACTAAGATTTTTAAAAATGATGACCCATGAAAAAATTTATTTAGGAGATAACCTTCTTTTGTCTCCATAGTTCGTTCAATATCGCTTTTACAGAAGTGTTTATAACAGGAGAAAAAACTAACGAAGGAGACATGAAATATAAGAGATTATTATGTTCAGAAAAGCTAAAAAAAACAAAAGAAGTTGTTGACAATACTCTTATCAACAACTTCCTTCATCTATATAAAATTGAAATAGGGGGAGACAATTGTAAATCACATTTCTGATGCTTGATACAATAAAAGAGGCTAGATTTTACTATAGCTTTTTGGATAGTTGTTCAAATTCGTCTAAAGTGATCTCTCCTTTGGCTAATCGCACTTTTAATATTTCCATCGGAGATAACTCTTCTTTGCGGTCATTGATAAAACGATGTAAGAGATAAAAACCAATGGCGATTAATACAACCCAGAATAACATCATCCCAATCATCATGGCCAAATCTCCAAACATCACCGTTCACTTTCCTCCTTTTCCTAATTTTAAAACCAATAAGTGATGGTGTCTAATATGCCAAGTAAGATCATCACGATTCCAGCTGCTTTCTGAACGAACCTTCCTGCTTGCTTTCCTTTTTTCATTAGAGTGCCGCTAAATCCTAAGTACCAAAGGATGAGGATGAATAAAATAACAGGCACAGAGGTTCCGATGGCAAAGATACTCGGTAATAACACTCCATAAGACGTTGAGTATACCAGAGGCATTAGAGTAACAAAAAATAGCACAAACATGGTTGGACAAAAAGCTAATGAAAAGCCGAAACCCATTAAAAAGGAGCCTATTTTTCCTTTCTTTAAAAATCTCTCAGGGATTTTGAACAAGGTTACGTTCCAATACATTTTAAAAAGCCCTAACAAGTATAAACCTACAAGAATGAGAATGGGACCGATCAGCTTTCTCAACCACGGAAAATATAATGTTAGTGTACTTTGAATCTCTTTCCCCATCAGCCAAACGATGAAACCTAAACCGGAAAAAGCAATGATTTTACCCAAAATAAATAGGAGCAACTCTTTCCACGCAATCCCTTTTTGCAAGGACTGATTACTGTACAACGTGATCGCTCCCAAGTTGCCAGTGAGTTGACATGGAGCCATCGCTCCTACAATGCCAAGAACAAAAGCTGACAAAATGGGAATAGCTGTCGTGCTATTTGCAATATTGAGAAACGGTTGGCTTAGAAGGTTGCTTATTTGGCTCAAGAACGAATACACCCTTCTTCTCACCTTCTTCTCTATCTGATGTCTATATTGTAGCAATGAATTTTGCAGAATTTATGGAGTGGTATATTTTTAAGTAAGCAAAAAGACATGCCCTCGCATGTCTTTTATTAAAAAATTTTCCCTTTCGATGCTAGTCTTGTCCAGCTTTCACCGTTATTTTTTGTCATGAAAATATCCCCGTTCATGGTGGCGATCACAATTTCCTTCTCATTTGTCGGATTAGAGGCCATATACATGATATGGTCTTTTTCATCGAGTTTAGGAACAGAAAGAACTTCCTCCTGTTTTGAATCTAACGATTGTTTTATAAGTATAGGCTTATTATTCTCTACAGCAGCAAATAAAATGGATTTTTCTTGGAAGACGAAAGTCGTCGTATTGATCTTTCGAGTAAAGCGTTCAAACGTATTTCCATTATCTTTGGAGACAAAAATTCCTTCAGGCGTACTAATTCCGACCATATTTTCGTCCGTTGGGTGGGCAGCAATCGTTCCTGCAACAGTTTGCGGCAGGCCGTTTAATTGACTTTGTAACCACGTTTTGCCATCGTCTTTACTGTAGAATAACCCTTGTCCGAGCGTTTTATTTGCTTCTTGGTTCACGACATAAATCGTATGGCTTTTATAGCCAACTGTCATATAATGAAAATCAGATTCTTTATAAAATCCTAGATTCATCAACGTTTGTCCATTATCCAAACTTTTTACAAGACCAAGAGGATTTCCTAAAGATGAACCTTCTTCTGGATGCCCCGATGAATAAAATCCATCGTCTGTGGCAGAAAAGCCCATATAATCATGTTTATACGAAGTCGTTTCATACCACTTATTATTTTGGTAAACAAGTAAACCTTCATGTGTAGCAAAGTAAATCGCATTTTGGTTGCCTGCATAACCGATTCCATGTAAATGTTCGAACTTTCCTTCTTTCTTTTCTTTAAAGAAAGGATTATTTGTAACAGATATGTTGGATTTTGCTTGTTCTCTGCTATTGATAAAGGTCTGCTCTTTTTCATTGGATGATGAACAAGCGCTTAGAAGAAGAATAGCCGATGTAATCATCATAGCTTTCGTCATTTTTTTCATTGCTGATACTCCTTTTTGTGTATTGAGTAAACATAGTAATTTTATAGCAGAAAAATTTGCAGAATTTATGGAGTTTGTTTCTTTGAATATGATATTTTGTTGCTCTTCATAAATCCCTTTCAATTTTGTTCATTTGAGCCTTTTTTCGATTGATTTTCTTCCAAGTAAAAAGGAATAAACAAACAGACAAAAATGTTAATATTACTTTCCCTTGCCATGTCCAATTCATCAATTGATAAACCGAATAGGCTTCTAAAAGTAATGCCGGTATTTTCCCTATTGAGCTAGCAATCATAAAGATAAGCAAGGAGGTTTTTCCTATCGCTGCAACAAAGGTAACTACTCCTGACGGAACAAAAGGAAGAAGCCGCAAAGACAGAACAAGAAAAAAGGCTTCTAAACCTTTTGCTTCAAGCAAACGTCTGACTTTCGGGTGAGCAAATAACTTGGATTCAGAAAGCTTCCTGAATCCTTTACGATATAAAAGAAAGGAGATAATGGCTCCGATTGCTTCCCCTGCAAAAGATAAAAAGGTGCCTTTCCAAAACCCGAATACGGCCAAGTTGGCAGCCGTTAGAAAAACGCTTGGTACAAATCCTAAAACACTGATCATAATATTTATAACGATACTAATGAGGTAAGCAACATTTTCATATGTGCTGAGCAGTGTAATGATTTGCTCTTTCATCCTCTTCTCACCTTATGCCTCCCATATTATATCCTACCCCCAAACGGTTTGCAGAAATTGATCGATTGGAAACCTAAATTTGTCTCATCTTTTCCCTAATATTTTTTACATAAGAGTCTATATTGTACGTTCTTTTCTCCTTGTTTATGCCTTTGGACGATTTATAAAAGAGAAGTAATTTTTATTTTATAAATTAAATTTGCAGAATTTATGGATTTCAATAGTTTGCCGCTCGCTTCCTTCAGATTCCGCGTCACCACGGATACCCTTGCGTTAAGCTAACTGCTACTTCTGTCTTAGCAGCTCGGGACTTTCACCCTATAGATTACTCTCATGCCGGGCACACAAACAAAAAGGGAGCAATTCCTTCGCTCCCTTAATTCACAATTATTCTTTTTGCACCTAGATAGCGCTTAGACCAATATGTATTCTTCATAGAACTAATGCTAACTCCTTTAGAAGAAGAACTATGGATAAACTCATTATTTCCAATATAAATTCCTGCATGAGAAGCTCCAGGCTTATAAGTTTCAAAAAACACTAAATCTCCTACTTGAGGAGAAGAAACTTTCACACCTTTAGCATAGATGCCAGCAACCGTTCTTGGTAAGCTAATTCCAACACTCTCCTTGAATACATAATTCAAAAAGCCACTACAATCGAATCCTTTAGGTGTACTTCCTCCCCATACATACGGGACATTCAAATATTTTTTAGCATTTTGAACCAGCCTTGTTGGGTTATAAGATGAAACTCCTTCCACTTGCGTAGTTTTAGTCTTAGCGTTTTTTATGCCTAATGCTTTGAATGTACTAGGACCTACAATTCCATCAGCAGTTAAGCCCTTTGATTTCTGAAACTTTATAACAGCACTTTTGGTAATAGGACCAAAATATGTAGTAGTTGTTTTATATGTAAAGTAACCTTTATTTTTTAATATTTGTTGTAATTCTTTAACATCTTGGTGTGTCATTCCAATTTTTAATGTTTGATCCCCAAGAGCCGCACTACTTACGATTGGACTACTCAATAAAACACCTGCCATTGCAAAAGATGCTACTAACCTTTTCAATCCTGTTTTCCCCCTATAACTCTTTTCGTATTTTTGAGCAAATTCTATCATGTTAAAATAACATTAATGTTTCGATGGATTTACAGTTTAATTACAAAATTGTGCAGAATGTGTGAAAAGCCGACAAAAAAATACATAAAATACCGTCAATTTATTACATAAAAAGACATAAAGCTTGCGGTTAAATCAATTTTAATTGCAAAAAATATCAATCATTATATTAAGAGAGATTTATAATTAAAGAAGATAAGGGGAATGCCTTTAGCTTCCCCCTCTATATCTAATAGGATTCTCTTTTTACTTTGTTTAACCATTGATCATCGTAAACTAAATCTAAATAACGATCACCACGGTCTGGAAAGATGGTAACGATGTTCGTTTCTTTTGTCAATGAAGGTATTAGTTTTTTAATAGCACTAACAACAGATCCCGAGGATCCTCCCGAAAATATCCCTTCCTTCTGTTTTGAATCTAATGATTGTTTGATAAGTACAGGCGTCCGTTGGGTGGGCAGCAATCGTTCCTGCAGCAGTTTGCGGCAGGCCGTTTAATTGACTTTGTAACCACGTTTTTCCATCATCTTTACTGTAAAATCCCCCTTGTCCTAGTGTTTTATTTTCTTCTTGGTTCACCACATAAATCGTATGACCTTTATAGCCAACTGTCATATAATGAAAATCAGATTCTTTATAAAATCCTAGATTCATCAATGAGACAATGGCTTTGAATGCTTGCCCTGCAAAAGATAAAAAGGTGCCTTTCCAAAACCCGAACACAGCCAAATTGGCAGCCGTGAGAAAAACGCTTGGTACAAGTCCTAAAATACTAATTATAATATTTATCACAATGCTGATGAGATAAGCAGCATTTTCATAGGTGTTGAGTAGTGCAATGATTTGCTCTTTCATCCTCTTCTTGCCTTATGCCTCCCATTTATATCCTACCCCCCAAACAGTTTGCAGAAATTGATCGATCGGAAAACCAACTTGTCTAAGCTTTTCTCTAATATTTTTTACATGAGAGTCTATTGTACGCTCTTCTGTATTTGCGTTATAGCCCCATAATGACACGATGATTTGTTCTCTACTAAACACTCTGTTTGGGTGCTTCAAAAACAGACCCAATATGGCAAACTCTTTCGGCGTTAGAAAAATCGGTTTGTTTTGATAGTGGACTTTATGTTCGTCTTCATCCCACACTAAACCTTGAAACTCCATTTTCGAATGTTTTCCTACTGAACGGCGTAGTACAGCCTCGATGCGCGCCAGCAGTTCGGATTCGTCAAACGGCTTCGTAATATAGTCATCTGCTCCGATTTTCAGTCCTTGGACGATATCCGTTGTTTGATCTCGGGCCGTTACCATGATGATCGGGACGTTAGAAAATTCCCGAATTCGCTTGCACGTTTCCCAACCATCCATCTCTGGCATCATAATATCCAGCAAAACTAAATCCACTTTGTTATTTTCTAAGTACTGTATCGCAGCTAAACCGGACTCACACTTTACGCAATGATATCCTTTAGGCGAAAGATAAAGATCAAGTAAATCTAACATTCGTTTTTCATCGTCAACCAGTAAAATCGTGTACATGCTATGCTCATCCCTCCGGCAAGGTAATGATCATGTTTGTTCCTTTTCCATATTCACTTGCGGCGTAAATCGATCCTCCGTGCGCTTCCACAATTTCCTTGACGATGGCTAGTCCTAATCCTGTTCCGCCGCTGTTTCTTGATCTTGATTTATCCACTCGGTAAAACCGCTCAAAAATATGCGGCAAATCCTCTTCAGGGATCCCTCTGCCTTCGTCTGAAACGATCATCACAATGTTGTTTTTCTCCGCTCTTGCATCAATAGAGACGGTAGAGCCTTGATCTGAATATTTTAAAGCATTGTCTAACAGATTTATCATCACTTGCTCAAAACGTTTTTGGTCTATATGGACGGTAATGTTTCCATCGCAGTAATATACAAGAGACATTTTTTTAGCTTGAAACGCAGGATGCATTTTGTCATGCAATTTTTTTAAGAAAGAACATAAGTTTGTAGGTTCCTTATGGATTTGAAAGGAATGTTGATCCATCTTCGCTAATTCAAAAAGATCCTTCACCAATTTTTGCATATGTTCTGCTTCTTCGTAGATAATGGACAAATATCGATTTCTCTCTTCTTCCTCCATGTTTGGTCTCCTAGCTATATCCGCATACCCTTTTACATAAGTGAGCGGGGTGCGAAGTTCATGAGAAATACTGGCGAGAAATTCATTTCTTTCTTTTTTTAAGTATTCTAAATCCCTCGCCAATGTTTGAATGGCTTTCCCTAATTCCGTCAATTCGTCCCCCCCTTTTACTTGCAAACGAACAGAAAAATCACCTTTGCTCAATTTTTCGGTCGCTTGTTTCATGCGAATGAGAGGAATGGTAATGATTCTTGACAAGAAAGCAATCGTAATAATCGTTAAAAATACGGAAAGAATTCCAACCATAAGGAAATGATGCTTTAACTTATAAATCATGTTTTGAATAGAATCCGTATTTTGAAACATATAGACATACCCTTTGATCTTGCCGTCAATCCGAATCGGGCTTACTGTCGAAATATACGACTCTCTTTGCCAATTTTTTTGTACAATCATACCATCATGGGGAATGTTTTTATTTGCTTTTTTTATTACTCTTTTAGCAAATGGTAAAATATGATCTGAAAAATACAGTATCTTCCCCTTGTCATTGGTAATAACGACGTCCGTCTCCGCCTCAGATTCCATCATCGTGACATGCTCTAACGTAGAAGGGTTATAACTTTTTTCTAACACATCGCGATGATTATTCCCCCTTGCCAACAGCTGTTCAAATTCCTCATTAATTCTAGAATGAACCAGAGTAACATATAAAGACGCAAATAAAACCGTCTCTATTCCTAATACGAATACAAAAAATAATAGTCCCAATTTAAACGAAATTTTTCTCATTTTTGGTCCCTTCCTTATTCAGCCCAATTCAATTAATTTCTATATAGTTTAGAAAAGCTGTTTTTTGATCTTTTTTTCGTTTATTCGGAGCGATTAAGTCAAACTTCTCTGAATGACATATTGGTATTAAAACTAAATCGTTGAGACTTAAAACTCTGGAATAAATATCTGTATGTATGTTCTCCTTGTTTATGGCTTTGGACGATTTATAAAGGAGAAGTAATTTTTATTTTATAAACTAAATTTGCAGAATTTATGGATTTCAATGGATTGTAACTGTCAGGAACGATTTCACTTTTATTGTGAAATTTATCACAACGAATCCGTATTCTTACTGCTATCATAGCCATAGATTCAATAGAAAGGAAAATATTTTATGCATAAAGCCATGATTACCATGTTCACCTTTTATAAATTTTCTACCTTAAAACTGAATTACTTACTTATAGTAGACAGCTTTTTTACATAACTTTCAAGACGCCTAATGCCCTCCGTGTCCTTTACCTGTCGCTAGAATAATTTCAAGTTTTTCATCAATAATTCCTTGCGTTTGATAAGAAATTGAGTTTACTCTTTCTGATAAGAATCCATGATTATGATTATATGGACCTAAAAATATAGTAACATTTTTCGGTATCATGGATATTTTTGTTAATTCAACTCTTTTTGGTATAAATTCTAGGAAATCAAAATTAAAAAATATGTCGAAAAAAGTAGAAACATGATATAATACCAAAATGTCTGGCATTTTGAACTAAGTTATATAAGAGAGAGGAGACATCATGAATTTACTTCAAAAAAAGTCAATTACTCACTTGTTAAGTCAAAAGAAAACATTGCAGAAAACATTAGGTGCCTATGATTTAATATTGCTTGGTATCGGAGCGATTGTTGGAATCGGGATTCTTGTGTTGACAGGTGTCGCAGCAGCAAATGATGCAGGTCCTTCGATTATCTTTTCGTTCATGCTGGCGGCATTGGTGTGTGGATTTGTAGCGTTTTGCTATGCAGAAGTAGCATCGGCTCTTCCTGTTTCCGGCGGTGTCTATACGTATGCGTATGTAACAATTGGGGAAGTAGTTGCGTATTTAATAGGATGGATGCAACTTTTAATTTATGTTTTGTCCGTTGCAGCAGTGGCAAATGGATGGTCTGCTTATTTTCGCTCATTGTTAGAAGGATTTCATTTGCATATCCCGAAAATGCTAAGTGCAGTGCCCCAGCAAGGCGGAATGGTGAACTTGCCGGCTGTCTGCATTATTTTACTGATGACATGGATGCTGTCAAAAGGTGTGCAAGAAAGTAAGAAAGTGAATAATACGATGGTAGCCATCAAA
>NZ_BAWO01000071.1 GCF_000632715.1 Parageobacillus caldoxylosilyticus NBRC 107762 | reverse complement strand
TCCTTTTGTGTGTTATTTTTAATTCCTTTTTTATTGCTTATCCAAATTACCGGTTTTTTTATTTAAAACTATGATTTACAATATATGTATAATAATTGTATACAATTTTTAAAAATGGTGATGTTTATGGGGCAAAGTAATTTTTCATTTCTCACTGGTAAATGGGACGTGTTAGCTAATCTAGGGGAAACAGCAGAGAAAAACGTATATAAAGATCCCCATACAACTTTAATGAAGCTCCGCTTGTTCGGAGAAACATTAGCAAAAATTATCTTAGCTCTCGAAAATATTAAGGAAGCACACAATACAAGCCAGCTTGATCGAATCAATACATTACGAGCAGAAGGGCTGCTTGATTATGAGCTTTATGAAATGTTTGATACACTTCGTAAGAAAGGAAATCATGCTGCGCACGGTACTGATTACGGAACAACCGAAGAAGCAAAAGCGGTACTGTTAATTGCTTTTCGCTTAAGCGTATGGTTTATGGAAGTATACGGTGACTTCAATTTTGAAGCACCGGAGTATCAAGAACCTCAAGAACAAGCTCATGTCGATCATGAGGCATTGCAGAGAGAATATGAAGAAAAAGTAAAACAGCTTGAAGCGGAATTGGAAGAGCTTCGTGAAAGAACGGAATATGTTACGGCAGATGAAAAACAAAAGCGGATCCAAGCTTCAAGAAGATTTTCAAAACGTTTGCAATTATCCGAAGCAGAAACAAGAGCGATCATTGATGAAAAGCTGCGTCAAGTAGGTTGGGAAGCAGACAGTGTTAATCTTAATTATCGTCGTGGTACTCGACCGGAAAAAGGACGTAACTTAGCAATTGCCGAATGGGAAGTAAAGGATGGGCGAGCTGACTATGCCTTATTTATAGGAAAACAGCTAGTCGGGTTAATTGAAGCGAAGGCAAAACACAAAAATGTGCCATCCGTATTGGAAAGTCAGACAAAGACATATGCAAGAAATGTATACCAACATGACGACGAAATAATTACACCGACAACAGGTGATTATAAAGTTCCGTTCTTATATGCAACGAACGGTAGACCGTATTTGCCACAGTTAAAAGAAGAGTCAGGAATTTGGTTTTGGGACTCCCGAAAGCCATTTGAGCATGCAAGACCATTAGAAGGATGGCATTCCCCGGAAGATTTGCAGTTACTACTAGAAAAGAATGATAAAGAGGCAAACCGAAGATTAGATGAAGAAGACATTACAAAATTTGGTCTTCGCTATTATCAACAAAAAGCCGTATTAGCTGTTGAAGAAGCATTAAAACAAGGAAAGAGACGAATGCTTGTCACCATGGCAACAGGAACCGGTAAAACACGTACAGCTATTGCATTAATGTATCGTTTAATTAAATCAAAAAAGTGCCGTCGCATTTTATTTTTAGTTGACCGTAACTCACTAGGAAAACAAACGGAAGATGCATTAAAAGATACAAAAATTGAAGGGTACTCTTTTGCTGATATTTATGATATCAAATCATTGGAAGATATCTCACCTGATGTAGAAACAAAAGTACACATTGCAACAGTACAAGGAATGGTAAAACGCTTATTTCATAATGAAAACGAAAAAATTCCAAGTGTAGGGCAGTATGATTTTATCATCGTAGACGAAGCACACCGTGGTTATACAGGCGATCGTGAAATGACGGAAGAAGAACTACTATTCCGAGACCAAAATGATTATATTAGCCAATATCGTCGCGTGATTGATTACTTCGACGCGCCTTGCTTAGGATTAACCGCTACTCCAGCACTCCATACAACGGAGATTTTTGGAATGCCTATTTTCAAATACACATATACGGAGGCAGTATTGGACGGATATTTAGTTGATCACGAACCACCTTACATATTTAAAACAGAGCTGGCAGAGGCAGGTATTACATTTGAAAAAGGTGAAGAAGTCGAAGTGTATGATGTTGAGAAACAGGAACTTATCCTTGAAAAAATGGAAGATACCGTACACTTTGATGTAGAACAGTTTAACAAAAAGGTCATTACCGAACCTTTCAACCGGGCGGTACTTAGAAAATTAACCGAATATATCGACCCAACAGGAAAAGAGAAAACGTTAATTTTTGCAGTGAATGATCAACATGCAGATTTAGTTGTTCGTTTATTGAAAGAAGCGTATAAAGAACGCGGCGACGAAGTAGAAGACGATGCGATTATGAAAATTACGGGTTCCATTTATAAACCTCTTGAAGCAATCAAACGTTTTAAAAACGAACGATTGCCTAACATCGTTGTAACAGTCGATTTATTAACAACAGGTGTAGACGTACCGGCGATTACGAATCTAGTTTTCTTGCGTCGTGTGCAATCGCGTATTTTGTACGAGCAAATGCTTGGACGTGCAACCCGTCTTTGCCCTGAAATCGGAAAAACACATTTCAATATTTATGATGCGGTCGGCATTTATGATGCATTGAAGTCTTATACCGATATGAAACCAGTTGTGAAAAAGCAACACTATTCCATCGGTCAATTATATGAATCACTGATAAACGCAGGAAGTAACGAAGAAGTCGAATTTTACCGTAAGCAGCTCATTGCAAAGATTCAACGAAAAAAACAAGTTTTGCCTGAAGAAGCAAAACAGAAATTCAAAGAGTTATCCAACGGAAAAAGCATCGATGAATGGGCACATGATTTACAATCATTATCTCCAAAAGAAATAAAGGAGCAGTCGATTTTATTCGAATATGTAGAACAATATCGTACTCGTGGAGAGAAAGTGTACATTTCCAAACATGCAGATAAAGTAAAAGAAGTACAACGAGGTTACGGGGAAGGGAACAACCGACCTGAAGATTATTTAGAAGGGTTTGAGCGCTTCGTAAAAGAAAATATGAACTTAATTCCTGCTCTGCAAATTGTATGTACACGTCCAAAAGATTTAACACGGCAAGATTTACGTGAATTAATTACCATTTTAGAAACGAAAGGCTTTAAACAGTCCCACCTGCAAACAGCTTGGAAGCAAGCTAAAAATGAAGAAATTGCCGCTGATATTATTAGCTTTATTCGCCAGGCTGCGCTAGGTGATGCACTCATCGACCATGAAACACGGGTAAAACGCGCTATGCAGAAAGTTTATAGCTTACATGACTGGACGCCTCGTCAGAAAAAGTGGTTGGAGCGGATTGAAAAACAGCTATTACAAGTTCCAGTGCTCGCACCAAACCCAGAGGATGCTTTTTCGGAAGAGCCGTTCAGGTCACACGGAGGATATAATATGCTAAAACGGGAGTTTGGTGAATATATTGACAAGATCGTGTATACTATAAATGAACATTTATATATTAGTTAAATCTGTGCCTCTTTTCTGGGGCACACTTTTTTCGTTAATGAGAAAATGGGGGGTAACTACATGGGCAACCAAGAGATTGTGCAGAAATTATGGAATTTATGTAATGTACTGCGTGATGACGGAATTACATATCAGCAGTATTTAACAGAGCTGACTTATATCCTATTTCTAAAAATGATGAATGAAAAAGGAAAGCTTTCTCCTAAAGATAGAGAGAACGTTGAACATATCATTCCTGAAGAGTATCGTTGGGACAGCTTAGTAAAGCTCGAAGGTACAGAGTTAAAAAATCATTATCAGCGACTTCTCTTAGAGCTTGGAAAAAGTGAAAATGAGTTATTGCGTCAAATTTATGCAGATGCAAGTACAAGTATTTCTGAGCCGAAAAACTTAGAAAAGATTATTAAGTCCATTGATGCGCTTGACTGGTATAGCGCTGAAAAAGAAGGTCTCGGTGATTTATACGAGGGATTGCTTGAAAAGAATGCGAGTGAGAAAAAATCCGGCGCAGGTCAATACTTTACTCCGCGTCCGCTAATTAACGTCATGGTCAAGCTTATTGATCCAAAAGTAGGAGAAAGATGTAATGACCCTGCGGCAGGTACATTCGGTTTTATGATTGCTGCTGATCGATATTTAAAAAGCAAAACAGACGACTATTTTGATTTAGATCCGCAACAAGCAGAGTTCCAGCGAAAAGAAGCATTTTCAGGTATGGAACTTGTGAAAGATACACACCGTTTAGCTTTGATGAATGCCCTACTTCATGGTATTGAAGGTCGTATCGAACACGGGGATTCTTTATCAAACAACGGAAAATGGCTGAAAAACTTTGACGTTATCTTGACGAATCCACCTTTTGGAACGAAAAAGGGCGGTGAACGTGCAACGCGTGATGACCTAACGTTTGAAACATCAAATAAACAGTTGAACTTTTTGCAATTAATTTATAACGCATTAAAGGCTGATGGGAATGCCCGTGCCGCTGTTGTCGTTCCGGATAATGTCTTGTTTGAAAGCGGTGTTGGTGCGCAAATTCGTCGCGACTTAATGGACAAATGCAACCTTCACACTATTTTACGTTTACCAACAGGTATTTTCTATGCACAGGGCGTAAAAACAAACGTTTTATTCTTCACAAGAGGAAAGACAGACAAAGGTAATACAAAAGAAGTGTGGGTATACGACTTGCGCACGAATATGCCGTCACTTGGCAAACGCAATCCATTAACAGAAGAACATTTTGAAGGATTCATTAAAGCCTACACAGCGGAAGATCGCCGTAAAGTAAAAGATGAGCGATGGAATGTGTTTACTCGCGAAGAAATTGCGAAAAAAGGCGACAGTCTGGATATTGGTTTGATTGCAGATGAATCCCTTTCCGTATACGAAAACTTACCAGATCCAATTGATTCAGCAGAAGAAGCAATTGCTAAATTAGAGCAAGCTATTGCGTTGTTAAATGAAGTTGTAGACGAGTTAAAAGCGGTAGAAGAAGACGAGGTGGTCTCAAAATGAGTAAGAAACAAAAGACCATCGAGGAATTATTGGAAGAGGCATTAGTGCCAGAAGAAGAACAACCATATGAAGTGCCGGAGAATTGGGTGTGGGTAAAGTCAACATATGTCTTAGACATAGAGTATGGAAAAGGACTTCCAATCTCAAAATTAACACCCAATGGGTACCCTGTATACGGTGCTAATGGAAAAATAGGATTTTACAAAGAATATACACAGGAAGAACCAAGGGTATTGATGACTTGTCGAGGGGCAACTTGTGGCACAATAAATATAAGTGAGCCGAAATCATTTGTTACTAGCAATTCGTTAATTTTAAAGCCTAAGTGGAATGCCAACATAAAATTTCTCGCATATTTGTTTAAAACTCTAGATAAAAAGGATTTAATTTCGGGTTCGGCTCAACCTCAAATAACAGTAAAGGCGTTTGAAAAATATTATATACCTCTTCCTCCAATTAATGAACAAACACGCATTGCTGAGAAAATCGAGCAGCTTTTTGCAAAAATTGATGAAGCAAAGCAGTTAATTGAAGAAGCAAAGGAAACATTCAAGCTTCGTCGTGCGGCGATTTTGGACAAGGCGTTTCGTGGGGAATTGACGCAAAAATGGCGTGAAACAAACGAAATTAGTCAAACAGCAGAGCAATGGTTAGAAGATATTACTGTTCTAAAAAAATCAAGAACAAAATTCATCGATCAACTAGATCCTAAAGTTTTAGAAAACCTATATAAATTGCCTCCTCAGTGGAAATGGGTACGTTTAAATGATTTGATTGAAACATCAACATACGGGACGTCGGCAAAGGCGAATGATGATGCAAGTGGTACCCCCGTTATTAGGATGGGAAATATAATAGACGGACGTATTGTACCTAACGATTTAAAGTATCTTCCAAATGAACATGAAGACGTGAAAAAATATGATTTAGAAACAAATGATTTATTATTTAATAGGACTAACAGCTATGAACTAGTTGGGAAAACTGCTTTAGTGGGTGAAGAGTTTTCCCAGAAAGTCACTTTTGCGTCTTATTTGATTCGTGTTCGTTTATACTTTAAAGAAATTCTTGCCCCATATGTTTGTTTTTTTATCAATAGTCACATAGGTCGAAGTATGTTACTTTCTATGGCTACTCAACAGGTTGGGCAGGCAAATATAAACTCACAAAAATTAGCATCATTACCAATTCCTTTACCTCCAAAAGAGGAAGTTGCTATAATTTCCAACTGGTTAAGCGCTTATCAAAAATTGGAAGATGATCAAAAAGCTCTGTTGAGTATAGAAAAGAATATCGAAGAAATTAAACAATCTATCCTTTCCAAAGCATTTCGCGGCGAACTTGGTACTAATGATCCAACAGAAGAAAGTGCAATTGAGTTGTTAAAAGAAGTATTACAAGAAAAAGTAAAATAATGAGAGTTTCTGATGCCTTTATGTTAAAAAGGAGCGGTCGCTACACCGCTCCTTTATGCGTGTTTTTAATAATTTCCGACACTTCTTCTAAAGCTTTTTTCTTCTCCTTGTTTAGTTTCCCAGTCATACTTGCATAGCTGAGAATCTCATATGTAATTTTGTTAAATAACCTCTACAATTTTTCTATATCCGGCAAATCCTCTCTATACAGTTCACTCAAATCAATTTCCAATGCCGCACAAAGCTTCGGTAAAAAATCCGGTTTGATTTTCGCGCTATCCTGTTCCAACTTACTTAAATAATTCACTGACACGCCAAGTTTTTTTGATAATTCTTGAAGTGTCATTTTTTTTTGTATCCTAAAGTATCTTACGTTTGATCCAAAAGACAAAAAGCCCACCCCCGAAATAATTTTCTTATTTTTTTCACCAAACAGTGAATAATATCTGAAAATTTATCAATACTACATAATGTACCTATAAACACTCCTGTAGATCGGATACTTATATTTTAGCATACATAATCAGATTAGAGTGAATATACAGAATATCTCTCCGGATAATTAACACGAGGAGGTATGACATGAAAATAACAATAAACGATCTTATACGCTGTAGAGCATTTGGATCTAAAAATATTCAGCAAGTAAAGAAATGGCTGTACCATTGTAAGAAGTCCGGCATTCTGTTTTTTGAAGAAAATGTATTTGAATTAACTAGCTCTACACCATTTAACATTTATTATGCGTTATCTCCTTATAAAAGCTCGGATATAAATCCGTTTCCCATTCCTATTAAAGATTTTACTTTATTTGATGACTTGGATGAGGATCTCGAATTTATGCGTCATTATTTTGAAAAATATTACAAAAAAAGGGTTTTGGATAATCGTTATTTTTTGTTTTATGAAACAGAACCATATGTCGGTATCCACTACATCTGGTATTACAGAGCAACTAAAGAAAGGAATGATATCTTTGCGGCAAGCACTAAAGAAGTATAAAAATCAAAAAAGAGTGAGATATAAAAATAAATGGGAACGAGGCGGTGATATAAAAGAGCGAATCCCCAATACCAACCCAATTTTTTCTGGGATAGTTACTGGATTTACAATGGGGGAAGGCTCATTTATCGTATGTATCACAGAAAGCAAGACACACTATACCGGCTACCAAGTTATGCCCTGCTTTAAAATTTCCTTAAAAAAAGATGATTATAAAATTCTTGAGCAGATTCGTGATTATCTTAGATGTGGAAAAGTGGTCAAATTCCGCGATACAGCAACTTTTTTAGTCAGAAAGCTGGATGAAATAGTCGAAGTAATCATTCCATTTTTTGATAAATATCCGCTTCAGAATATAAAACGGCATGACTTTTTATTGTTCAAAATCATTTGTTACAAACTGTTAAGCGGTGAAGGAAAAACGATCGACGGAATACGCCGAATATACGAGATACGGAAACACATGAACAATGGGGGACACAAGAATAGAAAAAAGATATCATTTTAGGAAGGTAATTCAACTTCAGAATTATACCCTTAATCACCAGAATAAATACGAATGAGGAGGTTTTTATTTGAATCATGAAGTTTATGTTGTCTTTAAACATTGCTGCGACTTTTATAAATTAGTGGGAAAAACAAAATTTGAAAACGATGAAATTCATTGGTTAGCATTAACTGACTTTGAGACTAAAGTAGAACTGAAAATTGACGTTGATTATAAGGAAATAAATGCTGATGTATTAAAAGATATTAAGAATTTTGTCTTTACACAACGGATTGCTGTAATAGTAAACGCACATCCGGTCGTAAAACTGTCAAAGCCAACGGTTTATATGTTAAATAAATAAAACATGATTGGAGCGGTAAATCACCGCTCCATTTTTGTCGATTATTACTTTCTAAAAATTATCTATATTTTAGGCGCCGCTTCACAACGGATCCCTTATAAATATTTAATTTTCTCACCCTATATGGTTTATAACATGAATAAAAATAACAAAAATTGTTAAAAGAATATAGGGAGAAAATGATAAGGGAGAAGATGAGAATGGAAAACAAATACAAACTTATACAAATACATAGCCCGGAAATCGAAAAAGAAATTGAAAATCATGGTATACAAAAGATTTATCTAGAAATGACAAGTGAAAACTATAACCTTTTAATTAATGAAATAAACAGACAAAATATCATTGTTATTCGAGTTAATGAGTTTCTGACAACAAGCAGAGATGATCCTAACCATGCAACAAGAATAAGCCGTTTGACAGAAGAACCAAAGAATAATGCCTTTGCTATTTCCCAGTCATCTAGTGTAAAAAGTCAAAATAGCAAAAGAGATGACAATGAAAGTAAAAGTAACACACGCGATAATAATGAACAAATCATGACCCTTAAAAAACACCACGAAAAAATATGGAAAGACACAATTATTGAAAATTTAAATAAAGCAATAGAGAAAAGAAACAAGACGGAACTAATATATAAAATAGCAAAAGAATGGGGTTATAAAAATAAAAACGGTAACATAGACCCAAGAGGTGTATACTTAGTATTACAAGGGAGAGGAAATATTTTTGCACAGGATATATTAATATTAGAAAAAAAGTTTGGAATACATAGGGATGAAATATTGGGTCCAATTGATACCAATAGAATTAGTGATATTAGAGTATTTCGAAAGTTAAACAATATTTTTAACCGTTATCCAGATGATTCTCTTGACATTAAAAATGCTTTGAATGCTTTTATTGATGCACTAGAAAAAGACAATCCGAATGTTACTAAAGCAGAGGTTGCGATTATGATAAAAAATCTTATAGAGCGAGAAATATTAAAAAAGAAATGACTTTCCTAGCTAGTGAACCAATTGTTCATGTCATAAATTACCTATTTTGCTTATAAAGCGCTTTATAGCGCTTTTTTTATTTCTTCGACCGTCTTCGCCATAATTGTCATTTTTCAATTCCTCTCTAATCTGTGTCACTATAATACACGAAGAAAACTTAACAAAAAACGGGGTGGCAGATGTGGGGAAAAACAAACCAAAAGACACGATTTCCAATGTATGGGATATTTGGGATGTAGATAACTTGAAAAATTTAGAAATAAACAAGAAAAATTTTTCGTGGAATGGTATTTCTACGAAAAATTTTTCGGATCTACTTATAAAACCTAAAAAACGGGGACATACTAATTATCAAAGATACTATGAAGAGGTGGTTAATTCATTGGGCGACTCACTTGCTCTTAACTTGCAAAAAAAAGTGGAGTATAAAGGACGTTCCGCAATAAATACAGTTTTATGGAATAAATTCGTTTTGCAAGAAAACCTTCCAAACGTTGCGGTAAAATACCTTGATAAAAAAATGACATTAGATCCGTTTACATTTTTAGCGGTCTTTGAAGTAGTAAAAAGCTTTGTAGGGAAATGTAGTCAAAAAAGCGGCATTAAACAACATTTACTGAAAAGAACGGATTTGGCTGCTAAACAACTGGTCATGGAGATGTTGTCACAATTAGGCGATTCTGTAAAACGATATTATTTGATAAATTTTTATAATTATGTTTCACCGTTTGATAAGATAGAAAATCAGGTAAAGAAAGCTAAACGGCAACCATTCTTTCATCCGGTTGTTGAGAATCACTGTGAATATAAATTAAAAAAAGGAACATCCGAGTCGAGTATAGTTAATTACCGTTCACAGATAAGACGATTTTTTGAATGGTGCTGTAATACCTTAAAGGAGTTCCAGGAGTATAGTCCTAATACGATCAATGTTTACATGTTCAAAAAGGAACATTTAACAGAGTACAAGCTATTTTTAGAAGCTGAGATCAGAAGGGAAAATTGTACTCCAAACGGTGCTAGAACGCATTTTATTTATGTGAAAGAGTTCTTTTTATACGTTTATCAGCTCGGGTTTCTTAAAGATGATATAACAAAAGATTTAACAAATATCGAGGCAAAAGAATTCGTATATCGCCAAATCCCTTCAAATAAACAACTACAAATGTTTTTTAATGCCGTTTCCATGTATTCCGAAGCCCCATTAATCGAGAAAACCGCTTATTCACTAATGTTGTTCCTAGGTTTGCGTCTAAATGAAGTCGCAAATCTAAAATGGAGAGATATAAATATTGGAAATAAGACCATATCGATTAAGGGGAAAAATAAACAATCAGAAATACTTCCTATACCAGAATTGGTATTACCTTTGTTAAAGAATTTAAAAAGAAGCAAACAAGGATATGTATTTTCAAAGAAACCTAATCAATTTAAATCAAAGCTTTATCAGAATTTTAAGCTGTATAAATTGATTTCTGATATGGAGGTTGAGGGGGGAGTCCACTTATTAAGACACATTTATATTACAAAATTATCTTATATGTGTACTCCAAACACTCTGCGTGTTCTTGCCCGTCACAAATCGGATCGTTCTATTTCATTTTACCTTCATTTTAGTGATGACGAACTTACAGATGCTATCAACAAAATATTTGGAAAGGGGCTATAACAAATGGGTTTACCTCGGAAAATGTCAAAGAAAGTGCAGCTTGAACAAGAAATACAAAAATTACATGCAACTTACGGTGAGGAGTTTGTTAATGCTCTTTTAAATAACCAATTATTTGGTGGGCACTATCTCGAAAGTGCCCATCCTAATAATACCATGAATGATAAGACCATCGAAGAAGCCATGGAAGAATTTTTTAACAGTATTCATTTTTTGCAATTGGCTGATTCAAGCAAAAAAACGTATCAATCAGAAGCCAGAACATTTTTAGATTTTTGTAATAAAATCTTTTCAAACGGCACACAAGAGAGCGTATTGGTCTTTATGGAAAAACCAACTTTATTACTTGAATATTTAAAAGAAACGGAGAACCTTTCAACACGTAACAAGAGAAGCTCGTTTCTCCGTTCGTTTTTTAAGGTAATTTGTAAAAGGGAAATCTTAAATGCTGATATCAATTTTTCTAGGGTGTTGCCTATAATTCAAAATGAAGATGAAGAACCGAAAGCTTTAAATCAACATCAAGTAAGAGAGCTCCTTCATTTAGCAAGAGAAGGAAATAATAATTTTAGAAACTATACATTGCTGTGGGTGATGTTAGGATCTGGTATACGGGTTGGTGAGGTAACGCAAATACAAATTGGCGACATTATCCCTGAGACGCAACATCTTTTAATAATCCCCAAGAAAAAGCGCACGCTTCGAACAGAAAAAGTAAAAAGAAAAATAGCTCTACCAGCCCTAAAAACGCTAATTAATTATGTAAATTTCACTTATGGGCATCTGATTGACACTGATGTTAACTACAAAAATCTGTATGTTTTCTCCAAAGATGGCGGGAAAACTCCTTTAACTGAGCGTACCATACAAATAATCATCAAAGATTTAATTGATAAGTGTCAATCTATACCAGATGATGAAAAAAGAAAATATAGTACCCATTCACTTCGTCATACTTTTGCTCTATCAGCTCTTGAATCAGGGATAGATATATATCGCATTTCTAAATTGTTGGGGCACGAGTATGTCAAGTCAACGGAAGTATATTTAAAATTATTCGATCATCATCTGCAAGAAGCAATTGAAATGCATCCTTTTGCAAATATTGATTTTGAAAAAATATGGGATGATGAGACATGAACAATATTTTAATTGACTCGATTTATTTTAAACAATGGGTCAAGCACGTAAATCTAGCAGAGTCAACAAAAAGAAATTATACCTATAAATTGCAACAGTTTGAGCAGTACATTGTTAACTGCGGGTTCGAAGGCGAAACTGTTGATTTTGACTCGTTTTATAGTGATTACAATAATGGGAACAGCTTACCAATTGATAAAGAATTTATTGACGAATTTATTACTTATATAAGAACTCGATCATCCTCCAAAAGTAGTTTATGTATAACCATTAACGCATTACGTAATTTCTTTGGGTTTCTTCATGAATTAAAACTCATCAAACATAATCCAATGCTATATTATCATAATCCCTACTATAGCTTAAATAAAAGAGACCGTTCGTTAAGTAATGAGGAGTGCAGAAAACTGCTCAAAGCGGCAATGAAGCTTGATCCTTTTTCAAAAAAATATGCAGTATTATTCTTATTAGGAATTACATGCGGATTAAGAGCTAATGAAATTATCCATTTAACGAAATCACAAATCAACTTTAGCAATAGCACTATTTTTGTTAATAAAGGACAAAAAACGAGAGCTTTATCTGTTCATATGCCTCGTTCCACAAGTAAGGCATTGTTTGAATATCTTAATCATCCATGTTGGAAAAAGTGGAGCAATAACGATGATAACAAAGAAGTATTCTTTTACAATGATGCACCATTAACTTATATTACACTCCGCAAAATTCTTAATGAGATCAGCAAGACTGCTGGCTTTGAGAGTTCCATCACTCCACATCAAATGAGACATACTCTGGCAAGAATGATGTATGAGAGTAATATCCATCTCTCGATTATTCAGCGCCAATTGAGACACAAAAACATCTGTACTACTATACACTATTTACCGCCAAGTCCGTATTTAGCTGATATATTAAACAAACATACTGATGATGTATTAAAAAATTAACCATTGGTCGTCGCTCAAATCCCATTAGTGGATTTGAGCTTTTTAATTCATTTGTAGTGAACAGTTTGTTCATAACATTATTTGGAATAGGACGATTATCCGCTGTCAGATTAAATATTCTTCCGTTTCATATGAAGAAGGGATAGCTGTCATTTTTCCGGTCAATTATCTGTTGTTGCATAATAAATTTAACAACTCATTTAATGATGGAGGTATAAATATGGTTAATGAATTATTGACTGTTAAGAAAACAGATATTCAACAATCACTCGAGGATTTAATGAACATGGAAACAACAATATCAGACTCATTAATTCACATGAAAGAACATCGCTACTGGGCTCAGTCAACATTCGAGAGTTACAAAAATGACGTGAAAACTTTCGAAGAATTTTTAATGGATAATAATCTTGATCCAGTTTTAAAAAATGGTGAAAGATTAGCTATTGTAAATCAGTGGATTAAACACCAAAAAGAAAACGGTGTTGCTTTTAAAACCATTTCAAGAAGAATCGCTTCTTTATCATCCATTTATGGGTTTTATCAAAGTCTTGGTATAGTTCATAGTAATCCTTTCAAAGCTGTCAGGGTTCCCAGTCCACACTCCGGTTCATACTCCGCGGTAATGGACATGGATCAATTAAAACAAGTTTATGTAGCAATCCAGGATTTAAAAAAGGAAGGGGTCGACATTGAGATACCTATCAAGTTGCTAATGTTCACTGGATTGCGAAATCAAGCGCTATGTTCGTTAAAAGTAAGGGATGTTGAATTTGATGAAGAGTTAATTGTCTACAATTCTGGAGTGTATAACTCCAAACATAAGGTCCAATTCTTACCTTTGCCACCAAAATTTTTGAATAGTCTGAGGGAGTATATTAAAGAGAATGGATTAACATCCGATGATCCACTTTGTTACGGAATCAAAGGATTAGCGTTACAAAACAAACAATTAAATCGAATGACTGATAAAATTTGCGAATATTTAGGGTGGGAAGGGGAGAGAAGAGTTACACCACATGGTTTCCGATATTCCATTGCGACATTGTTAGACGAAAAGGGTGTTTCCAAGGATACTATTCAATATTTGTTAGGTCACAGTGAAACAGAGAGCATCAAATTTTATTTACGCCGTGATAAACGAAAAATATATCAAATAAAAAAGGTGTTAACAGAAATAGAAAATGAATTAGAAGAACACCTTACACATGTTACACATGCAAAAGCGGCTGTTTCAGATACACATGAGCAAATTCAGATTACGCATTCACATGCTGAAGAGTTTGCTCAACCAAAAAGCTTACCGTTTTCAGAGGATTTTCTTATGAAGTTAGCTGTTCAAAATCCGGAAATATTTGAAAGGATAATGTCACTTCATTATCAAAACCAAAAAAAGGCTACCTAAACAAGGTAGCCTAATATATTGATCATTCTAAAAGAAAAGAGTTTATTGCCTTTTTCTTTTGTTCAAAATCAACATGTGTATAAATAGCTGTCGATGCCAGACTTTCATGCCCTAATAACTCCTGTAATGTTCGTAAATCAACTTTATTTTTACTTTCTTGAAGTAATAGTGTGGCAAATGTATGCCTTAAATGATGAAGAGAAAATTTTTTGGGCGGTAATCCAGCTTTTTCAAGAATTTCTTTAAATACTTTATGCAATCCACGAGGATTCATTTTGCATCCATTTTTATTTAAAAACACCGGCTCAGATGAATGAAGTTGATAATCCAATAAATGCTTTCTATATTCATGAAATAAAGGTATGACAATAGGGTGAAGGGGGAGAAGACGCTCTTTATTACCTTTTCCATATATTCGGATTGTTTTATTGTTAAGGTCAACCTGCTCCCACTTCAAATCAACAACTTCCTGTCTGCGCATTCCGGTCGTAGCAAGCAATTTAAAAAGCAGATGATTTCTGTATGCCAGTCGGCTATTATCATTTTCCAAGTAATGAAATAACTTCTTTAGTTCGTCTAAAGTCATGTAAGTCGGAAGTTTTTTATCAGCTTTAGGTACTTGAATTCCTGCCATGAAGTCAATTTTGGTATAATTTTCCTTAAGACAAAATTGGCTGAAGGATTTTAAACATGAAATGCGTCGTTGCAAAGTTCGTGGTTTAACACCATGATTGATTACTTGATCTTGAATAAAGCGGCGACTTGTAGAAGGTGTTAAATCATGTAAATCAAGCGATCTGTTTTGCTTTATTAAAAATTCTTTGTAACATTTCAAGTCATAAGCATAGCTACGTAGTGTATTATGCGAACAGTTTTTTTCAATTTCCAAATACATCAAAAAATCGTCAGCTGCCTGTGTAAAGTTCACACGGAACGACCTCCTTAAAATTTAGTTATGAGGACGCACCCGTAAATTATGGACCGTACCTGATAGTTATCCGGACGTCCATAAAACTTATTAGGACAGCATCAATAATTATCGTCAACTTGAGGGGAAGAAGTACACGATATAAAATCTTATCGGTACTTGAGGGATCAACTTATTAGTACGCTTTAGTTTCTATTCAGTTTACATAATATAAATTATAGGAAGTTATAGATTATTCTGTCTCAATATAAAGTAAACTAGTGTTATTGAGACAAAAAAGAAAAAATCGAGTATCGAGTTCAGTTTTGGCTGTATTGTATATCATAATTACTTATTACCATGAGCATCAAAATAAAAAGTTATAAAAGAAAAAATTAAAAAAGATACGTCCTTATTGAAAAATGTGAAGCATCAATTTTTGCTACGCCAAGTCAGATATTTTCTGATCTATCAAATTCCCATTTCTGTCACATGTATTATGGGTTTGGTAACCCCTGCACTGCCTACGAAAACACCGTTTGCAACGTTGGAATGTACTGGAAATCAGCGGACAAAAATTCAATCCTTCCTCTTTTTGAACAAAAGGAAAATTTTCCCTCTACCCTCGGCATGCGGCTAGGGCCGCCAAGATAGTTCATTTTGATACGTGATACGGATCTCGGGAAACGCTATGGACGGGGTTTCCATTACATAAAATATAAAAACACGGGCATTTATTCTATTCGCCCGTGAATTCCGTAACTCCAAATGTTTGGTGATAGTCATATCCGTTGAAGTAAATATCCAAGTCATGAAACAATCGGTGAAGCTGGCGCATTGCTTCGCGGTTGTCTTCTTTCACAACAATCTTTGCGTTTTCTTTAATAGATTCGAAGTCTTTCGCAATGTCCTTGTTCGTTATCTTGACGTCTTCTAACGACTGAAGGATTTCACTTGCTGTTTGCGCTTGTTCCGAATATGACGCCGTGTCAATTCTTCCCCAGCAAAGCGTGTCATTGTAAAATTCGTGATATTTGGAAATGAACGAATGTCCGTCCGTTCCGTCTGCAAGCGTCACAACCGATTTGTCAACGGGTTCGTTCACGACTTTTTTGTCAACATCTTCCGATTCGTTTGCCGACGCTTCCACCACCGACGATTCGTTGTCGGGTTTCTTCACGATTGATTTTCCTTTATCCAAGTTCCCCAACACAATGAACACATAAAAAGCAAGAGATGCGACAATGACGCCGCCCCCGACAACAATCCCCAATATCCAACCGATCATTTTTTTCCAACTCACGAAAGTAACTCCCTTCATATCCTTTTCCTACCATTCTACCATTTGCGTTTGCGATGCTTCAAGATCATAGCCAACATACAATCAGCGCAAGACGGTCGCCCGCCTTTATATGGCATGGAATAAAAGGAAATTTTGATAATTCCTTCATGCACTCCATTGTTGGGAGAAGTTTGACGATTGCTTCCGCATAAGCTAAACGTTTTTTGTCACTATGTAATTGTTTGAAGTTTGTAGCGATTCCTCCGTTTACTTGTAATGTATTATTAAACTGTATGTACGTATATATTAATATATGCATGCACGGATCCTGCCGCTCGAATCCATCTATCTCTGCCTATGACGGCTCCCCTTTTTCCCTTCAAGCAAGGTTTTCCGCTTCGTCTTCGTCTGATTGTTCCGCAATTGGTATGCGATATTTTTTAAATAGTTAAACTATATTGATTAAAATAAATAAAAACGTGCAGCGTTCTTAAATGAATGGAGGAACCGCTGCACGTTTACCCGCTACATTGTCGTTGCAGTAGGGAAATCATGATATCATCCTTCCGTGTTGATTCATTAGGCAATATCGGTATGACGGTAGCGAACGCCTTTGTATTTTACACGGATTGGCACACCTTTTTCCCGCTTGTATTTCGCCATTAACATTTTCACTTTTGAAAAGGCTTCCATCATTCCAGATGCCAAGATGGCTTCATCCCATACCACTGGTTTTGCTTGCTCTGTGTAAAAGGAAAAGACATACTGTTTCACTTTTCTCACCTCCCTATTCATCAATTATAATCAAAAACTGTTTTTCCTAAACATAAAAACTGTTACAATTATGTTAACATTTTCTTCTATACAGCAGCAAAAACAGGCTTTCCTCACTTACACGGAAGACTGTTTTTTTAGTTGCTCTGCATCTTCCATTCTCAATATTCTACGTACGTGTATGAATTGATTGCCTTCCAGTTCTCATCGTACATTCCGAAATTTTTGCCGCGAGGCTTGCCCGGAGATTTCGGTGTGTCTGCGGGTTTGGCCACGAACAATGTTTGTCCGGCGGTAGTGAGTTCGGATTTTCATCAATTCCACGCTTTTAAATCGGTGACTGATATTCCGTAATCGCGAGTGATCGTTGCAAGCAATTCGCTGGCTCGAGCCGTATGGGTTATATATTTGTATTTTATAAGGAAATGAGAGGGAAGAAAAATAGCAAATAAGGGAATTTTGTATAAGGGAGGATAAAGATGGAACAGAGGAAAACCGGCATCATGAAGGAATGCCGGTTTTTTGTTTATATTGCTGCAAAACATGGACATATTCTTCTTTGATTTTTTCTTTTTCTAAAGACAACCGTTGGTGCAAATAGTCGATTACCGACTGGTCATCGGCCAATCCAGCGGCAAATTGCCGTTTAATCCAGCGCTCGGCTTCTTCTTGAGTCAGGAATGACCGTTTCTCTTTTCCTTCCTGGCAAACCATCCATGTTTCCTCTGCTTGCTGAAAGAAAAACCATTGGCCTTGATGATTGGTAAAAAAGAACCCTTCTGTTTGATCTTTTGTATTGAGCTTGTTTTGTTCCGCATCATGATATACCGGCGCAAGTGGAAACGTGTCGACAACAAAAAGCGGGAACGTTGTTTCGTCGACAAAGCAACCGGACGCTTTCGGATGGCCTCCGCCACCAAACTGCTTCGCAAATTCAGCAACGTTCACGGTATCATGAATCGTGCGAAAGCCGATATGTTTCGTTCCCATGTTGACCATGGCGATTAAATCTAAATGAGGGCAGCGTTTCGACAGGGCGTTGCCAAGCTCCGACAGATGCCGCTCGGCGAAAACGATGCCGACGCAATAATCGCCAAACCAGCGTTGAACGAGCTGTTTTTGCTTCATGCGAATATAGCGCTGGATTTTCTTTTCTTCCATGTCTAAAATCAGTTCTTCTGTTTCCGTCAAGGAAAACGGTCCATCAGCAGCAAGCCGCTCGCTCATTTTGTCCCAAAACTCATCCAGTCCTAAAATCGTCAATAAATCATTCAGCCGTTTGGCGCGCGTATTGTTCGTTTCTTCCCATTCCCATGTATCATACTGTCGGACGAGTTCGACAAACTCATCGAGCGTTTCGTTCCGCTCAAGTTTTCCCTCACGGATTAAATAGTCGTAAAACAGAGATGTAGCGCACGTTTTCTTGCCTTGTTCGTCGGTCGGCTTGACCCATCCCCATGGATATTGATTAAAATGAAGTGCGGTGACGTGATGGTCGATCACTTGCACATGACCGCCGGCATTGAAACGTTCCGCCAATTTTTGTTCGACCTCTTCACCGACGGCCAAATCGGTAATAAAAAGCTCGGCTTCCCTGTTTTGCTCGTCTTCAAGGAATTGTCTTACTCGTTCATCCAAGTTGCGGTACGAACAAAAGGAAATATTGACTTCCGCGAACGCTAATTTTGCCAGCAACCCGCAGCCGATTCCATCTAAATCGCTGTCGGTAAACAATTTCACCATTCAGCACCCATCCTTTTCTTTACAAACTTTTATACAATAGTTTTTTCAATAAAGGGAACAAAAAGTCAGGAAGCTGTTCGACATTTGGCACGAGCACACTATGCTTTCCATAAATGTTTTGAATCGTCTGTCGTTGTCCCTCATCCATTTCCCCGTTTGCTAAAAAGACGTTGATTACTTCCACTCCTTGTTTGCGCGCTTCTAAGACGGCCTCATGCGTATCGATAATCCCGTTTTGTTCATAGCCGTATGCGGCTGGCTCTCCATCGGAAAAGACAAGTAAAAATTTTTGTTTTTCCGTACGTTCAAGGAGCTGTTCCGTCATGATGCGGATCGCAAATCCATCGCGGTTATCCTCCTGCGCTTCAAGCTGCATGATCGCCGGCCCGTACTGTTTTTTGCCCGATTGCGCAAAAGAAATGACTGTTTGGAAATAGTTTGGCTGTTTTGTTTCCGTTGCTTCATTTGGGTCTTCCCAAAAGCCGACGATTTGATGTGGGACAAGCAAAGATTTTAATGCTTCATGGAACAAAACAATTCCTTTTTTCGTTTCTTCCATTTTATCGTACATCGATGCCGAGCAGTCGACGAGCAAGGTAAAAGCGGCGTCTATGCGCGGAGATGGCTGCTGCTTTTTATAAAACAGGCGCGGCTGTTCTTCTGTCCAAAAACGAAGCAGTTTTTTATGCAGGCGGCCGACATGCAAATCGGTACGCGGCTGAATTTTTTTATGTTCGAGCGTTTTTTCGATCATTTGTTTTAATTTTTTTTGGTACGGCAAAATCTCCGTTTTCATTTGTTCATATGCGGCGATATGTTCGCATGAAGGTGGATATGGAACGAGAAAGACCGCCTCCGCATATCGGTTTTCCTTGCCATAAATCTTCCCTTTACCGCTGCGGTCGTAGTCATCGCTTCGCACGACCTCGTTTCGTTTGGCGTAATCGTTCCGCTTCGTTTGCCGCGCGGAACCTTGCACCATCGCAAGCGCTTGGTCTCCGTCCTCGCCTGGGCGCGCGCTACTTCCCAATAAATCCGTCCGCGAGCCTCGTTCCAGTTCAAAGCGGAAAAAACTTTTCGCCATATCGCTTGTTTCGCGGTGCCATGTCGGCATTTCCTGCTCATGGACGTCTTCATCGCCGCGTTTTTCTTTGTCGAGCACATCGCAGTTCGCAAGCGGATCCGTACGCTTTAAATCAGACAAGGTGAGTCCTGTTTCCCCGCTGTCATAGCTGTTTTCCGGCAGATAAAAATAGGTGTTGAGCATATCGCTTTCGAGTATTTCGCCGAGCGCTTCCGTAATTTGCAGCGTGATGCGGGACACTTCCTTTGTCGAAGCAGCATCAAAATACTGCGGAAGCGTCTGACGAAGCCACGGCATCATGCGGTCGACCGCCTCGTTCATCGCGGGAATGTCTTCCACCGGCGAATCGGATGTCAATAATAAATAAATGGCGGAAAAAAGGGCATCGGTATAAACGCTTCTTGTTAAATTGGCGCTCAGTTGGCTTTGGAAATAGCGGCGGTATACATCGCGGCGGGTGCGAAACCATCTTTTTGTGCCAGGCCGCTCCTTTTTGCAAATCTCTTCTAAGCGCAAATCTTCGGCCAACATAAACAGCTGCTTTGCAAAATGAGGAATGGCCGTCTGTTTTACCTGATCGAGAAAAAGGATGACTTGTGCCATATCGGTATGAAAGAGTGTTCCGACGGTTCGCAAGCATACATCGCTCTTTAGGCCATGTTCTTTTTCTTCCTTTGGACGGTTGTCCCAAAAATGGCTGACGTAAATCTTCCGCCCGCGAAAGTCGACATACGATTGAAAGCCGAATTCGATCTCCCAGTCTCCGCTCCTTGCCAATGTTTTCGCCAAATCAGACAGCTGCATAAACAAAAAGGAGTCAATTTTTTTATCGTTAAATAAAATAAACCGTTCCATGGCTGCTCCCTCATTGTGCAAACAACGTTTCCGCAATGTTGCGTACCGCTGCTTTTTCACGATCGTCTTCCAGTTTTTCCACAATGCCACGTTCAATGGCGCGTAGCGGCGGCAAATAAACGGCTAAATCGCACGTATCAATGAGCGCGCGAATCGAAGCGGCTTCTTCAGAGATTTGTCCGTTTCTCACTTGCGTAATTAAATCAGCAGACAAGGCAACAAAACGATCGATCAGCTTTTCGTCCGTTAATGTAGTTTGTGCCAGCAAGACGGATTTTAATGTATCCCCTTGAATATACGGAACCTCAATGACGACAAAGCGGTTTTTTAACGCTTCGTTGAGCGGCACGGTGCCGACATATCCTTCGTTGATGGCAGCGATCACACCAAACGTTTCTTTTGCTTTTACCACTTCCCCGGTAAATGGATTGGTAATCATTTTGCGGTAATCGAGGACACCGTTTAAAATCGGCAATGTTTCTGGCTTTGCCATATTGATTTCGTCAATATATAATAAATGTCCTTTTGTCATTGCCTGAATGACAGGACCTGGAACAAACTCGATTTCCGTTTTTCCGTCACGGTTTTGAATCGTTTTAAAGCCGAGCAGCGCTTCGGCATCCAAATCGACGGAGCAGTTAATGCTATGCATCGGCTGGCCGAAGATGGAGGATATCGTCTCGGCTAGCTTTGTTTTGCCTGAGCCTGTTGGACCTTTTAAGAGCACATTTTTCCCAAGGGCCAGCGCCACAATGGCATCATATAGAATCGCTTCATCGGAAGCGGTGTAACCGCCTTTTCCGATCAGATCGGCGTCATTGTCATTGAGAAATGCGTTTTTTCGATATTGGATGATTTGCTCAATTTTCTCTGGCAGTTTCACACAGTAGTCTTCCTTTCTCTTAACAATTACGGTTATTATTCTACTAAATGTCCTATTTTCACGCAAAAAAAATATTTATATACAATAAATATGTTATGTAAAATAAGCAGAAAAAGAAAACAGAGAGCCGTTACCGTACCTTAATAGCTCCCTGTCAGCTGAAATTATCCTCAATCGCTTTGCGGATGAGCGCCGCACAGCGGTCTAATTCCGCTTTTAACTGCCGTTTGTACAGTTTTGCTTTTTCATATCCGCCATCGGCAAAACGGTAATATACCACTTCTTGGTATTTCATTCCCTCTTTTTTCTGTTTCACTTGTTTTAAAATTCCATCCTCAATTAAATCATGCAGCGCTTTGTACACTTCTGAATGATTGGGGCGATATCCGTATGGCTTAAACTCCTGACGCAGCAAGTCTAAAATTTTAAGTCCATATAAACGTTCCTGTTCCGTTAACGTGATTAAATATAGTTTTAAAAACGCACGCTGTTTTAACAGAAAACCACTTGGTGTTCGTTTCTCTCCCATTTTTTCTTTCCTCCTTGTGTATTTGCTTTATTATATTTTCTTCTTTTGGGCTGAAATCCTTCTTTTGTGGTGATTTTTTATTTAGAACATGGATTTATTATATCATAAAGAAAAACGGAAAGAGGCTCCCTCTTTCCTTTCTGAAGCGGTATTAATAAAAGACGATCGTTTTGTTCCCATGAATGATAACGCGATCTTCTAAATGCCATTTCAGGGCGCGGGCGAGCACCGTTTTTTCAATGATACGACCTATGCGTTTCAGGTCTTCTGGATGATGACGGTGATCGACGCGGGCGACGTCTTGTTCGATAATCGGCCCTTCGTCCAAATCATCGGTCACGTAGTGCGACGTGGCACCGATCAGTTTTACACCGCGCTCATATGCCCGCTCATACGGTCTGGCTCCGACGAACGCGGGTAAAAACGAATGGTGAATATTGATGATTCTTCCCGGAAACTCAGCAACAAAAGCTGGCGATAGTATTTGCATGTAGCGGGCGAGCACAATGGTGTCGATTTCATATTGTTTTAACAATTCGATTTGTTTTCGTTCCGCCTCCGCTTTCGTTTCTTTCGTCACTGGGATATGAAAGTACGGGATGTCCATCGATTCAACCGTGCTGCGCAAATATTCGTGGTTGCTGATGACAAGCGCAATGTCAGCGAAAAGCTCCCCTGCCTGCCATTGCCATAATAACTCGAGCAAACAGTGCTCTGCTTTTGACACAAATATCGCGATTCGTTTGACATCATTATGTAAGCGGAGGCGCCAATCCATATGAAACGATGCGGCGATGGGCTGAAAAGCGGATTCGATCTCTTGCTTTCGCACCGCGATATCCGGACAATCAAATTCGATTCTTAAGAAAAAAGTGCCTCCTTCAGGATCAGTGGAATATTGACTAGATTCTACAATATTTGCGCCCTGTTCGTATAAAAACGATGTCACCGCCGCAACAATACCTGGTTTGTCCGGGCATGAAATTAACAAACGAGCCCGGTTTTCATAGGTTTGTAGAAACGATTGCCAGCGATGTTCACGAAATGTTTGCATATGGCCATTTTCCCCCTGTATATTATTTATTTATCCTTCATCATATAAAAAACATCATATAAAAAAACGGTCGGAATGCCAACCGTTTTTTTATTTATTTGCCTTATCGTCCGTCTCAAATAAGGATAAATATTCTCCATATCCTTCTTTTTCTAAATCTTCTTTTGGAATAAACCGTAATGCAGCGGAATTAATACAATAACGGAGACCGGTTGGCGCCGGACCGTCGTCAAAGACATGACCTAAGTGGGAATCCGCTTTACGGCTCCGCACTTCCGTTCGAATCATTCCGTGGCTTAAATCGAGCTCCGTTTTAATGTTTTCCGGATGAAGCGGCTTCGTAAAGCTCGGCCAACCGCAGCCCGCATCAAATTGATCTTTCGTACTAAAGAGCGGTTCCCCGGAAACGATGTCTACATATATTCCTTCGCGTTTGTTATTCCAGTATGGATTGTCAAACGGCGGTTCCGTCCCGTTTCGCTGTGTCACTTCAAATTGAAGAGGAGTTAGCTTTTTCCGCAACATTTCTTCTCTCTTTTTATCCCGCCAGTGCTCTTTTAAAAACGCATCGCGACCCGAGCCGATCCGGTACAGTTTATAGCGAAGCGGATTTTTCTTATGGTAATCTTGGTGATACTCCTCCGCCGGATAAAACGTGGATGCCGGCAGGATTTTCGTCACAATCGGTTTCGAGAAGCGACCGCTTTCTTCGAGTTCCCGTTTCGACTTTTCCGCGAGAAGGCGCTGTTTTTCGTTGTGGTAAAAAATCGCCGTGCGATATTGCGGACCGCGATCGTGAAATTGTCCGCCGTCATCGGTCGGATCGATTTGCCGCCAGTAAATGTCGAGCAGCTTTTCATATGGAAATACGTCCGGATCAAAGGTAATTTGCACTGCTTCATAGTGGCCGGTCGTTTTTGAACATACTTCCTCATACGTCGGATTTTCTTTATGGCCGCCGGTATACCCGGAAACGACACGGATAATTCCCGGCTGCTCTTCAAATGGCGAAACCATGCACCAAAAACAACCGCCGGCAAATGTCGCTAATTCATATCCCATAAGACGCATCCCTCCCTCTATA
>NZ_BAWO01000072.1 GCF_000632715.1 Parageobacillus caldoxylosilyticus NBRC 107762 | reverse complement strand
TCATCTTTTTTGTTTTTGTGTTTTAAAAAGTTATTAAAATTGAATTTAACTACCGATTTACAATACAAAAAATATAATTTATTATCTTAATTAGGACTATTTGGTTTTTTATTATAATTACAATTATTTAAAAATTCAACAATATTTTTTATACTTATTAAAAAAATTTTTTATAAAAGGAGAGATTATTGACGATGATTGTCATTCATGGCGGAACCCTGTTAGTAGGGAACGGGCAAAAAATCGAAAATGCTTGCATTGTAATAGAAGATGGGAAAATTAAGGGAGTCACAACAAAACTACAAGACCCGTCTCTGTTTGATCATGCTGAGACTATTGATGCATCTGGAAAATTTATTACACCTGGATTGATTGACGTTCATACCCATCTTGGCATCCATGAAGAAGGCATTGGAAAAGAAGGACATGACTTTAATGAAATCAGCTCTCCAGCTACTCCCCACGTTAGAGCGATTGATGGAATTAATCCAAGAGATAAAGGATTTGATGATGCAAGAAGAGCAGGAGTAACCACTGTGCAAGTGATGCCGGGAAGCGCTAACGTCATTGGCGGAGAAATGGTGGTGATCAAAACGGCAGGGCAAACCGTGGATGAAATGGTTGTGAGAAATCCATCAGGAATGAAAGCCGCTTTTGGAGAAAATCCAAAACGAGTCTATGGAGACAAAGGAAAACTCCCAACAACAAGAATGGGAATTGCCGCGCTGTTTCGCGAGCAGTTTATTCAAGCACAAACGTATCTGCAAAAAATAGAGAGTGGAAAAGAAGTCGATCGTGACCTAAAAATGGAAAATCTAGCAAAAGTATTAAAAAAGGAAATACCGCTGCGCGTTCATGCACACCGTGCGGATGACATTATGACCGTGATTCGTCTGGCGAAGGAATTTGGATTTGATTATACGATTGAGCATTGCACAGAAGGACATCATATTGCCAAGTATATTGCCGAAAGCAAAATACGGGTATCTGTCGGTCCAACCATGTCTACCCGTTCAAAAGTCGAGCTTGCCGATAAAGGTTGGCATACACTGCTTGCTTTACGTGACGCCGGAGTGTCTTTTTCGATTACCACTGATCACCCTGTTGTCGGGATTGAACATTTAATGACGAGCGCGATTCTCGCGGTCAAACATGGATTAGAAGAGTCTCTTGCCCTTCAGGCGATTACATTAAATGCCGCAAAGCATCTAGGTATAGAAGATCGTGTCGGCTCGGTGGAAGTCGGGAAAGATGCGGACATTGTCATTTGGAGCGGCGATCCATTCGATTTGCGGCAAAACGTAGAAATGACCATGATTAATGGTCACGTCGTATTTCAAAAAGACTAATCATACGAATGTAAAAGTAATATTGAGCCTCTGCATCATTAGCATCTCACAAAAGAGATAGCCTGCGTTTCATGAAAACAGCCCTTGTCTAAGAATCTTTATAAAGATTTTAGACAAGGGCTTCTTGATTATCTCCCCTGAAACTTCGGCTCCCGTTTTTCTAAAAACGCGCGCACGCCTTCGCGATGGTCTTCCGTTTGCCGCATTTTTTGCTGCGCTTCTGTTTCGAGCTGAAGCACCTTTAACAATTCATCTTTTGTCAAATTGACGTACAACTTCTTCGTCGCGATCATCGCCTGCAGCGGTTTTGCTTGCCATTCGGCGATTTTTTGTTCGATTTGCTGTTCGTCTTCAACGATGAAATCAACAATGCCAAGTTCATACGCTTCGTCAGCGTTCATCGGTTTTCCTTCCCAAATGATATGCTTCGCTTTCACTTCGCCGACTCGTTTTGCTAACAGGAAGTGGCCGCCGCCGTCTGGAATCAGGCCGATGCCGATAAAATTCATCGCCAGTCGCGCCTCTTTTGTCGCAATGACGTAATCGCTAGCTAGCGCAAAGCTTAATCCCAACCCCGCTGCTGGTCCATGGACGACAGAAACGACGATTTTCGGCATGCTGTATAATGTCATAATGACTTCTTGAATGTTGTTCATGATTTCAGGAAATTTTTCTGGATCATCTACACTTAGCATCGTTTTAATATCGCCGCCGGCAGAAAAGCCTCTCCCTTTTCCGCGAATGAGAACGATCGACGCATCGCTTTGTTCGATTTGGCGCAATGCTTGTAGCAGCTCATTTAACATTTGCTCATTCATCGCATTTAACGAATCTGGACGATTGAGCTCCAATACAGCTGCATTTCCTGAAAATGAAAGTACTACGGTTTCCATGTTCATCCCCCTTGTTTGACCAAATTTTCTCCATTTCATTAAATTCCCCATTGATGGCCAAACTCCTTTATTTTTTAAGAAAAAACCGTATCACCAAAAAGGAGATACGGTTCTCACATAAAATACATTAAAACACGCTTTGTTCATCTTCACTTCCTTCCACTATGATATTGTCTTTTTGCATGTTGGAAGATGGTTGCAGATAAGAAAAGATAATCATAGAAATAATGCTGGCTGCAATCCCATACATAATTGGATTGGTAGAACTTAATCCTTCCACAGCCAAACCGGCAAACACGACCAGCGAACTAATAATAATCGAATAGAAACCAGCTTTTGCGGTCGCCTTTTTCCAAAAGAATCCGAACACTACTGGAACAAAAATAGCACCCGATAAAATCGCATAAGCCACATCTAGCGCAACAAGCACATCTTGAATCCAAATCGCGAACGTAATTGCGATAACTCCAATGGCTAAAGTGATCATTCTTGACAGAAAAACAAATTTTTGATCGCTAATGTCTTTTAGCCAATACTGCTTCAAAATATCGTGTGATACAAGAGTAGAAGAAGCAAGCAATGTTCCAGAAGCAGTGGACATGAGCGCAGAACATACACTTGCCAGAATCAGTCCTAACAAACCGTGCGGCAAGATCGTCAGCGACATTTTTGCAAATACATTTTGCGGGTCGTCAATAGTTGGAAAAACGATTACTGCACACATACCAATAATACTTAATGCTAATGCATAGGCAAAGCTGTATAGACCAGCGTATACTGCACCGCTCTGGGCAATTTTTGTTGTACGGGCCGTAAATACCCGTTGCCAAATATCCTGTGATACAATCATTCCTAAAGTATATAGCAAAAAGTATTGAAAAATGCTAGCCCATCCCATTGACGTAAAATCAAAATGCGTGGCAGGCAATTGTGCAACGAGCGATTTCCATCCGCCGACATGGGATAAACTCATCGGCAGCATAATGAAAAAAATGCCGACTGTCATTACAATAAACTGAATAATGTCTGTCATGGTAACGCTCCACATTCCCCCGAGAATCGTATAAAACAGCACGATTCCCCCGCCGACTAACATCGAAACCGCCATATTCCAACCTAGCACGGCATGAATAATAGTGCCCATCCCTATTACTTGCGTAACAGAGACCATCATCGTATAAATAGCTGCAACAAGCGCGCTAATCAGACGTGTTTCTTTATTATATCGACGTCCAAGCAATTCACTAATCGTAGTGACATTCGCACCATAAATTTGATGAATGAAAAACAAACCGAGTACAGTAATTCCAAGACCGATCATAAATACAAACCATACGCCTGAAAGCCCGAATTGATAGCCCAATTTAGCTGTTCCAATCGTCGAGGCGCCGCCAAGAATGACCGCAGATAGACAGCCAAGATAGACAAACAATCCGAGATTTCTGCCCGCAAGCGCGTAGTCTTCTACTGTTTTCGCTTTTTTCGCTCCAAAAATCCCCACGATAATTAAAAGAAGAAAGTAAAAGAGAATAACTCCTGTATCAAGTATGCTCATGAAAAATTCCCCCATCCTCTATTTTTCTAATGAACTGCCATTATTTTCCAGCCATTTTCGTCATCAGTGGATGCGCCCCAATTTCTGTTTCATATTCTGTAAGTGCTTCATCTAGCATGTTTAATCCCTCGTCAATCTGCTCTTTCGTCACGGTCAGCGGCGGAATCATGCGAATGACCTCTCCTTTATTGCCGCATAGATAGAAGAGAACTCCTTTTTGCAGGCAACGATTCAAAATATTCATTACTCCCTCTCCATTCGGTTCGCCAGTATGTGGATGAACAATCTCAATGCCGATCATGAGCCCAATCGAACGCACATCCCCAATCACTGGATGCTTTGCTTTTAACACTTCTAGCTTTTCACGTGCGTATTCCCCAACTTTCCGGCAATTTTCCAGCAAATTCTCTTCTCTAAATACTTCTAATGTAGCAAGCGCTGCTGCGCATGCGATTGGATTGCCGCCAAATGTCGTGCCATGACTCCCTAGCGGCCATTGCTGCATCAACTCCTTCGAGGCAACCGTCGCACTTAACGGAAGCCCAGAAGCAATTCCTTTGGCGATCGCCATAATGTCCGGTGTGACGCCGAATGTTTGTGCCGCAAACCATTCACCAGTGCGGCCAAACCCAGTCTGCACCTCATCGAAAATGAGCAAAATCCCATGGCGGTCACAAATTTCTCTTATTTTGCGTAGCCATCCTTTTGGCGGCACAATATACCCGCCTTCTCCAAGCACCGGTTCCAAAATCATACATGCCACTTCTTCCGGAGTGACTTGGTGAGCAAACAAAGAAGCCGCATCTTTTTCAAGCTTATTCGCAAAATACACATCCGGATCTTCCCCATCCGGACATTCTTTTGGATCGGCATATGGCAGTTGATACGTCAATCCGTTTGGCTGTAAATATTTTCGGTATTTGCTTTTGGATGTAGTTACACTAAGCGCTCCTAAAGAACGGCCATGAAAACATCCCGTAAACGAAATGACATATGGCCTTCTCGTCACATGTTTTGCCAATTTAATAGCTCCTTCGATCGCTTCCGTTCCGCTGTTTGCAAAAAAGAAACAGTTCAAACCTTTAGGCATAATATGTGTTAATTCTTCCGCTAAACGAAGGATCGATTCATACATGATTACTCCGCTCGGCCCGTGCATAAGGCGGTCTGCTGCATCTTTGATTGCTTGTACTACTTTCGGATGGCGATGCCCGGTGTTAGCAACGGCAATGCCGGAAGTAAAATCAAGATATTTTTTTCCATCCAGTCCGTAGTAATAGCATCCTTCTTCCTTGACAACCGGCAAGTTAGGATGGTCTTTTGCCATCGTTGGCGCAAGCAAGTCAGACATTTTGTGATAGAGTTGCATCCAGTTGTTTTCAGTCATGTACATTCTCCCCTTTAGCCAATCAGTTTGTTCACAAAAATAACACGCAAATACCGTGCCAACATTTATATAATTCAATATTTTTTTAATTTAATGATAACAAATATCTGCCTCATATCAATGGATTTTGCCATTTTATCTTTGTTTTGCTTTCATAAGAACTTGTTTCTCTACATTCTCTAAAATTTCGGAAAGCATCTTGGAAAGAACGTTCCATACTCCTCCGTTTTATTCTCCATTACTGAAGCAACCAGCTTTTTAATTCATTTTTGAATCAAAAAAATTCATTTCTAAATCAATCAGCGATTTCTATTCCTTTTTCTGCTTCATGCAAAATATAAAGCTATTTTGATGTTTCTCATGCAAGCAAAAAAGAAAAACCGTACCACCATAAAGGTGATACGGTTCATGATTACCGATTGCGATTGAAAATCACAAGCTTCAACTCCGTCATCTCTTCAATCGCATAACGAAGGCCTTCGCGGCCGACTCCGCTTTCTTTTACGCCGCCATATGGCATATGATCGACACGGAATGTCGGGATGTCGTTGATGAGCACACCGCCGACATGTAATTTTTCTGCCGCTTCCCATGCGACATGGACGTTATCCGTATAGACGCCTGCTTGCAATCCGTAGCGTGAGTCGTTGACGAGCTCAATCGCCTCTTCGATTGAGCGGACGCGGTTAATGAGAACGATTGGCGCAAACACTTCCTGGCACGATACTTTCATCGTTGGTTTTGCGTCTAAAATCACCGTTGGAAGCAAGATGTTTCCATCCCGTTCGCCACCAAGCGCAACGGTCGCTCCGCCTTGTTTAGCCTCCTCGATCCATTCTAATGCCCTCTCGACGTCTTTTGGCGTAATTAATGCCGAAACATCGGTGTTTGGATCCAATGGGTCGCCCACTTTCAATTGTTTCGCCGCAGCGATAAATTTTTCGACAAACTCCTCATACCGCTTTTCATGCACGTAAATGCGCTGAAGCGAAATACATACTTGCCCTTGGAACGAAAATGCACCAAAGACGCAACGTGGAATTATTCGATCGATGTCCACTTGTTCATCGACAATGACCGCGGAATTGGAGCCAAGTTCGAGTGTTACCCGCTTTAACCCCGCTTTATTGCGAATGCCGATTCCCACTTCCGGGCTGCCTGTAAACGTCACCATGCTGATGCGCGGGTCTGTCACGATTTTATCGCCGACCGTTCTGCCGCTTCCCGTTACGACGTTTAATGCACCTTTTGGAAGTCCTGCGTTTTCAAATAGCTCCGCGATAAAGTAGGCAGAAAGCGGCGTTTGGCTTGCCGGTTTTAACACGACCGTATTGCCGGAAGCAAACGCTGGCCCAAGTTTATGCGCAACAAGGTTCATCGGAAAGTTAAACGGCGTAATCGCACCGATGACCCCAATCGGTTCTCTGACAGTGAACGCAACGCGATTTTCCCCGCCCGGCGCCGCATCAAGCGGAATCGTTTCCCCGTGAATTCGTTTTGCTTCTTCCGCGGCAAATTTATACGTTTGAATCGTACGCGCTATTTCTCCTTTCGCCGTCGTAATCGGTTTTGCCGCTTCGAGCGCAATGATCCGCGCCGCTTCTTCCGCTCGCTCTTGCAGCGCTGCGACCACTTTTTCCAAAATCTCCGCCCGCTTGTATGCCGGCATGCTGGCCATTTCTTTTCTCGCTTCATACGCTGCGGCAATCGCCCGTTCGACTTCCTCTTCCGCCGCCACAGGAATTTCCGCCAACACTTCACCCGAATAAGGGGATGTTAATGTGGCATATGACTTCGCTTCGACCCACTCGCCATTAATATAAAGCTTCTTTTTTTCAATCGTTGTTTTCATCGTGTTCCCCTCTTCCTTTATTTTTTTATATTGCTTCATCATGCCAATTCACTAATAACTTCCTCCATCACATCTAATGCTTCCGCTAACTGTTCATCAGTAATAACTAGTGGTGTTAATAGGCGAATGACATTGCTGTAAATGCCAGCGCTCATGACAATGACACCGCGTTGATGGCATTCTTGCAAAATTGCCGCTGTTAATTCTTTATTCGGCTCTTTTGTCTCAGAATCCTTCACAAATTCAATTGCCACCATTGCTCCAAGTCCACGCACATCACCAACTGTTTCGTATTTCTCTTGAAGCTGTCTGAAGCGATTTATTACGGTTTGCCCGATGACATTGGCGCGCTCGATTAATCGTTCTTGCTGCAGCATATCAATGACTTGCAGCGCTGCGACACAACCAAGCGGACTTCCTCCATACGTTCCCCCGATTTCCCCTGGGTTTGGCGCATCCATTACTTCTGCTCTTCCAGTAACTGCACTTATTGGTACACCTGCTCCAATCGATTTCGACATGGTTATTAAATCTGGTACAACATCAAAATGTTCAATGGCGAACATTTTTCCAGTCCGTCCAAATCCTGTTTGAATTTCGTCTGCTATAAATAGGATACCATATTTTTCACAAATTTGTTTTACTCCTTGCACAAATGTTTTCGACGGAACAATAAAGCCGCCTTCCCCTTGCACTGGCTCCATAATAATCGCTGCCACTTCTTCTGCTGGAACTTCAGATACAAAAAAGTCCTCCAAGCGTCTTAAAATCTCTGCATCCAATTCCTCGTTTGTCATGCCGGATGGCTTGCGGTAATAATATGGATACGGCATTTTGTACGTATCTGGCGCAAACGGGCCGAATCCAAATTTATATGGCTTTACTTTACTTGTTAGCGACATCGCAAGAAGTGTCCGGCCGTGGAACCCTCTTTCAAAAGAGATAATCGCTTTTCTTCCTGTATATTTCCGTGCAATTTTCACGGCGTTTTCGACTGCTTCCGCCCCGCTATTTAAGAAAAATGTTTTCTTATGATGAGTGCCTGGGGCAATTTCATTTAGTTTTTCCGCTAATTGAATATATGGTTCATACATCATCACATGAAAGCAAGGATGAATATACTGATCAACTTGTTTTTTGATCGCTTCCACCACTTTTGGCGGGCAATGACCGACATTGAGGCTTCCAATCGCACCGGCAAGATCTATAAACGTGTTTCCGTCCACATCCGTTAAGAGCGCTCCTTCCCCTTTGACTGCAAACGTAGATAATGTATTAAACGGTCCACGAGGAACGTTCTGTTCTTTTTTTCTTAGTAATTCTGCTGCTTTTGGTCCTGGTATCTTTGTTTTTAACTGTATAAATTTTTTTACTTCCGTCTTCATCTGCTTCTCCCTCCATTGCTTTGTATTCACTTTCTTATTAGATGCAAAAAACATGCCAAAAACTTTATGAGAAATAAAAAGGAATTTTCCGCTTCTTTGAATAATTAGTAATGTAAGTTCTGATAGACAGCTAGGAGGGGAAATCATGCAAAATTTAACGGATGTTTTGGAATTAGAGTTATGTGCCATATTAAAATCATCTAACGATAATATAGTCATCACAGACGGAAACGGCATTGTTCTCCGTGCCAGCCCAAACTGCCTTTCCATTTACGGAAAAGAAGTTTCCTATCTTATTGGAAAATCAGTATATCAATTAGAAAAAGAAAATATATTTTCCCCTTCTGTTACGGCCAAAGTGTTAAAGGAGAGAAAAGAAATTCAAGTCATGCAACGAACACCAACTGGGCGTGTCGTAATGGCAACAGGCGTACCTGTATTTGACAAACAAAACAACATTATTCGCGTGATTAGTTTTTCGCATGATTTAACAGAGTTAGAACGTTTAAAAGAAGACTATGAAAAGCTAAGAAGACAGATGGAGCATTATCAAATCGAAATGGAAGAATTAAAACAGGAAAATATCGTCATTCAAAGCAAAGTCATGCAGCGTATTTGGAAGCTAGTGCATCGTGTTGCCAAATCAGATGCAACGGTTCTTTTTCTGGGCGAGTCCGGAGTGGGGAAAAATGTATTTGCTCGCGCCCTCCATCAAAATAGTCCGAGACGAAACCAACCATTTATCGAAGTGAACTGCAGCGCTATTCCTGAATCGCTATTTGAATCAGAAATGTTTGGATATGAAAAAGGGTCGTTTACCGGCGCACAAAAAACTGGAAAGCCTGGCCTGATCGAATTAGCGGATAAGGGGACTCTTTTTCTTGATGAAATTGGCGAACTTCCGCTTTCCATGCAAGCGAAGCTGCTAAAAGTTTTACAAGAGAAAAAAGTAACGCGCGTTGGGGGAATTAAAGAAAGAACGATTGACTTTCGCCTGATTGCCTCGACAAATCAAAACTTAGAGGAAATGGTGAAGCAGGGGAAATTTCGCCAAGATTTATTTTATCGTTTGCATGTTATTCCTATTTACGTACCTGCTTTACGGGAGAGAAAAGAAGACATTTTCATGTTAGCACAATACTTTTTAGAAAAATTCAACAAGAAATATCAAACAGATAAATATTTTCACCCGTCCATTGTTGACCATCTCATTCATTACGATTGGCCAGGCAATGTACGAGAATTAGAAAATATGATCGAAAGATTAGTCATTACCTCCGAAACAAAAGCGATTTATCCTGAATATCTCCCCTTTTCTATCCAAAAATATCCCGAATCTACACAATCTAATCAATGGTTAGAAAAAGAGAAAGAACCTACTACATTAAAAGAAGCAATAGAACAGGTAGAACGACAATGGCTCTTGCGCGCAGCAAAACAATGTAAAACGACTTATGAAATGGCAGATTATCTTGGAATTAGTCAGCCAACCGTGGTGAGAAAACTGAAAAAATACGGCGTCAATTCAAAAATGGATTAAAATCCATTTTTGAATTGATTTTTTTATTTTTAATTCATTTTTGAATCAATTTATCGTATTTCTTTGCAAAAAAACTGTATTCTTTTTTGGCACGCTTTTTGCATCTTATAAAAAGCAGAATATTTTCATTTCTTTAAAGGAGGTTTTTGCATGTATAAGCCAAAGGATTCATCCCAATCTCCCCGCTTTTGTGGAGTTCGAACATTTATGCGTTTAGAAAATATCAAAACAACAGACAATGTTGATTTTGTTGTACTGGGGGTGCCGTTTGATACCGCTGCTTCCAACCGAACTGGACAACGGTATGGCCCGCAGCACATCCGAAATTTTTCCGTATTGCTCCGACCTTACAATCCAGATATGGATATTAATATCTTTGAATATTGTTCCGGAGTAGATTATGGAGATATTGACGTCATTCCAGGAAACGCGCTGCGAACATACGATAATATCGTAAAAGAGTTGCTGCCACTCTTAGAGAAAAATATCGTTCCGATTATTATGGGCGGCGACCATTCCATTACATTAGGAAACTTACGGGCATTTTATAAGCACTATGGGCCAGTGGCACTTGTTCATTTCGACTCTCACGGAGATACTTGGGATCATTATTATGGTGAAAAATATATGCATGGTACGCCATTCCGCCGTGCTGTCGAGGAAGGATTGCTAGATGTTGATCATTCCATCCAAATTGGCATGCGCGGACCGCTTTACAGCGCGGATGATATCGAAGATGCACGACGGCTTGGTTTTGAAGTGATTACCATGAAGGAAGTTCGACAAATTGGATTTTCTGAAGTAATGAAACGCATTCACAAACGTGTCGGTGACAAACCTGTTTTCGTTTCCTATGATATCGATTTTGTCGATCCTGCATTTGCTCCCGGCACTGGCACACCGGAAGTAGGAGGACCAACTAGCTATGAAGCACTAGAATATGTAAGAGGACTCGATGGGCTAAATATTGTCGGATTTGACCTAGTGGAAGTATTGCCTGCTTATGATAGCGGAGAAATTACAGCTGTGTTAGCATCTGCAATTATATATGAAATGATCACGCTGGTTGCTTTAAAGAAAAGACGATCACTGCAAAAAAACTTGTCTGCAACAACAACACAATAAGAGCATCTCACTAAAAGGAGAGTTTTTATGTCCAATTACCATGTGTACATAAACGGTGCATGGCATATAGGAAACGGAGAAAAAAGAACGATCATCAATCCTTCTAATGAACAAGTGATAACAGAAATTAATGAAGCGTCCTTGCAACAAACATTGGAAGCGATCGAAGCCGCCCGTCATGCTTTTCAATACACAAATTGGCCGTCGAATCCAAGTTATCGAATTTCCGTTCTTCGTCAATTAGCAGATCTACTAGAGAAAAACAAAGAAAAATTTGCTTATATAGAGACGATCAATACGGGAAAGCCAATTCGCGAGTCACGTCTCGATGTGAGCGATTCTGTACAATGCCTTCGTTATTATGCCGACTTTCTTGAACAACGAACCATTACAGAAAAGAAAATGGCTGATGGAACAATAAGTAAAATCATCGAAGAACCTATTGGAGTTTGTGCACTCATTGTTCCTTGGAATTTCCCGCTTTTATTGGGGATATGGAAAATTGCACCTGCGCTCGCTGCGGGAAATACCATCGTTTTTAAACCTTCAGAATTAACTCCATTATCTCTAATAGAACTAACAAAACTTATCGATTCCGTCGGTCTGCCGCCAGGTGTGTTTAATCTTGTTCCTGGAGGCGGCTCTCCTGTTGGGGAAACATTGGTGACACATCCTCATGTGGAAAAAATATCATTTACCGGCGGAACAAAAACAGGGCGATGGATTTACGAACAATGCGCTGGCGGCTTCAAACGGGTTTCCCTGGAACTCGGCGGAAAATCTCCACTTTTGGTTTGCGAAGATGCTGATCTTGATAACGCTGTAAAGTGGGGAATGTTTGCTTCTTTTTTCAATCAAGGGGAAGTGTGTGTTGCCGCTTCACGAATTCTTGTCCATGAACGTCTTTATGATTCATTTATAGATAAACTGATAAAAAGACTAGATTGCCTTCACATCGGAGATCCTTTAGACGAAAAAACGGAGATGGGGCCATTAATAAGCTCCTCTCATTTAGAAAAAGTAGAAACATATATCCAACTCGGATTGCAAGAAGGAGCTGTCCTGCTCCGAGGCGGCGAACGCATCAAAGAACAAGGATATTACTTATCCCCCGCCGTTTTCATAAATGTCCATCAAGACATGCGCATCGTGCAGGAAGAAATCTTTGGTCCTGTCATTACCGTACAACGCTTCAAAAATGATAAAGAAGCAATCGAATTGGCAAATGATACCGTATATGGGCTGGCAGCCGGCATATTTAGCCGCGATCTCGAACGGGCAGAACAAATCGCCAGAAAACTGAGAGCAGGAACGATTTGGATTAACAGTTATCACACTCCTTATGTCGATGCGCCTTGGGGCGGCTTTAAACAAAGCGGAATCGGCAGGGAGCTTGGCCCACAAGGATTTGCCGCTTTTACGGAAACAAAACATGTGAATATAAGCCAAAATGGAAAACCTCTCGAGTGGTATCAATAACTTTTCGATTTCGTCCTTGCGGCGAAATCGATTTATATGAAAATTATTCCGAATATTATAAATTTTAAGTGAAGGGGGAATTGTTGATGGCGAAATGGACAGAACGTTTTGGACATGATGATATTCTGCCAACACCGATGAACAAACGCAGTATGAATTTTTTTAGTACCTTTACTCTTTGGATTGCTGCTAACGTCGTCATTACTACCGTGATGACAGGCATGATGTTCGTTCCCGATATTTCCTTTTCCAGTGCGATGTTCGCGATTATTGTCGGCTCTGCGATCGGCGCCATTCCGCTCGCTCTTACAGGAAACATCGGCATTCGGACCGGACTCCCCACCATGGTTATCACCAGAGCCGCCTTCGGACAAAAAGGAGCGATCCTTCCAGCCCTTGTCAATACAATTATTTTAATTGGCTGGAGCTGGATTCAAGCGTATATGGCTGGCCTTAGCCTGAATTATGCGGTTCATTACGCTACGGGATACAGCAATATTAATTTATTTGTGATTTTAACCGAACTACTTGTCGTGATTATTACGATTTTCGGCCACCGCGGGGTAGAACGAATCGAAAAATATATATCAATCGCCATGTTGCTTTTATCCTTTCTCGTTTTTTATAAAATTTTTACAACGTATCACATCTCAACACTATTAGAAATGAAACTAAGCAAACATCCATCGGTCACGACAATCATCGCTTTTGATATCGTAGTTGCAACAGCATTTTCGTGGATGTCGACCGTTTGTGATTTTAATCGAAACTGTCAGTCGGAAAAAAGCGGATTTTGGGGAACCTACTTTGGCTATCTTGTCGCTTCGATTGTGGCAATGGGGCTTGGTGCTGTTGTAAGCGGATTCAGCATTGCTTCTAACATGGAACGAACATACGACCCTACTATTCTTCTTGCCGCTTACGGATTTGGATTGATCGCATCCATTGTCGTCTTCTTTTCTGTACTATCTACCAATGTCATGGCATTATATAGTGCGACGATGTCCTTTATGAACGTATTCCCGTGCGCAGGATTTTGGAAGCCAACATTAATCATGGGAATTATTTGTACCCTCGGCGCCTTGTTAAAAGAAACACTTATGTCCCATTTCTTTAATTTTATTATGCTCATTGCGACACTATTCATTCCCGTATTCGCCATTGTGCTTGTTGATTACTTTTTGATCAAAAGAGGAACATATGATGCGGAAGATATTCTTTTTGATACAAAAGGACGGTATCGGTATCAAAAAGGAGTCAATGTGGCCGCATATGTGGCGTATATCATCGGAGCTGTTTTCGCCTATTACTTTACGTATGTTCATCCGCTTGCGATCGGCTCGACCATGTTAACGTTTTTCTTATCGGGAGCAGGCTACTGGGGATTGATGAAAATCACAAAACAAACATCGAGCAGAGCGCATACCGTGGAACTCCAAGCTCCGACTAGCATGGAGGGATAATACATGGAAACATCATATGAAATAGCATTGGCGCAAATGACGCCGGTAAATAGCGATATTTCTGGCAATCTCGCAAAAATGGAAGCCATCGCAAACGAATGCAAACAAAAATTTCCCGATGTTCGCCTTCTCCTGTTTCCGGAACTTTGTACCACTGGTTACGTGTTGTCGGAAACGCTGAAAGACGTTGCGCAAGCATGGGATGGCTTTATATTTCAGCGAATGAGCAGGCTTGCACAAAAACTTCAATTATATATTGCTTATGGATACGTCGAAAAAGATGACGAAGTAAATCTCTATAACTCTCTCATCCTGATTCATCCAAGCGGACAATGTGTAGGGAATTATCGAAAAATCCATTTGACCCCGTTAGAAAAAGCGTGGTTTACTCCCGGATCCAAACCAGTACTAGTAGATACAGAGCTCGGCCGCATCGGTTTGATGATTTGTTGGGACTTAGCTTTTCCAGAACTAGCAAGGTATCTAGCGGTCCATGGAGCCGAGCTTCTTCTCGTTCCATGTGCGTGGGAATCCCCGTTTCACGAACCATTTCAAAAATTTGCGATGGCGCGCGCGATCGATAATACTGTCCATGTCGCCGCGTGTAACCAAGTGGGCCGGTCTTTCCCTTTCCATTTCTTTGGTTTATCCTCTATTTATGGACCAGATGGAAGCGAAATCGCCGTCGCCAACATGGATGATCAAGAAGCCATCATCCGGGCAACCATAGATGAGAACTGGCGGCAGGAATTAAAGCAAACCTTTTACACAATGATGAATGAGCGGCGAACAGATGTTTATTAAGGAGTGGAATGGACATGAACATCAAAAAAATCGTGGATCTATCGATGCCCATCACTTCACAAACCCCAATTTACCCAGGGGATCCAAAACCACATATCACACCAGCGGCAACATTCGCGGAAAACGGCTATAATGTCAGCCGGCTTGTTCTCGGTTCGCATAGCGGCACACATGTGGACGCCCCTTTTCATTTTCGCGAAGATGGATTGCGAATCGATGAGGTTCCCTTAACGTGTTTTCTCGGCAAAGGGGTTGTCATCGATGTAACGGGAAAAAACGACGGCGAGGCGATTACACTAGACGATGTCACTGCTTATTTGCCGCGGCTCGAACCGGGAATGATTGTCCTATTTCACACTGGTTGGTCCCAATATGCGGGAACGGAGCGCTATTTTCGCCACCCGTACATTGCGATCGACGTCATCCAGGCAATGTTGGAACGAGGAATCCGCACGTTTTTCATCGATGCGTTAAACATCGATCCGCCTGACGGTTCCTCATTTCCTGCGCATGAAGCGATTACCGCTGCAAATGGAGTGATCGGGGAAAATTTTACGAACTTCGATAAAATTGACTTTGCCAATCCGTATATTATCGCTCTTCCCCTTTATTTGCCGAAAGGTGACGGCTCGCCGGTGAGAGCAGTGGCAGTGGAATTGGAATCATGCTAACGGAACTCGGGAAAAAACGTTCTGTTCATTGGTGAAGGAAGTCGGTCAACTACCCAACGGCTAAAGCTGTGGGCTTCCGGCGGATGTTCTCGTAAACCTCTTATGGTACTTGCCGATTCTCTATTCGGCGCTTCTCCTTGCAAATCCTGCACCCATTCCGCCTGCCCGTACCTTAAAATCATGTCGTCTTAAACCATGTTTTCGTTTCTATTATCCAAACAGAACAAACATTCCCGTGAAATGGTGCGTCGCCCTTATATTGAATATGGAAAAAACACGTTCTTCTTCACTAGCGCCGTCCTGTAAATACTTGATTTTAAGTATTGCAATCATTCGTATCAAGAGACTCCCCCTATCAGAGACATGAACAGACAAAGAGGCATTGTTTCCTGTACGATAATAAAATGAATACAAATCATAACAAGGAGTGTCAGAGGCATGAACATCATCCCTATTCATCTTCTAGACCGCTCAACTGTAAAGCAATTTTTTATCACCCATTGGGGAAGTCCGCAAATGGTCGTTTCGACAGGAGTGTATGATTACAGCGAGTTGGACGGGTTTGCCGTGGTCCAAGGCAATGGAGAAATAACAGGGCTGATCACCTTTGTCATTCGTGGTGAGGAATGCGAAATTGTTTCGCTAGACAGCATGATCGAAAACCAAGGAGTCGGCAGCGCTCTTTTGCAACAAGCGGAAGCATTTGCCGCGCAGCATGGATGTGTCACAATCCGCTTAATCACGACGAACGATAATTTGCACGCTTTGCGCTTTTATCAAAAACGAGGTTACCAGATTGTTAGAGTCTTCCCAAATGCTGTGGAAAAAGCAAGACAAATGAAACCGAGCATTCCGCTCGTTAGCTCAGACGGCATTCCGATTCGGGATGAGCTGTTGCTTGTCAAACAACTACTGTAAATAACGGATGAAAGTAGCGGCGTTTCTAAATGTCTACCATCATCCTTCTTCTACACAAAAATTGATCCAGCCCATTTCGAAATGGAATATATATTTTCATGATATTGCGATTTGCGAAAAATATCCGTTTATATTTGTGTTTTAGTCACGATAACAAAAACCATCCCCCTCTCTCTTTGAAAGACGGGGATGTATATATGTTTAAAATAACAGTCCTTCTTCTATACCGATGTGATACATATAGTATAAGCCATATACTATACTAATTAGCGAAACTAATTTTACAATGAATTGATAAATCGTTTGCTTCTGTTTCATCCAGATAAACGGCAGCCCTAGAAAAGTAGTAAATAACATCATGCCAACTATCGTTCCTACGCCAAATATGAGTATAAATAGCAGCGCCTGCAATCGATTATCAACGGTTGTTAACGTTAAAAGCACCATTCCGGCACTGCCAGCTAGTCCATGAACAATACCAATGAATGTCGACTTTAAATGAAGGTGGTTTATCTTCACTTCCTTTTTAGCAGGAATTGTATAGGTCGAGCGAAAACTTGTAATTCCTAAGACTACAATCATCACTCCAACCATTAATTCCAGCCACATTGCCGTTTTTTCTGGTATTTGCTGCTCCATCCCAATCATAATCATTCCAATGACAGATAGTGTTACGGTATGGCCTAGCCCCCAAAAGACCCCTGCAAGCGATGAAAGCGAAAGCTTATTTGTTCGGCTGACAATGGTGGATACAGCAATGACATGATCCGGTTCAGTTGCATGTTTGATGCCCAAGACAAATCCAAAAAGCAAAATCGGTAATACGGCACTCACCAGCACTTCATCTCCTTATCTTTAGTACTTTCTTAAAAAAATCGGTTCTTCCTGAAAACATTCTTCGCGAATAAACTGATGAATCATTTGAAAAATCGTTTCAATCACATGCGTTTCGTGAGCTAAAACACGAACAATCAATCCCGGCATCATAGGGGTAGACCATCCAAGGTGAGCAGAAGCAGGAAAACGCGTTGCCATCCATTCAAATTTTTGAAGAATATGCTTTGTAATAAAAGGACTAATCACAAAAAGAGAACCAAAATGAGTATATCCTTCCATCTGAAGAATTCCCGTAATCCCTTTACTCGGTTCTAAATAGAGATGATCAAATAACATTAAATTGCCCTCATAATATATCTTTAATTTAGAGCGGATCCAATCGTAGCGAAACAGTTCACCGCTTTCTGACCACCCCGGTGTAATAATATCTCCATAAATGAACGTAGAACTTTCTTTCATATAAACGGTCGTTTCTTGATAAAATTGTGCTTTTTCATAAGCAATGACTGGGTCGGGAAAAAATTCGAGCACACTTTGATCATCCAGGTAAAATGACGTATATTGTTGTACTGGCATCTTGACTATTTTATATATTTTCGTTGCCGATTGCGTGGTGGCAATCAGATGTGCTCTTTCTTGCAACATTATTTCCGTCTTATATCGATCTCCGTCTACATACCCTCCTCCTACATGAATCAAGTAAATCGTCGGCTGAGAAGGATGAAGGTATATCGGCCGGGTCAACTTCAACGCTCCCTCATAATAGCAATCCGAAATAACCGTACGGCCGTTTTCCTCCATAGCCGTACACCGTAACAGTCCTGACCAGCTCATTCTTCTAACCCTACCAACATCACTTGTTTTTTAATCCACTCCACTACTTCCGCTAATCCAATTTCTTCTTTCAAATTGGTGAAAATAACCGGTTTTGTCCCGCGCGCCGCTTTTGCATCCCGCTCCATCACTTCTAAACTTGCCCCTACATAAGGGGCGAGGTCAATTTTATTAATAACCAACAAGTCGGATTTAATCATTCCTTGTCCACCTTTGCGTGGAATTTTTTCCCCTTGCGCTACATCAATCACATAAATAGAGAAATCAACGAGCTCCGGACTGAATGTGGCGGCCAAATTATCGCCCCCGCTTTCGATAAAAATAATTTCTAAATCCGGGTGACGTTCTTTTAACTCATCAATCGCCGCAAAATTCATCGAAGCATCCTCACGAATGGCTGTATGCGGACATCCTCCGGTCTCCACGCCAATAATCCGATCTTCTGGCAACACACTATGTTTCACTAAAAACTGCGCATCCTCTTTTGTATATATATCATTTGTTACTACTGCCAGGCTGAATTCACGATGCAACGCCCGAGTAAGCTTTTCGACAAGCATCGTCTTTCCCGCACCGACCGGTCCGCCGATTCCTATTCTTACTGGTTCCATCTCCATTTCATCTCCTTTTCAAAAAATTAAGACATAAATAAACGAACAGAAAGTTGTTCATGCTGCATTTGCGCAATTTCCAATCCCGGTGCTACCGCTCCTAACTCCTCTTCTGTTAACGTATGGATCTTCTGTACCGCTTTTATCAAATGCGGCTGTACGGAAACGAGTAGCCGTTGCCCATCGGTCTGGCCGAGCGGAATACCGCGAACCGCATTTTGAACAAGAGCTTGGACAGAAGTATATAAATACGATAAAACCGTCGTATCTTTCGGAATTTCCAAGTGATAGCAAAATATGGCGAAAACAAGAGCAGGATGCATATACCCGCGTTTCTTTTTATCATCATTCCATATGTCAAACCGATAGATTTCGCGGCAAATTTTCCACATTCGTTCCCCGATCATCCGCGTTCCTTCTCTTGTTTCTCTCGCCAGACAAAGCGCAGCCAACATTTCATTTAACCGCCATACATCCTCTTTCGATTTTTCCTCTAAAAAATCGTACGTTAACCGGCACGCCAAGCCATCGGTATACGTCAGTTGCGTTTGAATATAAACACAGAGCGCATCGCGAAACGTTTCATAGTTATTGATTTTTTCATTGGAAATATACGTTTCAAAACCAAAGGAGTGGGAAAATGCTCCGGAAGGAAAGTTCGAATCACACAGTTGCAATAAAGGCAACAGCTTATCCATCATGGCGATGACCGATATAACGAAATGCTTGTTTTACTTTTCGTTTTTCCCGCTGATACGGGATATGTAATTGTTTTAGCAGCTCTTCTACTAAGTAGTCATATTGAACGAGCATTTCCTCCCCTTCGAATTGAGCAGGCAAATGACGATTCCCAAGCTGGTGCGCAATTTCTCCCATTTGTTTCATTGATGTGGGCCGAATGACAAGCAAATCATCAGGCAGCACGCTCACAACAATCATATTTTTCTCATCCATAAATAAGATATCGCCATCGGTTAATTCCTTTGTTTCTTTTAGACGAATTCCTAGTTCTGTTCCGTGATCGGTGACAACGCGCTGAATTCGTTTTACTAAATCATCGCTACTTAAATATACTCGCTCTATATGCGGGGGTAATTGGTCTAACTTTTTAATATTTCCGACTATTTTTTTTACAATCATTTTCTTATCACCTCAAAATAAAAAATATCGTTGCGCCATCGGAACAACTTCGGCTGGTTCACACGTAATAAGTGTTCCATCGACTCTTACCTCGTACGTTTGCGGATCCACATCAATCTTTGGCAGCGCATTGTTATACACCATATCATTTTTCGATAAGCTGCGAATGTGCTCTACCGGTTGAATTATTTTTTGTAAATTCAGTTGCTGCGGGATTCCAAGTTCAAAAGCTGTTTTTGATACAAATGTAATAGAAGTTCTATATAAAGCTTTTCCATAACTTGCAAACATCGGTCGATACATGACCGGCTGCGGAGTCGGAATGCTGGCATTTGGATCTCCCATGACGCTATAGGCAATCATTCCCCCTTTCAAAACAAGTTCCGGTTTTACGCCAAAAAATGCAGGATGCCAAACGACTAAATCGGCTAATTTCCCTACCTCTACCGATCCGACGTACTTCGCAATCCCATGGGTAAGCGCCGGATTAATCGTATATTTGGCAATGTAACGCTTTACTCGAAAATTATCTCCTCTTCCTCTGTCTTCTGGCAATTTTCCAAATTGCTTCTTCATCTTATCCGCTGTTTGCCATGTTCGCAAAATCACTTCCCCGACGCGCCCCATCGCTTGCGAATCGGAGCTGATCATGCTAAAAACTCCTAAATCATGGAGAATATCTTCCGCCGCAATCGTTTCTTTACGAATGCGCGAGTCAGCAAATGCAATATCTTCCGGAACAGACGGGTCTAAATGATGACAAACCATCAGCATATCTAAATGCTCATCTAACGTATTTTTTGTAAAAGGTCGCGTTGGATTTGTAGAAGAAGGCAATATATTTGAAAAACTAGCTACTTTAATAATATCCGGCGCATGTCCCCCGCCCGCTCCTTCCGTATGATATGTGTGAATGACGCGCCCGTTAATCGCCCGTAACGTATCTTCCACAAATCCCCCTTCATTCAGCGTATCGGTATGAATGGCCACTTGCACATCATATTCGTCCGCGACCTGCAAACTGGCATCAATAGCTGCCGCTGTTGTTCCCCAATCTTCATGAAGCTTTAAGCCAATGGCACCTGCGCGAATTTGCTCCGCTAACGGCTCTTTCGCCGATGCATTTCCTTTCCCTAAAAACCCCAGATTCATCGGAAACGCTTCGGCCGCTTCCAACATACGATGGATGTTCCATTCCCCGGGAGTACACGTCGTCGCATTTGTTCCTGTCGCCGGTCCGGTTCCTCCTCCGATCATCGTTGTAATCCCCGATGACAAGGCCGTTTCGATTTGTTGCGGACAAATAAAGTGAATATGGGCATCAATTCCTCCTGCGGTGACAATTTTCCCCTCCGCTGCAATAATTTCTGTCGCTGCTCCGATGATTATATTGACTCCATCCATTAACAACGGATTGCCCGCTTTCCCGATGGCAGCAATCTTCCCGTCTTTAATCCCTATATCGGCTTTATAGATTCCGGTATAGTCTACAATAATCGCGTTCGTCAGCACTAAATCTACCGATTCCGCACGCTTGGCAAGCGGGTGTTGCCCCATTCCATCACGAATGACTTTTCCGCCGCCAAATTTCACTTCATCGCCATAAACGGTAAAGTCCTGTTCGATCTCAATCCATAAATCGGTATCCGCTAAACGAACACAATCTCCTGTTGTCGGTCCAAACATATCCGCATATTGTTTTCGTGACATTTGAAAACTCACCAAATTACTCCCCTTTCTTGTCTTGGTCAAGTGGACCGTTGACAAAATTATTCAATCCATAAACACGCCGCTCTCCAGCGAACGGCACTAGTTCCACTTGCTTTGCATCCCCGGGCTCAAAGCGTACCGCTGTCCCTGCAGGAATATTTAAATGTTTTCCATACGCCGCTTGGCGATCAAATTCAAGAAATGAGTTGACTTCAAAAAAGTGAAAGTGAGATCCGACTTGAATCGGACGATCTCCTCGATTTTTCACAATGATTTTTGTAATCGGTTTATGTTGATTACAAACAATTATTTCTTGTTTTAACAAATATTCCCCTGGTATCATAATTCCCCTCCCCCCTTTTAACGAATCGGATGATGAACCGTAACGAGCTTCGTGCCATCAGGAAATGTCGCTTCCACTTGTATGTCTTCGATCATTTCCGGCACTCCTTCCATCACATCATCGCGGGTTAAAATCGTTGTTCCATATTGCATTAACTCTGCCACCGTACGTCCATCACGCGCGCCTTCTAAAATTTCATATGTAATTAAAGCCACTGCTTCAGGATAGTTTAGCTTTAACCCCCTCTCTTTGCGGCGGCGTGCAAGATCCGCTGCTACGACAATAAGCAGCTTCTCTTGTTCGCGAGCGGTTAGTTTCAATGTTCTCTCCTCCCTCTATA
>NZ_BAWO01000073.1 GCF_000632715.1 Parageobacillus caldoxylosilyticus NBRC 107762 | reverse complement strand
GGCATTACAACAGTTATATTTGTTTATCTTTACGCAACTGTGCGCGTTCTGTTCTCTATGAGCCGCGATCGTTTACTGCCAAAACCGTTCTCAGTGGTTCATTCACACTCTCAAGCACCTGTTTTTTCGACATGGATTGCAGGATTTACTGGAGCAGCAATTGCTGGATTTATTGATTTGAGAGTTTTGTCCAACTTAGTCAATATTGGTGCTTTGTTAACATTTGTGATGGTTGCCTTATCCGTTATTGTGCTGCGCAAAACCCATCCAAATCTGCAAAGAGGATTTAAGGCACCGCTTGTTCCATATCTTCCAATTTTGACGATTGCGTGTTGTATCTTCTTAATGACTCGCCTTGCACTTGAAACATGGTTGTATTTCTGCGTTTGGATGATGATAGGCTTAAGTATTTATTTTATCTATAGAACGAAGCGCAAAAAAGATTCATACCAAGAGCAAGCGCATATGATGAAAAAAGCAAACTAAAAAAACAGGATCATCCTAAGTTATAAAAGGCCAATGGATATATTTGTATCGTGCAGTTGGTTCCGAAGGGAGTACCATTGATTTTTATTTAAGCAAAACAACAGAGCAAAAGGCTGCAAAGCGCTCTTAAAGAAAGCTTTGCAGTCTTTTTTTGTTTCTTATCGTCGATAAACATTTAGCGTATCGAGTAGCTATTCAACAGCTAAAAAACAATCAAAAGATGTCTGAAGCTATCCAAATAAGACAGATTCGTCATCTAAACAACATCGTTGAACAGGATCACCGTTGCAATTAATAAACGAGTACGCTCCATATTGGGATTCAAGTGATTTCAAACAGCTACTTGCATATTAAGTGGTGCTAAAGCGATGCACACGATGAAAAAAGACCAGTTTATCAAGGGACGAAGTCAGCCTAAAGTAAAAAACTGTTTCACATCGCATCATAATCCGTAAGTTAGCAGGAAATTCATGTCCTATATTTTTTGTAATTGCTTTGCACCGGAACCAAATAAAAACAGCCTAAGTTTTGTCTTAGACTGTTTTTACTATTGCCTTATTCGCAATTAGTCTGTTTGGCAGCATATTGCTTTTCTCAATGAAAGTTACATTTTTCCAAGAAAAGCTTTTGTCATTTCCAGACTAATTCCCCATCAGCCACATCTACATTTCTTATGGTAGATTTCAATAAAAAGGCCGTATTCATACTACGTTAAACGTTTTTTAAAAATTAAATTCTTGTTGTTAATTTGTCATTCCATACAGGGGTTCTTTTTTCAAAGAATGCCCGAATTCCTTCTACAGCATCAGGATGTTTGCTGTTTAAAGCAATGACTTCTGTTGCATAATTTAAAGCCTGGAAATCTTCCATATTAAGTTGTTGATAGAACATTCTTTTACCTATCTCAATAATATTTAAACTTTGTTTAGTAACATCTTTGGCTAACTTTTCTGTTTCCTCATCTAACATGTTTGGAGGGACTACCTTATTTACCAAACCAAGTTCCAAAGCTTCTCTGGCAGAAATTAAATTCCCTGTAAACAACATTTCGGCTGCTTTTTTTCTACCTATATTCCGGCTTAAAAATACTGCTGGTGTACTACAAAATAAACCGCTGTTAATACCCGGTGTACCAAATCTGGCATTTTCACTTGCGACAGCCATATCGCTTATAGCTACCAATTGACATCCAGCTGCAACAGCTACCCCTTCAACCTTTGAAATAACAATTTGTGGTATTTCTCTAATTCTTCTCATCAGGAGTTGGCAAGTCTGGAAGAGTTTTAGTACTTCGTGTGCACTCATATTTTCTATTTCACGTAAACTATGGCCAGAACAAAATGCTTTTGTAGATCCTTCAATCACAACGACCTTTACTTCTCTTTTTTCAGTAACCTCTTGAAGAAAAGAGTCTAATTCTTGGAGCAATTTTAATGATAAAGCGTTAAACTCTCTTGGATTTTGTAATGTTACATAGGCAATATCCTCATTTTTCCGAACAGACAAAAATTCCATGTTTTCCCCTCCTGTTACTTGTTGTTATGCTTATAAATAACATAATTATTTTTCATTTGTCAATCAATAATCAGAATATAAATAATATTTTTTATTTTACGTTGGTTTTTCTGAAAAAAGCAGACTCTTATCGTTAGTGAAGTTGCTTAATTAATCAAAAACGGTAAGGTATTTTCATTTGGCAACAAAACAAATTGAGATTTGACCGCCTTTGACTCGAGCAAGTGCTGGCAACGCCAAAAGCCATGACAATACTCGAAGATGGATTCAAAGATACTATGGTCGTACTGAATCATCTGAATGTTATCGGTGACGCCTACGACACCTACGCACAACCAACTTTGTTAGAACTTCGGCAACGCCTCCACAGCATCTGCCAAATCACTATAACTGTCTTTTAAATGTCGAGACGTAGTGGCGATATTGCTATGGCCGGCAAGCCTCCGTGCTTTCTCAATTCGTTGTCCGTCACTAATGAACATCCACTTACAAAACGTATGTCGGAATATATGGAGCGTAAGCTTTTTGTTTAGCAGGCTGTCGCCTTCAATCGGTTCGCTGAATGCCTCAAAAAGCGAAAGAAATGGATTCGAGAAGGCATTAATTTTCATGATTTTCAGCGCAATCCGTTGCTGCAATTAAGACCGGACCCAATCCTTCATCCTGATAGGTATTAGCCGTTAGAGAAGTTTCAAGTTATCTAGTCCAAACAGGTGAAGCGAGGAAGAGGCAAAGGAGTGTTTATACACAAAGTTCATTTTTATTTTTTCAATTATTTAATGAATAGTTGCAAGAAAAGCAGCATAAAATATTAGTTTATATTAATTTGCATTTTGCACACACTAATATTGATGATGTATAATATATATAGAAAGTACATATAAAATAAATAAGACCGAAGGTGCGGCAACACCCTCGGTCGTGCAATAGACGGTTCCCTTCAAGGGGATCGGACAGTAGGCAGAAAATAATCCACCCAGTCGTCGTCAACTCAAGGGTGGATTACTTCTTTTGATGATATGACAGTATCGAAACGATCAGACCTGCGAAAGTTATCGCAAACATCAATGATTCGAATACTGTCAACGGCACCACCCCCTTTCTATAGGGGTAGAATGCCGACCACCCTTGAGTTTTCCGTACTATTGCGCTTTTATTATATCACATTTTAGAAAATTTTTCTATAAGGAACGAACGCTTGTTTCGGTTTTATTACATTGTTCATTAGAAAAAATGGTTTAACAGCAAACAAAAGATAAATAAGAATTATCTTTTGTTTTTAATAAATAGTTGTATTTTTCTCCGTGTAAAACAGAACAAGAACTCTATTCAAGTCATCAACAACTACATATAGTTTTATCATCACGAACGATTTCAGAAAAACTCAACCATTGTGCTTCAGTGGAATACCGAAACACAATGGTTGCATAGTCTTTTTTATAACTGTCTGCTTGACAGGGGTAAAACCAAATAAATCGGTCTTTTTTGTATGTATTGTTCCACTAACGTTCCCTGTTAGTGGAACATTTGCACCAAGCCAAGATCAAGGGGTATCATAATTACCAGCTCTCCTGTTAGGTGGAAAAATAGTAACAAAAATGGCAACGACTGATCCTATGACTGTCTCCATTATGCGCGCCCATTCATAACCTCCCGAATGTAAAAAAGCCAAAACCATTACGACAGTTACGCCTATTTGTGAGATACTGTCTGGATGAAGTTTGAGAGCGTTCGCAATTGCCATCCCTACAAAAATACTCAGAAAGACTGCTATTCCTGACGGCATGATCCACTGAGAAATAAACAGACTGCATGCCACTCCACCTACAACCCCTAAAAAACGATTCATCGCTTTGGTTACAGCTTTTTCAAAAGTTGTATTAGTAATTAAAACGGCTGTTAACGGAGCAATAAAAGGATACAAATGGGGAGTAATGAAATTCGCTAGCCACCACGAAATTCCTGCTGCTAGTGATATTTTAAAAGTTTGTAAGGTGATTCCTACACGATTTAATCCTCTACTAAGATGTTTTATCAATACTTTGGTGTTCATAGGTATTTCCCCGTTATTATCCTTTTTGTTATTATTAGGTCAATTATTTCAATCCGAGTGAAATATACTTAATCTCTAGATAGTCTTCCATTCCATAATGGCTGCCTTCACGCCCCATCCCACTTTCTTTAAATCCACCGAATGGTGCTTGTGCAGCCGAAGGGGAACCATCATTTAAACCTATAATTCCATATTCTAATGCCTCTGTTATATAAACAGCCTCTTTAATATTCTCTGTAAATACGTAAGCAGCCAATCCATAAGGACTGTTATTAGCACGTTCAATAGCTTCTTCCACTGTTTTAAATGTTGTGATAGGAGCAAGTGGCCCAAATGTTTCCTCATTCATACAGTCCATATCGTCAGTAGCATTAATAATAACAGTTGGTTCCATAAAAAAGCCTTCTTCTTCTTTTATGGAGTTGCCTCCTACAAGGATTTTAGCTCCTTTTTGTTTAGCGTCTTCAATTTGTGCCTGTACTTTACGAACTGCTGCCTCGTTAATGAGTGGGCCTATATCTACGCCCTCTTCGAACCCATTACCCACTTTCAATTTTGCCGCTTTTTCTGCTAGTTTTTTAGAAAATTCTTCAGCAATCACTTCTTCTACAAAAATGCGGTTTGTGCATATACATGTTTGGCCGGCATTTCTAAATTTAGAAGCTATAACGCCCTCTACAGCTTTCTCTATATCTGCATTGGCTGTTACAATAAACGGAGCATGCCCCCCTAATTCGAGGGATAATTTTTTCACAGTGTCAGCAGCCCCACGCATTAAAATTTTCCCCACACGTGTAGAGCCGGTAAAAGTGAGCTTGCGTACACGTTCATCCTTTTGCCATACATCTACAATTGGTTCAGGATCGCCTGTTACAATATTAATGACTCCCTTTGGAATCCCGGCTTGCTCAGCAAGTTCTACCAGTTTCAAAGCAGTGAAAGGTGTCTCTTCAGATGGTTTCAAAACTGTTGTACAACCAGCGGCAAGAGCTGGTGCAATTTTTCGTGTAATCATAGCTGCTGGAAAATTCCATGGAGTGATGGCTGCAATAACACCTACAGGCTGTTTTTTTACTATAATACGTTTATTAGGAGAAGATGCTGGAATAGTTTCTCCATAAATTCGTTTTGCTTCTTCAGCAAACCAAGAGATATAGCTATTGGCATAGGAAATTTCTGCTTTTGCTTCGGAAAGAGGTTTTCCTTGTTCAGTGGTTATGATTTCCGCTAGCTCATCCGTATGTTCTTCAATTAAGTAATACCATTTTAATAGAAGTTTACTACGCTCTTCGGCAGTCTTTTTAGACCACTCCTTGAAAGCAGTGTATGCTGCATCTACTGCCATTTTCGCTTCTTTCTTACCGCCGTTTGGAACGGTTCCGATGATCTCCTTTGTAGCTGGATTGATGACATCAATGGTTTCTTTTGCATCCATCCACTGTCCATTCACATACATTCTGTTTGGAAACATAGGATTGTCCTCCTTAAATAAACTGCTGTTGTTTTGAACTCATTCACAGACTATCATGATTTTTGCATTAGGAGTACTTCCTTTATATACTAGGGGTATAACAAAAAGTTATGGGGGATAAAAATGAGAACAGAATGGCTAGAGGCTTTCTTGGTAACAGCGAAGACAAAAAGCTTAACAAAAGCTAGTGAGCAACTTCATATGACACAGCCAGCATTAAGCAAACAAATTAGAAAATTAGAAGAAGATCTGGGAGCCACTTTATTTACACGTTCTGCAAAAGGAGTAGAATTAACAGAAGCTGGGGATATATTATTTAGAGAAATTGAACCTGTTTTACATAAAATTCGCTCTATACAGAGAAAGATCCTATCTACACAAGAAACATCAGAAATTAAAATTGGAACGTGGCCAAGTATTGCCAGCTTTTATCTCCCATATAAATTAGCTACTGCTAAGGAGCATAACCGGGAAGTGAGTGTTAAAATTTCTTATGGCTTTTATGATATTTTAAATAACCTACATTCCGGAGACATCGATGCTGCACTATTAGATGATCGAGAAATTCAACATTCATACTGGTCTAAACCACTTTTTAAAGAACCTTTTTATTTGTTTGTCAATCATCTCCACCCACTGGCTAAGCATGAAGATATAATTTATTTTAAGGATTTCAAAAATGAACCCCTTGTTGTTCTCCCTTCTTCATGCGATGTTCGCATGTTAATAGAAGAAGCATATAGACTTCATCATTCTCAACTGAATATTGCTTCTGAAATTGACTTTGGTCAAAGTATTATAGGGTTTATCTCAGCAAATTTAGGCATATCTATTCTTCCAGAAATTTTTACCCATAATATAGATCGATCAATTATTAAGGTTCTTCCAATTGCAGATTTCAACGTAAAGAGACAGATCTCACTTATTGCACGAAATCCAGATATCGGAAAATTGTTATTTACCTTATTTTTTAATTAATACCTCCCTTTATAAATGTTGATATATCAACGGTTGTAACCGTTTCAGAGGTGTTAAAAAAATATTTTTCGACACGCTTTCTAACTTTATTTCTTAAACCTATGTAATATAGGACAGTGGGGATACGCTTCTCGCTGCCCAATACTGGTTTCATTTCGTTGTAGTGGAGGGACGTGTATGTGATGCATATAGATCTCTGCATCGCTGATGATGACAACCCCTCCTGTGTTTCTTGGCATCATTGTGCCCACAATCTAGATTACTCGGAAATGGTGTATATTCCAGCATTGCAAGCGCCATTTTCCCATTGGAACAAAATTTTATTTTGCCAACAGTCTAAGAGTCTCCTTTCCTAACTGAAAGGAGACTCTAATTTTTAAAAAGCACGGGATGAAAAGAGTTTACGATCTTAGAAAAACCCATACTTACTAAAAAATTCAAAAAAGCAAATCACTCTCATTATAGAAAATATAAAAGGCACGATTATTTAATATGGTACTTCCCTACATCATGACAACACTTTTCAATTGAGGTATTTATAATTTATTCGTCTGATATTGAAATGAAATGGTATTTTCTAGGACAGGATCAATAATCTTCATAAGATAACTATTTGCGTACTTAAAACCATTTATTAATGGGACTGTTCCACAGAAAACAATACAATTTCTAAGTATTACATTTTTGTTTTTTAAAAAGCGAATAATTTCATTAACTGGAAGTATTGACTTAACTGAACTTTTTTGATAAAGCCCCCAATCATTTCCTTCTTTAATATAAGAAACTAATTCTAAATCGTCCCAGTGATCGATGACATCTTGCAAAGACCACACTGTTGTTGCAAATGGTTTATCACATACTAATTTGGATTTATGAATATCTACTGTCTCCAATGCTCTATCCGTATGGTCACTTCCTACTGTAACATAAATTTCATCTTCTGATTCCCCAAAAATCAATACAATTTCTACTTCTCCTGTTGTTTGATCTCCTAGTACATCAATCACGGATTCTTGGGTGATGCTACTTTTTCTCATTGGATAAAGTTCAGGAATCTCTTTTGGCTTAGGTACACCTAAAGCCATTAGTTCCTTTATATGACTTAATATATGCTCTTTGTTTCTCCCCGAATATCCAATACAATAGCAAGTATTAATAATCAAGGTTTTTAATTCTGAACCTATCTTTACTGTATATTCATTATGCCTCATAGGACTTTTCCTTTCTTTATGCCTAAATATCATTCACATATTTTTTATTTATCAAAATTTAAAGAAATGAATTGCTAATATTACTAATCTTCCTTTTGATATTTAATATCCACATATCTTAGTGCAAATAATGATATTACTGCTGCTAAAATAATATAAACACTAATCGCGTAACCACTATGAAACTTATTAAGAAGATAGGTAGAAATTAATGGAGCAAATCCACCTCCAATCATGCTTCTTAACATAAAACTAATAGCTGAGCCACTATATCTAAGATGTGCAGGAAAACTAGAAGCAATAACTGGAGCCAATGGCGCCCACATGGTAGCGTGAATGACTAATGCAATAATAACAGCCAGGAAAATTAATCCTGTATTTTTGGTATTTAGCAAATAGAAATATGGTAAAGCCCATAGAATAAGTAGTATATTACCAAATCCGAGTATTTTTTTAGGGCTTATCTTATCGCTAATATATCCAGTTAAAAAGATTGTAAACACTGCTATAATTGCACCCACAAGTGTTGCATTAACGAAAATGGATTTATTTAGACCTAAATATGTAATTCCGTAAGTCGTAGTATAAAATGCAAATACTCCAAAAGCAATATCGCTGCTAACATTTGAAAAAACTGCGGATAACACTTGTTTAGGATAATATTTAAATATCGAAACAACAGGAAGTTTTGGCAACTTTTTTTCATCAAGGACCTTTTGGAACGAAGGAGTTTCCAATAAATTAAATCTAATCAATAATCCTACAAGTACTAAAACTATGCTAAGAATAAACGGTACTCTCCAACCCCATGTTTGAAAATTATCGCCAGAAATCGAAATAAAAAGGGATGTTACTGCAGTTCCTAATATTAAGCCAAGAGGCACGCCAATTTGAGGCAAAGTGGCCATAAAACCTCTATTTTTATTAGTTCCCCACTCCATTGAAACAAGAACAGACCCTGGCCATTCCCCTCCAATAGCAAATCCTTGTATAAATCTTAATAGTGTAAGTAAAATAGGGGAAAGCAAACCTATTTTTTCATATCCTGGTAATAATCCTATAAGAACTGTCACTGTTCCCATTATTAATAATGTTGCTATTAGGGAAATTTTTCTGCCAATTTTATCTCCAAAATGCCCAAATAAAATTGCTCCTAACGGTCTTGCAAGATAACCGATGGCATAAGTTGAAAAAGTTAATAAAGTAGCAACATATGGATCTTGTTGAGAGAAAAATAGCTGTGGAAATATAATTGCAGCCATTGTTCCGTAAAGGAAAAAATCATACCATTCTATAGTTGATCCTAATACACTAGAAATACCAGCAATTTTTTGTTGCTTCTTGTGATCAATTTGGACTGTCCTATCAGTAACTTTAATCATCAATGTTCCCCCAATCACATTTACGTATTGAAAAAATCGTTATTAAAATCTTAGCTCTTTGATTGACTTATCCATTTTTCTAATTCCATATTTGTCACCTCCATTTATGTAAGAAGATTTCATGAGTTGCAAAAATCTTATTTTTATGTGAAATGATGTTATAATACTCGATGTTTTAGTTGTGGGAACATCTCGCGTATATAATCAATCTGATCAAGATTGATTTCAGTTTTAACTATAGTTTCAAATTCACCTGCAGAAGCAATCACTGTACCCCAAGGATCAACAACTTGACTATGACCACCCATGAGGACATTCCTTGTCGTTCCTACACAATTGCTAGAAATCAAGAAACATTGATTTTCAAGCGCTCGAACTACATTAAGTATTTTCCAATGCTCTAATCTCTGATGCGGCCAAGCAGATGTGACAAGAAAAATTTTCGCTCCTTGGTCTACTTGTGAACGATATAATTCAGGAAAACGCAAATCATAACAAGTTGAAAGTCCAACTTTTCCGAATTCTGTTTGAACCACAATTGGTTTTTCCCCGGGTGTTAATATTTCTCCTTCTGCCGAACCATAGCGAAATAAGTGAATTTTCCGACTTTTACCAATAAGCTTCCCTTCTCTGTTAAATAAAACACTTGTGTTATAATATTTGCTCCCTTCCTTCTCAACAAAACTCCCAGCATGTACATATGCACCTAGTTTTCTTGCTTTTTCGGAAAAAAACTGCACGAAAGAGCCATTGATTGTTTCAGCTTCTTTAATATAATTGTCAAATGAAAAATAACCTGTTGCCCAAATTTCAGGAAGAATAATCAGATCATAACCCTCAAGCTCATCTAATTTCTGGCCTACTCGGATAATTCTCTCTTCTTTCGTTTCTCCATCTTTAATTTCAACTTGAATAGATGCTACTTTCATTTAAAAATCCCCCAATTCCAGTAATAGTTTCATATTCGGTAATGTTTTTCATCAGTTACAATCGTTTTTACTTTGTACATAAAAACATAGTTAGGGCTTTCCTTTTTGCTTAAAAAACACTCACATGAAGATGGATTCCTCCAATAAACACATAAATCTGTGCATCTAATTTTTTATGTTTTCCCATTAACTAAAATTTTGAGTAGCATGATTTAATCCATAATCTGAAAGGAATCCCCTTTTCAATTACTACCTACATAATTTTAATGTTTCTTTAGTTTTACGTAGATGATCCAAAATAAATTTTGATGCTAGTCCTGAATCTCTATCCTCTATTGCTTTAATAATTTGATTGTGTTCCATTAATACATCCTTCATTCTTCCTTTTCGACTGACTGCCTTTAAGCCCATCAATTGAGTAAGATTATGAAGATTATTTAAAACTTGTTCCATTAGTTTATAGTTGGCCAATCTTGCTAATGAAAGATGAAATTCTTGGTCTAAATCAATGAATCTAATATTATCATCGTTTTCCATGGCTTTTTTTTGTTCCTGAACAATGTTTTTAAGTAACTGAAGTTTGGTTGGAGAAGGGTTGATTTCGATCAGTTTTTTGATTACTTCCACTTCAATTGCACTTCTTAATATAAAGATTTCCTCTTGTTCATCAGGTGTTATTTTTCTTATAGTCAATCCCTTTCGAGGGATAGGTACAAGCAGCCCTTCTTTGACTAAATTTTGTACAGCCCCTCTTACAGGGGTTCTTGATGTATTTAATAATTCTGCCAATTGAACTTCTGTAAAAATTTCTTCATTGCCAATATCACCATTTAATATAGCTTCCATAATTTGTCTATAAACCATTTCTTGTGTAGTTTTTTCTTTAATTGGCTCTAATTTAATACGCCCCATTACTTCATCATCCTTTACCGTTATAAAAGAGAATATAGGGTTATATTAAATGGTGTACTATGTATACATTATACATAATACAGGATGCATTAATCAATTGATGATTTATAATTTTCGAAATATTTTATATCCTGTTTTACTCAAAGGTTAGATTGTTGAATTTCTTCAAATTCCGATCAGCCCCTGGTCAACTTCCGAGGAAGCCACTTTTCTTATTCCTGGTTGGAAGGTATTTTACAGAAGAATGGGAATCACAACGACGATTAGTCATTATACTTTATACAAACAGTTTTTTTGCAAAATAGCTAAAACGGTCTTTTTCCTCCGATCAACAGAATCTGCCTGATGGATAGTTATATCATTTATTAACAAGCATATGAGATGACTTGAACATCATGGAGTGGTAAAATATTTTTGAATTTTCCGTAAAGTAGTATGGGAACGATGTATGATGTAGCCAGCTACGATTTTATTCGTTATTGCTAATGTTAACAATTTACTTAGACATCATTATATAACTTAAATCACGGATACATGGATTAATTAATCAATAACAGGATAAAGGTGGGGCGAAATGAAAGAACTTACTCCAAAAGAATTTCGTGAAATGGTAAAACAAAAAAAGTGGGATAAACCAACTTCTGGAATAGCTCCGGGATATACACAAGCAAATCTTGTTATACTTCCAAAAGAAGACGCTTTTGATTTTTTGTTATTTTGCCAACGTAATCCAAAACCCTGCCCGCTACTAGAGGTTACAGATGTAGGAGACCCTATACTAAAAACCATTGCTTCTCATGCAGATATCCGTACCGATTTACCAAAGTACAGAATTTATCAAAACGGGAGATTTATAAAGGAAGTAACAGATATAGTTGATATATGGCGAGACGATTTTGTAGCATTTCTTATTGGTTGTAGTTTTACATTTGAAAATGCTCTAATAAAGCATGGAATAAGTATACGACATATTGAAGAACAAAGAAATGTACCTATGTATAAAACAAACATTCCTTGTGTTCCTGCAGGACGCTTTCATGGAAATATGGTAGTAAGTATGAGACCAATGACTCCAAAAGATGCAATTAAATCTGTTCAAATCACATCTCGGTTTCCGGCTGTACATGGCGCGCCAGTTCATATAGGAAGACCAGAAGATATTGGCATATACAATTTAGATAAACCAGATTTTGGAGATCCTGTTACTATTAAAGAAGGAGAAGTACCTGTATTTTGGGCTTGTGGAGTGACGCCACAAGCCGTAGCAATCGAGAGTAATTGTAAATTTATGATTACTCATGCACCAGGACATATGTTTGTATCAGATTTAAAAGATGAGTTCTTTGCAATCCTATAACAATCAGTAACATAAAATTGATCGGCCTTGACATCATTACGTGTAAAAAATGCCGCAGAAAAATGTTCTGCGGCATTGTTGTAACATCCAAACTCCTCAAAGATAGAACGAACTCATCCCCCTTGATGTTTCAAGGGGGATGAGTTTAAATTGCGTATAATACAATTATAACGAATAGTTTACCATAGTTTTATTATCGTCAACTGATGCTACCAATGTGCCGTTTTCTTTTTCACTAACAATCTAACAACAGATGCAAATTAGTATGATAATTTGCACCAAATTCCTTAATACCAACTACTAATAGTGAAAGTCCCGTCGCAACCCGTTCCAATTGGAGCCCATCTAAATTCACATTGTGCCCAGATATAATAACTATGTCCTTCTTTAATTGGACCAACTCGTTTATTTACTATTTCTTCTTCATTGAGAAAATAACCCCAATCAGGATCTTCTCGCCAAAATTGATCAGTAACGTCTGTTCCGTCATCTCTATAAACTCTAAAATATAACCAAGTATGTCCTAGATCAGAATTGTTATTATGGCCATATACCCCTAGATACCCACCTTTAGGAACCCATACTTTTCTAGTTGTATAGACTTTACCATCAGGAGCACCATCAAAAATAATGGTACTTTTGTCTTTAAGGGTTACAGCATAAACATCAGAATGGAAATTCATTAAGAAGGAGAACAAAACGATAAAGGAAAAGAGGAATACCTTTTTCATCATATAACCCCTTTCTCCAAGTTATTTTATACCCTTAAATATACTCGTTTTCATAAAAATGGAAACGGACTTTAGGAGCATTTTTCTCCCCTTTTTTCAGGTCAGTTACATTGGGTAGAAGTTTGGCTTGGCGCATTTTTAGGCCGTTGCATGAAAAAATGCGTTTTATTCTTTTACCTCTGCTCCTTCTTTGCATCCCCCCATTATAATTTTTTGTTTGTTAGGCGCATAAAGGGATTGTGCTCTTCGGCTTGGGGAAAATCGGCTAACTAAGCCTAAAGAGCACAGTTTTTAAGACTTGCTAAGTTATTGGGCTTCCCGTAAACTGTCAACGAATCGCTTGATACTTCGTATGCTCCACTTCGTTCCGCGCCCTTCTACCCGCCTTCACAAAAAAATTCCTTCCTTTTCAAACAAAGGAAGGAGGTTTAACAGATGAAAAAGTTGTTGTCATTACTTTCATCTTACTTACAGCAACACTCTTCTTTATGTGGATATCATAGTTCATTCAAATGTTTTATATGCTTGAGACTTGTGGTTTTTTATCATGTTTACCTAAAAGATTCGGTGCCGTTAAGTAAACGAGCCCGTTTCCTTCCAATGCTTTTGAAAAGCCTAGCGGCATTGTACGTTTGATTAATTGAGCATAGAGTTCAGGTTCTGTAAGCTTTCGTCCAAATTCTTTTTCAGATAATTGCTTGATTAAAGCCAAAGCTCCCGAAACATGAGGAGTTGCCATCGATGTACCACTAAAAACGGCGAATTTTCCGCCCGGAATGGTGGAAAGAATTTTTTCCCCTGGTGCTACAACATCAATTTCCTTATTGGAATTGGTAAATCGAGATATTTGGCCATCGAGGCTGACGGCTCCAACTGAAATAACTTCATTGTAGGCTGCTGGATAGGAAAGCTCTTCCGTTCTTTCATTTCCGTCTCCTTCATTCCCTGCAGCACATACTACTAAAATATTGTTTTCAACAGCTCTTTTCACAGCTTGGTGTAATTCCGGCACATCGGAAGGACCACCTAATGACATGGAGATAATATCTACTTTTTGATCTACAGCGTAGTTAATTGCATTCACAATCCATTCATATTTACCAGTTGCTAACTCCGGATTGTTTGGATCATTTACCAACACTTTTAAAATTAATAGTTTTGCTTCAGGGGCAACACCGACTACACCTTGTCCATTTTCTGTTGCGGCGATCGTTCCAGCCACATGTGTTCCGTGACCGTTATAATCTGAATAATTATCAACATCACCGTTATCATCTGTGGTGAAGTTTCTACCGCCAATAATTCTATCTTTTAAATCAGGATGATTTTTATCACATCCAGTATCAATGACAGCAATCACAACGTCTTTGCCTTTTATACCTTCTTTCCAAATCTCAGGTGCTTGTACCATATTGACGCCTTCAGGGATTTCCTTTACATTATCAAGCTTTTCTTCAATCTTAAACGGAATCAAACGAACAGTATTTTCCATACTAATCCCTCCTAAAAATGAAATGGCTAAAACAGGTACAACTCCACCAAAAACCAAATGAACAATCTGAACTTTCTGTAAATTTTATCATAAACATGTCCCACAAAATAGATTCTTTAGTATGGTTTTTTGGCGATTTGATTTATAAACCAAAAGTTATATAAATTTACATATTTTAGAAAAATATATAAACTATGGAATGAAAATTCTTCCTCCGTAATCCAAACGAAAATGTCATCAAATTTTTCAGTCTATCAGTTATCTTTTCTTTGATTGGATCATGTCGATCAGGTATTCTCCCAAGTAAACAAGTTTTACGTTTAAAACTTTATCTATGTCATATGACCTATTTTTTCCAATAAATAAATGTTGCTGATTATTAATCTTGACAATGTCGCAAGGTTAAAAATCAATCATCGCCGGCACAGCGGTTAATTCCCTGAAAGCCTCCTCCCTCTACATCTCCCCATTCGTTATGTCTATCATCTAGACTAACATTAAACTGATGATTGGCAATGCTAAAGGAAATTCAATTTTAGTTAAAACTTGACATTTTTCCATTCCCATGCCCGAAGCGGCCTCCAGCACAGCAGGATTGATGCATCGAAACCCAAGAAACGTGTTAATTAAAACAGGAGGACACGCCAATACGGTTAGCGCCACCAACGCCGGAGTAAATCCTGTTCCTAAAAATGGAATAACGATTACGAGAATCGCCAAACTCGGGATCACTCGCAAAGAATTGACAACGTTCATCACGGATGTTTGGACTTTTGAATTTTTTGCACATAATATTCCTAAGGGAACACAAAGCAGCATACTGAAAAGCAAAGCAAACGCGCTTAATTTGATATGAACCATCACTGCGTCCAAAAAACGATCTCGATTTTCCACTACATACTGGAATACCTGATTGATCAGTTCCATCCGTTACCATTACCTCCATTGCGCCGTTTGTAGGTAGCAATCCGGGTTTTTAAGTCATGGAAATCCCAAATGATTGCTCTATTTCCGGATATAACATAGCGTCGCGAACGTTGGAGCTCAGGGGGATATATTTCTTTGCTAATCGATAAAACGGCAATCTCCATTCCTATCTGAATGTCTTCTACCCGCACGAGTTTACCCGTTTTCACAGACAAGGTGGTAATTAGGGCGTTGTTCATAGGCATCATCCACAACTATGACTGCCGCTTTTACATCATCCATGATTAATCCCGCGTTTTTTCTTCTCCACGTCCGATCACCGTGTCCAACCCATCCGGCGTTCCGATAATCCTTGAAACGGTATATACTTATTTGCTAACCTAGCACTCTCGTTATCCGCAAATGGAGCTATCCCTCTTGCCGCCATCCTTTACAACGAAGAGTATTTCCTCGTGCAGCCCGGATCTGTCCCATAGCTACCTCCTTGTTTATCAATATGTGATAATTGATCATTTATAATGGTTATTTAGGGTAAGAGTAATCGATCCACTCAACTAATCATATTGAATAATCCGAAAAGAATATCTATTACTATCAAAATATTTACTCCTACAAGATTTATGCACTTCATGGAATAAGTATGATTGTCTCCCTCAAGAAGACACAAAAAACCGGCACTCGTATTATCATCAACGTATTCATATAAGGTTTTAATTATCAAGTACCGGTTCAAAAAGAAAGGGGCTGACTCCAAAAGGCACATAAAGTGCTTTTGGTTCAGCCCCTTTTGCATTTGATTCGTTTTTTATTGAACTATTTCCTAATTAAGATTGTTTCCGAAGTATTAGCATCATGATCGTAATAATGGTAAAAGCGATGAATGCCAATAAAGGAATCGTAATAAATCCCAGCCAGTTAATATATTGTCCCGAACATGGAACTCCACTTGTACACATTTCAAATTTCTTTAGAAAAGGAATTTTTTGCAGGCCGTAATGGTAACTTGACACGATCATTCCTATGATAGAAAAGGGAAGCACATACTTATAAATGGCTGGATCGTTACGGTAGAGGGCGATTGCAAGCAAAATCGCCAACGGGTACATTAAAATTCGCTGGTACCAACAAAGAGTACAAGGGACAAAGTGTATAACCTCGCTAAAAAACAGGCTTCCTAATGTAGCTATGATGGCTGTAATCCAAGCAAAAATCAACGGCTTATTCATTGCTACGCTTCTCCTTTGCCGCTTCTTCTACCATCTCTTTAAAATCCTCAAATGTTTTTCCTTCAAACTGTTTTCCATTAATAAATAATGTTGGTGTCCCAGTAACCCCCAGTTTATTTGCATAAGACATATCTTTTTCCCAAGCGTCTTTAGACTGGTTTTCTTTGAAGGCTTTCACCACTTTTTCCGTTTCCTTATCGCTGGCAACTTCTTTTAAAGTGTCTTCAAGGAAGGATTCTGTAAAAATATCCATTTTTTCATATTTCGTATCTTCCGGCTGCTTGCTATATAAAAGTTCATGGAATTTCCAGAATGTATCGTTTCCAAGTTCTTGATAGACCGCTTCTGCAAATTGGGCGGCACGAATAGAGTCTACATTGATAAACGAATAGTTCATAAAATAAAATTTAGCTTTACCCGTTTCAATGAATTCCTTCTCAATCAGAGGAAAGAACGATTCGTTAAAGTTCTTACAAACCGGGCATTTATAATCGCCGAACTCGACAATTTTAACTGGAGCTGATTCCTTTCCTAAGTAAGGCTGACCTTCATAATCAATGGCTGTTTCTTTTTTAGATAAATTCCCCCAAAAAATGATACCGAGCACAACACATACACTAAATAAACCAACAACCCAGACAATCCATTTGGATAATGGATTGGATGTAGATATTGATTTTTTCTTGTTTTTCTTCGACTTTGACACGTATTTACCTCCTTCGGATACTTTTTCAAGACCATGCATAAGGTAATCACAAAACCTAAAAATTTATTCTGGAACAAACAATAATGAAAGATTGGTAAAATTACGTACTCTGACTTTCGGATTTGCGACGCACGAATACATTATCCATCGCAAAGAACTGATTACCGCTAAACAAAAGGTGTAAAGACATAGCTAGCAAGGCCAATTCGAATTCATATCCTCCAACAAAACCACTCTTCAGTTTTACCGTAAAGATCGCTCCTACCATAATTGCGGCAAAGGCACCCGCAATGATTCGTGTTCCTAAACCAAGTATTAAAAGAATTCCGCCAATCAGTTCAACTTCCCCTACTAGATAAGCCAAAAATCCAGGTAATCCTATGCTACTAAAAAAGCCTGCCGTATTTTCGATACCGCCTTGAAATTTCGTAAATCCATGAACCAAAAAAATTATACCTAACACTAGACGGATAATGAAAGAGCCTAATTCTAAGTTTTTAATCATTTTATTTCCACCTCTTTTTCTTTACTATAAACTACATTATGTAGTGTAATTCATTAAAAAATTTAAAATAAAGTAATGAGAAACAAAATACATAACATTAAAAATACATAGATGGACGTAATGGTTAGCATAAACGGAAGCTTTAAAGGAATTTCAGTTTGAGGGTCAAGTATATATTTAATCCTGTAATTGGCTGATGCATCTGCAAACAAGACATATGAAAAAGGCATGTTTGCTCGATTAACTGTTTTCAACATCTTTAATAAGGCACTGCCTAAATCCATTGGAGTTCCCTGCCTATTGATGGCATAGTGATCAGCTAAAACTTCTCTTATGATTTTATACTTTTGGTGAAACCACTTTAAAATCGGAATATACCACATAATCGAAGCAAACAGGGACAATAAAAAATATTTTTAAAGGGGCCCTATGTTTTTTATGATACAACTCGTGATAAATGGCCGACTCTAACTCATTTGTATCCAGAAGATTGAACAGACCCTGTTGAAAGTATAATTTTGGGATTTAGAAATCCCATTGTAACCGCGATTGGAGCTAGGCAAGATATTACCGTAAAATCTTGATTTCCCTCGTTGTATTTACGATTGATTTCCTGAGTCAGCTGTTCGTGTCGGTATACAGCAAGCCTTTTATCAATTTTGTTAGCTGCAAAAAGCTGCTTTCCAATCTCCCAGATAGATAAAAATACAGTATAAAAAACTAGAGCATCTAACATGTATTCCACTGAAGACAATCCAAGAGACCTTGCCACACTGTGGCATACTTGAATAAGGTTAAACTTTGGGTCCCAGCCCAACAAAACATACAGCACGTACATTCCCATTTGAAAAAGAATGGTTCCCGCAATACATGTACACATTATAAAAATCACTCTTGACCGATTTTTCGACATACATTATCTTTCCTTTTTTAATTCTTTTATTTTTTGCTCCAACTTTTCAATAAGCTCCTGATTCACTTCTTCTAATGCATCCAACATATGATTCACAACGAGAGAACCGAATTCGTCAATGAGCTCATGAGCCAATTCTTTCGATTGTATGTCAAAAAACTCCTCTTTTGAAAGGACAGGTTGATATAAAGAGGTTCTGCCTTCTACTCTTTTTTGCAGAATTCCCTTTTCGACTAATCGATTCATTACTGTCATAACCGTATTAAAATTAACAGGCTTTTCTCTTTCTAGCACCCGTTGAACATCTTTAATACTCATTTCCGCCCCGTTCCACAAAACATCCATAATCTTTGCTTCAAGCGGACCAAAAAAGCGGTTCAAACCCCTCTCATTAAATTTGAATTTTTGTATTTTCATCGTAGAAACACCTCACACTAACCATTGCAGTGTAAGGTGTTTATGGAGTCAAGGATTCATCCTAGAAACAGCCCAACAGAAAAAGGCAACTGGTCAGAAAGATCCCTAAAAAATATGAGTATAGCATGTATAAATTTCATTCTATTTATTGATAACTTAACATCTCATCCCTGTTTTGCATGTCATTCTTAAGTATCTTCTCCATCTTCGAACAGTGTCCGTGCAATGACACAATGTTATCTCGACAGCTAGAATGTATGGGGAAATAGCATATCATCATCAGAAAAAATTAAACTAGAAGCAATTCGATGAGTGCTAGAGAACGAGGGATCAGTCGTTGTAATGGCGGAGGAATTAGGCATTCGTCATCGAGATAATTATTTATCATGGATGAAGAAAGATAAACAATATGGAGAAGTCATCATTTTATTTCACACAAATTTACATTAACTTCGAGTTTTATTCATAAAAATGAAGATAGGGAGTTCTATTTTATCAAAAAGGAGTTGATTTTTTTGCATTTTAACTATTTGTATCGAGTTAATTCATGGACACAAATTTTAATTTTGTTACAGCGAAGTCTATACGCAGAAGAAATGGTATGTGCCATGAGTAGTCAGCTTTTTCATATCCCACAAACGAAAGACTTAAAAGGTAGTAGTGAGATGCATAATCATCTAGTTCCTGCTTCTTATCATCGTGTCACGGCAGTGGGTTCAGCTCATCTACTAATGATCCCCGTTAAATGAACAAGTAAATTCATACCTTGATCCTTTTGTATAGAAGGACATGATGGTTGCCGTGTGAATGAATGTACGATTTTGGGCGCGAATGAGGAATGATAATGGGTAAAAACGTTGGTATATCACACCATTTTCCAGTGTCATTTCCGATTTACATATTAGCAAAAACGTGAAAACCTCTTCAGCGCAACCCGAAGAGGTTTTTTCATGAAATTTCGCTCAATCACTTTTCTCTTCTTCCCGCCGTATCGCTTCTGCCAACTCCTGCGAAAGAGAATTTTTATAGGTCTCCGCTGATTCTTCTCCTTCGTCTTTAATATCGACAACGCTACCTGGGAAATATTGCTCTTTTTCTCTCATCTTTTTCACCTCATAGGTAGTTTGCGCCATGAGGTGGGTAATTTATGCGTTTAAAAGTTGTTCGTATACTTTTAAATTCGCGTAAATCGCATGGAAGATTGGTCTTTTTTTCGCTATGCTATATAAGCATCCTTGCAAATGGTCGGCTTCTATCGGCAACCCTTTTCCATATACCTCTATTTTACAATCCCTTTGCATAACCCTCCCGAAATTAGAAAAAACTACAATTGTAAACAAGGAGCATTCCTG
>NZ_BAWO01000074.1 GCF_000632715.1 Parageobacillus caldoxylosilyticus NBRC 107762 | reverse complement strand
CAGGAATGCTCCTTTAATAAAAAATCTACTTTCATTAGACCATAACATTGTTTGAGTATTATGAATTTTATATTTATATATTGTAAATTTTTGTAATAGTTGAGTATTTTTCTTAACTATAGAAGTTGCACTCGAATAAACCGTACTGTATATTACCTTGATTTACTGGCTCGTAAGTAAGCAGCCAAATCATCTGCTCTTCCTGCCAGTCTCCTTTGTTGTTGTCAATTGTCGGTGAAAGTCGTTAATCCCCAACAATTGAACGCCTACATAGCACTTTTCAGGATTCATTTTGTTAATCGATACTGCCAATGCGGTCGAAACCGTCAAAGTACTTGCCAAAACAAAACCGGAATGACCTTTTCCATCATTTCTCCTGTTTCCCCCTTATGTTTGGACATCATTCAATGAAAATTTTAACAATAAGTTCCTATATTTTAACAAAATTTTAACAAAATTTACATTATATGATGATGCATATAAATTAATGAAGGTTTTGTATCAAATCGGAGGTTGTCAGCCGTTATGCAAAAATGGAAAACACAACAGGTGCAGCTATTACCTTAGACATAAGGTAATAATTGAAAAGTTTTTTTATTTTATTACGGTAAGTTGAAAGTACTTTTAAAAGTAGGTAAATATTGGATTTATCAACAAATTTTTAAGAAAAGCTATTATATAATGACTTTAGATTTGAAAGAAAGGAGTTGAAAATCCCCCTGTAATTAAAATGCCTAGGATGATGACTTAAAAAAATAATATAGATTAGAAACGGTAGCTAGGAAGGAGAAAAGGAAATGAATTATGATACCAGCCTACTTGATGAAAAGGAGAGAAAATTAGCCCGTTATTTGGAAGAGCACACAACAGATGAAGTTTTGAAAGAAGCCCAGGAATACATTCCATCCCTCCGTTCTCATTCAGATATTTTCCGTAAGTTGAGCGAAATGAATATACCACAACCCGTCATAAACACTATCATTTATTATGTTCTTGCCACGAATAACCAACAACTCGTGACTTATCAACTATTGATGTTAGCTGATTTATGCAGAAAGTGCAAAATAAAGAATGCTCAAGCAGCTATTACATTCTGTAAACAGTACTATTCATATCATACTCAAATAAGTCAAGAAGCTTAAAATCGATTTTCCCTTAAGAAAAAAGGTGAACTGAATCTATTTGGTGATTGAAGGGTGATGACTTTCCATGAAAAATCGTAATAAAAGGCGAAAAAAGAAACGTGACTTCTTAAAGGATTACTTGAAAAACAAGTTAAAAAATTGGAAAACTAAACCTGTAAAAGAACCTGTATTTCACTATAAAACGCCGGCATAACAGTTCAGGCGCCACAATCCAAATTAACATCCAAGGTTAGTAACTCATAACAATTTTCTGTAAAATTTACAGGGAAAGGCTTTTTGCATGATCCGGGAAAAATAAAATGGAATTGAAAAAGGAAAAATTTTTATACTGAATAGGAGGATCATCGTGCGAAAAATTGTATTCACCGTTACAACAACACTTTTAATTGGTATTGCATCTACCGTTCTAGCAATGCCTCAATCGCACATTACCAGTACAAAAGAGCAAAAACTAGACGATCAGTTCCGGCAGCTTTCCCGTGATACGAAGTGGCAGCAAAAAGAAAAGATTCATCTACAATTTAATGCCTATCACCCGCAAGGAATGACTCGAATTGGAGACCTCTATTATATGTCCTCCGTGGAAATCATCGAAAAACCGGTGAAGTATGACCAGCCCAAAGATGGCTATGATCGTACTCCTGGAAAAGGGGTCGGTCACCTGTTTGTCTTTAACAAACAAGGTAAGCTGCTGAAAGACATCCAACTGGGGGAAGGAATCATCTATCATCCGGGCGGCATTGCATTCGACGGCAAATCCATCTGGGTTCCTGTGGCAGAATATCGTCCCAACAGCCACTCCATTGTTTACAAAGTAAATGATGAGACCATGAAAGTGGAAGAAGCATTCCGGGTCAATGACCACATCGGCGGACTGGTTCGTGACGCCCAAAGTGGAAAACTTATAGGAGTGAGCTGGGGCTCGCGTAAATTCTATGAGTGGAATGAAAAAGGCCAACAGCTTCGTGTAAAAGAAAACTCCAGTCACTTTATCGATTATCAGGACTGTGAAGGTGTAGGCCAAGGTAAAATGGTTTGCAGCGGTATTACTGAACTGCCCAACCCTGCAACTGACTATTCTAAGCCTTACGAGTTAGGTGGATTAGCCTTGCTTGATATGAAAAGATTGAATACGATTCATGAAGTGCCATTAATGGAGTTTTCTCCACAAGGACATGTCATTACCCGTAACCCGGTGTTTCTGGAGAGTGCTGGTCAAGGGCTGCGACTTTATGCTGTACCGGATGACGATGATGCGTCCTTGCTGGTGTATGAAACAACCAACCTTAAATAATAAACAGTAGGACCTGATAGAAGCTTGTATCGTAAAATAGAAAAAAGAGCTATTCTTCTTCAAAAAGCATAGGAAGAATAGCTCGTTATATGATTGCCTCACTAAGAAACCCGGTGCTATTCCTTCTTCCCCAAAAGCCGCTTCATGAATGCAATAAAATATCTTCTTTCTTCTCTCTGCATGTGAACGTCCTGCCGCGATCGTTTCCACTTTATGTAAAAGATAGAGTGAATATAAAAACAATTCCTTTTTCCTAGATGTTTATTATTTTATTACCTTTTATACAAATTAATGTTTATGATAACATCATTTTGTAATTTATAAATTAGGAGGGAATTGGAACATATGTGGAAAAAATCAATGATGGCTTTGCTTCTCGGTTTTGCATTCATTGTTGCATCAACGACGAATGCATATGCGGCAAGTGTTAACGTTTGGTTAGATCCCGGCGATTATGCAGACGGATCCAGCAAACTGTGGGTTCCTACAAACGGGAAATACAGGTGGGGTGTAACGGTGAATTCCGGCAGCTTGTATAGCGTAAGATATTATCTTAAAAAAGACGGTGTTACGATTAAAAGCGGAATTATAAGTTCTGGCGGGTCAATCGGTCCTTTAATCTATTCGGCAAATCCTGGAGGATACTACTCCCTGCACCTTGATTGCAACCCAAATGATTCGGATTTCGGTTGCAAAGCATACGGGTTTATTCAAAACTATTAATCACATAAAAAAGTGCTCATCTTAACATGATATGATTCCCTTATAGTAGACAGAAAGAACCTAAATTTGTTTGCTATGGAGGGGATTTTTTTATGGACAAAAACTATGATATCGCGTTTAAGAAAAAAGCGGCGGATTTATACCTAAAAGAAGAGATGGGATACCAAACAGTGGTAAAAAGAATGAAGCATTGATTTTTCCATGGTTCGACGTTGGGTGAAACATCCAGGACACATTCTGCCAATTTTGCCAACTACTTCAAAGATACGGGATGAAAGCCAGTATGTCGAGAAAAGGCAACTGTTGGGACAATGAATGCATGGAGAATTTCTTTAGCCAATTTAAGACAGAGTGTTTTCGTCTTTATTTTTTCCGCACCGCTTTATGTTTTCGAAACAGGAAGGGAACATTTTTCTTTTTATGTTCGTCCGGCTGGCTTGAGGAGATAAAATATTTATAAGAAAATACAGAAAATTTATTGACTTCCATGGGCAAAAGGAATATCCTAATTATGAAGTTTGAAAAGCAGAGGAGAGATGAGCAATGAGTTTAGTTCAGAGCAGAAAAGGTTATTTTGGCGAGTTTGGCGGGAGTTTCGTGCCGCCGGAACTGCAGGAAGCGCTTGATTACTTGGAAGAACAGTTTTTAAAGTACAAAGATGATCAAGAGTTTAATGATGAATTCAAGTTTTATTTAAAAGAGTATGTCGGGCGTGAGAATCCGCTTACTTTTGCAGCTCGGCTTACCGAGCGTTTAGGCGGGGCGAAAATTTATTTGAAGCGTGAAGATTTGAACCATACAGGTTCACATAAAATCAATAACGTCATCGGACAAATTTTGCTTGCGAAACGAATGGGAGCGAAACGCGTCATCGCTGAAACGGGGGCGGGACAACATGGTGTCGCCACCGCGACGGCTTGTGCGATGTTTGGCATGGATTGCACCATTTATATGGGTATGGAAGATACAAGACGCCAGGCATTAAATGTGTTTCGCATGGAGCTTTTAGGCGCAAAAGTCGTTCCGGTATCAAAAGGACAAGGAAGATTAAAGGATGCAGTCGATGAAGCGTTAAATGACTTTGTTCAAAACTATAAGGACATGTTCTATTTGCTTGGTTCAGCGGTTGGACCTCATCCGTATCCAAGTATCGTTAAACATTTTCAGTCTGTCATAAGCGAAGAAAGTAAACAGCAAATTTTGGAAAAAGAAGGACGTTTGCCTGATGTCGTCATCGCTTGCGTTGGCGGTGGAAGCAATGCGATTGGAGCGTTTGCTCATTATATTGATGAACCAAGCGTACGTCTGATCGGCGTCGAACCGGAAAAAGCGGCGACGCTTACAAAAGGTGTCCCATCCGTGCTTCATGGGTTTAAATGTTTAGTGTTGCTAGATGAAGAAGGAAATCCTCAGCCGACTTATTCGATTGCCGCTGGTCTTGACTATCCGGGAATTGGTCCTGAGCACAGCCATCTGAAAGTTTCAGGACGTGCCGAGTATTATACGGTGACAAATGAGGAAGTTCTTGAAGCATTTCAACTTTTATCGAAAACGGAAGGTATTATTCCAGCGCTTGAGAGTGCCCATGCGGTTGCTTATGCGTTGAAGCTGGCGCCGGCATTAAGCAAAGAGCAAATCATTATCGTCAACCTTTCAGGACGTGGAGATAAAGACGTGGAGCAAGTATTTCATATGTTAAAACAGGCATAAACGACTTGGAGAATTGTAATGTGTCAGGAGGCTGTCTCAGGATATGAGACAGCCTCTTTTATTTGGATAGTCAAGTGGCTTTAAACATTACCATAACAAGGCGGTTGGTAAGAATTACTTTCGCTAATGGTCATTGAAATATCTTACATGGTGTCGCAGGCATGTATCTGATTTAAGATTCTAATGATATGATATCAAGAAAAAAGAATGGCTATGTCAAAATAAATATATCAAGTCTAATCCTTGCTGGTCCACTTGTGTAAAGGATTTTTTTATTATTCCACTCCTCATAGAAGAAATAAATTTCTTCCATCATCTGTGGAGTTACACAGGACATTGAGACTGGAGAGCAAATGGTTTATGTCGTGTTCTTTGTAGGGATTGCTATCCACCGTGCAGATTTTTTTGAAATGCATTGACTTACGAGTCAATATTTCTATATAATGGAATTGACTGATCAGTCAATGGATGCAAAGCCACCCGAAGGAGAGGAATGTATGAAAATTGTAGATATCAAGAATTTGACCAAGACTTATAAAAAGAACCGGGGAATTAAAAACCTTACCTTTTCCATTGAAGAAGGAGAAATTTTCGGGTTTATCGGTCCGAACGGAGCAGGCAAGAGCACAACCATTCGAACACTGTTAAATTTCATTTATCCGACTAGTGGGAGTGCGACTATTTTTGGAAAAGATATCATCAAGCACTCAAAAGAAATAAGGCAAGACGTGGGCTATCTGCCGTCTGAAGTCCATTATTACGATGATATGAAGGTGATCGACTTATTAAAATACTCAGCTGGCTTTTATAAAAAATTTAATCCGAAGAGAATGAAAGAACTGGCGGAAAGACTTGACTTGGATCTCCATAAAAAAATCGAAGATCTCTCGTTTGGTAATCGAAAAAAGGTGGGGATTGTCCAGGCGCTTTTGCATGAGCCAAAACTTCTTATATTGGACGAACCGACAGGCGGACTCGACCCGCTGATGCAAAACACCTTTTTTGAACTTCTTGCAGAGGAAAGAAAGAAGGGGACAACGATCTTTTTCTCCTCCCATATTCTTTCTGAAGTGCAAAAGATGTGTGATCGGGTCGCCATTATTAAGGAAGGGGAACTTGTTAAAGTAGAAACGATTGAAAATCTTACGAAGAAAAATTTGAAATATATCACGATTACATTTGAACGAGCGGAACCAATAGACCTCAAACTGGAAGGAATAGTGAAGAAAGAAGTAAAAGGAAATGAAATAACGTTGCTTTACAGCGGGGACATAAAGGCGCTTCTAAATAAATTGAATGCCCTGCCGATTAAGGATTTGTTAATCGAAGAGCCGACTCTCGAAGAAGTATTTATGCATTACTATGAGAAGGGCGGGGTTGACAATGATTTTTAAGAGAGAGTTGAAACGAAATTTAAAATCATTAATCATTTGGAGCATCGTACTCAGCGGTCTTATTTTATTAACGCTAAGTATTTATCCTCAGTTTGCCGAGCAGCAAAAAGAAATGACAAAGCTGCTTGAGTCCTATCCGGAATCGATTAAAAAAGCGTTTGGAATGAATGAGCTAAACATGGGAGATTTGATGGGATTTTACGGTGTAGAAATCTATATGATGACTACCCTTTTGGGAAGCATATACTCGGCAATTCTTGCATCCAATATCCTTGCCAAGGAAGAAAATGAAAAAACGATTGAATTTTTGTTGTCAAAGCCTGTCACAAGAAGCCAAATCGTAACAGAAAAACTTCTGGCCGTTTTGGTAAATATTTTGATCTTTAACGGGATTTCGACGATAGCAAGTATCATTGGATTTCAATTTGCAAAAGACCCAGATGTTCCGACTGACACGTTTAGTTTGCTAATTGTCGCAACGATATTGCTTCATTTGACTTTCGGTGCTATTGCCTTTATGTTGTCATCGCTCATGAAAAAAACACGAAATATCCTTTCCATCTCACTGGGGATTGTCCTAGCTGCCTACTTTATGAATGTGATGGCAGGGATATCGGAAGACTTAGAGTTCCTAAAATATTTCAGCCCGTTTAAATATGTGGACGCCGCCTCCATTATTAATGATAACGAGCTGAAGCCTCTGTATATCTTTATTATGGCTGCGGTCATTTTGATTAGTATATTCACTGCATATATGGTATATAGAAAGAAAGATATTGCAGTCTAATAAGAGGTGTTAGAATTGTATTCAGCTTTTGAAAAGCAGCCACAAGAAAAAAAAGACCTGATAATCAAAGTGGCCATCGAGGAATTTGTGAAAAATGGCTATGAAAAAGCCTCTACAGATGTCATTACGAAACGGGCGGGAATTTCTAAAGGGCTCCTTTTCCATTATTTTAGGAGCAAGAAAAACTTGTACCTTTATTTAGTGAATTATGTGAAGGACTTTCTGACGGAAATAGCAATGGAAGAATTGAAAAAAATTCAATCTGATGATTTCTTTGAAAGGATCAAAGAAATCGTCCTGTTGAAACAAAAACTGACGGTTCAGTACCTCCAAGAAACTCAGTTTATCACGGATGCCTTCATCAATCCTCCTGTGGCAGTAAAGGAGGAAATGGAAGAAATCATTAAGAAATACTACGAAGCTTATCAGGAAGATTTTTTGCTAGAGCATGTTTATATTAAAGACCTGATCCAAACGGAAAAACTTAGAGAGGATATCTCCGTGGATACCGTGATCCGCATGACCATGTTTATCGCTGAACAGCTGTCTAATAAGTATTTGGCTCTATACAAAAATAAGCAAATTGATATCATTAATATGACGGAGTCTGTGATAAGAGAGCTGAATGATTATCTTAAGATTGTGAAATATGGGATCTATAAATCAGAATAGAATTTTTGCTTTCTTTTCCCGTGGCGTTTAGCTACGGGATTTTTGCATATTATTTTAAGATTTGTTGAAAATTATTTAAAAATAAGACATTCTCAAGGTGTATTGCGCAACAGATGAATATGTTGTAACCTTTTAGTTGTTTTTACAACGAAATACGACCGTTCATCTTCTTATCTAGAGAGGCGGAGGGACTGGCCCGAAGAAGTCTCGGCAGCGGACTCGGTTTCGAGTGCTGTGCCAAATCCAGCAAGCATCATGCTTGAAAGATAAGAAGGGTTTCTTATATAGATACGTATAAGGCCTCTTCTTATGTTCAGATAAGAAGAGGCCTTTTCTCTATGTGAATAGGCCCTTCGAAAAAATATAAAATGAGGTGGAAAGAGTGGAGTTAAAAAAAGGAAATCTATTTGCGTTATTTCCGTTTGTTGTCTTTTTAGTGTTGTTCATTGGTGCAGGAATTGTTACGGGTGATTTTTATAAATTTCCAGTCATTGTGGCGATTTTGATTGCGGCAAGTATTTCGTTGATGATGAATCCGAAAGAGTCTTTAACGAAGAAGGTTGAAGTGTTCACCAAAGGGGCTGGAAATGCCGATGTTATGTTAATGGTCATCATTTTCTTATTAGCAGGGGCATTTTCGGAAGTAACCAAAAAAATGGGGGCTGTTGAATCAACGGTCAACTTAGCTCTTTCCGTTATTCCGCAAAATTTATTAATAGTCGGTTTATTTATCATTGGATGTTTTATCTCCATTTCGCTGGGGACTTCTATGGGAACGATTGTAGCATTAGCGCCGATTGGAGTCGGAATCAGCGAACAAACGGATATTTCTTTGGCATTATCGATGGCAGCTGTCATTGGCGGTGCCATGTTTGGAGACAACTTATCTTTTATCTCAGACACAACGATTGCGGCAGTACGAACACAAAATACGAAAATGAAAGATAAGTTTAAGGTGAACTTTTTCATCGTTTTACCAGCAGCCATTATCACCATCGTTCTTTTCTGGATATTTACTGCTGGAGAGCAAGCGGAAATGACGAATCAATCTTTTAATTGGATAAAAATTTTGCCTTACCTTGGTGTATTGGTGACTGCATTAATGGGTGTCAATGTACTAGTTGTGTTAGCAGGCGGCATTTTATTAGCAGGGATCATCGGCCTTCTTGATGGAAGCTATAATGCAATGGGCCTCATTCAAGCCATCGGTGACGGGGTCGCTGGAATGCAAGAATTGTCGCTGCTTGCGATTTTAATTTCCGGTATGGTGGAAGTCATTAAACATAACGGTGGAATTGATTATTTACTTCAATTAGTAACAAGAAATGTAAAGTCGAAAAAAGGAGCACAATTTGGTATCGCAGGGTTAGTGAGTTTAACAAATCTTTCAACCGCAAACAATACGATTTCCATTTTAATTGCTGGCCCACTTGCGAAAAACATTGCAGATCAATATGACATTGATCCGCGTAAATCTGCCAGCATATTAGATATTTTCTCATGCTGTTTCCAAGGGCTCATCCCATACGGTGCGCAAATGCTTTTGGCAGCAGGTGTTGCTTCCATTTCACCATTAAGCATTTTGCAGTATTCATTCTATCCAATCTTAATTGGAGTTTGTGGTATGCTTGCGATTGTGTTTGACTATCCAAAATTGAAAACGCCAAAAGAAGTGAAGGTGGACTTACAAGCGAATAAAGCGATATAAAGAATAGGTCTCTGATATGGAGACCTTTTCTTTATGGGGGTGCTCTGATATGTGAGCGTTTCCGTTTGTGAGATGATTTCCTTCTTTCATAACCACAGTCCAAAATAGTGACTATCACTACTTAAACAAGTCATAGTTGCTCCGTCAAAAAATATATTTTTTCTTCACTTTCTCTTTAAACTAATCTACTACGATTTTGTGGAAAGCCAGATGAGGGACGTGGCTGTTTGTTTTTCATCATTCGATTGAACCCCTGTTTATTCTGTTAGTGGTTTTTCTATGATTTAAGTTAGGATGGAAGTATACAAAAGCTCACTGACTTATACCATTATCACATTATTTTGAGGCAACTACTTGATACGCGGCTTGGTTAACATCGAGTTTTATCCACCGCTTGTTTTTCCTCTGTATCGATGCGAGTGGGGAATTCGTCCGCTGATGGTTGTAACGCCGGAAAATTCGTGATAATGCCCTCCGCCTGGAAGTGGAATAGCCGGTCCGGTAACGCCCCTTATCTCATGTCTATGTCCATCATCGAAGGAGGTAAATGTAAAATAACGGTGTGTATGCGGAACACCGCTTGGCGCAGGTTCTGTCACGCCAACAAATTTATGGCTATGGCCTACGTCAAAAGAAGTAACCCCAGAGAATTGGTGAACATGCACAGGCCTGCCATCCCAAGTAGTAATATACAGGTTATGCGAGTGATAGGAGTCGGAATCATCAGAATGAACCAAGTATCCATTTACAGGTATTTCCATTGTTTTTCTCCTTTCATTCATCAAATATTTGGCGAGGAGACCCCACCTGAATGCTCCGTTTTTCAGGTGGGGAGGAATCGCCATGATATTTCACTAAAGTAGTATAATAGAATTAATGAACTATTTACCAAAAGGGGGTGAACCCATGGAATTGACCTTGACCGCCAAAGTGAAATTGAACCCCTCCCCGGAGCAAGAGACGCTCCTGCATGAAACACGTTCCGCTTATCAAAGAGGATGTCAATATGTTTCAAACATGGTTTTCCAAAATAAAATCCTCAAACAACGAAAATTACATGACCTGACTTATCGCCATTTGCGGAGTGTATTTTCTCTGAAATCTCAAATGGCCCAGTCCGTCGTCAAAACCGTAATTGCCCGCTATAAGTCGCTTCAATCCAATGGGCATCAATGGAACTTGGTCTGTTTCAAAAAAGGGGAATACGATTTAGTTTGGCATCGGGATTACACCCTTTGTGGGGACGTGTTCTCCATCAACACCCTACATGGTCGTATTAAAGTTTCCTTTGAACGAAAGGGAATGGAACGATACTTTGATGGTATCTGGAAATTCGGAACGGCCAAATTAATATACAAAAACAAGAAATGGTTCCTCCATATCCCGGTGTTCAAACAAGTGGAAGATGTCGATCTAGGAAATATCCGCCAAGTGGTTGGGGTGGATTTTGGGGTCAATTTCCTTTGCACCGCTTACGATTCCCAGGGTAAGACCACATTTTTCAGAGGAAAAGCGGTCAAACAGAAACGCAGCCACTATCAACGGTTGCGGCAAGAGCTGCAAAAACGGGGCACCACCTCCGCCAGAAGGAGCCTGAAGAAAATCGGTCAACGAGAAAACCGTTGGATGACGGACATCAATCACTCCGTTAGTAAGGCACTCGTTGAAAAATACGGACCGAACACGTTATTCGTAATCGAAGATTTAACCGGTGTCCGCCACGCAACCGAGAGAGTGCGACTGAAAGACCGCTATGTGACGGTATCCTGGGCGTTCCGCCAACTTCGGGAAATGCTGGAATACAAGGCTATGCGGAATGGTTCGAAAGTAATAGCGGTGGATCCTAAATTCACCTCACAGACCTGCCCAAAATGCGGCCATACCGAAAGAGCCAACCGGGACAAAAGGAAACACTTGTTTTGTTGCCGCAATTGTGGTTACCGTTCCAACGATGACCGCATCGGGGCAATGAATCTCCAGCGGAAAGGCATCGAATACATTTCCGCTGTTACAGGCGGAGCAGGTCTCCGTCTGTAGGGCAGCTGTCAATCTGCCCCTAATGTGACGCCACGCTCCATTTTTGGAACGAAAAGAGGTAGGAGTCAAAATGACGCTTGCACTACTGGGCAGTCACAAGCTCCCACTTCAAACCGTTAGGCTAAGTGGGGGTAGTTGACTTTCCATATATCATATGATGAGGAGTGTATCGATGTTATAGGTAATTGGATCGGATTCCTTTTGTTTGCCGCAAAGCAAAAGAAGAATTTAGAGCCATGGAAACAGATGGAATAGCTGAATTGTCACAATTTTTTATAACCAGTTGATGATGTTTAATGCTAAAATAATAGAAAAAAACAGCAGGTGAACAAGTTGCACATTTCAAACACCAGCGAAATTTTTGTTTATTTTACTATAGGAGCCACCAAACTGTTCATATGTTGCGGAGGTGTGTTGACATGAACAGTCGGCGGGAGGCTGTCAAAGAAATGTGGAAGCGCTTTATTTTTGAAGATGAACTAGATGAAAAGCTTTCTTCCATTGTCAAAGACTCATGGATTCGATCAAAAAAATGGAAGGTAGACCCTTTTCAGCCATATGGCCAAATAAAAAAAATTGAAACGGAACGGTACAAAAACCTTATTGATTGGTCCATGCCATTAATGGAAGGGCTCTATTCCATCGTAAAGGGGTCCGGATTTTTAGTCATCCTTTGCAATGAAAAAGGTCAGCTATTAAAATCAATTGGCGATCCGGATACTCTAAAAATGGCTGTTCAAATTGGTTTTGTCGAGGGGGCGGATTGGAGCGAACAAACCATGGGTACCAATGCGATTGGAACATCCATTGTTATTGATCAACCTGTACAGATATTTGCGGAGGAACATTATTCGCAAATATGCCAATCATGGACTTGTTCCGCGGCTCCGATTCATGATTCAAAAGGCAACATTATCGGAGTATTAAATGTCTCCGGCCCATATGAAAAGGTGCATCCCCACACATTAGGGATGGTGGTTTCAGCGGTCAAAGCTATTGAGTATCAATTAAAATTAAATGAAAATACGGAAAAAAATATCATGATGCAAAGGTTTCTGGAAGCGACAACCAATAATATGAAAGAAAGCATCCTAATTATTGATACGGAAGGAAAAATTATAAAGGCCAACGATCAGCTGAAGAAGCTCCTTTGTCTTGATCAGTCGCACCTAGAAGGGAAAAAGATCAACGAAATTTTTATAAATAAATCCATTGTCTCCAATAAGCCTGTCTATCTGCAAAACCAAGAACTCCATTTAAAGGTGAAGCCATCAAGAAATACCCATCATGTAATGGTCGATAAAATCCCCATCTATAAAGACAAACATTGGATTGGTTCGATGATCATGGTGAAAGAAATCCAAAAAGTGCGCCAATTTGTCAATCACTTATCCGGAAACCAGGCAAAAATAACGTTTGATGATATTATCGGGCAGCATCCTCATTTCATTCAAAAACTGAATGAAGCCAAACTTGCCGCAGAGACCGATTCAAACGTTTTAATATTAGGGGAAAGCGGGACGGGAAAAGAAATGCTTGCACAAGCAATCCATAATGCAAGCAAGAGAAAAAACAAACCGTTTATTGCCATCAATTGCGGCGGAATCCCTCGCGATCTTCTTGGCAGCGAGCTGTTTGGCTATGTGGAGGGTGCTTTTACTGGAGCCAAAAAAGGAGGAAGTGCAGGAAAATTCGAACTTGCTGACGGCGGCACTCTCTTTTTAGATGAAATTGGTGAAATGTCTTTGGAAATGCAGGTCCTTCTTTTACGGGTCATTCAGGAAAAAGAAGTAATGCGGATCGGCGGCCATAAAGTGATACCGGTGGATGTCCGGATTATTGCAGCTACGAACAAAAATCTCCGTGAGGAAGTTCAAAAGGGAAGCTTCAGGGAAGATCTGTTCTTTCGTCTCAATGTCATGCCGATTACCCTGCCTCCTTTGCGGGAAAGAAAAGAGGATATACCGCTTCTTGTCCGTCACTTTATCGGTAGGCTTTGCAAAAAATTAAACAAACCGTTTCCAGAAATCCGACAAGACTTTTTAGAAGCTCTCATTCAGTACGACTGGCCAGGGAATATTCGGGAATTGCAAAACATACTAGAAAGAACGTTAAATCGGAATACAAAACCAATTTTGTCTGCAAAAGATTTACCGGAAGAAGTGTTTCAAATGTTTCCAGGGCAAAAAAAGGAGGAGATGTTGGTACATAGAGATGAGATCAAAAAACAGTCTATTGTCCAGGCGTTATGTTTATGTAATGGGAATATCACGAAAGCAGCCAAACATTTGGGAATTTCCAGAAGCACTTTTTATCGACAAATGAAAAAATTTAACATTGCTTATTAACAAAATTATTGTTTCATTTTGTATCAAATTGTATCAATATGTGGCAACAAAGTGTTCCAAAATGGGACACTTTGTTTCTTTTTACTGAAAGAATATTAATTGAATCTATTATCTCGTAAAAAATTTCTAGATTTTTTGATAGAACGATGAAACTATTTGTGGCAAATTGATCAATTTCATATTCAATAGCTTCCTTCCCCTCATTCGTCTGTGTTGGCACGTTTTTTGCGTATTAATAGAGATGAAAACGTTTTATTTTCAATGAAGGAGGAGTGCAAGTTGGCGACGATTTCTTTGGATCATCTTACTTGGATGTACGAAACAATGTACAAAATTCGTTATTACGAGGACAAAATGGCAGAAGCTTACGCCGAAGGAAAAAACCCTGTCTTTAATATCGGTGCAGGGCCTGTACCGGGTGAAATGCATTTGGCGACGGGGCAAGAACCGGCCGCTGTCGGTATATGTGTTCATCTAAAGAAAGAAGATACGGTAACGTCCCCGCACCGTCCGCACCATCACGCGATCGCAAAAGGAGTAGATTTAAATAGAATGACCGCCGAAATCTTTGGGAAAGTGACTGGACTCGGAAAAGGCAAAGGCGGGCATATGCACTTATTTGATCCAGATGTCAAATTTTCCTGCGGAGGAATTGTCGGAGCGGGCATTCCACATGCACTTGGGGCGGCGCTTGCAGCGAAGAAAAAAGGGACGGATTGGGTAGCGGTTGCTTTTATTGGGGAAGGAGCGGCCAACCAAGGAGCTTTCCATGAATCTTTAAATATGGCAGCACTGTGGAACTTGCCGCTTATTGTCGTGATTGAAAACAATCAATACGGAATTTCTGTCCCTAAGTCCGCATCCACATCCGTCCCATCCAATGATATAAGAGCTGTTGCTTATGGAATGAAAGGATATTATGTGAAAGATAATGATCCGATCGAAATGTACCACGTTTCAAAAGAAGCAGTGGAACGAGCGAGAAAGGGAGAGGGGCCATCGATTATTGAAATCGAAACTTACCGTTATTTAGGGCATTTCCAAGGAGATCCAGAAGTTTACAGAGATAAAAACGAAGTTACTTTACTAAGAGAAAAAGACCCGATTGTTCGTATGCGCCAAATCTTAATCCAAGAATACGGAATAGAAGAACAACAGTTAATCGAACTGGAAAATAAGGCAAAGCAAGAAGTCGAAGCCGCTTATCAGTTCGCGCGCGAAAGCGATTATCCTGAACCGGAAGATGCTTTAAAGGATCTTTTTGTCTAATCACTATATGGAAAGGGGTCGTAAAAATGCAAAAAACAAAGCAACGCTTATTGACGGGAAATAAAGCGATTGCAGAAGCGATTAGATTAGAAATGGAAAGAGATCCAAACGTATTTGTCATGGGGGAGGATGTCGGTGTATACGGAGGGATTTTCGGAGCAACCGAAGGATTATTTCAACAGTTCGGTCCTGAACGGGTGATCGATACACCGATTTCTGAAACGGCTTTTATTGGCGCTGCGATTGGAGCGGCTGCAGAAGGAATGCGTCCGATTGTCGAATTAATGTTCGTCGATTTCTTCGGCGTCTGTATGGACCAAATTTATAACCATATGGCAAAAATTCCGTATATGTCAGGGGGCCGGGTTAAGCTGCCGATCGTGTTAATGACCGCCGTTGGCGGAGGATACAGCGATGCTGCCCAGCATTCCCAAACATTATATGCCACTTTTGCCCACCTGCCGGGAATGAAAGTGGTGGCGCCATCCACTCCGTATGATTTGAAAGGAATGATGATTTCCGCCATCCGGGATGATAATCCAGTCGTCTTTATGTATCACAAAACATTGCAAGGATTAGGATGGATGGATCAATTGGACGCATCCGTTGGACATGTTCCGGAAGAAGCGTACACTGTGCCAATCGGCAAGGCAAAAGTGGTAAGAGAAGGGACAGACATTACGATTGTGGGCATCCAAATGACGACCCATCATGTTTTAGAAGCTGCGAAAAAACTGGAACAACATGGAATTCAAGCGGAAGTCATCGATTTGCGTTCACTCGTTCCGTTAGACCGCGAAACGATCCTTCAGTCGATTAAAAAGACGCATCGTTTGCTTGTTGTCGATGAAGATTACTTATCATACGGAATGACGGCGGAAATCGCCGCAATCGCCGCTGAAGAAGGTTTGTATGATTTAGATGCGCCGGTCAGAAGATTAGCTGTTCCGGATGTGCCAATTCCATACAGCCGTCCGCTTGAACAATTTGTCTTGCCAAATGCAGACAAAATTTTTCACGAAGCAATGAAACTAGTAAATGAATAAAATCGATTTCCATTACAGGAGGTAGCCATGTTAATAGAAGTAAAATTGCCTCGACTATCCGATGCTCATGATGAAAGCTTGATCACCTTCTGGCACGTTTCAGAAGGTGATTCCGTAGAAAAAAACGATACGCTCGTTGAAGTTCAAACAGAAAAAGCTGTTTCGGAAATTGAGGCTCCAGATTCCGGTGTTGTAAAAGAAATCCGAAAAAAAAGAGGTGAAACTGCCGCGGTTGGAGATGTATTGGCCATCATTGAAACAGCAGCTTCATCAGAGGAACAACCAAAAGTGGTACAAGAGGTTCCGGTGGAGAGAAAGGCTACTCCGCGTGTAAAAAAATTAGCCAAAGAACTCGGGGTCGATTGGCGCCTTGTCACTCCAACCGGGCCTAACGGCAAAATCACGGAAGAAGACATTCGAAACGCGGCAAAACAAGGCGAAAACGAAAAACAACTAAACCGGTTTGTAAAAGCAGCACCATCCGTGCGCAAATTCGCACGAGAACACAATGTGAACCTTGATGAGGTGACACCAACCGGGCCGAACGGAAGAATACTAAAAAGCGATGTTGAGGCTGTCATCGCCAAACGAAAATTAGAACATACAGAAGCAGAGAAAGAAGCGGCAGCCAGCAAGGAAACAACGAAAAAAGAGGCCATCACACAAAGTCAACGAAGAATCCCGCTTACTGGCATTCGAAAAGCGATTGCAAACGCCATGGTTCATTCAAAATCGGTGATCCCGCATGTGACTCATTTTGATGAGGCCAATGTAACAAATCTTGTGTCCCATCGCCAAAGAGTAAAACCATTTGCGGATGAAGAGGGAATTAAACTCACCTATTTAGCTTATGTAGTCAAAGCATTAACTGCTGTGCTGAAAAAATACCCGATGTTAAATGCTTCATTGGACGATGAACGAGAAGAAATTATCTTAAAGGATGAATATCATATCGGATTCGCAGCTGATACCGACCGTGGCCTTGTCGTTCCGGTGATTCAACACGCAGATCAAAAGTCGTTATTTCAAATCGCCAAAGAGATCCAGGAACTTTCAACAAAAGCAAGAGATGGTTCCATCAAAGCGGATGAAATGACAGGATCCACGTGTACGATATCGAACATCGGATCAGCGGATGGTTCCTGGTTTACGCCGATTATCCATCATCCAGAATCATGTATTTTAGGAATCGGCAGAATTGAGAAGAAACCTGTCGTGATCAATGATTCGATTGAAATCGCTTCGATGATGGCTTTATCACTCAGCTATGACCATCGGTTAATCGATGGCGTTTTAGCGCAAAAAGCTTTAAATGAATTGAAAAAATATTTAAGCGAACCGGATTTGTTATTTGTAATATAAAAATTCCGGCAAACAGGATGGTTTTCTTTTGTTGTAGGCGAATACAAGCAAACAGGGACCCTGGGAAATTCCTCAGGGTCCTTTTTTGCTTTTCATCTATTTGAAGAACCAAAACAGCTTCCTCATTTTTGAACTAATCTCACTTTCACTTTCTGAACGGTGCCTGGCACCGTTCTCCCAAAGATGGCTTCTTTTCATTATTTTGCAACAATTATCATAAAATGTACAATAAAAATATATCAATTAACCCGT
>NZ_BAWO01000075.1 GCF_000632715.1 Parageobacillus caldoxylosilyticus NBRC 107762 | reverse complement strand
TGGACATATCCCTGTCAAGTAGACAGTGTTTAAAAAGACCCTCTCATCAGCTTCATCAATCATAGTTGATTGGGCTTTGTCAGTGTCAAGGAAATCACTTGACACTGACAGCCCATCAACTAATTGGTAGACAAGCTGATGGAGGAGCTATTCTAGTCATCCGTGATTCCTTGTGTTATGCACATACCTTCTTTCTGTATTGTACAGGGCTAAGATATGTGAGTTTCTTTTGAATGCGCCTATTATTATAAAACTCAATATATTTATGAACAGCTGCTTCTAGGTCATCCATGGAGTTAAATTCCCCAAGATATATACATTCTGTTTTTAGATGTCTAAAAAAGTTTTCTATACAAGCATTGTCTAAACAGTCTGCTTTTCTGGACATACTTGGAATAATACCATGTTGTTGAAGAGCTGCGTGGTATTCATGGGATGTGTACTGGAACCCTTGGTCACTGTGTAAAATGGTTCCATTCACATCTCGTTTTTTTATTGCTTCGTCTAAGGTATCAAGAACTAGCTGAACATCATTTCTTTTACTGATTCGATACGAAATAATTTCTCTGTTAAAGAGATCGTATATAACGGATAAGTATAGACGCTGGTTGTTTAAAAGGAGATAGGTAATATCTGTCACCCATTTCTCATTTGGTTTACTCGCTGTAAATTGTCTATTTAATACGTTCGGTACCGTAATTCTTTCCGAACCTTTTCTATACACTTGCTTTTTTCTACGAATTTTCGCCTGAAGATTCATCTGCTTCATTAAACGATAAATACATTTGTGATTGATTCTCCACCCGTACTCCCGCAAAATGTATGCCTTTACTCTTGGATAACCATAGGTTCCATTGGATACTTCATAGGCTTCCACGATCAAATTCATGATGTCCTGATTTCTTCAATCTCTCACTGTGGTTACATTTCTTCGTTTCAGCCACTTATAATAACCGCTTCTTGAAACACATGCTATCTTACATAACAAAGAAATAGGATAGGAACAACTAAGATCATGAATGATGGAATAGAAGACGGTTTTGTCTCTGGTTTTCACCTCCTTTTCAAAGCAATAAACTTTTTTAAGAATTCATTTTCTGCTTTGAGTTTTCGATTTTCTTCTTCTACTGTTAGTGGTTTCTTTCTAGGCCGTCCCCGTTTAGAGGAAATGGTTTTTCCTCTACGTTCTTTTAATCCTTCTTCTCCATACTGTTGATAGTTCTTTACCCAAATACGTACCCTTTTAGGATCTTTTATTCCCATTCTCTTGGCCACTTTTCGATAGCCTAATTGTTCATTCAAATACATCATGACTGTACGTAATTTAAATTCAAAACTATAGCTTTTGTATTTTGCATTTGATTTATCCAAAAAAATCCCTCCTGTATAGCAGTGTGTCCTTTTTCTACACTGTCTACACAAGAGGGATAATATCACCGCCTTGAGGGGATTTTATTATTATTTTTGAAGCAAGCGGAGAAATTCGCGCATAAAGGCAGGCAAGTCCGGCCAAGCATGAGCAGAAACAAGGTTTTGATCGACATGGATGGTGCTGTCCGATACATACGTTGCCCCTAACGCTTCTACTCCTGGTTTGCAGGCGATGTAAGCCGTTAAGCTGCGGCCTTTCAATAAATCTGGCATTGTTTCAAAAATGAGCGACGCATGGCAAATCGCCGCAATCGGTTTATTCGCTTCAAAGAAATGTCTAACAATGCGTTGAAGGTCTGCGTCAAGACGAATGTACTCTGGCGCGCGCCCGCCTGGAATGACGATTCCGTCATATTGCGTTGGGTCAATATCAGCAAACGCTGCATGCGCGTCAATCAAATATCCTTGCTTTTCTACAAACGTATCCCAGTCTGCAAAATCATGGACAACGGTATGCAACTTCTTTTTCTTCGGCGCGGCAATCGTGACGTCATAACCTTCTTCAAGCAGGCGATAGTACGGATAATACACTTCCAACGCTTCTACCGCATCTCCCGTTACAATCAATACTTTTTTGCTCATGATCATGCCTCCTTACCTATTTTTACTTTCATCTCTATCATAGCGAAAATGGAAAAAAAGAGAAAGCAAAATGATTGTCGAAAGATGAAGATAGGGGAATTTTTCAATTTTGTATAAAATAGAAGTACATACTTATGCGCAAAGGAGAGAGGAAACATGATTGCGTCATGGTTAATGTCCTCCCGTCATGCCGTGGTGCTGACCGGAGCAGGGATGTCGACGGAAAGCGGGCTTCCCGACTTTCGCTCGGAAAAAACGGGGCTATGGACGCGATTTAATCCGCAGCAGCTTGCTAGCACCTACGCGCTCGAACACCATCGGCAGGCGTTTATCGAGTTTTATCAATACCGCATTCGTACACTGCAAGCGTGCCGGCCGCATGAAGGGCACATGATTTTAGCCGATTGGCAGCGGCACGGTCTTATTCAGGAAATTGTGACGCAAAACGTTGACGGATTTCACCAGCAGGCAGGTAGCCATCATGTCATTGAACTGCATGGTTCATTACGGACGGTGCATTGCCAGCGGTGCGGCAACACGTTCAACAGCATCGTGTATCTGGAGCAACGATTTACGTGCGAATGCGGCGGCTTTTTGCGCCCGTCCGTCGTCCTGTTCGGCGAAATGCTGCCGGAACAGGCGCTGGAGCAAGCATGGCAAGCAGCACAAACAGCGGATGTGTTGATCGTGCTTGGCTCTTCCCTGCAAGTATCGCCTGCCAATCAGCTTCCGCTCATTGCCAAACGAAACGGAGCGAAAATCGCAATCGTCAACTGGGAGCCGACCGAACTCGACGGCATCGCCGATGTTGTCATCCACAAGCGAAAAATCGGCGATGTGCTGCGCGAGATCAACAAGGAATGGAAAGCGAGGGATGGCCGGTGAAGGTGGAAGCGATCTTGCAAGAAGCGCTGCATTCTGTCGGCGATCTCTCCCCAATCCAACGATATAGACGCGTGCACGGCGGGGACATCAATGACGCCTTTTACGTCCAAAGCGAAAAACAGCCATATTTCATAAAAATGCGCCGCACCTTTCCGCACCGTTTTTTTGAATGCGAACAGACAGGACTGGAGACTATCCGAAACGCTGGCGCCATCCGCGTTCCGCTTGTTTACGGCATGAAAGAAACGAAGGAATACGGGTTTTTGGTTTTGGAATGGATTGAAGGAAAAGAAACGAACAAAACGGCTGAACAGCTCGGGCATGGAATCGCCCTTCTGCATCAATGCTATGGCTCAGCATTTGGGTTCGCGGAAGACAACTATATCGGACTATTGCCGCAAAAAAACGGATGGTGCGACAATTGGATCGATTATTTCCGCGAATACCGCCTGCTTCCGCAACTTCGGCTTGCGGAACAAAAAGGGCGCATGCCTGCACAACGGCGAAATAAGCTCGAAAAGCTGCTTTCCTCTTTGGAACGCTGGCTGCCAAAAGATTGCTCACCATCCTTATTGCATGGCGACCTGTGGGGCGGAAACTGGATCGTCGGCTCAAACGGTGTTCCATACTTGATTGATCCCGCTGTATTTTACGGACACTATGAATTCGAAATCGCCTTTACCGAACTGTTCGGCGGGTTCCCTAGCCGCTTTTACGAAGCGTACAATGAACTTATGCCGCTTTCTTCCGATTATCACGAACGGAAACAATTATATCAGCTTTTTTATTTGCTCGTGCATTTGAATTTATTCGGAGAAGCGTACGGAAGCGCGGTCGATCGTGTGCTGCGGAGGTATGTCGGAGAATAATAGAAAATATAAGCACCCTTGCCCTGCTTTTAAGGAGAAGGGTAAGGGGGCCTATCTCAAATCCGTTATTTCACTTCCACCACCACATAATCCCAAAACGTATCCCCAATGTAGACAAGCAACGCCCATTTTCCTCGTTCGCCGAGCATCATATTCGACGGCAAATGGGCATCTGCTCCGTTATTCGGACCTCCTAGCTCGCCCGTTGTCCAAACACTTTTTCCATCCAATGTTAATGCAGGTGTGATAGCGCCGCTGCCTTCTTGTACTGCCACGATCGTCAGCTTCCCTTCCGGAATGGAATCTCCCCAGAAATGCCACATATATTTGCCGTTTTGGTTGGCAACGAATGGCGCATCGATAAAGGCGACCTTGTTAGGCACTCCTCTCATTTGATAGCCGCCTGATGAGAAAACGGGGCTTACTCGCCAGTCAATATTGCGAATAACTTTCTTGTCCACATGAACCGGTGATGTTTCTGCCACGCTTGTTTCTTCCGCATGGGATTCTGTATCACGCGCTTGTCGCCTTGCTTCCTCGCTGCATGACGCTAAAGCAAAAACAATAACTGCTGCCAGCAAACAGTAAATTAATCTGATCTTCCTTTCCATCCCCCGCACATTCCTTTCCCCTTCCGTATACATCGTTTAGTTTATACATTCATTTAATACAGAAAAACTCCTGCCGCAAAACAAAGGAATAGAGTCTTTTCCCTCTCTATTCCTTTTTGACAGCTATTCTTTTGGTACTAAAGAATATCCCCGCCTTCTACTTTTCCTAACGTGGTCACATGATACGTTCCCTTCACCCAGTCGTCGATTTGGTCGTGATACCAGCGGCTGCGGAAATGACCCGCCTGGCCAGGACCGACGATATGGTAGCCATGCTTGATATCGTTTACATCGATGACAAACCGCCAGGAAGCGCCATGGCTGACAATGCCTTCATCCGTAAAACTCGCCGCCTGCACCGTCACCTGGCTGCCGCCGACAGAAACCGGCTTTTCCCGGTTGAAGAAAAACTGCAGCACCGGGAAGGAACTTGACATCGGATGGGCAAAGTAAAGCTGATGGTAATCCCTCCACTTTCACTTCGACGGATCATCGCCGTATTTTTCCGCCAACTGATCGGTGACATGATGCAGCGCTGTCGCAAACACATGGGCAAATCCGCCGTTTTCCGTAAACCATGGAGAGACATCTCCTATCTCTGCCCTCCGCAGCAACTCATCGACCACCATCTGTTTTCCTTCAAACAACTTATCCATATGCCGTTGTCATACGATATATTTGTCAATGGAAAGCGATATTCCATTTTTTGTATATTTGGCAACAACCTTCCCATTATACACTGGAATGTGCCGCTATGTCCGAAAAAATTTGTTAAAAATCATCAAAACACTCGATCCAAAAAGAATCCCGTTATTTATCATTCATGAGAAAAACTATTAGAATCGCTTTGAAATAAACGAGGGCGAGTCTATTGATTCGCCCTCATTGCATCTTTTGAAGCCTTCTCGCCAAAAAAGAGAGAGGGGGCCTCTCTCTTTAGTAAAGCAAGTATTTCTTTCTGATCTTCATAAATGCTTCTACATCTTTCTCCCATTTTTGTTTCATTTCGTCCACCGACATTCCGTCTTCTATGGCCTGACGCACCCAGCCATTGCCGATAAGTTGATCAAAATACGAAACGCCTTGGCTGTTTTCTTGGCTGAAGGCAAATTGACCTGGATATAAATCATGAATGGTTTTGACAATGGATAGACCGGTTTCTACTGGTTTAAACGCATGACGATCCGTCACATGAATTTGGATGCCGTGTGTTAATTTTCCGCTATATTTCGAAAAAGTCGGAGTGAAACTTGCCGGACGGAAAATAACCCCTGGCAGATTTAGTGCGTTTAGTTTCTCCGCTAATTTCATGCTGTCGATAAACGGAGCGCCAATCAGTTCAAACGGCTTTGTCGTTCCCCTTCCTTCCGATACGTTCGTTCCTTCAATAAGAGCCGCTCCAGGGTACACCATCGCGGTATCAAGCGTCGGCATATTCGGGGATGGCAATACCCATTGCAGCCCTGTATCATCGTAATACATGGAACGCTTCCAGCCTTTCATTTTCACAACCGTCACATCGGCTCCGATGCCGAACTCTTTGTTAAATAATAAGGCTAATTCGCCAACCGTCATCCCATGGCGCAACGGAATCGGATACATGCCGACAAAGGAGGAATACTTTGGTTCCAATACAGGCCCTTCCACTTTCGTGCCGCCTAACGGATTTGGCCTATCCAATACGATAAATGGGATATTGTTTTCTTTTGCCGCTTCCATCGCATATGCCATCGTATAAATGTACGTATAGAACCGCGTTCCGACATCTTGGATATCAAAAAGAAGCACATCGACTCCCCTTAACATTTCCGGGGTTGGTTTTTTCGTCGGCCCATATAAACTGTATACAGGAAGGCCGGTTTTTTCATCGATATAAAAAGGAACATATTCCCCAGCTTGCGCGCTGCCGCGCACGCCATGTTCCGGGCCGTATAAAGCGACAAGCTGGACGTCAGGGTCATTGTAAAGGAGATCCACCACACTATTTAGGTGCTGGTCAACACCAGTTGGATTGGTAATAAGCCCAACCCGTTTTCCTTTAATTAAGTATTTTTTCTCCTTTAATAGGACTTCTACACCAAGCTCTAGTTTTTGGTTCCTTTTCTCTTTTGATGGGCCTTTTGCCAATACACCAGTAAACAGCGACAAACTCAAGATCACTGCCGAAAAAACAATCCACCATCGCTTTCTCATGAAATCTCCCCCTTTTTAGTAAGTGAGGCCATGACCATATTCGTACAGCACGCCGCCATCGTAACTTGGAATCGTTACAGGAAGTTTGCCAGTCGGTGTATTTACTCCGAAAATCGTATCTGCTGCCGCTTGGAAACTTGCCTGCTGAAAACCGTACTGCGCGAGGTAGGCATCTACATTCGGATAGGACATCACATCATACGGATTGCGAATTCCAATGACGATGACAGGAGCATCCGTATTTGCAATAATTTGTTGCACCATTTTCATTTGCGGGCTAGACGGCAATCTTCCTGATACGTTTGATGTATACGTGCCGACAATGACCGCATCTGCTTCTTTCACTTTTTGTAGCTGCGCCTCGTCCAAAGGAGCCGCCGCTTGGATGACAGTCGCATTTGGAACGTAGGTCCGTACTGCTTCCCCTAATGATTCAATCATCGTATTTCCTACAACAACAAGGTTGTTCACCTTGCTTTTTTGAAGCGGCAATACATGGTCGTTTTTCACCAGTGTAATCGATTTTGCCGCTGCTTCGGCTTCAATTTGTTTATGCTCTTTCGAACCGACAACACGCAAAGCCTGATTGACGATTTCTTGCGTGTCAGGTGGTGTTTCTTGTTTAAAAATGCCGCGTTTCACTTTTAGCGTTAAAATTCGTTTTACGGAGGCGTTGATCCGTTCTTGCGAAATGTCGCCGTTTTGAACTGCCTTCTTCAATCCGCTTGCTACTTCTTCCAGTCCTACCGGCATGAGCACGATATCAGCGCCAGCTTGAACCGCTCTTACCGCCGCATCCACCGGTCCAAAATGATCGCTAATCGCTTGCATATTCATTGCATCGGTAATAATGACACCATCAAAGCCCATTTCTTTACGCATTAACTCGGTTAGCACTTTATACGACAAAGTGGCAGGAAGCGAAATTTCCGTTCCGTCCTTTTGCGAAATCACCTTCGTATCATCGATCTTCGGGAACGTGACATGAGCGGTCATAATCGCGTCCACTCCCGCTTCCATCGCTTTTTGAAACGGATACAGTTCGACTTTTTGGAGACGGTCGCGGTCGTGCGGCACTTCCGGCAACCCAAGATGGGAATCAACAGCGGTGTCTCCATGTCCTGGGAAATGCTTGGCGGTAGCGGCAATTCCGCTGTCTTGCAATCCTTTGATATAAGATACTCCAAGTTCCGCGACAAGCTCTGGATTTTCTCCAAACGAACGAACACCGATCACCGGGTTGTCCGGATTATTATTGACATCCAAAACAGGAGCTAAATTCATGTTAATGCCTAGCGCATATAATTCTTCGCCAATCGCATGCCCTACTTTGTAAGCCAGTTCTTTCGACCGCGTCGCTCCTAACGCCATATTTCCTGGCATATTTGTCCCTGACTGCAGCCGCGTCACGATGCCGCCTTCCTGGTCTATCGACATAAGCAAGCCGAACTTTTCAGCTGCCTGCTGATAGTCCGCGACAAGCTTTGCCGTCTGCTCCGTCGTCACCACATTTTCACGGAATAAAATGACGCCGCCAATATGATATTTTTGTATCAGTTCCTTGATTTCCGGAAGCATGGCAGTGACAGGTTTCCCATTGAAATTGCGGAAATCCGGCATCAGCATTTGCCCGATTTTTTCTTCCAACGTTAGACCATCTATCGCTTTTTGAATGATGTCATAGCGGCTTCCTTTTTCTTTGACAACAGTCACTTTCACGTTTTGTTTGCCGCTTTTTTTCGATGCAGGAGCGGATTTGACCTTAAAAGCGATGCGGTCTTTCCGCATTCCGTCTGTCACCGTGATAAACGTTTTTCCGCTTTTTCCGAAGAAAGTAACAACACCATGATCATCCACAGTAGCTACCTTTTTATTGGATGACTTCCACCTTAGCCCTTCTGTTACCTCGGTGAAATATCCTTCCCGATGAACATGAAGCGCCCGCAATAAAATCTTATTGCCATTGACTTTCACATCTACTTCCGGAATGTTTTGATAAATGATTAAGCCGGTCTTCGCTTTTTCCGTATGCGCTTGCGGTGAAGTCCATGGAACGAAGATCATCATCGCTGTAACCAAAATAGCGGTTATTTTTTTATAAAATGACAACATCCTTTCTCCTCCCCTATATCAAAATGAACGTTGTTCCCACTCGCTGCTTTCCCATGTTGCCATAATCTTCTTACCTCTCTCATCCGTAAGACGAACATTCGTTACATACCAGCCACGCCCGTTGACGGAAGCATCGGTATGATATCGAAAACGAATCGAAACCGTATGAGCTGGAATTGTTACAGTCTTTGTCACCCAATTTCCGCTGCTTCCTGTCAGCCATTCCCCGACTTGCATCCAATGAATGCCGTCTGGTGATACTTCCACTACGCCAAAGTCAACGTTCGGTTCCATTCGATACCACGTATCAAACGTTAATGTTGCTTGTTCGTTTAATGTTACATTTGTCGATAGCACCGCGTTCAAACCGTCACCGTACCCTGCGAACCAGGCTCGTTTTTTCCCAGGCATTGCAACCGGAATTGCATCTGCCGTTAAACGGGCAACTTGTCTGCGCAGCGGATTGGTAGACACGGTATTCCGCGTAGGATGCACACGATTTGTCAACAAAATAGCAATAACATGATTATTCGGGCTTACTACGATCGATGTACCGGTATATCCCGTATGCCCCAGTGTCGTACTTTCCGACAACGCATCCATGTACCACCCTTGAGCAAGTTCCCATCCTAATCCATGATCGTCGCCAGGGAATTGCGGAATTTGGTTTTCCATTAACAGCTGAACCGTTTCCGGCTGCAGGATTCGCTTATCGCCATACTTTCCGTTTTGCAAAAACATCGAAGCAAAAATTGCTAAATCGTGAGCGGTTGAAAACACTCCCGCGTGGCCGGCCACCCCGTCCAGCGCCCACGCGTTTTCATCGTGGACTTCTCCCCAGACAAGCCCTCTTCCGGTCCACGGCTGGTATTCCGTAGCGGCAATTCTCGTCTTTAATTGTGGAGGAGGATTATACATCGTATCGTTCATGCCAAGCGGTTTCGTAATGTATTTGTACACAAATTGATCAAGACGCAAACCGGACAGCCGCTCCACCAGCGCCCCCAATGTAATCATGTTCAAATCACTGTATGTATACGTGGTTCCTGGCGGATGTTCAAGCGGCTGTGCAAACACCATTTGCAAACGGTCTTCGCGATTGGTTCCCATTTTATATAAAGGAATCCATGCCGCAAGTCCGGAAGTATGGGTCATTAATTGACGAATGGTTACTTTTTCTTTTCCGTTTTGCGCAAATTCCGGTATATACTTAGCGACAGGGTCATCTAAAGAAAACTTTCCTTGCTCATACAGTTTCATCGCCGCGGCCGTCGTAAACAGCTTGCTGATGGAAGCTAAATCGAAAATAGTATCTTTCCGCATCGGTATCGGCTGTTTGGATTCGGTAAACAAATCATCCTCATATCGCCTTGCATATCCATACGCCTCGTGTTTGACAATGATTCCTCTCCGAACAATATAAACAACTGCCCCTGGGATAACACGGTCACGCATCGCCTGTTCTATTACTTGGTCGATTTCCTGTAAAGGTTCTTCCCTCATGCCAGCCGCTTTAGGCGATCCCGGGTGTATAACCGGGGAAACGGGGCCGGGATGATCCCAGGAAAAAGGTGTTTGTATTTTGAACTGAGTTGTTTTGTACATTTTCTTTTCGATTTGCTCCATCGTGGGAGATGGGCGTTCATGGGATGTTGCTAAAATGGATGGAGGTGAAGAAAAGATGATGGATCCTAACATGACAGACGACAAAATGATAGAAATAGACCGATTGCTCATCAGCAGCCTCCTTTTCATCAAAATAACTAATAGAAAAAAATAGAAAAAAGCGTATTGCTCCTGATGCATTGCCTTGGGGCAAAAAATATTGAAGCAGAGGTATTGGAAGGGTTTTCATTTTCATAGAATAGCAATTTATGGTATAGTTGTATATACCACTTTACTCCTGATTTGATTAGGACATTTTCCCTAATTTTTCCTTTCTATGAAAAAGAAAAAGCTAATTCAAAGAACAGCTCCTTTTTCGAATTAGCTTTACCAAACATATTACCTTGCATGAGGAAATGGTTCCCTCATTCGCTGCTGATCTTTTCGAGCAGCGCATCTCCATCCTCACTAACGCGCACATAGACAAAGCGGGCCTTCTCCTGCCATTTTGTTCCTTCTCCTTCCGGAACAAAATACGATTCAATTCCATACACGACCGTATTGCCGTAAAACGTTCCATTGATGATTACATCGCCATCTTGCGGAACATACTCCTCTTGTCGCTGCCCGTTTATCGCATAGATATCCGCAAAGCGATGCACGCCGTCTTGGTCCTTTCGCAGCACTACTTGTACTTTGCCGCTCCCGTCTAAAGACCGAATCGTCGAAATATCATAAAATAACCGTATATAATCTCCCTGTAAAAACGAACGGGGATCAACCGGCTGCAATTCCAGCTTCACTACTTCTCCATTTCGCAAATGCTGCTCCTTATCCCAAACCATGTACCCGGCAAACACGGCCTGCGCTACCATAATCGCTAATAACGGCGCCCATTTCCGATACAGTCCTTGTGCAGGACTAACAGGCAGCAGCCCTTTTCGTTTTTCCAATACCGCGGTTCCAATGAAAAACAAAAGCCCTGCAATAATCAAGCTAATCGACTTGTCAAGCAAGTTCCAGGCAAATTCATAATACTTGAGCACGAGATACAGCCAAAAATATGCCCAGGCAACAAGCTGCTCATATCGTTCGTTTTGGAAAAGCGGCGCAAAAAGAAAAGCGAAAATGACAGCGATAAACAAAATGTTGGCAGCCACATACCAAGCATCCGCTGCGAAAACATCCATGCTCGTTAAGAGGAGAAGTGCGCCCATCCCTAAAACGAGCGGCAAGAAGAGGGATTCTTTCCTGCGCCTGCCCAGCCAATATAGACACCCGTTCAATGCGGCAACACCAAGCAGCACAAGACGCTCCTCATTCGTTACTTGATCGAGAATCACGGCCGAATATAGCGACACGGCCATGTTTGTCAATGCGCGGATGCCGCCATCAGCCGACCGCACATAGCAAATAAGAAGTGCAGCTGTATAAACTGTAAGCAGCACAAGCGAGATTTTCCATGTTGTCATCAAACCAAGACTATATCCGACGGCAAGCAATGTATAGCACACAGTCGGATTCCAGCGCCTCCCCAAAAACGCGGGTGCGACAAATCCCATGACCGATATTGCAAACAATACATACATCGAAAGCGACTCCATCCATATCATCAACAGCCCCATGACGCTCGCAGCCGCAATCAGCGAAGCGACAAACGTGACAATAGACTGGAAAATGATAAGAAAAATCCTTCCTTTTGTGCTCTCGCTCGAAATATGCTTTACCCGTTTTAATAAAAACACACTTCCATATACAATGACTGCCGCAAGCACAAGCCCTCCAAGCAAAAACCCCTCTTCAAAATGCTCGCCAATCACGCGGAAATATTGCGCAATCAGAAACGCCCCCGCAAATAAACTCGTCAGCAGCACATACGACCGTCTTTTCGCCACGGCGAAAAAGTAATAAAAGAACCCTATAAACAACAGAGCATACACATACGGCCACCACGCGTCACGGCCATATAAAAATCCTGTCACATCCGTCACAAACAGCCAGCCGTGCATCGCCGCATACGCAAGATAAGCAACAATGGAAGAGCGGCTAAAAATCCATACAATGCCATTGATGACAGCAAACATCACAAGCAGAAAAAACGACTGCCATTCGCTCCACTCAATCCGGTATGAAGACGGAAAATAATAAAACCAACATGCCAGCTCCAGCAGCACGACACTGATGACAAAAAACGCTTCATACTTCGTGATCCATGCAAACACAACCGTTGGAACGAGCCAAATGATAAACAACCAATAGCTGTCGGCATGGGAGTTATAAATCTGTCCGATCAGAGCGATTGTAATGCCAAACGCCAATGTCCCGCAGACGAACAGCCATCTGCCTAAAAAATCATGGTGTTTCATGACATAGGCAAAAACCGCGCTCGACCCGTAAAATAATCCCATTAAGCCGATGCTTAATCCTGCCTTTGTCAAACGATCCATTCCTTGCCAATTAGACGCAAAAAAATAAATAATGCCAGCCAATATCAACGCGATACCTAATAAATATCCGGTTCTTACTAAACGTATTGCCATCCTCTCCTTCCCTTGTAAAGACGAATCATGCATCCTATTTCACCACATTTTATGCAAGAGGAAGAAAGTCTAGACGGAAAACGACTAAACTTTTTATTCCCCGTACCAATCGAGGAAATTCTTTCGCGAAGAAAAAAGCAGCGTAAGGAAATTTTATAGTGGAAGATGATTTCTGATGCGGTGCTTCTTTGCTTTTCATTTTGCCATGCAGAAACCAAGCTGCCTAGACAAAAATATGCGCTCTCACAGCACTATGAAACTCCCTCTGTTTGCTCATACCGGCAAAATGAGGCTTGATCGCTTTCATCCCCCATCTGCCCTCGGCTTTGAGATGGGGGCTTCTTGACTAACCTTCCATTCACAAACGCGAACAAAGGAAATCCACAGCTTTAGCCATCGAATCAATGATGCCCATCCTTTGAATGCTCCCTTTGCTTCGCGCGGATCCATTCTACTACAAAAAATTGGTAAACGGAAATACAAGTGAAGAGATAAGCAATTCCTAACAAAAACCCTGCCAAAACGTCAGACGGATAGTGAACTTGAAGGCTTAAGCGGCTAAGCCCTGTCAATAACGCAAAAAGACCGAAAAGGAAAAAAATCACCCACCGTTGAGACGCTTTCTTTACCTCTTTGCTTAGAAAGTACGCGATTAACAACAAATAAATGCTGCCGACCATTGCATGGCCGCTCGGAAAGCTAAACCCATGCACCCCTTGCGCAAACGGCGGCCGCGCCCGCCCAACAAGATCCTTGATGAACGTATTCAGCCCGTAACCGCCGCCGACAGCGGCCAACACAAGCACCATGCCATAATAATCGCGCTTGCGAAACCATAAAAACAACAAGAGAATGATGCTAAAAATGCCGATGGTGTAATTGTTGCCTAATACAGTAAAGCGGTCAAGCCAGCCCCACGCGCCAAATAATTGCAACAGCCGCTGATCGATCGCATTGGTTGCTCCCGCCGCCACCGCAGCCCATATGGAAAGAAACAGGAGAAAAACAACTGCAGATACGGATAGAAGACGTTTGTTCATATTCATGCTCCTTGCTTTTGTGATGATATTTATCTAAATTATACTCAACTCTGGTCATTTGTTAGATAAAATCCTATAATCACTGTACTGGAAAAAATTATATAACATAAATTTAAAGTCGAATAAAATAAGATGACATGAACCCGATTGCTTGTTTAGAGTAGATGTGTCACCATGCCATCCTACAAGGAGGTTCATGTCTTACAAATAGACTACCGCTTCACCCAAAATTTACGGTTGCGAAATAGAAGATTTTACCCATTTCACACTATCTTTCTTCTCTTCATTCACTAAAAGCTGGAATACATCTGGTCTTGAATAATGCCCTACTACATCAAAATCAAATTGGCTATAGGCGATGTCACGCAAATCCAAATCAGCTATAAGAATGTCTTCCTTGTCATAGACAGGTTCCTTAATATAGTTTCCTAATGTGTCTACAATGGCGCTTCCTCCAGGGCACATCTCGTGAGGTGATGACGCCAATTCTTCATAGCAGGCTAAATCAGTCGGGTACATATCCTTCGTGACATACTGATTGCAGGATAGTACGAAACATCTTCCTTCCGCTGCAATATGGCGAATCGTAGACTGCCACAGTTCTCTAGCATCTGCCGTCGGAGCGATATAAATTTGAACCCCTTTGGCGTACATTGCTACTCTCGCTAATGGCATATAGTTCTCCCAACAAATCAACGCCCCTATCCTTCCATATGGAGTATCGAAAACAGGCAAAGTGCTTCCGTCCCCCTCCCCCCAGATGATTCGTTCAGAGGCTGTAGGTTTTAGCTTTCTATGTTTTCCAAGCAAAGTGCCGTCTGGTCCAAAAAATAAAACACTGCAGTAAAGAGTGCCTCTACTAAACTCATTGTCTCTTTCAACTACACCGATAACGAGATAAACTCCAGCCTTACGGGCTGCTTCTCCTAACATTTCGGTTGTTTCACTTGGTACAGCTACGGAATTTTCCCAGTAACGAAGCCAGTCTCTTCGTCCTTCTGGAGAACGGCTTCCGACACTCGTTCCAAAAGTAAGCCCTCTTGGATAAGCTGGAATAAAAGCTTCCGGAAATACGACGATATTTGCGCCTTTTTCTGCAGCTTGTTGCGTTAGCGAAATCGCTTTTTCCATACTTGCTTTTCGATCCATAATCACGGAAGCAGCTTGCACAACAGCTACTCGCACGTTAGATTGTTGGTTGGTCATTTCGAACCCCCTCTTATTCCTATTTTTTATAAAATTTTCTTTTTAATCATTAGTTGCTTATGTATGGTTCAAAATGCTTGCAAGCGTCCTAATCCCAATTATTACTAATAACATCAGGCTCCTTCTTCATCTTTTTTTCTGAACGCTAGTCTATTCATCTTTATCTTTTGATAAAAACAATTTTTGTTTTTAAAAATTCAGATAAATCTTATTATACTTATTTTAGCTGATTTTGGAAGGAAAATGCCACCAAATAATGTAATAAAAGCTTCTGTCCTTTGTAATAGCGCTCGATTGAAAAGGTATCTTGCTTGTTTCGGATGGAGACAAGTACATTTTTTCTGCCCAAGCAAATTGCCCCTTCTCTCCTAATCCACAAGGTAAAAAATCCTTCCCGAAAGCAAAAACGCCGCTCCCCTTGTTAAAAAAAGGGATCACGGCATTTTTAAGTGAAAATAGTAATCTCCCAATCCATTAATTTTCTGAACTTCTGCGCGACCAAATTAGGCAGGTTCTGACGTGCTAGAGAGTTTTTCCTATACCAGCGTGCAGGCGCTCACTCCTGCCTCTGTTAAGTATCATGGGCAAACACCTCATTGGCGTTTAGCGAGCTGTCGGCTTGGTTCAAAACCGTTTTCCACTTCATCCCGATGACTCAAGTCTCGGACTTTCGTGGTTAGTTATCCTGTAACCTCACCCCGTCCTCTCTTTAGAATGCCTTATACAAAATAACGAACAAAATGATCCGTTCGATTTTCGGGCTAGGCGGCTTGTCAGCTTTCAACAATATTCACTCTTTCATCATATCGCGAGTTGACCTTTTTCGTTGTATCAGGTACAAACATGCTTAGTACCAAGGAGAGAGCGAGCCCGGCCATCATGAATCCGCCAAATACCCATGGCGATGGACCAAATGTATAAGCCTTTTGCACAGCCGGACGGCGTAACAATCTCCCCCCACCTCACGTGATTGAACTCTTTTTATATTAATCACAGAAAATTAAAATTAAAGTTAAAATTGAAAAATACGTCAAAAAAAGTAGAAATATGTTATAATACCGAATTGCTTGGCATTTTGAACTAATTGCATAAGAGAGAGGAGACGTCATGAATTTACTTCAAAAAAAGTCAATTACCCACTTGTTAAGTCAAAAGAAAACATTGCAGAAAACATTGGGTGCCTATGATTTAATATTGCTTGGTATCGGAGCGATTGTTGGGATCGGCATTCTTGTGTTGACAGGTGTCGCAGCAGCAAATGATGCAGGTCCTTCGATTATCTTTTCGTTCATGCTGGCAGCATTGGTGTGTGGATTTATAGCGCTTTGTTATGCAGAAATAGCATCGACTCTTCCTGTTTCCGGAGGTGTCTATACGTACGCGTATGTGACAATTGGGGAAGTAGTTGCACATTTAATAGGATGGACGCAACTTTTAATTTATGTTTTGTCCGTTGCACTAGTGGCAAATGGATGGTCTGCGTATTTTCGCTCATTGTTAGAAGGATTTCATTTGCATATCCCGAAAATGCTAAGTGCAGTACCTCAGCAAGGCGGAATGGTGAACTTGCCGGCTGTCTGCATTATTTTACTGATGACATGGGTGCTGTCAAAAGGTGTGCAAGAAAGTAAGAAAGTGAATAATGCGATGGTAGCCATCAAATTATCCATCATTTTGTTGTTTATTATTGTCGGAATATTCTATGTTCGGCCGGAAAATTGGGACCCATTCATGCCGTTTGGGTGGAAAGGAGTTCTCGCAGGAACTGCTACGGTGTTCTTTGCATTTTTAGGATTTGATGCAGTTGCAACTGCAGCAGAAGAAGTGAAAAAACCGCAGCGCGATTTGCCAATCGGCATTATTGTTTCTTTAATTGTGTGCACGCTTTTATACGTTATTGTTTGCTTAGTCTTAACAGGAATGGTTCCATATCATTTATTAAATGTTTCCGACGCGATGGCATTTGCGCTTCATGCGGTCGGACAAAATTTTGCTGCAGGTGTCATATCAGTTGGAGCAATCGTC
>NZ_BAWO01000076.1 GCF_000632715.1 Parageobacillus caldoxylosilyticus NBRC 107762 | reverse complement strand
TATAGAGGGAGGTATTCCCTTTTTCTCTTGTAGATTTTTCAGTTCAGAATGTGTAACAAAACGCATAATAAATGCATAAAAGGGAGTAAAAAAATTCATTACTTTGGAAATCATATACATTGACCAGCCAATATTTTTTTCGTTTCGCCAATCAATCCTCGAACTCGTGAGGTGAGGAGCGAAAAGATGCCTATGGTCGGTCGATTCCTCAGTATCTAAAGACAGTATTGGGAAAATGTCCGTTTCGTTTCCACAACACGATTGAACAGGTATTCAATTAGACAAAGAATAACGGACTAGAACAGCCACGTTGGGTATGGGTTAACTGCTATTTACTGCATGTACAATTACGCATATTTATGTAAAATTTTGGATTTTTACTATAGTTTTGCAACACCATCCTCCGTATTTAAACTGATTCATTTAAAAACACTTAATCTATTTACCCTAGTATAATCATCCATTTTAAATCGATCTGGAAGTTCACTGTAGACGTTCACATGATTTCGCTTTAAAGAAAAAGAAAATTAAACAATGTCGACGATATCGTTTGATTTTCTATAAACAAAATGTAATAATTTTTGTTACAGAAGAACATGTCTTTTTTAAAAGAACACTTTAAGTGGTGGTGAATTCAATGGATGCGATACATCATTCGCCAGTGGAAGTAGGGGATTGGGTAAAAGGGAAAACAAAAAATGGAGAATTGATATACGGTTATGTTGAAACAGTAAATTCATTGCAAGGAACTGTCAAAATAAAGGTGATGGATTGTGATAATGAGCAAATCATTGGAAAAACCGTTGAAACACTAAAGCACTGGGTGAAAAAACTGCCGATCTCGATATTTGATAATGAGGAGGCGATTAAGGCATTAATTGATTTGGCATTGCTAACCAAAGATGAAAGATGGTTTATGGAACTGTCCGACCAATTAAAATCGATAAGACAAGTTGCAAAAGAAAGCGAAATGAAGAATACTACTCATCCTTCTTTTAAAAATAGATTGGGAACATGCGGCATGAAAGATGAATGTTAAAAAATACTCATGATGCGCACCAAGAGCGACAAGCGTAATGTTATTCATTTAAATCAGGTTAAAAAAATGAAAACAAGATGAACATAATCGGCTAACATGAAAAAAACGCCTCATCTGTTTCGTTTTCGACGATCCATCGTGGAAACTCCATAGAGCTTGTTTCAATAACCCTTTATCTGCTAAAGCAGAGAAATCTCGTGTATATGAAGGTGCTCTTGCATGGGAAATCTCTCCTCATGTAGGATGACATTTTCATGTTGATGAGATTTCTTGTGCAAGAGTTATTTATTTATATAGCGCTGTGGATAGATCAAAGAAATTTGACTAAATTTCCTGCAAATATTTTAAGAAATCAGCTTAACTCGCCTAAATATATCGATAAATATAGATATATCAATATAAATGCGTTTTAGCCATAAAGTGTCTTTTCTCTTTTATGGTTAACAGGTGGTGCTGATCTAGGAGACATTTTCCAAGGTGGATAGTTAGCTAATAGTGGAAAGTTTGTTCTGTTATATTGCCGGCGAAGATGCGGCAATCCTTTTTGATATCCATCGCTTCTAGTGCAAGCTCATCCAGCGATAAAACTTCCAGACTATCGCCATAAACAGCAAATACCCAACAAACGAATATAAGTGTTTCCAGTCGGAGCTGTGGACAAACCATCCTATTGTTTCTGCCTGTTTTTCCATCCATGTCATCAGCAGTCCCATTGCGATGAGAAAACCCCCACGTTGCCATGGGCGCAGCCTTGACATTGCGTAAAGAAAAAAAGTGACAAAGAGCGGCAGGCCGATTAAGGTGAAGGAAAGATCAATCGAAAAAATGGCTGGGAACGGCCGATGTGGGAAGTGGTACCATCCGTTTCCGACAAAATAAAGGTCTAAATAGGTTCCAATCCATGAGGCAAAGAAAAGCGTAGAAATATAGACTGGCGCGCGTTTAGCGCGAGTGAAAGAAGACGTTTTTGGCGATGATCGCCAGTTCCATTTTTTCGAGCGTTTCACAATAGGCATGGGTAATCTCTCCATTTATTTGTTCGTTTGATTTCACAAGGTATTCCACAACATTCCAATCATCAAACCAATCGCCGCGCTCCGCTTCTTCATGGACAACATTTTTCCATGCATATAAGAGTCGCGGGCTGTAAATTCGGGGCACCCCCGGCTGTATTTGACAATCTTTAATCCGCCGGCGGTACGGTTGCCTAGGTGCCAATTCACAAACATCGTTGAACAGGTGGGGCCAATAATCTTTCCGTGTCCCGGTATGGGGGTGAAGCGAAGCCCAGCGGACCACCCTTTCCAATGTGCCGCTGTTTTGAAACAGCAGCGAGTACAGCCGCTTTCCTAATAAAATCCGTTCATGCAGCGAGTGGAACTGATGGAGCGTTTGACCGATGAGAACAGGATTTCCTTGTTGATCCTCGTACGGAAACAAAATATGATTTAAGCTAAGAAAATCTTGCAATTTGAACTCGATTGTATGGAAGACGCTTTTTTGAAAAACGGGATTTTGAATAACGCGTTTTTCCAAATAACTTTGCTCGTTAATGACCAGGGAGATGGCGAGAATATAAGGGTCGCCGCGGCGCCAAAAATGGTTCCAAATCGTTTCCATGAAGGTCGATACGTGAAACATTGGAAGAAGATAAAACAGCGGTTTTCTCCGTTTTTTGCTTTCCTCATACAACAAAAATTGCGGATAGATATCTTGAAAAATAAGCCAGTTTCCGCGTTCCAAAAAGGAGAAGAAAGATTGCCGTTCCTCCTCAGTCAGTAAATGCAGCAACAGTTCCCCTTTTAAATCTGTCATATTCCAGCCGCCGTTTCTCGATACCATATGTCCTAAAAAAGCCCAGTGAATTTCCGGGTGGCGCTTGTAAAAGTCCAGGTATGCCGCTGTTCTTGTGACGTTGTTTTCGTTTTTCTCTTTCGTCCGGGCTGTTATTTGCTGCACGAGCCGTTTTTCTTCCATTGTTAGATGGGCCTCTTTTACAATATGGCTCACCCCTTTCCTCTTTTTCTTTAATTCATTTTTGATGTCAAGAAGCGCTGGGGAGAGGGAAGGAGTTTTCTTTTTTGTCCAAAACATGCGAACCACTCCTTCTGCGAATCGTTTTGCCGGTGCGGGAATAAGTATTAGAGGGGGATTAATATACTACTAGGAAGGGATGGCGAGTGTGACATACAGCATCTCGGGCGAACTTAGCAGGCTTGTGGTGACGGTGAAACGGGAGCAAGCGCCCGATGGTTCGTGGCGCTACCCATTTGAAACCGGCATTTCTACCGATGCTTATATGATCATCTTATTACGCACGTTGGAAATAAATGATGAAGATCTGATTCGGAAGCTGGTGGAACGAATCGAAAGCAGGCAGGAGGGCAATGGGGCGTGGAAGCTTTTTTACGATGAAGGGGAAGGGAACGTCACCACGACGGTGGAGGCGTATTATGCGCTTTTATATTCCGGGTATCGAAAGAAGACGGATCCACATATGCAAGCGGCGAAACAGCGAATTTTAGAAATGGGCGGAATCGAAAATGTGCATATGTTTGCGAAGTTTATGTTGGCCATGACCGGACAATATCGCTGGCCGAAGTTTTTTCCGATTCCCGTTGAATTTTTGCTGCTGCCGCCTTCATTTCCGCTTCATTTTTTTGATATTTCCATGCAAGGGCGGGCCAACCTTACACCGCTGCTCATCTTGACCGATAACAAATATTATCGAAAAACACGAAAAAGCCCTGACCTTTCCGATTTATTTCTATCGCGGGCCGATCACGGCGAAAAATGGGGACTGCGGGCGGATCGTTCGTTTCTTTCGTACCTCAAGCAATCGCTCATCGGGCTGCCAAGGCAGATTCACGCCGCTGCGAAACAGCGAGCCATCCAATATATGCTGCAGCGTTTGGAAGCGGATGGAACGTTTTATAGTTATTTTAGCTCGACGTTTCTGATGATTTTTGCGTTATTGTCGCTGGGATATCCGAAGGACCATCCGATCATTGTCAAAGCGGTCAATGGACTCAAAACGTTTCGTTGTTCCATCAATGGACATACGCATATGCAATATACGACGGCAACGGTTTGGAATACTGCTTTAGCCAGTTACGCCCTGCAAGAGGCGGGCGTACCACCGTCCGATGCCGCCGTTGAAAAGGCAAACCGCTATCTTCTTTCCCGCCAGCATTACCGATACGGAGATTGGGTCGTGCACAATCCTTACAGTTTGCCAGGGGGATGGGGATTTTCCAACATCAATACGATCAATCCTGATGTGGATGATACGACCGCTTCGTTGCGGGCAATTTACAGCCAGGCGTCCAAAGAAACGTTGTTTCGCCACGCATGGGATAGAGGCCTTCGTTGGCTGCTTTCCATGCAAAATAATGATGGGGGATACGGAGCATTTGAGAAAAACGTCAATAAACGTCTGTTTCATTATTTTCCCATTCAAGGAGCAGAGTTTTTATTGACAGACCCATCGACAGCGGACTTGACGGGAAGGACGCTAGAATTTTTTGGAACATATGCGAATTTGACGAAAGATCATCCGGCTATCGCACGCGGGATCAAGTGGTTGATCGACCATCAAGAAAAAAATGGGTCGTGGTATGGTCGGTGGGGGATTTGTTATATATACGGTACATGGGCGGCGGTAACCGGAATGATCGCTGTCGGTGTTCCCCCGACGCATCCTGCCAACCAAAAGGCGGCAAAATGGTTATTAAGCATTCAAAACAGCGATGGCGGGTGGGGAGAGTCGTGTAAAAGCGACAGCGCGAAAACGTACGTACCATTGCGGGCAAGCACTGCCACTCATACCGCCTGGGCGCTAGATACTTTGATCGCTGTCTTTGATCAACCAATTCCAGAAATTCAAGCCGGGATTCAATTTCTGCTTCAATCTATAAGAAAAGAGGATTGGACCGCTTCGTATCCGACAGGCCAGGGGATGGCCGGCGGATTTTATATTCACTATCATAGTTACCGCCGTGTATTTCCGTTGTTAACGCTAAGTCATTATGAAAAGAAGTTTGGATCGCTTCCGACGTGAAAATAGGAGGGAGTGGGAGAGGATAACCTCTCCTATTTTCGCTTGCTTCATCCTACGTGATGCTCATTTTCATCACTTAAAATCACCACAAATCCTTGGTTTCCGTCTACACGAATCATTTGCCCGTCTTTGATTTTCTTGGTGGCATCATTCACTCCCACCACAGCTGGGATTCCGTATTCCCGAGCCACAACGGCACCGTGCGTCATCAGTCCGCCCACCTCTGTAACCAATGCTTTGGCTGATTGAAATAAAGGAGTCCAACCGGGATCGGTATGAGGAGCAACGAGAATTTCTCCTTCATTGAGATGGGCTTCTTCCGGTTTCAAGACGATCCGGGCCTTACCTTCAACTACTCCAGCGGAAACCGGGCTTCCAACAAGAGCACCTTCGGGGAGCTCTCCTTTCCTAGGGGAACCTGTTACAATTTCTCCTTCACTCGTCATTACTCTAGGTGGTTTCAATGTTTGGTGCCATTCATATTTTTCTTTGCGGTCAGCAACAAGTGAGGAGACATTTTGTTTAAACTCTCCTTTTGAGAGTTGAATCAACTCGTCAAGAGTCAAGAAAAACACATCTTCTGTTTGCTGTAGAACCCCTTTTTTTACCAGTTCTTCCGCTTCAGCCATAATAGCTTTTTTGCATTCATCCAAAATCAAAGTAAGCAGATATTTGGGATGCTCCCGAAGCCCGCCCATATGGCGGTATACCTCAATAAGACGTTTGAGCCATTTGGACTTAAGACCTCGACGTCCAACATGATCCATAATGCGCTGTATAGCTTCTTGGGCTTCCTGTTCACCTTGAATGAACTTTTGCCGATGTTCCCCTGGCTTCACACTGCGCATGTGTCCCAAGATGGCAGGAACGAGTTGGGTAGGAGCTTCACGCCAGCGCGGCCTTGTCAGGTCAATTTCACCCGGGCATCTATGTCCGTATTTGGCGATAAAATCTTCAAAACTTCGTTTAAATCTCTCTCCCCCGCGTACGTTTAAGAGCCCTTCATAGAAAGTCTGATTATTCGCATGTTTCAGATACTCCTCCACTTCTGGCAGTTCCCGAACCAGATCGGCCAAATCGCCAATCTGTAGGCCCATCTCGCTGGTGATATTGCCGGGGAGGGATTTATTTATCTGATACAGTTCTTTGTCATCCCCGATCCAACGAATAAGTGCTCTCTTTAACAAGAGGAATGAGATTGGGAAACAAATGACGTAAGGAAAGATGTTCTGTAACATCGCCTTTCCGAAGGCGCTTAATTGATGTTGAACCGTTTCCAGGCGTTCAGCCCCGCTTACACCCTGCAAATCTTTTCTGACCTCTGTCCATTTTTTCTGCATGAAGCTTTCAACTTTGCTTTTCGCTGATTTCGGGTCACGCTTGAAAAGATTTTTCCATACCTCTTTTATGATCGGGGCAACGAATTGACGCGCTGACTTCACTAAACCCGGTTTAGGGGGAACTTGGAGAAACTCAGGCCGATGAATGACTTCACTGATTTCACGGCTGAGCGCTTCATCAAATAAATTTTTTAAAGCTATGGGCAGCATTTTTCTTCCCAGCTTGGTACGAAGCACTTCCGTAGGATTAACAAAAAGACGTCCCCCAGCTTCTAAAAGAACCGTTTTCGGAAAAATGGTTCGTAAGACTGAAATCCCCAACGGTTTCATGGCATCTGTCATCATTTGTACATGGCCGAATGAGAACATGACACGGAGCGGTTCTTGCGGAATGTCGGGCAGAGGATATAGCGAAGTGATCGGCCGGCTTTGCACAATAAAAATCTCTCCGTTTTCCATACAGAACTCAATATCCTGTGGTGAGACAAAATGTTTCTCAATTCTTTTTCCCAGTTCAGCCAAACGCAAAATTTGGCTGTCCGTCAGGGCTTGTTTGGTCTGTTGATCCGGAGGCAAGTCTTTTTTCACCGTACCTCCTTCAGGCAGCGAGTAAATCGCTATTTTCTTTTCCGATACGTTTTTATGAATGATTTTACCGGCTTTCACTTTGTATAAATCCGCCGAAACCATTCCGGATACGATGACTTCTCCCAATCCGAAGCTGGCGTCAATGGAGACCACCTTACGATTTCCACTCACAGGATCAGCGGTGAACATGATGCCTGCGATTTCCGGGTTCACCATCCGTTGCACCACGACAGACAGGTAGACCTGACGATGATCAAACCCATTTTTTGCCCGATAGGAAATGGCACGGTCTGTAAACAAAGACGCCCAACATTTTCGAATATGTTGAAGCAGTTCCTCCTGCCCCTTAATATTCAAATAGGTATCCTGCTGTCCAGCAAACGAGGCGGTAGGCAGATCTTCAGCCGTTGCACTGGAACGGACGGCATAAGCATACTCTTCCCCGACTGATTTCCAGGCATGAATAATTTCATTTCTCAACGGAGCAGGGATCTCTAGCTGACGCAAGTGGGTACGAATACGCTCTCCCAAATTCCGCAATTGATTTAAATCATTCGGGTCCATTGCATTTAGTTCATCTAACAGAGAATTCATTTCGGGACTGGTGGCGATAAAGTCTTGATAAGCCAGTGTTGTAATACAGAATCCACCGGGTACCGGGAAACCTGCCTTACTCAGTTCACCCAAGTTCGCTCCCTTTCCTCCAACATAAGGAAGACAGGAACGATCCACTTGTTCAAAAAATAATACATATGATCGCATTGGTTGGTCCCCTTTCTCTTGTCTTTTTTCGCTGTAATATACAAATAAATTAAATATTTTTACATATGGTTAGATTAGAACACCAACTAGGGACTGGGTGATCATGTTCTCTTTTTCCCATTTATTGAAAAAATCTCTTTAAGCTCATTCTAATACAAACTTTTACAAACGTAAAGTGAGTACTCACTTTATTTTTGGGATGAGAGTTATTCCATCCAATGCACGGGAAGCCGTTCATCTTTTTGAGCTGAAATGATTCATCAATGAAACAGATTTGGAGATTAAGGGACATTATACGAATACGGCTGGATACACCGATCCAGTTTTCGGATTGAGTCATATCCCACGTGCTTTAAATATTAGGTAAAAGAGAATCAATAGTGGGAAAAGGAAAAACGATGATCCACTCTTTATCGAGGTTTAAAATGGGGATTTTTGCGTTTTGTATCCCCTGGAGTGGTAAATCCGCGAAAAAACGGTGGGCCCCTTACTCACATTTCACAACCTTTAGACAAAGGGTAGGATTTTTTTCGATTGTTGTCAAATTAGTTAAAGGGAAATTACGCTACCGCATGAGCATTTACATTCATGCCATTTATTAAGCGCGTAATGGACATGAAGTAACTGTAATTTTCATAGCAGATCGATGAGTTTGTGTCAGTGGATGGACGTTCCTTAAGCTTTACACCGGTGTGTAATGGTTGTTATCCATTCTGAACTACAAAATCAGGGGAGGCAAATGGTAATGCGATTAACCGATGAGGAAGTGCAATTCCTTTTACAAGAGATGGAAGGTTGGAAACTGGTGGAGGAGCGGTGGATTGCGAAAAAGTATCGCTTCCAGGATTATTTGCAAGGAATCGAATTTGTGCGGCAAATCGCGGCAATTTCAGAAGAAGTAAATCATCATCCGTTCATTTCTATCGATTATAAGCTCATCACGGTGAAAATTTCATCTTGGCGGGCGAAAGGGCTAACGAAGCTCGATTTTGAAATGGCAAAAAAATATGATGAAGTTTATGAAAAAATGAAATGAGAAATGCAGGGGGAGAAACATGGTCAAAGATCAAGTGGCGCTTGTCACCGGCGCGGCGCGCGGGATCGGTTATTGAAATTGCGAAAACATTTGCGAAAAACGGAGCCAGGGTGGTTTTAGCCGACATGAACCTCTCCCACCTTCATTCCATGAAGAGGCGGGAGTTTCTTACCATCTCCACCAAAGAAGCTTCTGCGCGGAAGAAGGTGGTCTTCTTCCACTCGATGAATGCATCGGAAGCCTTCTGGATGGGTCCAGTAAGCAACATCGACTTTGCACCGATGGGGCGGTCCAACCCTTCTACTACTTCTTGCTTACGCAATCCGTAGATACGTTAGCTTCGTTTGTACATTCCAATGAACAAACGTACCATGCAGCGCTTTGCTTAAGATATTTCTCGCTCCATGAACGTCACGATGCTCCTCATACCCACACCGGCACACAAACAGGCGGGAAGACACTTTTTGTCTCTTTTGGCAGACAGGACATGTCTGGCTCGTATATGACTCCTCGATTTCATGCAAGCGAATGCCATGTGGAGCCAGCTTATAAGCGAGATACTTCTTCACTTTCCCGAATGACCAATTCGAGAGCTTTTGCGCTTGTTTGCGGCTCGTACGTTTTTTCTTTCTCGTGTTCCGCTCTACTCCTTCAACGTTTCCGATATACACATCGGAGACGGACTGCTTTAAACACCAGTCGATAAACTGTTTCGTCGTTTTATGCAGCGCATCCCGCAACTGTCTTTCGGATTTGGATAACACGTATCGTTTTGCCCGCTCATACTTTTTCCATCGACGCGATCCTTTTTGACATTTCGACTGACGACGCTGGATCTCCGCCAGTTTTTTATTCCGCAGCCGGTGAAGGGAGCGTATCTTTCTTCCCGTGATGAGGAGGGCTTGTCCGTTTTCGCAAAACGCGCCGATGGTGTGTACTTCCCCAAGATCGACTCCAACTGTCTTCCCCGGTTTATACGCTTTTTCCTTTTGTCCATCTTCATACGTCACGGCCAAATAAAGACCTTGATCCCAGCAGCATTCGATTTCTTTGATGGTTCCCTTTGGCAGATGCGACGCATACACGACAATTGGCTTTTCCCGTTTTCCATGATGAATGCCCATGGAGAGTTCGATTTTTCCGTTTTCGTAAACCTTGAAACCGTTTTTCGCCCATTTCGTTGGGAAGTACTTCTTTTTCTTGTAGGGATAACGGGCAACATGTCCTTGTTGGATCGCGTGGTGAGCAGCTTGTCTTGCGAAGAGGTATTGGTGGCAGACGGCTTGAATGGATTGGCTGTGAAGATGGAACTTCCTTTTCGTTTGTTTTTGCAGCTCGCTTTTCGAGATCCAGCGACCGTGTTGAAGGAAATGCTCTTTGGCTAAGCGGAGGCACTCATTCCAGACACGAGCCGACTCCCGGTTGCAGGCCTGAAGCCGCTCGAGGTCCGCCTTCGATGCCCGGAAGGCCACTTTTTGCCCACGAAGCATGGTGGATCCTCCTTTCACCAAATCATGGATAAGAATAGTATAGCACATATGTTCTGTATTTGGAAGAAAAAAACAACCGATTCCCCTCCCACCTACACTCTGTTTAGAGGTGGGAGACTTCTCGGTAAATATGTTAAATCCACTTTTCATTTTCGTCTATTCCTCTTTCTTCTGACGGGGTACACATTCGTTCACTAATAAGTTTTTCCAGAAGCTTCTTTTCTATTTTTTGTAAATAGAGATTGTTTTCTCGAAGCTTTTTTAGGTTTACATCAAATAACCAAGAACGAATGGCATAATTATGATGAAACAGAAAGGTATAATCTTCATTTTTATATAACTTTCTAATGGGGTGGCAACGAAGAATCTGTTGAATATGATCATCAACCGCTTCATCAGACGGTTCTGCTTTTTTGCGCAATTTTACTCCAAATGGAGTAGAAACTAAAGTAATTATGGCAACAATCATAATAGCCAGCCAATTAGTGAAAGGAAAAAATACTGTATAAACAAAGTAATTAAGAAGGAGGGAGGTAAAGAGATATATAGCTCCGACACTTAAATAAATTATTCTAGCAATTGGAATTGGTAATATTGAAGAAATTTGTAACAGTTCATCAAGGATAGATCCATTATTCGGATTTGCATGGTCCACATACTTACGGTCTGATTCACTATATGTCCATCCTTTGTGGAGAAACATAATTGACGCAAGTAAAAAAGCAAAGCCAATGAAGGGTAAAACAACCTTTTCCCAACTCATTTCTAATAATCCTCTCTTAATTCCAATTGATTTTTATCTTCAATCGACTAAAATTTTTTATCCTTAAAACTTTCCGTAAGATTAATCATAATATTTCAACTATGTTCATTCATACTCAACCAACTCTAGTAAAAAGGCTTTTTACTCAAATATAAGCCAAAACAAATTACAGTTATATCAGTAAATTTTCCCATCCTATTCAAATTTGCAGGTGTACAAATACAGCTGTCAAGAACTTGGCTTAGTCTATATTTGTCGTAAAACCGTATGGTATGATGAAAATACAGGAGAATGGCGGGCATCGCTAGAAAGGGGAAGATCATGAAGCAGCTGAGCATTTTAGCGAAAATCGAAAATCAAATGGAACGATTTTCACCGGCAGAAAAAAAGATTGCGGCTTATATTTTGGGACATGCGGAGCTTGTACCGAATATGACGACAAAAGAATTGTCACGAAACGCCGGGGCAAGTGAGGCGAGCGTCGTGCGCTTTTGCAAATCGATCGGCATCGGCAGCTTTACGGCGCTAAAGCTGGCGCTCGTCCGCGAACTGACGATCGCCGATATGAATATTAACGATTTTTCCATTATCGAAAAGCAAGATGCGCCGTATGACTTGTTCAATAAAGTCACGTATGTCAATAAAGCGGCTATTGAGGCTACGACGACGACCATTGATAAACGCGAATTGGAAAAAGCGGCGGAAGCAATCGTCAATGCGGGTAAAATTTTGTTTTACGGGGTCGGCGGTTCCGCCGCTTCGGCCATGGATGCCTGTTATAAATTTACGAAGCTTGGTTATGTATCGGCGATGTCCCTGGATTTTCACACGATGCTTCCGCTTGCCGCCAATTTAAAAGAAGGGGATGTGTTTGTCGCCATTTCCACCTCAGGAAGGACAAAGGATGTGCTGGAAATTTCCCGGTTTGCGAAAAAACAACATGCCACGGTGGTCGCCATCACCAAGCTTGATCCTTCCTCCCCGTTATATAAAGAAGCCGATATTAAATTATGCCTCCCCGATGTCGAACAAGACTATCGCATCGGAAGCATGGCATCGAGAATGACGCAGCTGAACGTAATTGATGCGCTTTATTTAATCACTTTCCATAAAGTGGGCAGCCGCGTAATCGAAAAATTCCATGAAACACGAGAAGAAGTGGTGCGCTTAAGAAGGTAGAAAAGGCGAGGGTGCAAACTCGCTTTTATTTTTTCGTCATAGATTGATATTTTATTTCATAATTATATAATAAAATAGGGAAATAAAATTTCATAACCAAACAAGAAGGTGAAAAGATTGCTAGAACATCTAACAACTGAACAGTGCAATGCGAAAACGAAAAACTTGGATGAAATGACAACGAAGGAAATTTTGCAAGTGATGAACGAAGAAGACCAGACTGTCGCTTTGGCGGTCTCCAAACAATTAGACCAAATTGAAAAACTGGTGCAAAAAGTCATCGCATCGTTTCAACGAGGAGGCAGGCTGATTTATATCGGTGCGGGGACGAGCGGCCGCCTTGGCATTTTGGATGCAGTAGAATGTCCGCCGACGTTTGGGACCGATCCAGAAATGGTACAAGGAATTATCGCCGGTGGATTGGAAGCGCTCACAAACGCCGTTGAAGGGGCGGAAGATGATGAGGGGTTGGCAGTGCGCGATCTACAAAAGGTTTCGTTGACGGGCAAAGACGTTGTCGTTGGCATTGCTGCGAGCGGGCGCACGCCGTATGTGATTAGCGCCCTTCGCTACGCGAAACAAATCGATGCGACAACGGGCGGCATCGCCTGCAATAAAGGGGCGGAAATAAGCAAATATGCTGACGTTAGCATTGAAGTCGAAACGGGACCGGAAGTATTGACCGGATCGACCCGTCTAAAAGCGGGAACGGCGCAAAAAATGGTGCTCAACATGATTTCGACCGCTTCGATGATCGGAATCGGAAAAGTGTATAAAAACTTGATGGTGGATGTCCAGGCAACGAATGGGAAGCTGAAAGAGCGAGCAAAGCGAATTATTATGGAAGCGACAGGCGCGGATGCGAATACGGCGGCGCGCTATTATATGGCAGCGCATGGAAACGTCAAAACGGCGATCGTGATGATTTTGTTGCAATGTAGCTATGAGGAGGCAAAAGAGCGCCTGCAAAAAGCAAATGGTTTTGTGCGCAAAGCGCTTTAATAATAAACAAAGGGGAGAGGAGAACATGAAGCGGGAACAACAAATGGCCATGGCAATATTAGAGCGGCTTGGGGGAAAGGAAAACATCACGCGCATTGCCCATTGCATGACAAGGGTGCGCATGTCATTGCGCGCTCCGCACAAGGCAGATATTGCCGCGTTGAAACAAATCGAAGGAGTAATGGGAGTTATTGAGGATGAAACATTGCAAATCGTCGTCGGTCCGGGCGTGGTCAACAAGGTGGCCGCGGCGCTGTGCGAGCTGACAGGGTTGGAGCTTGGCGAAGTAATCGAAGAAGATGCGGCGGAGCGGACAAAAGCCGAAATCAAAGCGCGCAACCAAACGCCGTTGAAGCGGCTGCTGCGGAAAATCGGCAGCATTTTCATCCCGTTGATTCCAGGCCTTGTTGCGTCAGGAATCATTAACGGGATCGCCAACTTTGCGAAAAACGCTGGAGTTGATCCGACGGAAACATGGCTGCAGCTGTTACTGCTTATTGGCGGCGGCATTTTCGCCTCGCTCGGCATTTTAGTCGGCTACAATACGGCGAAAGAGTTTGGAGGCACTCCGGTGTTAGGCGCGATTGCCGGTATTTTAGTATTTAACCCGGCGCTTGCTGATGTTAAGCTTTTTGGTGAAGCGCTTACTCCAGGACGGGGCGGGTTGTTCGCTGTCATGTTGGCGGCATGGCTGATGGCGGTCATTGAAAAGTATGTGCGCAAATTTGTTCCCAATGCGGTCGATATTATTGTTACCCCGCTGATTACTGTACTTATTGTTTGCTTATTTACATTGATTGCGGTACAACCGATTGCGGGATGGCTGTCGTTAGGCATTACCAGCGGCATTAAAGCGGTGTTGGATATTGGCGGTGCGATTGCCGGCGCGGTGTTGGCAGGAACGTTTTTGCCGCTCGTAATGGTTGGATTGCATCACGGGCTGACGCCGATTCATATGGAATTTATTAATAAAATCGGCTCGACTCCGATTTTGCCGATTTTAGCGATGGCGGGGGCAGGCCAGGTCGGCGCGGCGATTGCGATTTTCGTCAAAACGAAAAACAAGCGGCTTCGCAACATTATTAAAGGGGCGCTGCCGGTCGGATTTTTAGGAATTGGCGAGCCATTGTTATACGGGGTCACTCTGCCGTTAGGCCGGCCGTTTTTAACCGCGTGTCTTGGCGCGGCGGTTGGCGGGGCGTTTCAAGCGGTCATGAAAACAGCGGCGCTTGGCATCGGCGTGTCTGGTTTATCGCTTATTCCGCTCATCGCCGAAGGAAAATATATCACGTATTTTATTGGATTGGTGATTTCCTATACGTTTGGCTTCATTTTTACGTATTTGTTCGGATTTAAAGAAGAAATGGCGGAAAACGTTTAAAATCGGGAGGCAGCTATGTTTTCCTTTTCTTTCTATTTTTCAGAGCCGTTGGAGCAAATCGAAAAAAAGTTTCAGCAGGCAAGCGCGTACGGATGCACGGAATTATTTACATCTCTTCACATTCCCGAAGATGATTTGGATAAGTATCATCAGAAGCTTCCACGGATAGGGGAGCTTGCGAAACGCTGCGGGGTCGGGGTTGTCGCCGACGTCACCCCGTCTTCGCTCACGAAATTAGGAATAAGCGGGGAGCGGCTTTCCGCGCTGCGCGGTTGGGGCATCAGCGGTCTGCGGCTTGATGATGGCTTTTCGATGAAGGAGGCGGCGCATTATTCTCATCAAATCAAAGTGGTGCTCAATGCCAGCACACTAACAGAAAGAGAATGCGACGAACTGGTCGCCTGCAGCGCAAACTGGGGCCGTATTGAAGCGTGGCATAATTTTTATCCGCGCCCGGAAACGGGATTATCGAAAGAAACAGTCATTCAAAAAAACCAAATTCTACGCCGGAAAGGAATTCGAACGATTGCCGCGTTCATCCCGGGAAATAAAGAAAAGCGAGGTCCGCTCCATCAAGGGCTACCTACGTTAGAAGCACATCGGCATATGGATCCGCTTTGCGCGTACGCGGAATTAGTGCGAGATTGTGATGTAGATAAAGTATTCATTGGTGATTTTTCCATGACGGATGATGCCCTCATGCGGATAAAAGAGTTTCAAGATGGCATTATTCCGCTGCGTTACCGGCCGCTCGCTATCTATGATTGGCTTGCGCTCGTGGAAACGGTGCATACAAACCGGCGCGATGCGGCTAGAGACGTGATTCGTTCCACCGAATCCCGTTTATCGTTGGCATGGCCGGATGACGCGCTGCGGCCTGCTTATATGATTCCAAGAGAAAAAGGGAGCGTGACGATCGATAATAACCAATACGGACGATATGCCGGCGAGCTGCAAATAACACTAACCGACCTCCCTGCTAACGAGAAAGTAAATGTAGTGGGAAGAATTATGGAAGATGATCTTCCCCTCCTTGCGTATGTTGGCGGGGGACAGTGCTTTCGTCTCATGCGGACAACGTAAAACCACCTTTATTGGTGGTTTTTTATTTGGAGGTAAGTGACTTTTTAGAGTGATGGCATTATAAAGAAAACGAGATTTGTAGGGGGGATTGGATGAAATCTTTTGTTGCGGAAATTCCGGCATTAAGGGCGAACCTCCCCGACTAAGATTCTAGCCGGAACATCGGTTATCTCACATACAGCTGTGCTCATGCTGTCAAACATCTGCAGTGTGCGCCGCCTGATGCAAGCCAATGGATGAAGACGAATGCGTCGCGTTAGTTGTTCAACAACAGATGCAAAAGCGGGAGATAACGCAAAGATCTCCTCCAGCCGTTTGACTAGGAGAGCTGTGCTTTTTTTACTTCCATATAAAACGCGGTTAAAAATTTGCGCACGTTAATGCGGCATTTTGATGCTTTTTCCCCATTCTCAAGCTCCTTCATGCGCTTGCGGATTTCTGCAAAATCAAAAAGGCGCGGCGCGAAATGTTCAAAAGTCGGATTCGTATAGTCGGTAAGGCCAAGGGAAGCGAGATGGGTAAATGCTTGCAGCACGAGACGGCGGATGCGCTGTTCGAGCGCGCGCACTTCTTTGGTGATCTCCGCTGCAAGGTGTGTTTGCTGTATTAGTTCCGTATATAATTCTTTTAAAGGAGGAAGCTCATGAATCGTTTGCCCTTGCGCTTCTTTTTCCGCCAACCAGCGCATGATCAGCAATAAATCGGCGCTTCCCGCTTCCCCGGCGATGCCGAGCAGCAGGAGAAGCTGCTGGGCTTGCTGCTCGAGATTCGCCTGTTCATTTAGAGACAATAGAGATGGAGATGTTTTTGGTTTATCCAATACTTCGAGCATTTGCCGAATAGACTGAAGCGACTGCAAAACAGAAATGTGCTCTGCGACGCGTTTTAATACCGATACGACCTCATAGCGGTTGATCGGCTTTTGAATATATGTATCTACTCCATGAAGATAGGCCTGCCCGATCATTTCTTTATTTTCGACTTGCGAGATCATGATGAATTGGCCGGCAAATCCTTCTTCTCTCAATTTTTTGATCGTTTGAATGCCGTCGCGTCCCGGCATTAATAAATCGATCAGCACGACGTCGACGGAAAACAGCTGGTCCGCCGAAACATCCAGTCCGTCGTCCGCCTGTCCGACGACTTCGCCAAGTTCGTTTTCGTGAATGATTTTTTCAAGCATTTTCCGCACGACGGCATCATCTTCAATGAGAAAAAAACGAAGTGCCATCGGTTATCTTCCTCCCTCTATA
>NZ_BAWO01000077.1 GCF_000632715.1 Parageobacillus caldoxylosilyticus NBRC 107762 | reverse complement strand
TCATCTATTCTCACTGCTCGGTTTGTTCGGTATTATTTTGTTCAAGAACGAAAAAAGAGTTTAAAAAATTTTTAAACAATTATAATGCTTTTGTTCAATAATGGACATATCGGCTTTATTTGACATTGTAATCGTTTTTATTTCCAAATTATAATACATATGTAAACTATCATCCTATCAAATTATGGGAGGAAATCAAATGGAATATGTAAAACTTGGAAATACCGGCTTGGATGTATCTCGGATTTGTCTTGGTTGTATGGCTTTGGAGTACCGGGTCGGAGATATCTTGGGTAGGTACTTGATGAGGAGTGTAGTCGTCAAAAAAATTCATATATCCTCTGAATAAATTAAATATGAATGAAAAGAACGGGTACTAATCGGTATACGATTTGTACCCCGAATTCTTATGTGTTTTAGTGTATCCTTCCTCGATAACAGAACCTGTTGTTTAATGCAAAATGAAAGTGGTTCTTACGCTTTTTTGGTGACAGTTCAAAAAATGTGAGGAATCGGCTAAACCACTCATAGCGTTTCTGGCGTTTACCTTTGGATGATCATGAAGAAGCGAACAATTATCCCATTATCTTAATTATCATTCGCTATTTCACCGAATAAACCACTTTTTGCTTGCAAAAAACAGGAGCCGAATCGGCCCCTTCCGTGTTTTCCCTTTTCGATCAGTTCATCGGACGCGCTGGAAGTATTCATCCGAAAGAATGTACAAATGTTCGGAAATAATCTGCAAAATCCGAAATAATCCGCAAAAATTTTGCACATTATTTCCGAATCTGTCTGAAATAATTTGAAAAAGAAATTCTGAATAATGTGCTAGTTTACATTAATAACTCTATTAACTCATCAACTGTTTTACTTTTAATAACCTTTTGGACAATAGATTTATTTTCAATGATAGAAATTAGCTTTTGATACATACGATCTAAATCAGTTTGAGAACCTTTTTTAATATTTAACAAACAAATAAATTGAACCATTTGCTGTTCATGCCACCGAATAGGATGTTTTAATGTACATATTGTCCAAAATGTCTCATCTGTTACTGGGGTTATTGGGTGAGGAACTGCTACCAGATTTCCAAAACAGGTTGGGGCCATAGACTCCCTTTCTAAAACAAGATTTACATAATCTTTTGGTACAAGCTTTTGTTTATATAATTCATCACATAAAAATCTAATAACACTTTCCTTATCTTGTAAATCCTGCTGGAGGAAAATTCTTGAAGGATGTAAATAAGTCACTTCTTCAATTTGATTCATAGATAAAAAATTTTTAATAGCATTAATGTCCTTGTCTTCCAAAAAAATATTAACAACTTGGACTGGTACCCCTAAATTTTCTTTTATAGGAACTGTGCTAATAACCAAATCAATAGAAGATAAATCATATGATGATAAATTGTAATAATTAATCGTGTCCATAATTTCAATTTCTTGATCAAACAAATTTTTTAATCGGTAGTAAAGTAATTTAGCACTACCTACTCCAGAAGCACAAACGATAAGTACTTTCTTTTTCTTCTTATTTAACTTCATTCGTTCAAGGGCAACACCAATATGAAGAGCAATATAACCAATTTCATGTTCAACAACTTCAATTTGTAAATATTCTTCTATGCATTTGCTAGCAATAATAGCTCCTTCAAACGCGGCTGGGTATTTTTTCTTTATATCATTTAATAATGGATTACGAATATTCATTTTATAACGCAATCGATTCATTGCAGGACGGATATGCAAAGTTAGAGCTTGAATAAACTCACGGTCTTGACTAAAGTCCCAATTTAATTCAGACTTTAATCTTTTTAACATACAGTTTATAATCGACCCAACTTCATCAAACTCAATAAACTCCATTAGCCCTTTTTGATGTAAAAGTTTTGTCCCTAGTAAATGAACGATAATGTAATCAATTTCTGCATCAGGAAAAGTTAAATGTGTCATTTCTTCAACCTTTTTAATAATTTCATTAGCTACAATTTTTTCAAATGGGTATTCATCGACTAAAACATCAGACAACTTTTTAATGACAAAACCTTCTTCAATTCTTTTACAAGCAATAACTATATGTGTCGCTAAATTTTCTAAAGAAATGTCAGAAATCTCAATTTTGTATTTATTAACCGTTTGGATAATTACTTCTTTAATCCTTTTAAATAATTCTTGATCAATGAAGTGTAAAGAGTCTCCCTTTAAAAGTGCCTCTTTATTCCGACTTAATAACGAATTCGATAAACATAAACGTTTCATATATTCGTCCCCTTCAACTCTTGATCCGTAGTGAGGGCGATTTATTAATTTCAAATTATATTTATTGAGAATTTCCTTAACCCTCTTTAAATCATTGTGCAAAGTTGACATGGAAATAAACATCTCATCTGTAAAGCTTTCCAGTTTAATGAAATCCTTCTCTAGCAATAGACGCCTTAAAATATATAGAACTCTTGTATCTTGATCAGCAAACTCTGCTGCTATATTATTCTCTTCAGTAGAAATCTGATATAGAGTTTTTGAAAATAGTTCAGCATTTACTATTTTTAGTACGTATCCTTTTCCTCTAATCGATTCAATTAAAATACCTTTCGATTCAATATTCTGCTGCATTTGTTTAATTTCATTTCGGATTGTTCGATCACTGACGCCTAATTCTTTTGCTATCCATTCTGAGGTAACTGGTTTTTTTGACTTGGATAAAAGTAACAAAATATCTTTTTGCCGTGTTGATAGTTTAGTCATGTCGATCAGCTCCTCTTTTATCGCATTTCAATACTAAGAGGACTAAGAAGAATTTTTCATGCATATATTCATTCACCGATATATCGACCTTTTATATTTATAACCAATTGTTTTTGATGATAGTCAGGTTATGCATCTTAGTGATAAGAAAAAATGGAGTTTTATATCAACTCCATTTTCCTAACTCATATTTCGTAAAATAAATGATTTTTTATTTCGATATCGGAATTGTTTTTGAATTTTTATCTAGTATGCGAAATGCGAGTTCTAAATAATTATTTCGTGTGAATTCTTATCATAATTTTGCGAGTTAGACAAATGAAGATTTTTCATCTATATGCATGCTCATTGAGAAGTTAACATTCACATAAGTCATACCCACTCCGGTTATACTGTTCCTAGAAAAAACATGGAAAAGGGGCGAAATCACACATGAAACGGCTGAAAATCACCAATAATTACGGATGGACACCCCGAAAACTCCGGAAGCAGGAACGGAAAATCAAAAACGTCCATCTCCGCCAACGCGTGATGGCGGTTCACCACGTCATGGAAGTCTATTCTTTAAAGTTCTTCTCCATTTGTTTCAATAACACGCTTATACCAATAAAAAGATTTTTTCTTTCTCCTTTCTAACGTACCATTTCCTTCATTATCTTTATCTACATAAATAAAGCCATAACGTTTTTCCATTTCTCCAGTTCCAGCACTAACTAAATCAATACAGCCCCATGGTGTATATCCTATTAAATCAACACCATCTAATTCCACTGCTTTTTTCATTTCTTTAATATGATCACGCAAATATTGAATACGGTAATCATCATTTATCGTACCGTCTGCTTCAACGACATCCCTAGCACCGAGACCATTTTCCACAATAAATAAAGGAATATTATATCGTTCATATAAAGCGTTTAATGAATAACGGAGGCCTACTGGGTCAATTTGCCAACCCCATTCACTTGCCTTGACATAAGGATTACGAACGATATGACCAAATTCTCCATCAGGTTCACTGCCTTCTACTTCACGAGCACTGACTACCTTAGACATATAATAGCTAAATCCAATATAATCTACTGTACCTTCTTTAAGAATTTGTTCATCTTCCTTCGTATATTCAATTTCAAAACCATTTCTTTCCCAATATTTCTTCGTATAATTAGGAATTTCACCTCGAACATGTACATCACCAAAGAACCAGCGATTACGCATCGCTTCAGTGGCAAACATCACATCATCTGGATGACAAGAGTATGGATATACCGGTACAAAAGAAAGCATACAACCGATTTTAAAATTAGGGTTAATTTCGTGGCCTAATTTTACAACTTTTGCACTAGCAATTAATTCATAAAGAGCTGCTTGATACATTGTTTGTTCCCGATTTTCGCCTTTCTCATATATAATTCCTGAATTTGTAAAGCTAGCGAAATCTGTACTTGTATCTGCTTGGTTATTGATTTCATTAAATGTCATCCAGTATTTTACTTTATCTTTATAACGTTTCATAACTGTCTCAGAAAATTTCACAAAGAAATCAATACACTTCCGGTTTCTAAAGCCACCGTATTTTTTCACAAGATTATAAGGTAATTCAAAATGAGAAAGGGTAATAACGGGTTCGATATTATATTTTAATAATTCATCAAATAAATCATCGTAAAATTGTAACCCTTCTTCATTTGGTTCAGGATCATCTCCATTTGGAAAAATTCTTGTCCAAGCGATAGAAGTACGGAAACATTTAAATCCCATTTCAGCAAATAGTTTGATATCTTCTTTATAACGAGAATAGAAGTCAATCGCTTCATGGTTCGGATAATAGTACCCTTCTAACACACCATCTGTAATTTGACGAGGAACACCGTGTCTTCCTGCAGTCATCACATCTGCAACACTTATCCCTTTTCCACCTTTATTCCAGCCACCTTCAAGCTGGTGAGCTGCTACTGCTCCACCCCATAAAAAGTTTTCCGGTAAAACACTTTTTCTCATAATAAGTCAACCTCCATTTTAAAATCCTTGTAAATAACTCTTGTCCATTACTGGCAATTAACTCCACCAACCTAAAAAGGTTGAATAAGAAGACAGTTACTCCTTTGAAGAACCGCCTCCTTTCACTTTATTGACATTACAAGCACTTGCTATGCAGCTTAAGTTTTTGACAAAATACTTTAGTATTCAGTGCTTGCTTCTACACCATTGAAATTTACTTTTTACCTCATTACTCATAAAGCATCTACACATCTTAATTCTATGTTCTGGATCAGAGGACAGGCTCTCCACCTTTTTCTTGCTTAACTAACTTATTATCGTATATTTTAATGAACGGAAAATATATGAGAAATGCTACAACACCGCAAATCAATGATACAACTGCTGCCCTGATGTCTCCACCTGTGCCAATAAAAGCGCCTATACCTATTGGAGATGGCCAAGGTACTTGTGCAATAATAGGATTAACAAAATGTAGTTTAATTGCCCAATAACCAATAGTTGCTGTAGCCATAGGTGCTAAAAAGAATGGGATAGCTAAGTATGGATTGTAAACAATCGGTAATCCAAATAATATTGGTTCATTAATATTAAAGATACCAGGAACAACAGATGCTCTTCCCAAAATTTTCAATTGTTGTGATTTAGCAAAAAGTGCAATAAAGATAGTTAACCCTAAAGTCGATCCGGAACCACCCATAATTACAAATGAATTTTGGAACTCACCTGCGAATGGAATATTCGCTCCATTCATGTTGGCTTCCATATTTGCTAGAACAATTGGCGTTAGGAATGCGCTGATAATATTTGCCCCGTGGATACCTACGATCCAAAGTGCGTGGATTAAGAAGTAAATCACCATGAGGCCTAACCAACTATTTGCTATATTAACAACAAAGCTAAAAGGAATTGCTACTACTTTAAATATATCAGTACCTAAAGCTACTAAAATTCCATTAATTAGTAGAACAACAAAGGCAACTAAAAATGCTGGTATTAATGCTGTGAATGATCTAGATACGCCTTCCGGTACTGCTTCCGGCATTTTTATAACCCAATTTCGTTTCACACAAAGTCTATATAATTGTACAGCCACAACAGTTATAATAATTGCCGCAAATATTCCTGTAGTACCTAAACGACTTACACCGCTATCAACCATTTCCCAACCGCTAATAATTTTAGTGGTATCATCAATTTGTTGTACTAACAACATTTTTCCATCTTTCAAAACTAATTGAGGAATAGTCATAAAGAAAGCGAACATTGACAGTAAAGCGCCATTTAAAGGGTTCAGATTTAAACCTTCTTCTTCAGCAAATAATTTTGTATACTCATAACCAATGACAAGGTTAAAATATAACGCTAAAATTCCCATCGTTGCTTTAAACGCTAACATATATAAATCACTAATTCTAAAGAAAGTATCATTGAAAAAGCCTTCTAAAAATGTCATGGTTTGCGGCAATACGTTCAACACCAAAAACATCGACCCTACGATCGTAAACGGAATAGAAGCCATTCCTGCAGCCATTACTGCACGCACAAATCGAAAAGATGCAATTTTCCCCATGGGTTCCATTATATACTTTTCAAGTAAGGCAAATGCCTTGCTTTCTGATGACATAAGAATTCCTCCTTTTTCTATTAATTTATAACTTTTTCATATTCCTTGATGCGTTGATAATGCTTATCTTCGTTATGTTTAATTTTGTTTAAACGATAAAGAATTAAAGCGCTTAATACCATCCCGGCAACCAAAATAATTAAAACAAATACTTTTGACTTAGTTTGATTTACTAAAAAAGGATATAATTGTGTAAAGGACGAAGAAAAACCAGTTAGTAATATAAGAACAGCATTCGTAAAGAACAAAGTTATAAAACAATATTTTGTGCATATAGCATTATTGGTAGGGCTGCTATAGATCTTTACTTGCTCTGCAATACTCGTTAGTAGTATGATAATTAGTACCAATGGAACAATATATAGTGATGAATCACTCATTAACAACGAAATTAGCCAGTATATATTTGTAAAAAAGAATATTGCAGTAACATATCTTACAAGTAAATACCGATTATAGTACATAGATTTAATACTTTGTTCTTTTCTGTTTTTTTCTAACAGTGCTCTTTCACTGTAATTCATACAAATCCCTCATTTATCTTGTTCTTCGCTACTCGCAATAATTTCGATACTGGTAATCGAAACATTAAAAGGGAATAAATTCAATCATTTTAAATATATGGTTCCATTCTACTACTCATCAAAGATACCGCTTTCAAAATATTGCAGTTTAGTAGAGAGGGATAACTTCTTTTAAAAAATTATTGAAACCTTAATCTTTTTAAATGATCCCCCTCTTCGATTCTATTAATAAATTTTGTCATTTAATGTAAATAACGAAGAACCATTTATTTAATCGCAACTGATCATTTAAGCTTATCCCACTTCATTTCTTATTGGCACATAACCGTTAGCAATCATTTATTTGGAAGTTCTTGTAAGATTAAGTTACCCAGTTTTTCAACACCCATAGGAATAGGAACATATGCTTGCGGCGGGACGTTCACAACCGGTTTTCCTACACGATCACCAGCTTCCTTAAGTTTTTGATAATACATTTTTGTTTGAGGACTTACCAAAAATAAATCAAAGTCACCCTTTTCAATCATCTTGCTACCTTCATTAGCAGAAACGGCATCTACTTCAATATCTTGACCTTTTGCTTTAAAAAATTCCGTTGTCTTTTTTGCCATTAAAGAAGATGACATACCAGCTGCACAAATAATTAAAACTTTTTTCATAATAAATCCCTCCATTTCGTTATACTTGTAAATTTAGTTAATTAATTTTTTATAAAGTTCAATTATTTCTTGAGCTAAATCAATAACTGTCATTGCATTCATTAAATGGTCCTGTGCATGGATGAGTAATATACGAATCTCTATTTTTTCCCCACGAGCTTCCTCTTGAATAAGATCTGTTTGAAAACGATGAGCTTTTCTCATTTCTTCATTCGCTTCTTCAATTTTTTGTTCAGCTAAGTCAAACTCACCAATTTTAGCATGTTTAATTGCTTCCATAGCTAAACTTCGAGCATTTCCTCCATGTAAAATAATATGGAAACTAATTTCTTCTAAGTTCACCATAATCATCCCTCAATTAATGAAATAGTAATGTGTTGAATTCTAAATATTATTTTTTAGGAGCAACCGATTGATGTTAGCTATGATGAGATCCGATTAATTTGATGTTCCTATTGCATTGAGCACTTGTTAACCGTTTCATTCTTCTTTTTATCAACTGCTCAATTATTATATTACTATTAAAGCGCTATCAATTTAATCTAAATTCCTTCCTAAATGCAACGGAAAACTTTGATCCTAAGTTGTAAACAACGGAATATTACCATGTTCATACAAAACATCCATGAGTAAGCTTTGCTCTCCACCCTGTTTAATGCAAAATAAAAGTAGCGCATTGTGCAAGATAAAAGTTTAGCAGTTTGCAAAATAAAAAAATCATTGTCAGCACCCCTCTCCCACCACTAACCTTCTAATTGGACAAAAAGTACAGTTAGAAGGGGAAGAAAAGGATGCTTACAATGATTCCACAACATCATATCAAATATTTGTATGAATATAAAGGGATGTCCCTGCGAGCCATTGCCAAAGAGACGGGACATAGCTTTCAAACAATCAAAAAATATGCCAATAAAGAAGATGGAAATCCACTTCCAACTCCAAGGAAGCCAAAACAGTCAAAGTTAGATCCATATAAAGCACAGATTGATGAGTGGTTAGAGGAAGACCGAAAGGTGCCTCGAAAACAAAGGCATACAGGAACTAGGGTATATCGTCGGCTGCTTGAAATGTACGGGGAGGAATTTTCCGTCTCCTTGAGGACGATGCAGTATTACGTAGCGAAGAAAAAACAAGAAATGTATCAAGATGGTGAAGGTTATCTTCCGTTAGAGCACTCACCGGGAGAGGCACAGGCCGATTTTGGAAGTTTTACGTACCAAGACGAGAAAGGAGTCGAACAGGAAGGATTTTTTCTCACACTCTCTTTTCCATACAGCAATGCCAGTTACGCACAGGTGGTACCGGGGCAGAACCAAGAATGTCTTCTATATACATGCAACATGAAGAGTTAACTTCTCAGTCATCCTGCACACCCTAAGCGCTGCAGCACTTCCTCCGGACGTTCGTGGATGTAGTTGACAAACCGAGTAATGGCTTGAATGATATCGTTGCGGTCCTTGTGAAATACATTGGCAATCACCGTATCTTTCAGCCATTTCCATAAGCGTTCGATCGGGTTCAGCTGTGGCGAATAGGGAGGAAGGTAAATAAAGTGAAAACACTGCCCTTCTTCCCGCAAAAACTCCTTGACCATTTTGGCATGGTGAATGCGGACGTTATCCGACACCAAGACCATGAGACGGTCCGGATAGCGCTCTTTGAGCATTCTCAAGAAATCCAAGAACGTCGCGGCATTGGCAGCGGTCGTTTGATGAAGCACCGTTTCGCCATCGTGGATGTTGACCGCGCCAAACAGCGATACGTGGGCATGATGGCCGAACGTCGGCACTTGTTTTTGGCGGCCGACGACCATGTGGACCGCAAAACATGGTAAGAGCGGATATGTGTTTCATCAAGGTACAACAAGACCGAATCAGGATCCATTAAGTTTTTTTAGGAAGTCGATCTGTTTCTCAAAATTCTTTTGTCGATCCGGATCGCCTTTCGCCAATGTGTAGGCCGGCCGTGTCCACGACAGCCCTTTGCGGTGCAGGAGTTTTCGCAACGCTTCGCGGGAAATGCAAACACCGAAGTGCTTTTCGACATCGGATTGCAGGAGTTTGGTGTTCCACGCCGAAGCGACGTCCCAGCCCAGTTCCACGGGAGTGGTGGTCAACACAAGCTGTTTGATCTCTTCCTGCTGTTCTTCGGTGAGAAACGGCTCCCGCCCGGGGGGCGAAATCCCGATGGAAGCAAGAACTCCAGACCGCCTTCGTTGAACAGCGACACATAATGGGAAACGGTTTGTCGGCACACGTTGACCCACGTTGACCATGGAGGCCACCTCTTTGCCCAAATAGCCTTCCATGACCAGGGAACCGCCATCACCCGTTGGCGAAGAAGGATGTTTTTGATTTTCCGTTCCTGTTTGCGAAGTGTCCGAGGTGTCTATCCGTGATCGTTGGTGATTTTGAGACGTTTCATGCAGAATTCCGCTCCTTTTCCATGCTTTTCCTTAGGAGCAGTATAACCGGAGTGGGCACCACTTATACGAAGGTTAACCTTTCAATGAGCATATATATAGACGGTTTGAACAAAAAAGTCAAACGTCCAAACTGTTGATATATTAACATCTTACTTAGTGTATGAAAGCAAAAGCCTTATGTATACCTCCCCCAGACCAAGCATCGACAGTGGAGTGGAGGAAGGGCGCGGTTTCCGCCGTTACTGGTTCTGCTTGCCGATCAGTTCTTCCAATGCGACCGCCACGCCGTCCTCTTCATGTGAGACGGTGACCATGTCACTGACTTCTTTTAATTCGGGAGCGGCATTCCCCATCGCCACGCGATAACCGGCGACGGCGAACATCGATAAATCGTTATGGCTGTCGCCAAAAACAACCGTATCTTTCATGGCGATGCCGTAATGGTCGGCCAGTTTCATGAGCGCCTGTCCTTTCGTCGCCCGTTCATGGTTGATCTCAATGTTGTTCGGATGCGACGACGTTACAGCGATGCCGGAAATACCGGCAAATTGTTCCGCCGCTTCCCGTAAGCGCGCCTGATTAAGAGAGAAAACGAGCACTTTATAAAAAGCAATGCCCCGTTTTTCCCAGACGAGGCGGATATCATCGACATACGTCACGCGCGCTTGCTGGAATTGCTTTTCGACGATGCGCTTTAATTCAGGCGCGATACCGCTTGCCTTTTCTGCCAACGCTTCGAGATGGGCGCGGTTATGGAGACCGACGTAGACGGCATCGCTCGTATAAATTTCGCAATATAAATCGGGCTGTGCGCGCACCCACTCCAGCGCCGAAATTAACGTTTCCTTGTCAAGCGGCACATCGCCAAGCACCGTTCCATCTTCTAATGTCATCACCGCGCCGTTTAAACTCATAATCGGGCAAACGATATCTGCTTCTTGAAGCGGCGCGCGCGCATCTTTATATGCCCTTCCTGTGAAGATCGCCACGATATGGCCACGCTTTCGCGCTTTTGCAATGGCTGCTTTATTTCTTTCACTTACCCGTCCATTCGAATTGAGAAGCGTCCCGTCCATATCTAATGCGATTAACACTATTGCATCCCTCTTTCTCTTTATGCGCGTTTGTTAAATCACTACTCCATCATGGCCAATTTATATTTTCAAGCAACTTTTCGATTTCTCCACGTATTGTGGTCTTGTTTTTCATATAGACATGAACAGTTGCATTACGCAAACTTACAATGTTGTTTCACGTATCATGTTTTCCATCCATCCTTCTTTGAATGTTTGTCTGTAACAAGCGAGCGGATTGTTTAAGTCGAATCTCCAAGACTTAAAAAATTTCGATAACCATTTCCACCATTTAATCCTCCAGAATTCATACTTGTTGACAATCGAATCACAGTACACTTCTTTGGTGGTGTCATCTGGATTTTTAGTTTGCTGGAACACACGGATATTATACTATCTTTCAAATGTATCAGCAGCCGGTACACATATATTGATACGAACTTCTTTATATTTGCCGGCCAAACCGCGATTCTCTTTGCGCCTCATCCTAAAACATTTCAAAAGTTCTGCGGATATGCTCGGCGGCAAAAATCCGCGACACTTCTATCGTCCGAATCGGCAATCTGCGCAGCACCGGGGCGAGCATTTGCTTTGTTTCCTTTTTCATGCGAATTTCCCGCGGTATTTTCCCGATCCGTAGCAACATATCCAAAAAACTTTTTTGCACGCGCATCTCTGCATTCTCGATCGGAAGCATATCGCTATGGATGATGAACCCGGTGTTCACATCCACCGCCAAAACAAATATAGGAAAATACGGGCGCTCCCCGCGCTTTTCTTGCACCGGTTTATTGATATATCCCGCGTCAAATTCGATGCTGCCGTAGTATACTTGTCCGATCTTTTTCACCATTTTCATCAACTTCGGCTCGACAAGCAGTTCATATGTCGGTGTTTTTTTCTCGCCTTCCAGTTCAGCAAGCAAAACGGTGTCATCGCGCCAAACGATGTTTCCATCCTTTTTTTCGCCAATGCGGGCAAACATTTTTCCATCTTCTAGAAACACCGGAAGGGAAAGTTCCCCTTTCGCGACGCACCGCGCGACTTCAAGAGCCTGATCAAGCGCCACTGTCACCAGCTTCGCCTCTTCTTCGGAAATCATCCACGGATAGTACCCAGGAACAAAGCTGCGAAACTGCGGCCACTGCTTTTTGCCGCGGAAAGCCATGCCTTGCGAACGAAGGAGCTCATAGTCTTCCTTGCTTAGTTCATCTCGGTCAGCAAAGGAAATAAGCACCGCCCGCTGTGTATACACAGGATCTTGTTCGGGATATGGCCGTTCGAACAAATGCCGCAGGCTTTCATATCCTTGTTCACCAATATACACGACCATTCCATGCTCTTGGCCAAGCGCGCCAATGACAGAGCAATATAAACGCTCGTTTGTTTCCGGATCAATGACAAGGAAAATTTCATCATCATACATCCATTGCCACGGCGCTAACAGTTTAAATGCCACCGCTTTTTCCAGCAGTGCCCTCCATATGTTGTTTTGCGTTGCCCGTGCTTCCTTCACCTTCTCTTCCGGCACTTTCTCCCATGCTGTCTTGCCGGTTTCTTTGCGCAGCGAAGCCAATTTTGCATCGACTATCGCTGTCAATTCCTTTGTCTCGATCTCCTCTGGATTCCACCCCACGCCCATGCTGTCTTCTTCCGGTGCAACACGCACCGCTTTAAGGCAAACGGGATAGAAGGCATCCGGCTGCGGCACCATTATTTTTTCAAGCACCAGCTCATGTTCCCAATAATCGCCGAAGTCATAAATATACAAGCAGCGATCTCCCTCCTCAACGAGCCAGTCGGAAAGCCGCTCTTTATGTTCCTTATAGCCCGCACCATCACGTCCATCACTTCCATCATTGCCAATTTCGATGCGCTGCTTCGCCATTCCGCGCGTTTTCGTGATGTAAAACGTATGTAAATGCCGGTCTTCCCAGTCAAACGCTTTTTGCAGCACATCATGAAGCTCGGCGAATGTCATTCCGCTTGGCACCAATAATCGCCGCCACACTGGCGGGCGAATATCTTTTAACTGTACTTTCAGTTGATAGATCACATTTTTTCCTCCATATCATCACGAAATGTTCTTTTTTTCATTCTACCATTTATTCATATCATTGTTAAATACATAACAAAAGAAACGGTGAACACAGCGGAGCTTCTTTTCACGCAAATGTCACTCTTTGCGGTAAAAATACGGCCCGCAATAGTCTTCATGCGTCTGCACATACGTCCACATAAAGTGCGGGTCGACGACACATACATCGTGCTCGTTCCGCAAACCTTCCGCCCGCAAATTTTCGGCATTGATAAGCATATATGTCTCTTCCCTTTCTTGATAAAACAAATAACAAATGACTCGGTTCATCTCACGAAACGCCCGCATCGCTTCTTTCCCTTCCAGACAAGGCAGCTTCTCGTAACTGAATATATGCCACAAAAACTGGTCGAAATAAATTGACTGTTTCTCCTGCGGACTGATGGCATCCGCAAACACTTGTTCCTAACGTTTGTGGAATTCTTCTCCTTTTCCCGGCCATTCTTCGATCATGATTCCTCTATTTTTCCATCTTTTTCGTATGTTCATTTCCATCCCCTATTCCCAAGGAAACATATCGCTCGCGCGGCAAAAAATCCGGTACGAAACGCCTTGTTTGCGGCTCCGCGCCGCTTTATTCCCTATTCTTGTCGTCTCAATAACATCATCCCAAAACGGAATGCGCACACGCAGCCGCTCAAACATTTTCCGAATGGCGGCATCAGTAACGTTTCTGCCGAAAAACGATTGAAACAACGTTTCGCGGACATCTTCCCCCGTCAGCGGCCGCTCGCTATGCAAAATTGCTGCAAACACATAAAACGGCTGGTATTCCAACTTCACACACTCGCCTGCGAAACGAACGACAAAGCCGTCTTGTTCGCTGATGCAAAGCATCACCTCATGCGGCAAAAGCTGCTCCTGCTCAGAAAAGTATATTTCCTCTGTAACAATTTCATCGCTGTTTGGCGTAATGATGCGATAAAGCGCACGGTGAAAATCTTCAATGCGATAGAGAAAAATCGCTTGGCGGTAACGCTCGACCGTTTCTTCATCATACGGCCTTGCTTCCATCTTTTCCATTTGCTTTAGCGCATTCGACGCAAGAAAAATGCCGCAATTGACAAGAAACATATGGCTTAGCATCGCCTGCGTGTCATTAAGAGATTCGCCCCTCTCTCCTGAAAGCGCCTGATGAAAATGGTATGCCGCTTCGGCGTATCTTCCTTCGTTATAGTAAATATGCGCCAACCGATAATTCGCAACCGGATGGCTTGGCTTGCGCTTTAACGCTTTTTGCAAATACTTTTTCGCCAGCTGCGGATCAGGAGCGTTCGACATTTTGAAATGCTCGCCAAAACGAACATACAGATGAATTAATTCATTTTCGATTTCTTCCCGCCGCTTTCGGTCTTTTTCTTCTTTCCACTTTGCAAGCAAGCGGCGTTCTTCTTGATGCGGAAAAAACCTGTATTCTTCCATCTCCCTGCTCTCTCCTTTGTGACAAGGTGTCACACACTGACTTGTACAGTTGTATTGTAACGAATTTGAAAAGGAGATGGATAGTATGGAAAAATTAACAAAACTCATGATCCGGCACGGATTGCATCCGAAAGATGCGGAAACAGGAATTACGTCACAGTGGCTTATGCAAACATTCGCAACACTCATCCAGCGGCGCCAGCACCTTGACGGCATTTCCGAAACGGACTGGATCGAGGCGCTCCAACAAACTGCTGAGCGGATGGTTTTTCACCATCGTGACATTCCGGGAAAAGAAACGCTGGTCGATCCGCGGAAAGACGATCTTCCACTCATACAAATCGACCCGTACGTCCGCGGCATCGTCCGCTGGCTGAATATGATGCATATTTACACTGTTAACAGCTGCGACGGAGAAGGGCGCCGGCCAGCTAGAATTGATTTTTTAAACGACTTGTCCGCGACACAAGCTTCGATTATTCGCGCCTGCACACCGAAAAGCGTACACGTTAAGCTTGAAAAAAGAAGGGCAACATTTTTCTACAAGAAAGGGCAAATCGCCGATCTTCTCACTATCGCTGAACGGCTTTACAATGTGTGGAGAAACCCGGAATCGCTTAAAGTATACAGATTAGAAAAATTAAAACAACGGCTTATGCCACTTCTCCGCATCCAAGGCGAAAGCGGGAGAGAACACGTCATTCGCCAATGGCTGCACCGCTATTTGCGATCACGGGCCGATTGGCTCAAAACGGATGAATACGGCAATTTGCTTGCGGCGATCCATTGCGGAGAAGGGCCAGTTATCGCCCTTTCCGCCCATATGGATACCGTAAAATCCTTTCATCCTTACCGAACGGTGATCGAAAACGGAACCACTTTAAAAAGTTCCAGCGGCATCTTAGGCGCCGACGACCGTGCGGGAATCGCTGTTATTTTGGAAATCATTGATTTCATCCGCCACTCCCGCTTCCAAGGAACATTGAAAATCGCCTTTACCGTCCAAGAAGAAATCGGCTGCCTCGGCTCGCGCCATATCGACCCGGCGTTTTTGCAAGACATCGACGCCGCGATTGTCGTGGACCGCCGCGGAACGCGCGACATCGTCACTTCTTATGCTGGCATCGTGCCGTTTTGCCCTGACGAATACGGCCGCATTTTCGAAACAGCCGGAGCGCTCGCCGGCATGCCCGACTGGAAAATGACCCATGGCGGACTAAGCGACGCCAAAGTCTTCGCCGAATTCGGCATTCCATCTGTCAACTTATCCGTCGGCTATGAGCATGAACATACCGAATTCGAAACGCTCGACTACAGTGCAACGCTCGAAACGGTGCTTCTGCTTGAAACAGTGCTTGAAAACAATATGATTACCGAAAAACTCGTCGCAACGTGTAAGGGTTAGGAGAAAAATAGAAAGTAGAGTGGAACAAAACACCCACTCTACTTTTATGTATTTTTGATTTATCCATGTTCTTGCCGCTGTGCATTCGTTTTTTGACGTTCCTGGCGAATCTTCTCAAAATATTTCGTGAACTCCGATTCGCCTGAATAGGAAAGGTATAGGTATTCTTTTGCTCTTGTCATACCAATGTATAGTAGCGATACTTCTCGCTCTTTATCCTCTTCCAAAGCGAATGGCATATTTGT
>NZ_BAWO01000078.1 GCF_000632715.1 Parageobacillus caldoxylosilyticus NBRC 107762 | reverse complement strand
TATAGAGGGAGGATATATATGATTTTCGATGCTCATTGCGATGCACTAATGAAATTGTGGATGGATCGCTCGTTATCGTTCCAAGACGGAAAATCGCTTCACGTCACCTTACCGGCGCTGAAAGAGGCCAAGGTCAAGGTGCAGTGTTTTGCCATTTACATACCGGAAACGGTTTCGGAAGAAGCGAGGTTTACCGTTGCGCTGGAAATGATCGATATTTTTTTTGAACAAGTTATCGGTCGTTTTCCAGCGATGAAATTTGTCCGTTCGAAACGCGACATTGATGCGTTGGAAGAAAATGAAATCGGGGCGATGCTAACGCTCGAAGGATGCGACGCAATTGGGACAAGCCTTGTTAAATTAAAAACGTTGCTGCGCCTCGGTGTTTCATCCGTCGGACTGACGTGGAACTGGTCTAATGCTGTAGCGGACGGGGCCTGGGAACGACGTGGCGCAGGGCTTACCAAATTCGGGAAACAAGTCGTTGAGCAGCTGAATGACGCAAAACGCTGGGTAGATGTGTCCCACTTATCGGAAAAAGCATTTTGGGATGTGCTGGAAATCGCACAGTTTCCGATTGCCTCTCATTCGAATACATATCGCTTTTGCCCGCATCCGCGCAACTTGCGTGATGAACAAATTAAAGCGCTTATTGCAAAAGACGGCATGATCGGTCTTAACTTTGTGCCGTATTTTTTAACAAAAGAAAAAGCCTCGATCACCGATGTGCTTCGCCATTTAGAACATGTGTGTTCGCTCGGCGGGGCAAGAAACGTTGGATTTGGCTCGGATTTTGACGGAATCGAGGAGACGGTCAGCGGGCTCGACACGGTGCGTGATTACGCGAATCTGGTCAATGAGTTGCAGAAACATTATTCCGAAGAGGAAGTAGAACGATTTTTATTCCGCAATTTTTATGACCATTTGCCGCAGTAATCGATTGTGGCGCAAATGGCTGAAACATTGGAACGCATGGATAAGTCTAATTTTTTATAAGTTTAGTTGCCGTTTTTTTCCTATAATTCTAGAATTAATTAACGATATTACATATTCGTAAAAAATATTCCTTAAAATGAAAAACATTTATCTGAAAAGTCTAGTGATTTTGTCGGAGAAGTGCTAAACTTATAATTGTAATTTTTTGACCGAATTTAAAGGGGTGTAAGAAATGATTCATCAGCTTTCATGGAAAGTTGGAGGACAACAGGGTGAAGGGATTGAAAGCACTGGGGAAATCTTCTCCATTGCGCTAAACCGTCTTGGTTATTATTTATATGGATATCGTCATTTTTCTTCACGAATTAAAGGGGGGCATACGAACAACAAGATTCGTGTCAGTACGACACCAGTTCGCTCGATTGCTGATGATCTTGATATATTAGTAGCGTTTGATCAGGAATCGATTGACTTTAACTTTCATGAGCTCCGCGACGGTGGAATTGTCATCGCTGATGCGAAGTTTAACCCGACGATTCCGGAACGCGAAGGTATCACGCTGTATGCCGTCCCGTTTACTGATATTGCGACGAATTTAGGAACATCGCTGATGAAAAACATGGTCGCTGTCGGCGCTTCCAGCGCAGTGCTCGGCATTGATATTGACGTGTATGGAGAAGTGGTTCAAGAAATTTTTGGAAGAAAAGGTCAGCAAGTCGTAGACAAGAACATGGAAGCGATCCGCGCCGGGGCCCAATATATGAAAGAGCAGCTTGGCGATCGCATGCAAACAATGAAACTAGCAAAGGCAGATGGCAAAAAGCGGATGTTTATGATCGGCAATGATGCGATTGCCTTAGGAGCTATCGCCGGCGGTGCGCGGTTTATGGCGGCCTATCCGATTACGCCGGCATCGGAAATTATGGAATATTTAATTAAAAAACTTCCGGATTTAGGCGGGGCGGTCATTCAAACGGAAGATGAAATCGCCGCATGTACGATGGCGATTGGGGCAAACTATGCCGGCGCGCGGGCGTTTACAGCATCCGCAGGTCCTGGTCTTTCCTTGATGATGGAGTCGATCGGGCTGGCCGGAATGACCGAAACGCCGCTTGTCATCGTTGATACGCAGCGCGGCGGCCCAAGTACAGGATTGCCGACAAAGCAGGAGCAATCGGACTTATTGGCGATGATTTATGGCACACACGGTGAAATTCCAAAAATCGTCATGGCGCCAAGCACGGTCGAGGAAGCGTTTTATGATATGATCGAAGCGTTCAACCTTGCCGAAGAATACCAATGTCCAGTCATCTTCTTGTCTGATTTGCAGCTGTCGCTTGGCAAACAGACGGTTGAGCCTTTAGAATATGATAAAATTGAAATCCGCCGCGGTAAACTCGTTACCGGTGAACTGCCGCCGTTAGAGAAAAAAGATGATTTTAAACGATATGAAATCACCGAGGATGGCATTTCGCCGCGCGTGCTTCCGGGAGTGCCAAACGGCATCCACCATGTCACCGGCGTCGAGCACGCGGAATCAGGAAGACCGTCCGAGGTAGCAGGAAACCGCAAGGCACAAATGGAGAAACGTTTACGTAAACTGCAACATATCCGGTTCAAAACGCCGGTGCATAAAAACGTCAAACACGATGAAGCCGATTTATTAATCGTCGGTTTTATCTCGACGCGCGGTGCGATCGAGGAAGCAATCGAGCGTCTTGAACAGGACGGCGTGAAAGTCAATCACGCGCATATTCGCTTGTTGCATCCGTTCCCGACAGAGGAAGTGCTGCCGCTTGTCGAAGCAGCGAAAAAAGTCGTTGTCGTCGAGCAAAATGCAACAGGCCAGCTTGCCAACATTCTTAAAATGAACGTCGGACACGCGGAGAAAATTGTGAGCGTCTTGAAATATGACGGAAATCCGTTTTTGCCGAATGAAGTTTATACAAAATGCAAGGAGTTGTTATAAACATGGCGACGTTTAAAGATTTTCGTAACGATGTCAAACCAAACTGGTGTCCAGGCTGTGGCGATTTTTCCGTACAAGCCGCCATTCAGCGCGCCGCGGCAAACATTGGGCTTGAGCCGCACCAGCTCGCCGTTATTTCCGGAATCGGCTGCTCGGGACGCATTTCCGGATACATTCATTCGTACGGCTTTCACGGCACCCACGGCCGTGCGTTGCCGCTTGCCCAAGGAGTGAAAATGGCCAACCGCGATTTAACAGTCATTGCCGCCGGCGGTGACGGCGACGGATTTGCGATTGGCATGGGGCATACGATTCATGCGATCCGCCGCAATATCGACATCACCTACATTGTCATGGACAACCAAATTTACGGCTTAACGAAAGGACAAACATCGCCGCGCAGCGATGTCGGCTTTAAAACGAAAAGCACTCCGCAAGGTTCGGTCGAACCAGCCCTTTCGATTATGGAAATCGCATTAAGCGCCGGCGCAACCTTTGTAGCGCAAAGTTTCTCTAGCGATTTAAAAGAACTGACAAGCTTAATTGAAGAAGGAATCAAACATAAAGGATTCTCGCTTATTAATGTATTCAGTCCGTGTGTAACGTATAACAAGGTAAACACATACGACTGGTTTAAAGAAAATCTGGTGAAAGTAAGCGACATCGAAGGATATGATCCATCTGACCGCGCCATGGCGATGCAAACGGTGATGAAATATAAAGGACTAGTAACGGGGCTTATTTATCAAAACAAAGAGCAAAAATCTTATCAAGAACTGCTTCACGGCTACAGCGAAACGCCACTGGCTGAGGCAGACTTAAAACTAAGCAAAGAAAAATTCGATGAATTAGTTTCTGAATTTATGTAACTTGGAAATCATTCACTCCCAATTAGGTATTGCCTAGTTGGGAGTCATTTTGTTATGATAGCATGTTCCGTATAAAACGGAACAAGAAAAGTATTGTTTAAATTTGTTTGCAATTATATACTATGATAATGTGTATGATGTGGGGAAAAACATCTTTTTTTGCAGTTCTTAATAGAAAGGAGATCATTATGAACGAAAAACAGCGTTTAGAACAAACAGGACAAATTCAAACAGCTGATCATCCAACGGACAAAAAATCCGCATTGGATGCGTTAAAGAAGAAAACGAGCAAGGATTATGAAAAATATTTTACGAGCGTATTTATTCCGCCAAATCTAAAAGAAGCAAAAAAACGCGGAAAAGAAGAAGTAAAATATGTTAAAGACTTCACCATACCGGAGCAATTCCGCGGCATGGGCAACGGCCGCAAGTTTTATATTCGCACGTACGGTTGCCAAATGAATGAACATGACACCGAAGTCATGGCAGGCATTTTTATGGCGCTCGGATATGAGCCGACCGACCGTCCAGAAGATGCAAATGTCATTTTATTGAATACGTGCGCGATTCGCGAAAACGCGGAAAACAAAGTGTTCGGCGAGATCGGCCACTTAAAGCAGCTCAAGCAAAACAATCCGGATTTGCTTCTTGGCGTATGCGGCTGCATGTCGCAAGAAGAATCGGTCGTCAATAAAATTTTAAAACAATATCAATATGTTGATATGATTTTCGGTACGCATAACATTCACCGCCTGCCATACATTTTGCATGAAGCCTACATGTCGAAAGAAATGGTTGTCGAAGTATGGTCGAAAGAAGGCGATGTCATCGAAAATCTTCCGAAAGCGCGCAAAGGCAACATTAAAGCATGGGTGAACATTATGTACGGATGTGATAAGTTCTGCACGTACTGCATCGTTCCATATACGCGCGGAAAAGAACGAAGCCGCCGTCCGGAAGATATCATTCAAGAAGTGCGCCATCTTGCCGCCCAAGGATATAAGGAAATCACCCTTCTCGGCCAAAACGTCAACGCTTACGGCAAAGACTTCACCGATATAAAATACGGCCTTGGCGATTTAATGGATGAGCTTCGCAAAATCGATATTGCGCGCATCCGCTTTACCACAAGCCATCCGCGCGATTTTGACGACCGTTTGATCGAAGTGCTCGCCAAACGCGGCAATTTAGTCGAACATATTCATTTGCCGGTGCAATCAGGAAGCACGGAAATATTGAAATTAATGGGCCGGAAATATACGCGCGAGGAATATTTAGAGCTTGTTCGCAAAATTAAAGCAGCGATTCCAGATGTGGCGTTAACAACCGATATTATCGTCGGTTTCCCGAACGAGACGGAAGAACAGTTTGAAGAAACGCTGTCGCTCTACCGTGAAGTCGAATTTGATTCCGCCTACACATTTATTTATTCGCCGCGCGAAGGCACACCAGCAGCGAAAATGGTTGACAACGTGCCGATGGAAGTGAAAAAAGAGCGGCTGCAACGGCTAAACGCGCTGGTCAATGAAATTTCGGCGCGGAAAATGAAAGAGTATGAAGGAAAAATTGTTGAAGTATTAGTCGAAGGCGAAAGCAAAAACAACCCGAATGTCCTCGCCGGATATACGAGGAAAAACAAGCTTGTCAACTTCATCGGCCCGAAATCGGCGATTGGCAAACTTGTCCAAGTGCGGATTACCGAAGCGAAAACATGGACATTAAACGGGGAAATGGTAGAAGAAGCGATCGAGGTGAAATAAGATGGCAAAATATACACGGGATGAGATTTTAGCGCAGGCGAAACAATTGGCGAAAATGATTGCTGAAACCGAAGAAGTCGACTTTTTCAAGCGCGCCGAGGAAAAAATCCATCAAAATGAAAAAGTGCGTGCGATGATCGAGCAAATTAAATCACTGCAAAAACAGGCTGTCAATTTAAAACACTACGGAAAATACGAAGCACTGAAAAAAGTGGAAGCACAAATCGATGCGATTTACGAAGAGCTTTCACAAATTCCGATTGTTAGCGAATTTCAACAGTCGCAAACGGAAGTGAACGACTTGCTGCAACTCGTCGCTTCTACCATCTCCAATACGGTGACCGATGAGATTATCGCTTCAACGGGCGGCGACGTATTGCGCGGCGAGACAGGTGCACAAATGCGTTATAGTGGAAACGGCGGCTGCGGCTGCCATTAAAGACGAGACGTCCTTCATAAGGAAGGGCGTCTTTTTTATAGCCCAAAAAGTAGTCACATCCGGCGGAAACCACGCATACAATGAACTATACGTAATGATTGATAAACTTATGTTCACATTAGGCGAAATCATGCATAGGATGAAATGAAGATTCATTTGAGGAGGGTTTCTTATATGTCTGAATACAAATACAGAGAAATTATTACAAAAGCGGTCGTCGGGAAAGGTCGCAGATTTACGCAATCCACGCATACAATTACGGCGCCAAACCGTCCATCAAGCATTTTAGGCTGCTGGATTATTAACCATCGCTACGATGCGAAAAAATGTGATAAGACCGTAGAAATCCATGGGCACTATGACGTTAACGTTTGGTATTCGTACAACAACAATACAAAAACAGAAGTTGTCACAGAAACAGTATCCTATACGGATGTAGTGAAATTAAGATACCGCGACGATGACGATATTATTAGCGATGATACGGACATTATCGTTCGTGTCATTCAGCAGCCAAACTGCTTAGAATGCACCATTTCGCCAAATGGAAATAAAATTGTCGTTGATGTAGAGCGGGAGTTTGTCGCCGAAGTCATTGGCGAAACGAAAGTATGCGTGGTGATCAACCCAGAAGGCCACAGCGACGACGATGATTTCGAATATGACAACCTTGATGAAGAATTAGAAGATTTAAGCCCAGATTTATTGCTTGGCGATGAAGAGTAAAACTAGGAAGAAGATCTTCCTAGTTTTTTTTAGGTTGATTTTTGATTTGTTGTTAAATACATATTACCCGCCACGTTTTGGAATCACTATCTCTATTTTCCGTCTGCAAGCAGGATGAAAAATAGTAGTAGTTACTTTTTCTAAAATCGTGGTTCACGGTCATCCCTTTTTCTAATGTTTATTGAAGAAGATGATGATAGTTATAGGGTGAGATCGCACGCAAATCACCTTGTACAGATTGCTTTGTGACAACGGAAGATGTAGGGGGTGACACGAAAAGATCTTGCACGTAAAATATTTCATCATTCTCTAAGGAATGTAAGAGGGAGAGGCTCATTATAAGGCGAATTATAGGAACCACCAAACTGCTTACCGCTTTAGGCGATGTCAGAATCTGAACTTTCTTTTTTCTTCTTTCTTTATTAAATATGTTATAATGAAACGTGTTGAAACGAATCATCGATGCATAAATGTACTTCAAAAATGTCGATATTGGTTCGAAACTAGATACATAGATGAAAACAAGATTTCACGGATACAACGAATCGCGAAGATATTTTTTTAGCGGCTTTATTTTTATGGCGATATACGGATGAAACGCCATAAATGACAAGGTGGCCGCTAATTTCATTGATAAAGAACTTTTTATTGAGAAAAAAGAAACGTAAATTTGCAAGGTTGGAGGAAAACAATGGCTAAATATACGCCAATGATTCAGCAATATCTAGACATCAAGTCGCAATACCAAGATGCCTTTTTATTTTTCCGTCTTGGCGATTTTTACGAAATGTTTTTTGACGATGCGATCAAAGCGTCCCAGGAACTGGAAATTACTCTGACAAGCCGTGATGGCGGCGGCGAGGAACGGGTGCCGATGTGCGGCGTTCCGTACCACTCGGCGCAAGGATATATCGAGCAGTTGATCGCCAAAGGGTATAAAGTCGCAATTTGCGAACAAGTCGAAGACCCGAAAACAGCCAAAGGCGTCGTCCGCCGCGAAGTCGTCCAGCTCATCACTCCCGGCACGGTGATGGAAGGGAAAGGGCTTTTAGAGAAAGAAAACAACTACTTGGCGACGGTGACGCTGTTTGCCGACGATACATACGGCTTTGCCTATACAGATTTATCGACAGGGGAAAATCGCATCACGCTCCTTGCTTCTTTTGAAGACGTGATGAACGAATTGTATGCGATCGGAGCGAAGGAAATTGTTCTTGCCAGTGATTTCCCGAGCCATGAGCAGCAGCTGTTGAAAGAACGATATGGAGTGACGATCTCGTACGAAGACGAGACGGAGATGCCGGAAGGGTTTGGGGCGATCGCCAGCGGACTTGCGCAGGACAAGCTGCGAACCACGTTTGCCCGTCTTCTTCATTACATTATCCGTACGCAAAAGCGCCGTCTTGATCATATGCAGGCCGTTCAAGTATACCAAGTTGATCAGTACATGAAAATCGATTTGTACTCGAAGCGGAATCTGGAATTGACGGAAACGATCCGCGCCAAAGGCCGGAAAGGTTCGCTGCTGTGGCTGCTTGATGAGACGGTGACGGCGATGGGCGGAAGATTGCTGAAACAATGGCTCGACCGCCCGCTTTTAGACCGCCGACAAATCGAACGGCGCTTACATATGGTAGAAACGCTTATCCATCACTATTTTGAGCGCCAGGAGCTGCGCGAGCGCCTTCGCGAAGTATATGACATCGAGCGCCTCGCCGGCCGCGTCGCCTATGGAAATGTTAATGCCCGCGATTTAATCCAGCTGAAAAAATCGCTCCAACAAATTCCCGAGCTAAAAAATATCGTCGCTAACCTTTCCGATGATCAGACACAACAGCTGGCCGACAAGCTGGATCCATGCGCGGAGCTTGTCGAGCTGTTAGAGCGGTCGATTCAGGACAACCCGCCGCTATCGGTGAAAGAAGGGAACATCATTAAAGACGGGTACAATGAAACTCTTGACCGCTACCGCGACGCGAGCCGCAACGGTAAATCATGGATTGCCCAGCTTGAGAGCAAAGAGCGGGAGCGGACGGGAATCAAATCGTTAAAAGTCGGCTATAACCGCGTATTTGGCTATTATATTGAAGTAACAAAGCCGAACCTTCATCTGCTGCCAAAAGGGCGTTATGAGCGAAAACAGACGCTTGCCAACGTCGAGCGCTTTATTACCCAGGAATTAAAAGAAAAAGAAGCGCTTATTTTAGAGGCGGAAGAAAAAAGCATGGAACTCGAATACGAACTGTTTGTCGATATCCGTGAACGCGTCAAACAATATATTCCTCGTTTGCAATCGCTGGCGAAAGCGGTGAGCGAGCTCGATGTCCTGCAGTCGTTTGCCACCGTCAGCGAAGAGCGGCGCTATGTAAGACCGCAATTTTCCGACGACCGTGTCCTCTATATTCAAGGAGGGCGCCACCCTGTCGTCGAAAAAGTGCTCGGAGCGCAAACATACGTACCGAACGATTGCTATATGAACAAAGAGCGGGAATTATTGCTTATTACCGGGCCGAATATGTCCGGAAAAAGCACGTACATGCGGCAAATCGCGCTGACGGCGATTATGGCGCAAATCGGCTGTTTTGTCCCTGCGGAAAAAGCAGTGCTTCCGATTTTTGACCAAGTGTTTACAAGAATCGGGGCGGCAGATGATTTAGTGTCCGGACAAAGCACGTTTATGGTCGAAATGCTCGAAGCGCGCAACGCGATCGTGCACGCGACGCAAAACAGCCTCATTTTGTTTGATGAAATTGGGCGCGGTACATCGACGTATGATGGGATGGCGCTGGCCCAGGCGATCATCGAGTACATTCACGATCATATTGGCGCCAAAACGTTGTTCAGCACGCATTATCACGAATTAACCGATTTAGAGCAGTCGCTTCCAAAATTGAAAAACGTTCATGTCAGCGCCGTCGAGGAAAACGGAAAAGTCGTCTTTCTTCATAAAATCGAAGAAGGACCGGCCGACCAAAGCTATGGCATTCATGTCGCCGAGCTTGCCGAGCTTCCGGCTTCCCTCATTCAGCGCGCCAAAGAAATTTTGACGGAGCTTGAGCAGCAAGAACAGCGAAAAGAACAGCCAAACGGCAAGAACGAAGCGGTGTTCGAACAGCTCAGCATGTTCGCCGAAGAGCTGCCGGCGAAAGAAGAAGCGCGCCTTTCCAAAAAAGAAAAAAAGGCGCTTGAGGCGTTAAAGTCGGTCAACTTATTGGAAACAACGCCGCTTGAAGCGTTAAACAAATTATATGAAATTCAAAAACTATTAAAGTAAAGGAGGCGATGCAATGGGAAAAATTCGCAAGCTCGATGACCAGTTATCCAACAAAATCGCCGCAGGGGAGGTCGTCGAGCGCCCTGCCTCCGTCGTGAAAGAACTGGTGGAAAACGCGATTGATGCCAACAGCACGGCCATTGAAATTGAGCTCGAAGAAGCGGGGTTGGCGAAAATTCGCGTCATCGATAATGGAGACGGCATGGAAGAAGACGATTGCCTTGTTGCTTTTGAAAGGCATGCGACAAGTAAAATTAAAGACGAGCACGATTTATTCCGCATCCGCACGCTCGGCTTCCGCGGCGAAGCGCTGCCGAGCATTGCCTCCGTTTCGGAAGTTGAGATGAAAACAAGCACAGGAAACGGTCCGGGGACAAAAGTGGTCCTAAAAGGCGGGGAACTTGTCAAACACGAACGGACGGCAAGCCGCAAGGGAACCGAAATTACCGTCTCTAACTTGTTTTTCAACACCCCAGCCCGTTTAAAATATATGAAAACGATTCATACCGAACTCGGCCATGTCACCGATGTCGTCAATCGGCTTGCCATGGCGCATCCTAATATTTCGTTCCGCCTCCGCCATCACGGAAAACAGCTGCTTTACACGAGCGGCAACGGCGATGTGCGCCATGTGCTGGCCGCGATTTACGGTATGGATGTCGCGAAAAAGATGATCCCTATCGAGGCAGAATCGCTTGATTTTACGATTAAAGGCTACATTTCCCTTCCCGAAGTGACGCGCGCCTCGCGCAACTACATTTCTGCCATTGTCAATGGACGGTATGTGCGCAACATTCCGCTCATGAAAGCGATCGAAGCGGGATATCATACGCTGCTGCCGATCGGCCGCTATCCGATTGTCCTGCTGTCGATTGCGATGGATCCGGTTTTAGTCGATGTCAACGTGCACCCTGCGAAATTGGAAGTACGTTTTAGCAAAGAGGCGGAATTAAACGAGCTTGTGACCGAGGCGGTTCGCCAAGCGTTCCGGACGCGCACGCTTATTCCAACGATGTCCATAAGCCGCCAGGAAGCGGCAAAACCGAAAGCAGAACAAGCGGCATGGACGTTTGAGCATGTGGTAAAAGAGTCATCTGTGCCAGATCTCGTACAGATGGCAAAGCCGCAACCAACAACTTCTTGGCAGGAAGAAAAAGAAGAAAGCACGCGGATGTTGCCGGAAGAAGACGAACGGGAACAGACGAACGAATATGACGGGTCGATGGAAGCCGAGGAACATGAGGAGCAAGCGGGGGGGAACGGGCAGGAGCACAAAAACGACCGCATTCCGCCGCTTTACCCAATCGGACAAATGCATGGCACCTACATTTTGGCGCAAAACGAACAAGGGCTTTACATTATTGACCAGCACGCCGCCCAAGAGCGGATTAAGTACGAATATTTTCGTGAAAAAGTCGGCGAAGTGACAAACGAAGTCCAAGAGCTGCTTGTCCCGCTGACGCTGCAGTACCCGGCTGACGAATATGTATGGATTGACGCCCATCGCGAGGAACTTGCGAAATGCGGCGTATTCCTTGAGCCGTTTGGACATCATACGTTTATTGTCCGTTCCCATCCGACATGGTTTCCAAAGGGGCAAGAAACGGAGATTATCGAAGAAATGATCCAGCAAGTCCTTGACATGAAAAAGGTTGACATTAAGCAGCTTCGTGAAAAGGCGGCGATTCTCATGAGCTGCAAGCAGTCGATTAAAGCGAACCAGCACTTGCGCGACGACGAAATTTTTGCTCTCCTAGAAGCGTTGCGCAAAACGACTGATCCGTTTACATGCCCGCATGGCCGCCCAATCATCATCCATTTTTCCACGTATGAACTAGAGAAAATGTTTAAACGCGTGATGTAAACACAAAAGCGCAACATCCTTGTTCCATCAAGGGGTTGCGCTGTATTTTTTACTTTGCTACATTTTCCAACCAATCAATCATAAATTCTTTTAAAGTGACTTGTTTAGGTTGGATATATTCGCCTTTTTCGATTTTAGTAGAAGTTGGGCCGCTGCATTTTCTGCATCTTTTTTTGACTCAAAGCCGCGACGTGTGATTTGTTTTCGTTTTCCTGTTTCCGGATCCCTTCCGAGATCTATCGCCTCCGCGCGAATCAATGAATCCATTTGTCTTTTTTGAACAAAATGGTTTTGGTGTGATTGGCAGCTACATAGGTGAGAAAATGTAAACTCTAAATTGACGCTGGAAGAAATTTAGCGGGAATATGAACGTGTAGATGGGGAGAATCACGATGGATTGGTCCAAGGCGACGCTCAAACAACTAGTAACCATTCTACGCTATGAAGACTGCCCTGCTTGCTACAAGCAGCTGGCACGCAATGAAATCAAATGTCGATTGGAGGAGGTAACATGAACTGTAAATCATTACACAGTCCAGTCACGATTAGTTATCTGACACTGGAGGAATTGGAAGCTTACCGAAAACGACCTCGGTCAAAATATTACGACCATGACAATCGCCGGCTGATTGATTGGCGCTGGCCGAAAAGTCGGAAGCGGAAAGGTATGTCGAAATAATCCGAAATTCAATTGCTTTACGAAAACAAAAAAGCCGGGATTTCTCCCGACCGCCCACCACAATTGTACCACACGTGGAGGGATTCCGGTGAAAAGAGCACAAGAGTTGCAGATTGATATAAATAACATGACCGTTTCGCATCCTGTTGTTCCAGGAAAGGTGCTTGTTCTTGTCATCGATGGAGTGCAAGGAAAAGCGAAAGCAGCAGAAGCAGTTGAGCATGGTTTTACCATCATTGAAACGGCAAAAGGGAAAACTGCCCGAATCAAATATGAGGAAAGCGAGTTGTTTTGAGGTGAACATTCTCGTTCACGTTTACGAATGCCAGGACTGTGATGTTTTATTCGCTGTTTCGCAAAGTTTTGAAGAACATCATCTTCTGCAATGTCCTGTTTGCAAGATGGACAAAGCACTTTGCGAAGTGTCGTCCGGAGAGTTACGCATACAAGCAAAAGCACAGCAATTCGTAGTTCCAGAAGGGCAAACAGATATTTACAAGTTTTTGGAGTAGAGAGGGAAACACAAGAGTAATTGTGCTTACAAAAAAGGACGGATCTATATGACCCATCCTATAAGGCTTTTAAACGGATTCTAGATTAGTAACCACCGAAGAAACAGCTACATCCAACAATAATTAAAAGGATAAACAGCACAACAATTAAAGCAAAGTTTGAGCTCAAGCCATATGACATTTTGTAAACCTCTCCTTTTTTAAAAGGATAGTACATCCTATGTAAAACATAACGAGCCTGTATAAGATAAAAAGCCCAGGTAATGAAAAAATGATGAATCAGTTTAGCATTTCGTTGACATGGGCGGTGACATGGTGTGAATCAGGGGCAGAAGAAGCTGAAGAACACAATTAGGAAACAACAGTGATAGTTCTGTTTATTAAATCTCATACTGATCATGAGGTGATAACATGTTCTGGCACGTTGTAATACTCATAAGTGCCGTTATGGAATTCGATTCTTAATGTTTGTGATATCGGATCGTATCCAACAGCTCTTAAATTTGATGCAACTACAGGATGCATAATCATGACATTTCACCTCCCTTATTTTGCATTTATTCTTTGCATTTATTCAATAAATTAAGAATATCCTTTTGTTGAATGAAAAAAGAAAAAATACAAAGGAGGGGCTTAAATTTTGAAAAAAATTAATATGAAAACAGAATTCATTAATTGTTTGGATAAGGCGTTTGAGTTGGCGGCAAATGGATTTTCAGAAGTTGATAAAAGTGATATTTATATGACTTATTTAACTGGAACTTTTCTAGTGTCGGGTAAATTTAGCAAGTTAGAAAAAATTAATGTTGAAAGCAGAGAAGAGTTGTATAAAGATTTAAAAGAAAAACTGTCGTCTCAAGGTGTTAACGTATTTTCTTTGGCTCTCGCAATAAATAAAATAAAAAGAAAACAATATGAGAAAGAAAAAATTGAAACTTACGACCATGATAAAATCATTATTTTGGAGGATGTAACAATTAAAGAACTAAGCAGCAACACAATTTTAAATACAGAATATTTTGTATTGTTTACGGATCAAATAGCAGGGATAATCCCAGGTAAATTAGAATCGTAAAAACAAACGCCTTTTTTGAAGGTGTTTTATGCTATAAGATAATTATTATCGAAACTGTACGTGATCGAATTCTAAAACATATGTATTTTAAAAATAGATGCAAAAAATGAAAGTAGGAATATATCAATTTAGGAGATGAACCAATTGAAACGAGTTGCCGCACTTTATGACATTCACGGAAATGGTTTTGCATTGCAAGCGGTAATCGAAGAATTGGAAAAACGATCCGTTGACACAGTTGTCATCGGAGGAGATGTGGTTTGGGGACCACAGCCAAGAGCCGTAATGGATCGCCTTCAAACCCTCCAGGAAACAATGAAAGTTTATTTTATCAGGGGAAATGCCGATCGGGAAGTATATGAATATTCGCAAGGGGTTTTTACTGCAAATCCGATGATCGATGACGTCAATCGCTGGTGTATCGAACAACTATCCAAAGAATAACTTATAGAGCTTAATGAATGGCCGGAATCTTGCGTACTCCAGATCGACGGATTGGGTGAAGTTTTATTCGTACATGGTTCTCCGCGCAGCGATGACGAAGCCATTCGCATTCATACTCCCGAAAAAGAAGTGATTCCGATGATTCAACAGGTTCAACAATCCAAAAAAGTTAGCTTTTGAATTATATGGGGAAGAAACAAAAGACCGCTTACTGCATAAGTAGAGGATGTCCCAAAAGTGTTCGCATAGCGTTCGCTTTTCGGACACCCTCCTTTTTTTCGCAAAAAAAATAAGAAAACCGTTCCTCTTTTGGGGTATAACAGAGTCACCACAACCCTACCAAAGAAAGGGCGGTTTTCTTATGTACATTTATTATAACTGAGATCAACTCATTTTGCCAATGGATCTTGAAATTTTCATTCCAGAACATCATCTTTGCCGGATCGTGGATCTGGCAGTGGAAAAAATGGATCCAGCTCTGCTTGCTTCCCTCTATCCCCGGCGGAGGGCGTCCTGCCTATCACCCGAAAATGATGTGGAAAGTCATCCTGTATGCCTACGCCAATCGGATCTACTTCTCTCGCCAAATCGACAAGCAGTTGAAAGAAAACATTTACTTTATGTGGCTATCCGGCCATCAAACACCGGATTT
>NZ_BAWO01000079.1 GCF_000632715.1 Parageobacillus caldoxylosilyticus NBRC 107762 | reverse complement strand
TGATTTTTAGCTTCAGCACCGACACCGTAAGGCGTCGCGGTGCCTCCACCTTTCTTATCGTCTAGCTTCGGCTCGCAACCGCTCGGGGGTCAAATAACCTTCGCCTTCGGGGTGACAAGCACCCCTGCAGGCGAAGAACATTTGCCCGTCGCGGTTAAGCTACGAGCCTCCGCTTTTCTTGATTGACGCTTGCGTTTTGTTTAGTTTTCAAGGAACTTTAACACACTTTATATATTATACATATCAATTTATATGCTGTCAATATAATTTTTATATTTATTTAACAGCGACGTTTATTAATATAATACATATAAAAATGAAAGTCAATAGGTTTTTCTAAAAAATATAAAAAGGCGTTTCTAAGATATATAACGCCTTTCCATCATCGAAAAATTCCGCTACTAGCATTATTTCTTTATCTTTTACATGACAATATACTTATCGATAATGATTAACGCCGCAGCTCCTGGTACTCCTAGAAACCCGCATATGAACGACGTTACGAGATTGATCGGTATATGAACACTAAAATTTCCCCCGATTGCATTAATCACAAATAACGCCAACGCGCCAATGACCAGCCTGATCGCCCCATATCCTATAAACCGAAGCGCTTTTAATCGCGCGCCTACTAATAACAAAACCACAATCATCGACAATATTAAAAGAATGACTACCTTTGGTTCCATTCTCTATGCCCCCTTTTATTGCTTGTACTACAAAGGTATGATAAACGGGGGAAAAAAGAACAAAAAAATAAAGGAAGTTTAATTCACTCCCTTTAGTGATATACGTCGATGCTTTGCTTCCCGGATGAGAAAAAAATATTTCGCTTCGGCGATATGAAGCGCTACTAATACGTCCTCCGATGGATCTACGCTTTTTTCAATGAGCCGTTTCTGCTCATACCATTCGTCTCTCATCTCCTGTAATTGCCTTGCTAGCTTTAAATCAAACTCCTTTTTCAACCAGCCTTTCCGTCGCCATAACAAGGGTCTCCACCTCTTTCTCTTTCTACAATTCCCGGCGTCCTTCTAAGGCTTTTGAAAGCGTTACTTCATCGGCATATTCCAAATCGCCGCCCACTGGGAGGCCATGGGCAATTCTTGTCACCTTAATTCCCGTCGGCTTTAATAACCGCGATATATACATCGCTGTCGCTTCCCCTTCAATATTCGGGTTTGTCGCTAAAATTACTTCCTGTACTGTTTCGTCTTGCAGCCTTTTTAACAACTCGGCAATTTTTATATCTTCTGGGCCGATGCCCTCCATCGGCGAGATCGCGCCGTGCAACACATGGTAAAGCCCATTATACTCTTTCATTTTTTCCATAGCAATGACATCTTTCGGATCTTGCACAACACATATCGTCGTTTTGTCGCGTCTTTCATCTTTGCAAATATAACAAGGGTCTGTATCCGTAATATGGCCGCAAATCGTACAATACTTAATATTGCGTTTGACGTCCACAAGCGCTTTAGCAAATTCCAACACCGTATCTTCTTTCATCGTTAAAACAAAAAAGGCAAGACGAACTGCTGTTTTGGGCCCGATTCCGGGAAGCTTCATAAAACTGTCAATCAGCTTAGATATCGGCTCAGGATAATGCATAAAACTCCTCCTAGAACAATCCCGGAATATTCAATCCTTTTGTAAATTGTCCCATCATTTCGTTTGCAAGCTCATCCGCTTTTTTCAACGCATCATTGGTTGCTGCCAACACTAAATCTTGAAGCATTTCGATATCTTCCGGATCCACTACTTCTTCTTTAATTTTCACTTCCAAAATTTTTTTATGACCGTTCGCGATCACTGTCACCATACCGCCTCCTGCGGTGCCTTCTACTGTTTTTTCACCTAGTTGTTCTTGTGCTTTCTGCATTTCCTTTTGCATTTTTTGCATTTGCTTTAACATTTTTTGCATATTTCCCATTCCACCACGCATCATCGTGTTTTCCTCCTTCATACCATTTCTTTATTCTTTAATTTCAATTAATTCCTCGCCAAACAGCCGCTTTGCTTCCGCTATTAAAGGATCTTCTTCCTCCTGTTCCTGCTTGGCTTCTTTTCCACGAATAAATTCTTCCCTTATCCTGCCCCATTCTTCTTCAGGAACAGCTACCATTTCAAAGCGCTTTTTCGTTAGTTCAAATAAAATGGCCTCTAAATTATCTTTCACATAATTCGTATTATCAGCCGCCATCTTGCAGTGAATTTCATACTTAAACTTTAACACAAATGCAGTTGGACTGGCGGCAACTGGCTCGCTTTCTTGCAGTAAGGCCGCGTGAGATACTTTATGTTGCTTTTTCAGCGTATCCAGCATCTCGGCCCAATGGCTTTTAATCAACGCCAAATCTTGATGAGTCGCTTGCTTTAATATTTCGTAAATCCGGCCAACTGGTGTTTTATATCCTCCTGTTTTTAGCCCTTTTGTTTGTCTTTTAGCTGGCGCGGCAGTTGCTGTCGCGGCAGCTACATTTTGTTCCTTCATACGGCGCAGTTCCGCTTCCAAATATTCTACCCTTTTTATCAGCGATTGAAGTTCTTCGGAAGGCGGCAATGCGTGTGAAGCTTGTGGATGGCATAGCTTTACTAGTGCAACTTCTAAAAAAATGCGCGGATGATTCGTCCATTTCATCTCTTGCTGGCTTTTATTTAACACTTCAATCGTTTCATATAGGTCAGAGACCGGCACGGCCTCCGCCAGATGTTTAAACGCGTCATCCACGATAGCGCCTTTTATTGCCCCTTCTACATGCGGTGCCGTTTTGTAGAGCAAAAGATCGCGATAATAAAAAATTAAATCTTCGATAAGACGGTTCGGATCTTTCCCTTGATCCATCATGTTCTCAAGCAGCTGCAATACTGCTGCCGTATCTTTCTCATATATGGCCTGCGCTAGCGAAGCCAATGTTGCAGAGGATACAGCTCCGGTCATAGCAAGGACGTCTTCAAGCAGCAACTGTCCGTCACTAAAGGAAATCGCTTGATCAAGCAAACTTAGCGCGTCGCGCATCCCGCCATCAGCCGCGCGCGCGATTGCAGACAACGCCTCATCGGCAGCTTTGATGCCTTGCTGACTGACGACATGTCTTAACCTTGCGACGATGGAAGGCAAAGGAATTCTCCGAAAATCAAAGCGCTGACACCGGGAAATAATCGTAAGCGGAATTTTATGAGGTTCTGTTGTTGCTAATATAAAAATAACATGCTTTGGCGGCTCCTCTAGCGTCTTTAACAACGCGTTGAAAGCACCGATCGAAAGCATATGCACCTCATCGATAATATACACTTTGTATCGAACCGATGTCGGCGCAAATTTCACTTTATCGCGAATATCGCGGATTTCATCCACCCTGTTATTCGAAGCCGCGTCGATTTCTAGCACATCTGGAATGGTGCCGTTCGTAATGCCAATGCACGCTGGACATTCGTTGCACGGTTCCGCCGTCGGGGCATGCTCACAATTTACCGCTTTGGCAAAAATTTTGGCAGCGCTTGTTTTTCCTGTACCGCGCGGACCGGAAAACAAATAGGCATGAGATATTTTATTTTGAAGCAGGGCACTTTGCAATGTTTTCGTTACGTGTTCTTGACCGACTACATCAGCAAATCGCTGCGGCCGAAAAACACGATATAAAGCTTGATACGTCACGAAATGGCCCTCCTCTTTTTCTCGTCTCATCTATTATATAATGTCTTCTTCTTTTTTTAAAATAAGAAATAAAAAAAACTCACTCGCAAGGAGTGAGTTTGCTTTTCGATATGTAAGGCCGTGCACCTTCTGTCGATTAGCTGCCCCAAGCGTTGCTCAAGCAGTTAGCTCAGTCCAGGCACCCCCGCGGCACATGGGAGCATCCGCTTACTGCTGCTTCCTTCCGGACCTGACAGGGTTCACGGAATCCCATTGCGCGGGACCCAGACGTCAACACCACTTACTTGAGACAGACCTTACAGCAGACTAACCTCGAGAAGGAATTCAGCCTCGCTAGAGCGGATTGCGAGTACAGGGCACCGCTACCTCCCCGCTTAGCACGGCAATATAAGTATAGCGGTTTTGCGAAAAAAATGCAATGACTGCACGTTGTAATTTAATTGGAACTTTGCCCAACATTTTTCTTTTTCTCGCGAAGCTTGCGGAAAAAATTGCTTAACATTTGCCCACATTCTTCGCCCAATACCCCGCTTGTCACTTCAGTCTGATGATTAAACCGCTCTTCTTGAAGTAAATTCATTAACGTCCCAGCACAGCCCCCCTTTGGGTCGCTAGCGCCGAACACAACACGCTTGATGCGGGCAAGGACAATGGCGCCGGCACACATCGCACAAGGCTCTAGTGTGACATATAATGTTGCATCTTCTAGGCGCCATGAACGTGTTGCTTTGCATGCTTCATCAATCGCTAAAATTTCTGCATGGGCAATCGCGCGCTGCTCTGTTTCCCTTAAATTATGGGAACGGGCAATAACACGGCCACCTTGAACAATCACCGCTCCAATCGGGACTTCTCCTATCTGTTCCGCTTTTTTTGCTTCTTCTATGGCCAAACGCATATAGTATTCGTCGCTGATCATGCTCCACTCCTCGCAAAAACGGTCATTTCTGCTCTTTTTCCATCATAAAATAAGAGGAACGAAGACGCAACTGGGAGGTAAAGTATGCAAATCCATGTCATACAAAGCGGGCAAACGTTAAGTGGAATCGCGCAAGCGTATAATACGACTCCAGAAGACATCATTCGGGCAAATCAGTTGCCAAATCCTAACGATCTTGTCGTCGGCCAGGCAATTGTGATTCCAATCGTCGGCCGTTTTTACTGGGTGCAGCGCGGCGATAGTTTATGGTCGATTTCCCGCAGATTTTCCATTCCAATGCAGCGGCTTGCCGAAGTAAACCGTATTTCTCTTAACAGTCCGTTACAAGTTGGACAGCGGTTATATATCCCTCCAGCAACCAAGCGCAGAGCTGAATTTAACGGATATATCGAACCTCGCGGAACAACTGTCAGCCCAGCTTTGGAGGAAAGCGCTCGCCAAGCCGCTCCATATTTAACTTATTTAGCTCCATTTCGTTTTCAAATCCAGCGAAACGCGACACTGAAAGAGCCTCCATTGAATAATTTTCCATCTATCGCCCGCGCGAATCGTGTTACTTTAATCATGGTCATCACTAATATTGAAAACGATCAGTTTAGCGATGAACTAGGAGCGATTATTTTAAACAATGAATCACTGCAAAACCGGCTTTTAGAGAATATCGTCACGACCGCCAAAAAATACGGATTCCGCGATATCCACTTTGATATGGAATACTTGCGCCCTCAAGACCGCGAGGCGTATAATTCGTTTTTACGAAAAGCGAAGCGGCGGTTCGAGCAAGAAGGATGGATGATGTCTACGGCGTTGGCTCCGAAAACGAGCGCCACGCAAAGAGGACGCTGGTATGAGGCGCACGACTACCGTGCCCACGGCCAAATCGCCGATTTCGTCGTCATTATGACGTACGAATGGGGGTATAGCGGCGGCCCGCCGATGCCGGTTTCTCCAATCGGCCCCGTCCGCAGGGTGCTCGAATACGCGATTTCTGAAATGCCTGCAGGGAAAATTTTAATGGGACAAAACTTATATGGATATGACTGGACCCTTCCATATGTTCCAGGCGGACCATATGCGCGGGCGATCAGCCCGCAGCAAGCCATCCGTCTTGCTGCCCAACACAACGTTGCCATTCAATACGATACGAGAGCACAAGCTCCACATTTCCGCTATCGGGATGAAAACGGAAAAGAACATGAAGTTTGGTTTGAAGACGCCCGCTCCATTCAAGCAAAATTTAATTTAGTCAAAGAGCTTGGCTTACGGGGAATGAGCTATTGGAAATTAGGATTAGATTTCCCGCAAAACTGGCTGCTTCTAACCGACAATTTTACTGTCGTAAAAAGATAAATCCTTTTTTCCCTCGCACTTGGAAACATGCCCAAGTGCGTTTTTTTATGCTAGAATAAAAATTGTTTGTTTACGAAGAAGGGAGAAGTAGAACATGAGGAACGTTCCATTTGTTGCAGTGGAAGGCCCAATAGGGGTAGGAAAAACCTCGTTAGCTGCAGCAATCGCCAAACAGTTCCATTATCATTTAGTAAAAGAAATTGTTGAGGAAAATCCATTTCTCGGGAAATTTTATGAAAATATGGAGGAATGGAGCTTCCAAACCGAAATGTTTTTTCTTTGCCATCGCTACAAACAATTAGAGGAGATTCACTGCCGTTTTCTTCAACAAAAAATCCCAGTCGTTGCGGATTATCATATGATAAAAAACTTGATTTTTGCGAAAAGAACGTTAAAAAATCACCACTATCAAAAGTATGCAAAAATCTATGATATTTTAACCGATGGTTTGCCACAGCCGAATATCATCATTTACTTGCATGCCAGCCTTGACACCTTGTTGACACGTATCCAACAACGCGGTCGTGATTTTGAAAAAAACATCGATCCGCTCTATTTACAGCAGCTTTGCACCGACTATGAAGAAACTTTTTCCCTATTCGAGCGGAAACATCCGCACATCCCTGTTCTCCGCTTTAATGGAGATCAGCTTGACTTCGTGCAACGGAAAGAAGATTTACATTACATATTAGAACAAATAAACCATGCAGTAAAAGGAGCTTCATCATGATGAATCTACGTGAAAAATACTACATTCCAGATCATGCAGTCATTACGATCGCCGGCACTGTAGGCATTGGTAAATCGACAATGACAAAAGCATTGGCAAAAGCATTGAATTTCCGCACTTCGTTGGAAAAAGTAGATACGAATCCATACTTGGAGAAGTTTTACGACGATTTTGAGCGTTGGAGTTTTCATTTGCAAATTTATTTTCTCGCCGAGCGGTTTAAAGAGCAAAAGCGGATGTTTGAATACGGCGGCGGGTTTGTTCAAGACCGTTCTATTTATGAAGACGCCCAAATTTTTGCAAAAATGCACTTTGAAAACGGGACGATGACAGCGGTTGATTACGAAACATATACAAGCTTATTCGAGGCAATGGTGATGACACCGTATTTTCCTCATCCCGATTTGCTTATTTATTTGGAAGGGAATTTTGACGAAGTGATGAAACGCATTCGTGAGCGCGGACGTCCAATGGAGCAAAAAACACCCGTATCCTATTGGAAGGAAATGTATGAACGCTATGAAGCATGGATTAACAAATTTAACGTCTGCCCTGTTTTGCGTATAAACATTAACGAATACGACATTATCGAAGATGAGCGATCGATCGAACCGATTATTCAAAAAGCAGCAGCGATTATTCGTGAATATGAACACATAAAAAATAACCGCCTTCGTTAGGCGGTTATTTTTCTTGAAAATAAAAATTCGTTACGATAACGTAACGAATTGTTCCGGATGACAATCTCCACTTATGCGCGTTGGTACTCTTCATTTGCTTTCATGGCGGAGGAGGAGGGATTCGAACCCCCGCGCGCCTTGCGGCGCCTCTCGGTTTTCAAGACCGACCCCTTCAGCCACTTGGGTACTCCTCCGTGCCGACGTCATTCAATATAACATTATCGTCGATAAAAGTCAACATCTTTGTATAGTGAAAGCGGGGCGCAACCCCGCTTCTTTTTGGCTAGCGAATAACGTCTCTGTTTCCCATATATGGGCGCAATACTTCTGGAATGACAACCGTTCCGTCTTCCTGCTGATAATTTTCCAAAATAGCGGCAACCGTACGGCCGATAGCCAAACCTGAGCCATTGAGCGTATGCACATACTCCGGCTTCGCTTTCGGATCGCGACGGAAACGGATATTGGCGCGGCGTGCCTGAAACGCTTCAAAATTGCTGCAAGAAGAAATCTCCCGATACGTTCCGTAGCTTGGCAGCCAGACTTCAATATCGTACGTTTTCGCAGCCGAAAAGCCCAAATCTCCCGTACATAAACATACCACACGATAAGGCAGTCCGAGCAGCTGCAAAATTCTCTCCGCCTGATTCGTCAGTTTTTCTAATTCCTCATACGAATCTTCCGGTTTGACAAACTTCACCAGCTCCACTTTGTTGAACTGATGCTGGCGAATCAGCCCTCTCGTGTCGCGCCCTGCAGAGCCGGCCTCAGCGCGGAAACATGCACTGTAAGCCGCATAGTAGATCGGTAAATCTTCGGCTGATAAAATTTCATCGCGATGCAGATTCGTCACTGGTACTTCCGCCGTCGGAATAAGAAAGTAGTCTTCGTTTTCGACGCGAAATGCATCCTCTTCAAATTTTGGCAGTTGCCCTGTACCCGTCATGCTGGCCCGGTTGACCAAATACGGCGGCAGCACTTCCTGATAGCCAAACTCTTCAATATGCACATCAAGCATAAAGTTAATCAACGCACGCTCCAAACGGGCACCTAGCCCTTTGTAAAAGACAAATCGGCTTCCTGTGACTTTCGCAGCCCGCTCAAAATCAAGAATGCCAAGTTGATCAGCAATTTCCCAATGCGGTTTCGGCTCAAACGAAAACGACCGCGGCTCTCCCCATTTGCGAATTTCCACATTATCTTCCTCTGACTTGCCAACAGGCACCGATTCATGCGGAACGTTTGGAATGGACAACAACAGGGCATTTAGCTCCTCTTCCACTTGTCGGATCTCTTCATCCATTGCTTTAATGCGCTCGCCAACTTCGCGCATCTGCATAATCAGATGTTCCGCATCTTTTTTCTCACGTTTTAGCACGGCGATTTGTTGCGATACTTCATTTCTTGTATTTTTTAGTTCTTCTGCTTTCGTAATCAGTTCACGCCGCTTTTTGTCAAGCTCTTCAAAGCGATCTATATTCGCCAAATCTTCGCCGCGCTGTTGCAGTTTTTCTTTTACTTCTTGGAAATGGTTGCGTAAAAATTTGATATCGAGCATGAGCCAATACCTCCTTCGTTTATTATTATATAAAATAAAAACTCTCGTCCCAAAAAGGGACGAGAGCAATCCCGCGTTGCCACCCTTATTGAAGACAAGGTTGTCTTCCGCTTGCACCGATAACGGCGAAAAACCGAAAATGCTTACTAGCTTACGCATTCAGCATTTTGCTCAAGGACGGATTCACAAGCGTTCCCCATCGGTTCACACCACCCACCGACTCTCTGAAGAGAAACGGTCTTGCTACTAGTTCCTTTCATCGCTTTCGCGTTATACACTTTTGCCGCATTACTTGTATCAATAATGTACTACAAGTTTTTCTCAAACGCAACCCGTTTTATGCTTTGCTTCTTTCACCATATTAAGAAAATATTGCGTCATGCGGTGGTCATCCGTCAATTCAGGATGGAATGAACATCCAAGAAATTGTCCTTGTCTTGCTGCGACAATGCGGTCCTCATATTTGGCCAAAATTTCGACGTCTTCGCCGACTTCCACAATATGTGGAGCGCGGATAAACACGCCGATAAAATCATCAGCAATCCCTGCAATCGAAAGTTCCGCTTCAAAACTTTCGCGCTGACGACCGAAGGAATTTCGCTCGACAGTAATATCCATCAGTCCTAAATGTGGTTCATCGTAGCCAACGATTCGTTTCGCCAGCAAAATTAACCCCGCACACGTGCCGAACATCGGTTTTCCTAACGCGGCAAATTGTTTTAACGGCTCCATAAATCCGTATTTATCCATAAGACGGCGCATCGTTGTACTCTCGCCGCCAGGGAGAATGAGACCATCCAGTTCTGCAAGCTGGTCTGGTTTTTTTACGACAACTGCTTCTGCCCCACATGCTTCAATAGAGCGAACATGTTCTTGTACCGCACCTTGTAAGCCAAGTACTCCAATTTTCATTGTCCCATTGCTCCTTTACTTACCAACCACGCTCTTGCATCCGTTGCTCTGGCAATAATGATGCGACATCAATGCCGCGCATTGCGCCGCCTAATCCTTTCGATAAATGAGCAATTAACTCATAGTCTTCGTAATGGGTGGTAGCTTCAACGATTGCCCGTGCGTATTTTTCTGGATTTTCCGATTTGAAAATACCAGAGCCGACAAATACGCCGTCTGCCCCTAAGTGCATCATCAGTGCCGCGTCTGCCGGAGTCGCGACCCCGCCAGCGGCAAAGTTGACAACTGGAAGACGGCCTAACCGCTTAATTTCACGCAATACTTCGACTGGAGCTCCTAAATTTTTGGCTTCTGTCACTAATTCGTCTTCGCTCATGCTGACCACTTTACGTATTTGCGCATTGACTTTGCGCATATGCCGCACTGCTTCGACAATGTTTCCCGTTCCTGGTTCCCCTTTTGTCCGCAGCATCGATGCGCCTTCCGCAATGCGGCGCGCTGCCTCTCCTAAATCACGGCAGCCGCATACAAAAGGAACGGTAAATTGTCGTTTATCAATATGAAACTCTTCATCGGCTGGCGTCAATACTTCGCTTTCGTCAATATAATCTACCCCTAGCGCCTCCAACACGCGCGCCTCTACGTAATGGCCGATGCGCACTTTGGCCATCACAGGGATCGATACGGCATTCATCACTTCCTCAATGACCGTTGGATCCGCCATGCGAGCCACGCCGCCAGCAGCGCGAATATCAGCAGGAACGCGTTCTAACGCCATTACCGCCACTGCGCCGGCTGCCTCGGCAATTTTCGCTTGTTCCGCATTGACGACATCCATGATGACGCCGCCCTTTTGCATTTCTGCCATCCCTCGTTTGACACGGTCCGTACCCGTAATTGCCATCTTTTATTCCCCCTTATTTCTATCTTCATACTGTGATAGCTGGGTTGAAATATCACAGTTTAGATGATTACATTTTTCTATTTTACCTCAATTTTTTTAAAAATCACAATAGAAAAAGCTCCCTCCAAAGGAAGAAGCTCTTAAAACCAGCCTTTGACCGTTTTTGCTACACTTGTCCATAGATCGCCGAACAATCCGCCGATTCCTCTCATAGTGAGCACAAACCAGTTCGCCTTTTCGACGCTCTCTTTTGCTACGATATTTACGCTCACATTTTTCTTCATGTCCGGATTTAAGAAGCTATACGAATCTTCGCCTTTGTATTGCAATGTCATATATCCAACTTTTTCTCCTTTTTTGATTGGAGCCGTTAATTCGCCTTGATCGGTCAATTTCTTTTTATCGAAAACATAAACAGGACGATAATTTTTTTCTTCGCCGCTTTTCACTAATACAGAGAGCGGCTTGTCCGTTGCAATCGATACAGTCTTTTCTTTCCCCTTTACGACCGGAAGGGTTTTATTCCCTTTCAGTTGATATCCTTTCGGGTATAGTTCTTTCTTAGAGTAATTGCTGAATCCATAGTCAAACAGTTTCCGCGTCTCTTCGAAGCGAGCCTCCCTCGTTGATTTCCCGCTGTTGTCTTTTGCGTTCATCACCACCGTGATGAAACGGACGCCGTTGCGCTTCGCTGTCCCTGTAAAGCAATTTCCTGCAAATTCCGTATATCCTGTCTTTAAACCATCAACTCCTGGGTAGGCATAAACCAACCCTGGCAGCATCCAGTTCCAGTTATCCATCTTAATTTCATCGTCTGTTCCTTCACGGAATGTTTTATGGGTGATACTTGCTGTTTTCAGCACTTCCGGATGATCCTTTAACAAACGGTAGGCCAATGTTGCCATTGCACGTGCTGACATCACATTTTCATCATTTACATTCGTTCCTTCTGAGTGAAAACCTTTTAAATCTTTATTGCTTAATCCAGTCGCATTGACAAATTTGTAGTCTCTCAATCCTAATTGTTTCGCTTTTTCGTTCATCATTTTTACGAAATTTTTCTCGGAACCGCCGACAATTTCAGCAATCGCTACTGTGGCTCCGTTGGCTGAATAAATGGCCATTGCTTCGTAAAGTTCGCGAACAGTATATTTTCCATCTTTCCGCAACGGAACGTTCGACAAACTACGATCTTGCGAAAGCCGGTAAACGTAATCGCTTGGCGTATATTGTTGATCCCATTTTACCCGTTTTTCCTTAATGGCATCTAGCAGTAAATATTCCGTCATCATTTTTGTCATGCTGGCGATACCAAGAACAGTGTCAATGTTTTTTTGATACAAAATTCTCCCTGTGTCGGCGTCCACCAAAATTGCCGCATCAGCATTGATATCCAATGGATCACTCTCTGCTTTTGCTGCTTGAAACGGCAATAAACCTAAACATAAGCAAGCAACAAGGAAACCAATCATCGTTTTTTGTATGACTCTCTTCACTTTCGAACCCTCCTCACACAAACGTTATTGTAACATACCCGCTCACAAAAAAATAGACGGAGAAATTTCTCCGCCTTAAGTTAGGTAAATAGACACAGCCCTATCGTTAGAAAACAGAGTAGTTTGGAGCTTCTTTCGTAATTTGCACGTCATGCGGGTGGCTTTCACGCAATCCGGCACCCGTCATCCGGATAAATTGCGTTTTTTCGCGCAGTTCTTCTAAATTTCTTGTTCCGCAATATCCCATTCCCGCACGCAGGCCGCCAACAAGCTGATAAATAGTGTCCGCTAGCGGTCCTTTGTACGGAACGCGCCCTTCGATTCCTTCCGGGACAAATTTTTTGTTGTCCTCTTGGAAATAGCGGTCTTTGCTGCCCCGTTCCATGGCAGCGACCGAACCCATTCCACGGTACACTTTAAACCGTCTTCCTTGATAAATTTCCGTTTCTCCTGGGCTTTCCGATACGCCGGCCAAAAGGCTGCCCAACATCACGGCATGAGCTCCCGCCGCTATCGCCTTTACGATGTCTCCGGAATATTTAATTCCGCCATCAGCGATAATCGGGACGCCATGTTTGCGCGCTTCTGTCGCACAATCGTATATCGCCGTAATTTGCGGCACCCCAACCCCGGCGACGACACGTGTCGTACAGATGGATCCAGGCCCGATTCCGACTTTGATGATGTTGGCGCCTGCCTCGATCAAGTCGCGTGTCGCCTCTGCTGTCGCGACATTGCCCGCGATAATGTTTAAATCTGGATATTGCTCACGAATTTTGCGGACAGTCTCGAGGACACCTTTCGAATGGCCGTGCGCCGTGTCCACGACAATGACGTCCACGTTTGCTTCTACAAGTTTTTTCACGCGGATCATCGTATCAGCAGTCACGCCGACAGCAGCCCCGACGATGAGACGTCCTTTGGCGTCCTTAGCGGAGTTTGGAAATTCAATAACTTTTTCAATATCTTTAATGGTAATAAGCCCCTTTAATACTCTATTTTCATCAACGAGCGGTAGTTTTTCCACTTTATACTTTTGCAAAATTTTTTCTGCTTCTTCCAGCGTCGTCCCGACAGGTGCAGTAATTAAATTTTCCTTCGTCATTACGTCGGCGATTTTAATGGAATAATCTTGGATAAAACGCAAATCACGGTTTGTAATAATGCCGACGAGCTTTTGTTCTTTCTCATTGTTCACAATTGGCACGCCGGAAATTCGGTATTTGCTCATTAAATGTTCTGCATCATACACTTGATGCTCAGGGGTTAAGAAAAATGGGTCGGTAATAACTCCTCGTTCCGAACGCTTTACTTTGTCGACTTGCTCGGCTTGCTGTTCAATGGACATGTTTTTATGAATAATGCCAAGACCGCCCTGCCTTGCCATGGCAATCGCCATTTCTGCTTCCGTGACCGTATCCATTCCCGCGCTAATGATCGGAATGTTCAATTGCAACGTTTCACTTAATTTCGTCGTCACATCGACATCACGAGGCAATACATCGGATTTGGCAGGAATGAGAAGCACATCGTCAAAAGTTAATCCTTCTTTGGCAAATTTGGATTCCCACATGTTTTCTCCCCCTTGTCCGGAAATTATTATTAGTAGCTTAACAACTGGTTAAACTACTGTCAAGGAGTATAGAAAATGTTCCACTTTTCAGTTATTTCCGCTAAATGGTGATAATAAGGAGGATGGAAATGTTTGATTACGGAAATATGCAAAACAAATTTATCATCTTTCATTCAGCTGATACAGCCCAACAGCTTCTTTACCAGTGCTATATTGAACAAGAACGGGCAGATGCCGTGCAAAAGAGCTATACGAACTGTTATCCGTTTCTTTATTATTTAGAACACGGACAAAGCTTTTATGCAACAGCACGTCATGCTCCGTTGTCCATCAAGCCTGTCCTTTTATTTTACGGAATGGTACAGCTTCTAAAGGCTTGTCTCCTTACCGTCGATGCAGATTATCCCGAATCCACTTCCGTCTTGGCGCACGGAGTATCGACAAGAAAAAGAAAGAAACAAGGCTATGAATTTTTGGATGATGAGGTAAAAGTACAAAAGAACGGATTGTTTACTCATTTTTCTGAAAAAATGTTTCATGTGAAACAGCTAACAGGGGAAAAATTTCGCATGGGCACACTGCTGCAACGAATATGTGAGCTACATGAAATGTTTTCGCTATTTAGTGGCAATAAAAAAATATTATCCTTAAAAATAATACATAACCCTTCGAATCATTCCATCGCCATTCCAAAAGATATTTTGGACTATTATCATATGACGTTAAATCGATTTATTTACCACATAGAGCAAGAATGGCATTTTTTAAACATTACGTTTGCCAAAGAGGAAGAGCGGTTTCTTCATTTCCATATGGAATCACCGTTACAGCCAATTGGTTGTGAGCCATTTCTATTTCATCTCAATGGGACATATTACATTCCTACGAAAAGAGAAAAAATATTTATGTTCCCCGAAATCATTGTCCATTATTTATTATTATACAACTTAAGCATGATTTCTCGGTACGAAACGGAGTGGTGGAGTGAGTTATTGCACTCTTATCCGAGCAAAGCATATATCTTGATCGTCCAATTTCTATCTTTAACCGCAGAGAAAGTGCCGTTATTGCTTTATCAATACTTAATAAAGAAATTTCATTCCCTTGATTTTCGATAAAATGAAAAAGCATCCTGCCTCTTACACATAGGCAGGATGCTTCATAAACATAA
>NZ_BAWO01000080.1 GCF_000632715.1 Parageobacillus caldoxylosilyticus NBRC 107762 | reverse complement strand
GGCGGCATAGCCAAGTGGTAAGGCAGAGGTCTGCAAAACCTTCATCCCCGGTTCGAATCCGGGTGCCGCCTTCTAGTTTCAGCCGTGCGGGTGTAGTTTAGTGGTAAAACCTCAGCTTCCCAAGCTGAAGTCGTGGGTTCGATTCCCATCACCCGCTTTATTTATGTGTCCTAGTAGCTCAGCGACGAGCGATACATCTTATGAATTAGCTACGAGTTGTCCCGACGCATTTAGCATCCTCGAATCTGCTGGTAGAGGAAGGGACAGCAAAACAATTGGAAAACGAAAAATAAAATCTAGCGTGAATATTGTTATGTCCTAGTAGCTCAGCTGGATAGAGCAACGAGCAACACATCTTTGAATCCACTTCGAGTTGTCTCGACGCACCCAGCTTCCTTGAATCAGCTGGCAGAGGAAGAGACAGGATAGAGCAACAAGCGTTACATTATTGAAATTGTTGCGAGTTGCCCCGACGCATCTCACTTCTCTGAATTCGCTAGCAGAGGAAGGGGCAGCGAAGCTAAAGAGTGTGTAATACCATGTCCCAGTAGCTCAGCTGGATAGAGCAGCGGCCTTCTAAGCCGTCGGTCGGGAGTTCGAATCTCTCCTGGGACGCCATTACATAAGTCGATCGCTAACGCTTCCAAACGTCTGCGGCATTTGCCGCAAACGAGGGAAGCGTTTTTTCTTATGCCAGCCATCGCTCAAGGCAATGTCATAAAAGCGCTCCAGCTAGTTTGTCCAGGCAGTTCGGAGTTTAATAGATAATGTGAATTTGACACACCAGATAAGCTTAGTCAATCAACAGCCCATTTAAAAGATTTTGCAAAGCTATATTTTGATGACGAGAAAAAGGCAAATCCTTATTATTACGGCTTTATTCCTGAAGTGATGGTCAGTGCTGATGGAATGACGCGCGTCGTGAAGCATTACAGCACCGGACGTCGTTCCAATGAAATGATGATTGTAATGCCGGATGAGCGTACCGCTTACTTTGGTGACGACGGCGAATATACAATGCTGTTTATGTACATAGCTGATAAACCGCGTGATTTGTCAGCCGGCACCTTATATGCGGCGAAATTTACGCAAACAAGCGCAGAAAATGGCGGGGCCGGCAATTTAGAGTGGATTAAACTTGGTCATGCTACAGATAAGGAAATTAAACGGATCATTGATAAAGGCATTACATTCAGCGATATTTTTGAAGTGTCCAATGAGCCAAAAGAAGGGTTTACTGCAGTTAAGCAATACTCAGGACAAGGTACAAACTATGGTAAAATAGAATACTTGAAATTGAAGCCGGGAATGGAAAAAGCAGCTGCATTTTTGGAAACTCGCCGTTATGCAGCGATGTTAGGAGCAACAAGCGAGTTTAATAAAATGGAAGGCTTAGCGGTGAACGCGAAAGACAAAAAAGTATATGTAGCGATTTCTGATATAAGCAAAGGTATGGAGAAAAACGATCAAGACCCAACGGACCACATTCAATTGCCGAAAGTGAAAGCTGGTGCGGTTTATGAGTTAAACTTAAAGCCAGGACAAAAGACCATAGCTGGTGAATCGATTAACAGCAGATATGTAGCTGCTTCTATGAAGGCGCTTCTTGTCGGCGAAGATTTAGCTCAACCTGACGCTTACGGCAATAAAGCAAACGTGAATAAAATTGCTGGTCCGGACAACTTAAGCTTCTCTGAGGATTATCGCACATTGTTTATCGGGGAAGACAGCAGCCAACATATTAACAATTTTGTATGGGCGTATAACGTCGATACGAAAAAGTTATCTCGCATTTTATCCGTTCCGGCTGGTGCGGAGGCAACGGGGCTTCAAGCGGCCGATAACCGAAATGGATTTAGCTACGTTATGAGCAATTTTCAGCATCCAGGGGATGAATTAGACAATTTTGCGCCGACAGTGGTAAACATTGATGATGTGAAAAAAGCCATCGACGCAACATATGGAATTGATCAGGCCGGTGCTGTTGGTTATATCCAAGGACTGCCGAATATCGAAAAACTACAGAAAGAATTAAAGAAACAGCAAAAAGCTCAACAGAGCAAAAAGAAAAAATGAAAGATAACAGAAAGTCTGTCCTCTGCACATAACCCTGTCAAGTAGACAATGAAAAAAGAGTATATCAACTGCGGCCTTTTCTCGATATTCCATCGGAGAAAGGCCGTTCAGTTTTTCTGGAAAACGATTGTGAATGTAAAAATGAATATACTCCTGAATAGCCTGATACGACTGTTCGATCGTTTTTGGGCGTACTAAATACAATTTCTCTGTGTTAAAATTAAAATATTGAGTGAGGTTATGTTGAAATAATCACGGAAAAAAATCGCTTTAAAACGGAGCAAAATGAGGTAAATCGAAAAAATTTTCGGTTAACGCATCCAGCACGAATCGAAGCTGTATTATTCTCACGAGGGAGGATTGTGCAGCTTTTTTACATTTCCATTCAATTAATAACATAATTTAGCTGAAATGTTACACGATGATAAAAATCTGTATTATAAATGAAAACAATTTGAAACCTTATTGCAAAAGTAAGTCTGCTAGAATATTAAGGATGGAAACAAGAAAGTTTTAATAGGGATTAAATATATAGGTCGGGTGATAGACATGGCGTTAGAGAATCAAGAGAATCAACTGATCAAAAAAACATTTTATGAAACATTTATGGAAGCGGATGAAAAAAATCCTGTCCGTGTGCTCGGAGAAGCTTTTCTTGCCGGGCATAAAGATGGGGCGGCTGACATTTCCATCATCCGTTTTGTCCAAGGAGAAGTATATTTTCATAACAAAGATTATGAAGCAGCTATTTTCAAATGGGAAAACGTTCATAATGATTTAGAACCGTGGGCGAAAAAAAATATAGCGGATTGTTTTTATGAACTCGGACAATTATCAACGGCTGAAGAGATTTATAAATCCATTGATACGGAAAGCAGTGTCTTACAATCAGAAGTTGCATTGCAATTATTTTCGCTTTACATAGATCAAGGCAGACTTGAAGATGCTGATCAAGTGATTAAAAAAGCGGTATCCTTTAATCCGGACTATCCGAATGTTACTGACATTGCTCGTGCCTTTTTCGAAAAACACAAGGATTGGAAGAGCGCAATTGAACTGGCAGTAAATGAAGCGATCCGGACAGAGTCTCATCATTGGTTTGATATTTTAAAAACATATGCAAAACAAGGATTAACAAAAATTTTTGAACCGCATTATTTTTCAAAATGCTTAGCCGTGTTATACCAAGTGGATCAGACAAGATTTGAACAGATGGTTGAGGCATTGTGGAATGGTTATAAAAACGAGCGTTCCTATTTTTCATGGCTGAGGGAATTTAACCACCTTTTCTTAAATCTGGATGCAAGCCGGGAACAGTCTTGGAAAAAGCTGTCAACCCTTTATCAGGAAGCGTATTTTGAATTAATCGATGGAAAGTATTTAATAAAAGAATTGGAGGAGATTATTCCGAACATCTTAACGAACTGGCTCAAAATAGCTGATTATTCTCATGCTTTATTTGCTTCTGCAGCGGTATTGGCATGGAGCGAGAAATTTCCATCCAGTATTAGCCCAGAGGTTGTCAATGATGCCGAAAATCTTATTTTCCATTCCCGCAATGAGACAGATGGTTTGGAATACAGCCTTACATTATTCGATTCCATCGTAAAATGGGCGGAAGCGCAGCATGTTGATCCAGGTCACCGCTTCAGATGGATCATCCGAGAACTGGTTGATTTTGAAACACATCATTTATTTGTAGTTGGAACTTCCGGAAATGGAAAGTCTGCTTTTATCAATTCGGTCCTCGGAGAAAATATCCTAACTGCTCCGACATCATCCGTTATTGTATTTAAGGGGGATGATGAGACGGAGATTAGAAAGATATCCGATGAAGAATTAACAACATTTTCAAGTTTCCAGGAATTCCAGGAGGCAGTAGATAGACGGCTGAATAAGGCTTTTGACAATGCGATTATGGAGTTCTCTCTTCCATCGCCAATTTTGCAGAAAAACGGGCTGGTTCTTATTGATACGCCGGGATTTAGCGACCGTAATCATATTGAAGGTGAAGCGTTGAAATATCTGCACTTTGCTGACAGTTTATTATTTGTTCTTGATGCGAACGATCCTTTTACCGAAAAAGAACAAGAGATCCTAATGCAGATTCGGGAATATGCGCCTAATCTTCCAATTCATTTTCTGCTCAATAAAATTGATGAAATTTATGATGAACATGAAGCCGCCAAGATTATTGAAGACACTCGTTCGAGAGTTCGGGCATATGTTCCTGAGGCTCGGGTGTTTGCCTATTCATCACGTTTAAGAAGCAGAAAACAGCAAAATGATCTAGCAGAGTTCTTGAAAAACTTGAACCGACAAATTGCGGAAGACGATCGAATTGAAAAAATATTAATCTTTACTCGTCAATTAATCAGCCATTTATTGGATAAACGGGCAGAAATGGAAAACAGCCTGGCTGATTCGATTAAATGGAATGAAGAAATGGTCACAAAGCTAAATGGTGCAATCCATCAATTAACTGATTTGAAAGAAGAAAAAGCGCGAATTATCACGAGAACGTTCCATAAAGTCTTGGAGGAAATCAGGTCGGATCTATCGGAAAATATTCCGAGAATTTTACGAGAAACTTCGGATATGATTCGAGAAGACAGCGATTTCCGTAAACTTCACCTGGAACTAAATGATGAGATGAATCGGAGAGTACGTGCTTATGTAAATGATACGGTCTTGCCCGAACTTTATCGTTCTCTTCAGGAATGGATTTTAACGGCAAATGACGAGCTTAATCAATGTCAATCTTTCCTGGATGAAATAAGCGATGGGTTTAATGCGATGTATGGGGAAGATCGGCTTAAGCTGAATTGCGACTTTAAAGTGCTTGATGACTGGCGCCGGGATGCAGACCGGATGACGAGCGGCGTGCAAATGGAGAAGGTGAATATTTTTCTCCGCCGCACACCGTATCAAATTTTATTGAAAAGTGCCGGCAAGCTGTTTGGAGCCTTCCAGCAAAACCATGCGATGTTATATAACAAATACAAGCAGTTTGTTGAAAATCAGGATTATTTAGACGTTGTTGAATCCATTGTGAACAAGTTGCTTCTGCAATTCGAACTGTTTGAGAAATCACTAGAACGGGATATTTCGATCTTCTTCCGGAACCCATTTGCCGCGTTGAATCAAACGGTGGAAGAAACGAAAAAAGAAATCAGTGAAAAAGAAGAAGAGCTGGAGAAAATGAGATCGAATCCGGAAGCATACCGCGATCCGCTTACATTGTTTGAAATAAAACTCCGCCAATACGAGTGGATGACCATTTCCGCAAAAGGAGTTCTTCAAGTATAACGAGATGGAACGAAAAAATCGGCCCATGGGCCGATTTTTTTCGTTGTGAAAATGTTTTCATCGTTTTGTGAATGCGAAAGTAATATGCGAACGATTAAGACACTCTTCTATAGTATTACATTCAATCAATATAGCTACGTCCTCTCAAGTATGCAAAAAGACGTGGCAGTAAGTTAGATAACTTATTTAAAGCGTAAATTCTCCGTTTTGTGACCAACATGTGGTAAACGTATCACTTCCATTATTTCCATTCAAACGCCCAATTTCCGTTGCGGAAAATCGGTTCGCGTTTGCCGTCTTTCGTAACGCCATCGATGTTTAATTCGGCAGAGCCAATCATAAAATCTTCATGGATGAGGCTATCGTTGACACCATGTTTGTCGAGTTCTTCTTTGGACATGGTGGTGCCGTTTTGAATGTTCGTCGGATAGGCCTTTCCAAGCGCCAGGTGGCACGCGGCGTTTTCATCGAATAACGTGTTATAAAAAATTAGATTGGACATGGAAATTGGCGACTGATGCGGCACTAACGCGACTTCCCCCAAGCGGCGTGCGCCTTCATCCGTATCTAATAAATGTTTTAATGTTTCATATCCTTTTTCCGCGGTAAAGTCGACGACTTTGCCGTCTTTAAATGTCAAAGTAAATCCGTCGATCAAGTTGCCGTTATAATTGAGCGGTTTAGTATTCCGTACCTTGCCATTGACCCCGTCTTTATGCGGCATCGTAAACACTTCTTCCGTCGGGATGTTCGGGTTAAAGCGAACACCTTTCTGGCTGACGGCCGCACCGCCATGCCATACATGGTTTTCGACCAGTTCGATCGTTAAGTTCGTTCCCGGCGCTTCATAAATGAGCTGCTTGTATTGTTTTTCATTTAAATAATCGACGATTTTGGCGAGTTGGTCGTTGTGTTGCTGCCACGCTTGGATCGGATTGTCCTGGTCGACACGGGTAATGCGGAATATCGCCTCCCATAGCTTGTCGATCGCTTCTTCTTCACTGAGGTCTGGAAATATTTTTTTCGCCCAGGCTGGCGTTGGGACGGAAATAAGCGACCAGCAGTTTTGGTCGGCCATTAGTGCGCTGCGATAGTTGTTTAATGCTTTTGATGCCGTTTTATTGGCGATGGCGATTCGGGTTGGATCCACATCTTTCAATAAATCAGGATTTGGCGAATAAATCGATAAAAACGCCGCCCCTTCCTCGACAAGCTGCTCCATGCCTTTGGCCCGCCACATTGGATATTCTAAAAATGCTTCGTCAGGAGCATATTTGAATTTAATGTATGTAAGATCTTCGTCATTCCATTCGACATAGACGTGTTTGGCGCCGACTTCATATGCTTTTTTTGCAATTTGCCGCACGAGCGGCGCGGCTTCAAGCGGGGCGTTCACAAAAAGCGTTTGCCCTTTTTGGACGTTGACGCCGACTTGAACAGCAAGCGCGGCATATTTTTCCAAATTTTGCTCTCTATTGCTCACGTTCTTCACTCCCTGCTTTTCGTATTATGTAGAACTTTATTATATATGAAGAACTCGGAACATTCAAACATTTGGAAGATGAATTGGTATTGTGAAAAGACGAAGGTAAAACCATTGATGTTGGTTTAACGTTTTTCTCAAGAAGTTTCTCGCCTCGAGATGAAATGTAGGTAGAAGAGGTTCATTCAATGGATTTTTTCATCATCATTCAGCTCGAATATTATTTTACTTTCTACCAATCATCGTCCAAAACGGTTACGGTTGCCAAAATAACGAATCAATTGCCAAACTCCTACTTTGTTTAAGAAAGGTGCATAATGATTGTAAATGCAGAATAATTTGAATAATAACAAAAATGTTTATCGGATTTGTTTCGTTGGAGAAAAGGAAATCGAAATACTGCGTAGTCTATTTGCATCGTCCTTACCGACGATGCGCCCAATAGACATCGGCCAGTATAGTCATTTTGCGTGATGATGTATACTGGCTTTTTGTTTTGCCGTGATCATTTCGTTTACAAAAGGAGGGAGCATTGTCGCGAGTTATTTTTATTGTTGAAGGGCGTGCGTGCAACGAATGAGCGGAAGTCATAATAGGCAGACAGGGCTGATATGTCTATGAAGGGGGAGAAATTTGATGAAAACAGCGGATATTATCATTGTCGGCGGAGGAGTAATGGGATCGAGTGTAGCTTTTCATCTTCGAAAAATTGGCTTTGATGGCAGAATTATTGTCTTTGAAAAAGATCCTTTGTACGAGTTCTCGTCTACGCCAAGAAGCGCGGGAGGAATTCGACAGTTGTACACAACGCCGATTAACATTCAATTAAGTCGATATAGCCTGCAAGTATATAAGCAATTTCCGCAAACGATGGCGATCGATGGCGAACCGGCGGAGATTCATTTTCGTCAAAACGGATATCTCTTTTTGGCTACGAAAGAAATGCTTCCATCGTTGAAAAAACAATGCTCGCTGCAAAACCGATACGGTGTTCCGTCACAGGTATTATCAGCCCAAGAGTTATTGGACATCATTCCAGAACTAAATATCGATGATTTAGCGGGCGGGCTTTACTGCCATGAAGATGGCTATTTAGATCCTTATTCGGTGATGCAAGGGTATAAGAAAAATGCGCAGCGATTAGGAGTGGAATATATTTATAAAGAAGTAGAAACGATCACCACCGATGAAAACAAAGTGAGCGGAGTTCGGCTCGTAGACGGCACCGTGTATCACTCTTCGATCGTGATCAACTGCGCTGGGGCATGGGGAGTATATCTTAGCGAAAAAATCGGCGTTCCGTTACCGGTTCATCCGTTAAAACGGCAAATTTTCCAATTTGATATAGCAACACCGTTAAAAAAGGAATTGCCGCTGACCATTGATCCAACCGGCGTGTATTTTCGCCATGAAGGAAGTAAAATTTTATCGGGCTTTTCCGAAGATACAAAGCCGGGAATTGATTTCACCGTGACACGTTCCTTGTTTTATGAGCAAATGTGGCCAATTTTGGCGCATCGCATTCCAAACTTTGAAGCGGTGAAGATAACGGCGGCGTGGGCAGGGCTGTATAGCTTTAATACGGCAGACCATAACGCCATTATCGGAAAACACCCGTCACTGCATGGGTATTATATGGCGCTCGGATTTAGCGGGCATGGCATGCAACAGGCGCCGGGAGTCGGTATAGGATTGGCCGAATTAATTTATTACGGAAAATATAAAACGATTGATCTCACCCCTTTGCGTTTCGAACGATTCGCGGAAAACGATTTAGTGTTGGAAGATGCTGTTGTGTAAATGCTGTAAGGCAAGAGCAAGGCCAGTTTCCATAAAGAGGAACGGAGGATACGCATCATGTTAGTGCTTGATGAAAAAGCAATGCTCGAAACCGTTTCGATGAAAGATGTCATGGAAGCGATGAAGCGGGCATACTGTCTCTATGAAAATAAACAGTACGAAATGCCGCTAAGAACTCAGCTCCAAGACAATGAAAATACGTTTTTGCTAATGCCTTCGATTGCCCATCAATCGTTTAGTTTGAAAATTGTAAGCGTTTTCCCTAATAATCGACAGCATCCTGTAACGCAAGGAATGGTTATATTAATAGACCGTCAAACCGGAAGCGCAAAAGCGTTGCTCAATGGTACCGTTTTGACCGGTCTGCGCACAGGAGCAATCGGAGGGCTGGCGGTAGATTATTTATCTCCAGCCGATGTCAAAACCGTCGGGCTAATCGGTACCGGATATCAAGGGCTATATCAATTGCTGGCCGTTTGCACGATTCGCAGCATTGACCGCATTTACTTGTATAATCGAACATCTTCAAAGTATCCCGCTTTTATTGCTGCACTGAAAAACCGTCTTCCATCCGAAGTGGAAATCCACATTGCCGCTCAGCCACTCGATCTAGTTCAGCAATCCGACATCATCATCACTGCTACGACATCATCAACGCCTGTGCTGCCAGATGAAACAAATATATGGAACGGCAAATTAATTGTTGGAATCGGCTCATACCAACCTCATATGAGAGAATTTCCTGATGCGTTATATAAAAATGCGACATGCATATTTGTCGACACGCCGGATGCCATAAAGGAAAGCGGAGATATCCGCTATCCAATGGAAAGGAGTTGGTTAACCGAATTGCAAATGATTGCTTTTTCTAAAGTCGTCACAAACAAGGTAAACCATACTTTTCAAACGGATTGTCCGACTATCTTCAAGTCTACTGGTATGGCGCTGTTTGACCTTGTTGTTGCGGAAATGATGTATGAAAGAGCGATTGCAAAACAGACGGGTGCGTACGTCCATTTGTAAACCAGTCAAAAAGGAGTGGGCCCCATTGCATACGATCATTATGGCCGAATTTATTCTATATTGCTTATTTATGTTAGTCATTGGTTATTTGTATAGTAAAAAAGATATTAACCATTCCGATTTTCTTTTAGGCGGGAAAAAGCTGCCAGGATGGGCTTTAGCATTTTCGGAAAGAGCTACCGGCGAGTCTGCTTGGCTGTTGCTAGGATATACGGGATTTGTGTTTGCGACCGGTCTATCGGGAATTTGGGTAGCAATCGGAATTTCGCTAGGAATTATCTTTTCATGGCTGTTTTTAGCGAAGAAGTTTATGAAAGAAGCAAATGAATATAAAGTGCTGACATTGCCGGGTTATTTAGCTAAGCGGTTTGGAGCGCACGGAAAAATAATTTTATGGATTTCTACAATTCTTATTCTTAGCTTTATGATGTTTTATTTTGGTGCACAAATTGCAGGGGCGGGAAAAACCCTTTTCACTGTTTTTCGTATTGATCCTGTGATGGGAATGATTGTCAGTACCATCATTGTGGTTATTTTATCGTATGTAGGAGGATTTATAAGTGTTGTATGGACAGACATGGTTCAAAGCTTAATTATGCTTGCGACGCTAGTAGTGCTTCCGATTGTCGCTTTGTTTCATATTTATAGCGGAGATTTATCCATCAGCCAGGCGCTGCAAGCCGCTGAGCCAGGGATTGATTCGTGGACTGGCGGAGTGACTGGATTCGCCTTAGGATTACTGCTGTTTAACAACTTTGCTTGGTTTTTTGGCTTTCTTGGCGGCCAACCGCAATTAAGCGTGCGTTTTATGGCGCTGAAAAATGACAAAGAGGCAAAAACCGCCAGCATCATGGCGATTGTATGGACGCTTTTAGCTTATAGTGGCGCGTTTTTAATCGGAATTACCGCCATTACGTTGTATCAAGGACATCATTTTGCTGATGTAGAAACGGTTTTACCGTATATGACGTTAGACCTTTTGCCGCCGTGGATTGCGGGAATATTGCTTTCTGGCATTCTCGCTGCGATCGTTTCAACAGCCGATTCCCAACTCCTCGTCGTCACCAGTTCCATTAGTGAGGATATTATTCGAAACGCGTTAGGAATGAAATTAACGGAAAAACAATTGGTGAAAATTTCAAGAATTGTTGTCATTATCGCGGGAATAGCAGGGCTAATCATTGCGTTAACCTCTGAATCGCTAGTCTATCTTGTTGTCAGCTGGGCGTGGGCGGGAGTCGGATGTACGCTGTCGCCGTCGATCATTTTGGCGTTCATTTGGAAACGATATTCCGGTATTGGTGTGATTGCGACGATCATTGCCGGATTTATCAGCACGATCGTTTGGATTTCCTCACCTCTTGAGGCGATCATCAGCTCTCGTTTTACGACTTTCTTTATTGCCATGCTCGCTGGGATTATATTTAGCCTCCTTTTCCCAGATAAAGAAGAAATGCAAGAAATCCGCTGCGAAACAGCCACATAACATGAAATCAAGGCAAATCCCTCCTTCTGATTGGAATGAAGGAGGGGGGTGTTATTTGCAAGCCAGTTTTTTGTCCAGCAGAATCATGATATTTCAATAAGCACGTTTGTTTTTCACGCGAAGCGGCGGTCTGTATTTATGTGTATTTCCTAAACGATTTTTCGATTCTCAAAAAACTTAGATTCTATCTATTAGGAAGAACAAAAAGATGAAGATGGAGAGATTTAGAAGAATTAATTAATAATAAGACAAGTATAAAATATGCAGAAAAGAGGTGGAAAAATGCATATCAATTATACGAAGGCATGCCTCCGGAAGATGTGATCGAACAAATCATGAATTTGTATGAAACTATTTTTCAAACATCGTCGGAGAATATTCGCAACAAAATGCAGAAAGTGGACAGGCTGCTTGTTCTTGTCGCTTTGGATAATGGAAAAGTTGTCGTGGATATAAACAAGGTGCAAATGAGTTCTACAGCTGGATTGGCGGGGGCGACAGCGCGTATCGCCGGCAGGGGATTGGCTCGACATTAATGACGATGCAGCACGACACTGGCTGAAAGAGCATGGCTATTCTGTTGTAACGACAACAACGAAAAATAAATGGCGGAACATGCTCATTTTAAATTTACGCCATGGATTTGATACCATCGGCACGTATACGGACGAAAAGGGAGAGCAGAAAATTATCTTGAAAAAACAGCTATAATGATTAAGCGAAACATCATTGCCGAAAAACTGTTGCGCCATCTCGATACGCTTTGTTTTATCATAGCTATTGAAGGGTACTGAAGCCTTGTTTGCCGCCCATCCATATGTTAGACCGTCATCGATCTATTCTTTCTATATATTCGCGGCCTGATTCCCGTCATGAAAAATAAGAGCACAGAGACCTTAACGTTGGCCGCCTGGCAATGCTCTCGAAGTATTGTATGTAAAAAACTGCACGATTACCACTATTTATACGATAAAAATATTATGTTAACAAAACCGGAAGGAGAAAACAACCATGACGCAAACGAGCCAAAAGCTACTGCTTATTGACGGGATGGCGCTCTTATTTCGTTCGTTTTATGCGACCGCACTTCATGGGAATTTTATGTTCACAAGCGAAGGGGTTCCGACAAACGCGGTTTATGGATTTGTCAAGCATTTCATCGCTGCCGTCCATCATATAGAGCCAACGCATGTCGTTTGCTGCTGGGATATGGGGAGCACGACGTTTCGAACGGAAATGTTTCCGATGTATAAGGCGAACCGAGGAGAGCCGCCATTAGAGCTTGTCCCGCAGTTTGAACTAGTCAAGCACGTTGTTTCCGCGTTTGATATTCCAAACATTGGCGTACTGGGAGCGGAGGCGGATGATTGCATTGGCACGCTCACCAAGCAATGGAAAGACGAAATGGACATTGCCATTTTGACAGGGGATCAAGATTTGCTGCAGCTTCTTTCCGAAACGGTAATGGTATATTTGCTGGACAAAGGGATTGGCAATTATCATATGTATACGCTCGAACGCTTTCGAAAGGAAATGGGAATCCTGCCATCACAATGGATCGATGTCAAAGCATTAATGGGTGATGCAAGCGACAATTATCCAGGGGTGCGTGGCATCGGTGAAAAAACAGCGCTAAAATTAGTGCGCCAGTACGGTTCGATTGAAGGAATCCTCGAACATCTTCCCCTTCTGACAAAGTCGCAGCGGCAAAAACTGCAAGAACATGAAGAGATGCTGCACCTTTCTAGAAAACTAGCAAAAATTTATTGCGATCTTCCGATAGCGCTGCGAATCGAAGAGGCGGAGTGGAACGTAGACAAGGAAAAAGTGGAGCAGGCTTTCCGAGCTTTAGAATTCAAAGGGCTGAGCCGCTTGTTGACATATAAGTAAAGGCCAGTTTCAGACTGGCTTTTGTTTATGTGTCATCTTATGTAACCGCTGTCTTTCAGCATCCATCCACGTTTGCACCAACCGCCTAATCGCTTCCATTACCGTTTGCCGAACACTCCCTTTTTCGGTCAATGTAAATTCAATCCGCATCGGTACTTCAGGATATACGTTGCGGTCCACAAGGCCTTCTTCTAAATTCTTTTGGCTGCCGGGAAAACAGGACGGATTGGTTGGTATGATCGATGATCTTGGTTTCATCGTAAATATTTCCCGCTACCCTATCTTTCTATATACTTTTTTGTATATAGAAAAAAGCAGTTGTCAATAGGCGAAAAATCGTTATAAGGAATGTTGCGAATGCTGTAATAAATTTCTTAATAAATTGTGAAATAATGAACAAAGTCGTTTCAATTCCCGCAAAAAGTAGTACGATAAAAGTGTAAGGAACAATAAAAATAAAAGGGGAGCGAGGATATGGTTAAATGGCTTCGCGAACATACGAGTGCTTCCGTCATCATGGTGCTGTTCCGTTTGTATCTCGGCTATGCTTGGATCACCGCAGGATGGCATAAGATAACGGAAGGATTTGACGCATCGGGATTTTTGAAAGGGGCGCTCGCCAAAGCAGCAGGGGAACATCCAGCGGTGCAAGGCTGGTGGGCTGCGTTTATCGAACATTTCGCCCTGCCAAACGTCGGATTGTTTAACGTACTCGTGCCTTGGGGAGAATTTTTAGTCGGCATTGCACTGATTCTCGGCATTTTCACAACATTTGCTGCACTAATGGGCGCTGTTATGAACTTTGCGTTTATGTTCTCGGGAACGACGAGCACCAACCCGCAAATGGTATTGTTAACGGTGTTCATTCTGGTAGCGGGTGCGAATGCTGGCAGATATGGCCTTGACCACTGGGTTCTCCCTTACATTCGTAAGTTTACGCATAAAATGCACCGTCCGCACCGTCCAGCAATGTCACAAAGATAGTCATCATGAACCCAACTTTAACCAATGGCCGTGCATTTCTCTTTTCAGAAAGTGTGCGGCCGTTTCCCTTTTTGATGGTTAAATTTTTAGATAGACAAGTTCCTTTGGTAGGCGATGTATTTCTGCTGCATCATATATGGTCAGGCTTGGTATTGAGTCATAACGTCATCTGAAAGTAGTAATTCAACAGCAAACGTGTTGGCTTCCACTTCTAATTTTTCAACAGAGAATCGGGTTTTAGCTCTTAAAAAGGGTGTTGGATTTCGGGTGTAAAAAGGCATGTCCAAGTTCATGGGCGCATACAAAACGTTGCATCATTTCATCCAGTTGATTATGAAGATGAATGAACTGAATCCGTTTGTATGAACTATAAAGAGTATTTCCAAGTTCCGCGAATAAGATCATTTTTTGCAATTTGAAACGGATCATTGGACTTGTGTTTTTTAATAAGTTGCTTAACTATTTTCAGCAATATTCGTACAAAATTACACTATTTTTCCAATAATACAATAAGCTTTTTTGAAAACTTC
>NZ_BAWO01000081.1 GCF_000632715.1 Parageobacillus caldoxylosilyticus NBRC 107762 | reverse complement strand
AATTCGTCCTCCCCTTTTATTTGCAGACGAACAGAAAAATCGCCTTTGCTCAATTTTTCGGTCGCCTCTTTCATGCGAATGAGAGGGATGGTAATAACTCTTGATAAGAAGGCAATCGTAATAATGGTTAAAAATACAGAAAGAATTCCAACCATAATGAAATGATGTTTTAACTTATAAATCATGTTTTGAATGGAATCCGTATTTTGAAACATATAGACATACCCTTTGATCTTGCCGTCAATCCGAATCGGGCTTACTGTCGAAATATGCGCCTCTTTTTGCCAATTTTTTTGAACAATCATTCCACTATGGGGAATGTTTTTATTATTTGCTTTTTTTATGATTCTTTTAGCAAATGGTAAAATATGATCTGAAAAATACAATATCTTCCCATTTTCATTTGTAATAACGACATCTGTCTCTGCTTCAGACTCCATCATGGTGACATGTTCTAACGTAGAAGGGTTATAATTTTTTTCTAACACATCGCGATGATTATTCCCTCTTGCCAACAGCTGCTCAAATTCCTCATTAATTCTAGAATTCACCAGAGTAACATATAATGACGCAAATAAAACCGTCTCTATTCCTAATACGAATACAAAAAATAATAGTCCTAATTTAAATGAAATTTTTCGCACTTTTGTCCCTTCCTTATCAGCTTACTCTCCTCCATATAATAACAAACAAATGTAGAGAAAATGTGCAGAAAAAACGGAGATCCCTTAAGGTCGTTTCCGAATAGAAAATAATGAACACGGAGTAGCCACAAGTCCGGATCATAAAATATGTTTTCGTGACCAATTTGTTTGAAAACACAGTTAGTGTCATGGATAAAGAACAAAACAAAGTAATAAAAACGGTTCAAGTAGGTGAAATTCCTAACGGGATAAGACGTCATGTCGTAAATATAAATAAAATAAACAGCAGATTGAATTTTTAAACCTGCTGTTTTTCTTTTCTATTTACTGAAATTTACGTATGAAAAAAGCACCGTAGTTTTAAAGCCTGCAGTGCTTAAATATAACTGATTAAGCCTTGTTACATCTGGTTGTTCATATGCCCTTATTTCATCATTTGTTGATTCATTCTGTCATAATTCATCATATGTTCCATCATTTTTTCTCCGTTATTTCGACACTGTTCATACATTTTTTGTAATTGTTCCTCTGATAAATTTGGATGCATTTGTTTCATCATTGGTAACATTTCTTTCCAACCATTATTATCATCTTTATTTGCTGCAAAGACAGCTGTAGCTAGCATAAAAGCTGAAACAAGTATGAACAAACCTGAAATAAGTTTTTTCATTTTCAACACCTCCATCCTTTTCTGGTTTTAGAATAAAGGAGAAGTATGGAGAAAGTGTTCATAAAAATTTACAAATTTTTGTCGTGGATTATTATTTAGCAATTAGATATTTGCAAAAATCGACTAGAATTTCTAATGGCTCTATCCTGAAAACACCATTTAAGACAAAAAACGGGACCCGCCTAGCCTTCGGAATTGAATTCCAAAGGAAGGTATTTCAGTATATATATATGGTTAATAAGTGCTATGCACTCGTTTTTTCCTCATGACCCCAGCTGCAAGGAGACCATTCGACAGAAGGTTGTTTTCATCCTTCCGATGGCGACGAAATTTTTTCGTCATGGGAGTCTATCCTCATAATCATACTTTGTGCTTACATGTTTCTCTAACAATGTGAACCATTACAAATTAACTTGTAGAATTCGTATGTAATGATATGCGAATAATTCAAAAACCTTTGGTGTTAGTTGAATGCCGCATGTTTGCATCGTCATATAACACCATGAGTTTCAAAAATAAAAAAACAGCCTGCTCGGCTTGCAAGCTGTTTTGCGTATATAGATTCACGTGCTTCTAATGCCCTGCATGTCCTTCTCCAGTTGCGGGAACAATTTCGAGCTTTTCATCGATGATTCCTTGTGTTTGATAAGAGATGGAACGGAATGTACCAGATAAAAATGCGTGATTATACGGTCCCACTGTTGGATCATCCGTAAAAGTGGGTTTTAAACGAGCTAAAAATTCATATATGTCCTTTGTTAGCGCTCCATTCTCTAGCCATATTAAAGGTGCGTGTTTTCCTAGATGGGAAAATGGCGTAGCTGCAATCGCTAATTCAGGGGTTTTCGTTGAAATAAATGATACACCATGCCCCGGATCCGTTATTACTTTTAAGCTTTTCCCAAATTCCATAATAAGATTTAAACAATGTTATTTTCGGTTTATTTTTAGCAGCTATTTATCTGCATTCATCGATACAGGATATCAACCTTTTTTCAATGTCCTCCGCTAAGTTTTTCAGTTCTTCATGATTTATCATGCTGATCAACATGGTTGGTTTTGGCATACCAATTTTTGTTGTTTCATTTTCTTTATACACCACGATTTTGCATGGCAGAAGATAACCTGCTAATAAGTTTTCAGAAAGCACACGCACTGCCTCTTGCGGATTACATACTTCCAAAATCACAAATGGTATTGGAAAATCGAATCCTTTTTCCTGCAGTTTTTCCGTTACACTAAATTCCCACAAAATTCCAAACCCTTCTTTTTTCAAGCTTTCTTCCAACATCTTTATCGTTTCGTTTATTTCCTTTTGTGTTTCAATCGTATAATGAAACACCTTCATTCAACCGCCCTTCTCCAACATATTGCATGTTATTTCACTTTAGTTGTATGTAAAACTAAACAATAATATAAATGGAAAAAGCCGAGCATTGTCTCGGCAACCACTTCACTTTGTTAAAAAACTTCAACGAATCCAACCATACCAGATTCTTTATGTCCGGGAACCGTGCAATAAAAGCGAAAAACACCGTTTTCGATTGGTATGAACCTCACTTCAGCGGTTTTTCCCGGTAAAGAATGAATATGAACGGTTTGATTTTTTAAATGATTCCCATGATGACTCTGTTGTAAAAGGGATGCTTTCATATTTTCGAATTCGATATCATGTTCAACTTTACCACTATTTTTGAGAATTAAGGTTACGGGTTGTCCTACAGTCAGTTTGAAATCTTGAGGGAAGTAAGCAAATTCGGTTGCTTCAATGACTACTTTTTTCGTCTTTGTACTGGAATTCAACGGGGAGACAGACGACTTATTATGGGTCATCGAGTGACTCATACGGGAATTTTTTATGGGCATGTTATGGTCTTGAGCAAGTTCATTGTATAAGTGGTTATAGGTATAGAAAACCAGCAAAAAGACGATTGATAATAACAATGGATTATGGAATATTTTGTTGATGAAAGATAAACGGTTAAAACCTAAAATTTTTTAAGACTTCTTCTTTAGCTTCACGCACAACTGTTCTTTCGTGATGCTCACCTTTCGTTCACTCTTCCATCGGACAGCTGAATAAAAGTGCGTTTCTTATTCAAGTATCGCCATCCGTTAGCACAGCAAAGAAACTCCTTAACATTATCAAAATTTTACTTTAATTTTTTGATTATTTAGCACATAGTTCTATTTATAGTTTTGACGGCTGGAGAGATGTTTTTCAGAGATAATGTTGTAATCCCTATGGTACGATAAATGATCTCATTCTAAATGAATAATACAAATGTGTGATACACGAAACAAAAGCATTTCAGGAAGTATACTGATTCCAAGATCAGCTTGATTTTCAGCAACTTCATATTTCGATCTTTGGTGACACTTGATTTTCCTTTAAAATCACATTGTTATCGCTCCCCCGCTCTGGCATAATAAACAATCTTCTTCCAGTTAGGGAAAGGAAATCATCTGTTGTTCATGAAAGAGATTCATCCAACAACAGTGCATACTATTCTGTCTTTTTTAAAAAGGATGCTGTCAAACGATTTAGATGTAAGTAAAGACACAAACACGAAATCTACTGCACTATTCCATTGATCAATATTATCGTAATCCCCTTCTAGTAGTTTAACTTAGAAGGATGCTGCATCTGGAATTGTTTTATAATTCTGGACAAACTGCTGTGATCAACTAGACAAATAAGAACGAATATGCTATTATCTTAGTAATCTTATCCAATTTTTTGGCGGTAATTATCATTTTTTATACGAATTATCAAAGTTTATACGCGATTATTAAGTTAACTTACTTTTTTATCATTTTTTTATCGTTTCACTTTATATTATGTAAACTAATCATTTTCCCCGAATTTTGAGGGTTTCTTCCCTCAAGTGCCCATATGTACATTGACAGAATTCTGTATGAATTAATGACAAAATTTTATATGGTTAACGAACCTCGTGCATAATGTTTTAATTGACATAATTTTATATTGATAAAATGCAACACATAAGTATACATAATTTAATTTTTATTTGACTCAGAATTTCACTTGGCTAAATGACACAATTATACTTAGTTCTAATTTTAGTGACAGAATTATTTTGGTTTGCTATTGAATCCAAGAATAATTCTGTCACTTTTTTATGCAAATAGTAATTTACATAATCTAAAAGTCATTTCAATCTATACCTACAATTTGACTACGACGTTCAAGCAATACCACATCACGCCATACTCCATTTAACTTTCCTATACGTTGTCTTATACCAACTACACGAAATCCAACACTTTGGTGTAAACGTAAACTTGGTATGTTTTCAGGGAAAATCCCCGCAGTTAATGTCCAAAATCCTTTTGCCTCTGATTCTTTGATCACGGCTTGTAGAAGTTGTTTTCCAATTCCTTTTCCTCGACTCACATCTCGAACATACACACTCACCTCCCCTACCCCTTCATACACGCAACGATCCGATACTTTACTGATCTTACACCAGCCTTGAATGCCTTCTTCATCTTCAGCGACTAAACATAAATTTGCGGCAATGGTCGATTCCCATTTTTCAAACGATGGTGCTGTCGTTTCAAACGTTGCTTGTCCTGTCGCAATTCCTTGCTCGTAAATTTCCTTCACTTGCATCCAATCCTCTTTGCGAAAGCTACGAATGTTCATATGAAAAATCCCTCCCTCTATA
>NZ_BAWO01000082.1 GCF_000632715.1 Parageobacillus caldoxylosilyticus NBRC 107762 | reverse complement strand
ATCGATCGGCGGCGACCATTCTCATCATATGCATATGTGAAAATAAAGGGGGGGCCAAAAGCAACCACTTTTAGGACACCCTCCTCACATTTCTTTATTTAACTTATTGCAGAAACGATCCCGATCGTGTAAGAAATAAAACGTCAATCAAGGTACATTAAATTCACATTGTGTTTAATTGGCTTCTTATTTCTTAGAAAAGCCTGTGATTGTAAAACAAGTAATAAACGCAACTGTTGTAACTATTATGCTGAATACTAAACCAATAATCCCCCCCATACAAGCATCTTCATTTGGATAAGAAGATTTCAGCGTTACTAACTGATAAGCTAACACAAAAGTCAAAAAAACATAAAAACTACTCCCTAAAAACCCCATCTTCAAACGATTGCTTTTAGCACCCTGCCATGCATGATTAATTAATACCCATGAAAAGATACTTCCGACTACAGCCAAAAACATGGCTTAACGTAAGGTTTCAATACGCTTACGCAGTTCGGGATGGTTATACAGTGTTGCTTTCGCTACACATAAAGCTTATATACAAATGGGCAAACAAGCTATTACCTATATCCGCAATTAACCGATTGGTAATAGCTTGTCTTTTTTATTTCGTATCTCCCATTAATATCAAATAATACTTTGTGCAAAATTGCTCAATAACTCTTTTCTCCATAAATTTTGCACATTTATTTTCTATGATGATATTAGCATTTAAATCACATGTTTGTTTATGGAGGGAAATACATGAAGAAATTATTGGTTGGAACTATTTTAGCGGGAGTTGTTGCTATTGGTGCAGCTTGCTCAAATAGTACTTCACACAGTTCCATGCAGGGGCACGATATGTCAAACATGAATATGAAGGAGGAAAACACCGCCAAGGACTCCAGTAAGCAACTGCCTTTGGCAACGAATACAAAAGTTTTATCCGGCAAAGAGTTTTATTTAACCGCTAAAGAAGCATTATTACAAATAAATGATAAAGTAAAACTTCCGGTCTACACGTACAATGGATCTGTGCCCGGGCCGCAAATTCGTGTGAAACAAGGCGATCGAGTAATAATTCATTTTAAAAATGATTTGCCAGAACCGACGACGATCCATTGGCACGGCTACCCTGTTCCGAATAGCCAAGATGGAGTTCCGGGTGTCACGATGAACGCGATTAAACCGGGTGAAACCTTTACGTATGAATTTACTGCAACCGTACCGGGAACATATTGGTATCACTCCCATCAAGAAAGTGCGAAACAAATGGACAAGGGGCTATACGGTACATTAATCGTAGAACCTAAGAATGAGGAAAAAGTAGATCGAGATTATACACTTGTGTTAGATGAATGGATGAGCAATCCAAATGCAGAAAGCAATATGGATATGAGTAACATGGATCACAGCAATATGGGACATGGAAATAGCCCCGATGACCAACATATGGATATGAGCAGCATGGACCATGATATGAATATGTATGATATTTTCACGATTAACGGGAAAAACGGTTCCGCTATAGAACCTTTAAAAGTGAAGAAGGGCGAAAAAGTGCGGCTTCGCCTTGTAAACGCAGGATACATGTCCCACAAACTCCACCTGCATGGTCATGAGTTCAAAATTGTCGCAACAGACGGGCAGCCGTTAAAAGATCCGCAGCCAATCAAAGATGAACTTTTAAATATTGCTCCGGGTGAACGGTACGATATTGAATTTACAGCAGATAATCCGGGTGAATGGTTATTAGAATGCCACGGTGATATGAAAGGAACCGATGGCATGAAAGTGAAAATTCAATATGAAGGTGCAACAAACAATACGGACAAATCAAATGCAAAAGAGGACCTCCCTATCGTTGATATGACGAAATACGGAAAACATGAATCAGGTCCATTTACGTTAGACCAAAAATATGATGTAGAGTACACAATGGATTTAGGAACAGCCATGGGCAAAGATGGCATGATCTACACGATTAACGGGAAAACGTATCCTGAAACAACACCTATAAATGTTAAGACAGGAGATCTAGCAAAAGTAACATTAGTGAACCATTCACCGAAAGATGTACACCCAATGCATTTACACGGACATTTCTTCCAAGTATTAAGCAAAAATGGCAAACCAATTGCAGGCTCTCCATTGATGAAGGATACCTTGAATGTAAAACCGGGTGAAGAATATGTAGTCGCGTTTAAAGCGGATAATCCGGGAAATTGGATGTTCCATTGCCATGACTTACACCATGCTTCAGCTGGAATGGTCACAGAAGTAAAATATAAAGATTACAAATCTAACTATACACCGGATCCTAACGACACAACCAATAAAGGTGAATAACGGCTTATCGTAGTAAGTGAAATCCCCTCCAAGTTTTACTTGGAGGGGATTTTATGTTATTTCACATCGTAACCTTGCTCTTCAATCGCTTCTTTGAGTTTTTCTACACTTACCTTTGTTCCATCATAATCTACATCCACAGTACCTTCTTGCAGATGTACTTCTACATTTTGTACTCCGTCTAGCTCTTTAAGAGCATTCGTCACTGCCATTTTGCAATGGCCGCAAGTCATTCCTTTTACATGTAATGTAATGGTCATCATCGATTCCTCCTTATTCTTTATATTTTCACGCGTTTCAAACGAAGCGCGTTTGTCACCACAGATACGGAACTGAACGCCATTGCCGCTCCGGCAACCCAAGGCTCCAATAATCCAGCGGCAGCTACAGGAATGCCAATGGTATTATAGAACAAAGCCCAGAACAGGTTTTGCCGAATGTTTTTCATTGTTTTGCGGCTTAACTCAATCGCTTTCGGGATATGGGCTAAATCTCCGCCGACCAAGGTAACATCGGCCGTTTCGATGGCGACATCCGCTCCTGTGCCGATGGCCATGCCAATATCCGCTTTTGCAAGAGCTGGAGCGTCATTGATTCCATCACCGACCATCGCAACTCGTTTTCCTTGTTTTTGCAGCTCTTGGACGATATTCGCTTTTTCTTCAGGAAGCACCTCTGCATAGACACGATCCACATTCACTTGCTTAGCAATAGCTTCCGCTGTACGTTTGTTGTCTCCTGTTACCATGTACACTTCGATACCCATTTGTTTCAATGTTTGAATGGCTTCTTTGGAGCTTTCTTTTACCGTATCAGCGACAGCAATGATGCCAGCAAGCTGCCCGTCAATAGCAACTAACATGGCAGTTTTTCCTCGTTTTTCAAGCTCTATCATTTTATCTTCATGCATAGAAATCTCTACAGAGCGTTCCTTCATCAGCTTTCGCGTTCCAACAAGGACGTTTTTTCCATCAATGGTCGCTTCAATTCCGTGACCGATAATCGCGGAGAAATGCTCCAGTGGCTTAACAGAAATCGCTCGTTTCTTCCCATATTCCACAATCGCATGAGCCAGCGGATGTTCCGAAGCGCTCTCGGCGGAAACGGCATAATCGAGCATGTCTTCTCGGAATTCCAGCACATCTGTTACTTCTGGTTTTCCTTTTGTCACTGTTCCTGTTTTATCCAGTAACACGGCATTGATTTTATGCGTTCCCTCTAGGTACTCACCTCCTTTAAAGAGGATCCCCTTTTCTGCGCCTTTGCCTGTACCGACCATAATGGATGTCGGTGTGGCAAGGCCAAGCGCACAAGGACACGCAATAACAAGAACCGCGATGGCCACCTCAAGCGCCTTTGGCAAGTCGCCCGGCGCCACAAAGAAGTACCATATAATGAATGCAACGACAGCAATTCCTACAACAATTGGTACGAAAATACCCGAAATGACATCAGCCATACGCTGAATAGGCGCTTTCGATCCTTGCGCCTCTTCTACGATTTTAATGATATTGGCAAGTGCTGTATCTTTCCCAACCTTTTCTGCCCGAATGGTTAGTACACCATTTTTATTAATGGTTGCTCCGATGACAGAGTCGCCTTCCTTCTTATCAACAGGAATGGATTCACCAGTAATCATCGATTCGTCTACGGAAGATACTCCGGCGATGACGGTACCGTCTACCGGGATTTTTTCTCCCGGCTTGACGAGAATGGTATCACCGATCACCACTTTTTCAAGTGGAACTCTTATTTCTTCCCCATTACGGATGACAGTAGCTTCTTTTGCCTGCAGGCTCAACAGTTTAGAGATGGCTTCCGTTGTTCGCCCTTTCGCCAACGATTCAAAGTATTTTCCGACAAGGACAAGCGTAATCAGCACGGCACTTGTTTCAAAATACAATCTTGGCATATATTCGGGATTTCCTAATGTTTTGAAAGCCTCATACAAGCTGTAAAAGTAAGCTGCCGATGTTCCAAGCGACACTAGTACGTCCATGTTAGCACTCTTGTTTCGTAATGCCCGATACGCTCCTACATAGAAGGGACCGCCGATGTAGAACTGAACGGGTGTAGCCAAAAGAAGCTGGAACCACGGATTCATCAAAATGTTCGGCATCGGTAAGCCTATATCAAATGGCATATGAGCAATCATCGTATAAAGCAAAGGCAGCGATAAGATGATGGAAATGGCAAGTTGTCGTTGTTTTTGTTTAAGCAACTTTTCTCTCCGGCCTGCATGATCTTGTTCTTCGTTTCGGATCTGCCCTTTGTACCCAAGCTTTTTGATTTTCTCTAAAATGTCTTCTACAGATACAATGCCTTCATTGTATTCTACAACAGCGCTGTTTGCCGCCAAGTTTACAGCAGCATTTGTAACACCTTCCATACGATTTAACCCTTTTTCAATCCGTGCCGCACACGCTGCACATGTCATCCCTTCAATATCTAGCGTCACCTTTTCAGTTGCAACTCCATACCCCAAGTTCTCAATTTTCATTTGGATATCGGCTATGCTTTGTTTCGATGGATCGTATTTAATCGTTGCTTTTTCCATCGCCAAATTGACATTGGCTTCTACCCCATCCATTTTGTTCAACACTTTCTCAATACGATTGGAACAAGCGGCACATGTCATACCGGTTACTTTCAGTGTCACGGTTCTTTGTTCACTCATCCAGCTTTCCCTCCTTTACTTTTACTTTGAGAATTGCTTAATGACATCCATTAATTCCCGAATGGATTCTTCTCCGCTTCCTTCGCGGATCGCCTTGGCAACACAATGATTTACATGTCGTTCCAGCAAGTTCAACCCGACTTTGTTTAATGCGGCTTGAATCGCGGAAATTTGCACCAAAATATCAATGCAGTAACGATTGTCCTCCACCATTTTTTGCACCCCGCGCACTTGCCCTTCAATGCGCTTCAGGCGCTTGACGATGCTTTCGATCTCTTCTTCGGTTCGCGGAACCATTTTGGCATTTATATTGTTATCTTGATATTGATTTGGATTCACTGGTATCACCTCAATAATTATCTTCTAAATACATCATACCCGTAATGGGTATAAAATGCAATTGATAAGATTAGCGTTAAAAAATGTATTTCTTTAGAGGATATCGTTAAAATGCCCCTATTTTTATCCATAGTTTAATAACGATTTTAAACTAAAGAAAAAATAAGCAGTTATTATGTTTAAAAAGTTAAAAAAAGAAGCTGTTGACAATACTCTTTTCAACAACTTCCTTCATCTATATGAAATTGAAAGAGGGGAGAACAATTGTAAGTCGTATTCCTGTACTCAATATGACGAAAAAAGACTGGATTTTACTATAACTTTTTCGATAGCTGTTCAAATTCGTCTAAAGTGATCTCTCCTCTGGCTAATCGTACTTTTAATATTTCCATTGGAGATAACTCTTCTTTGCGGTCATTGATAAAACGATGTAAGAGATAAAAACCAACAACGATTAATACAATCCAGAATAACATCATCCCGATCATCATAACCGAACCTCCAAACATCGTATAAAAAATTCCCATTTCACTTTCCCCCTTTTCTAACTTTAGAACCAATAAGTAATAGTGTCTAATATGCCAATTAAGATCATCATGATTCCAGCTGCTTTCTGAACGAAACTTCCTGCTTGTCTCCCTTTTTTCATTAGAGTGCCGTTAAATCCTAAGTACCAAAGGATGAAGATGAAAAAAATCACAGGTACAGAGGTTCCGACAGCAAAGATACTCGGTAATAACACTCCATAAGACGTTGAGTATACCAGAGGCATTAGGGTAACAAAAAATAGCACAAACATGGTTGGACAAAAAGCTAATGAAAAGCCAAAATCCATTAAAAAGGAGCCTATTTTTCCTTTCTTTAAAAATCTCTCAGGGACTTTGAACAAAGTTACGTTCCAATACATTTTAAAAATCCCTAACAAGTATAAACCGACAAGAATGAGAATGGGACCAATCAGCTTTCTTAACCACGGAAAATATAATGTTATGGATTTTTCTTGGAACACAAAAGTCGTCGTATTGATCTTTCGAGTAAACCGTTCAAACGTATTCCCATTATCTTTGGAGACGAAAATTCCTTCAGGCGTACTAATTCCGACCATATTTTCGTCCGTTGGGTGGGCAGCAATCGTTCCTGCTGAAGTTTGCGGCAGGCCGTTTAATTGACTTGGCGACCACGTTTTCCCATCATCTTTACTGTAAAATAACCCTTGTCCGAGCGTTTTGTTTTCTTCTTGGTTCACGACATAAATCGTATGGCTTTTATAGCCAACTGTCATATAATGAAAATCAGATTCTTTATAAAATCCTAGATTCATCAACGTTTGTCCATTATCAAAACTTTTTACGTTTGAACCTTTTTTCGATTGATTTTCTTCCAAGTAAATAGGAATAAAAAAATAGACAGAAATGCCGATATCACTTTACCTTGCCATGTCCAATTCATCAATTGATAAACCGAATAGGCTTCTAAAAGTAAGGCAGGTATTTTCCCTATTGAGCTAGCAATCATAAAGATAAGTAAGGAGGTTTTTCCGATCGCCGCAACAAAGGTCACTACTCCTGACGGAACAAAGGGAAGAAGCCGCAAAGACAGAACAAGAAAAAATGCTTCTACACCTTTTGCTTCAAGCAAACGTCTGACTTTCGGGTGAGAAAATAACTTGGATTCAGAAAGCTTCTTGAATCCTTTACGATATAAAAGAAAGGAGATAATGGCTCCGATTGCTTCCCCTGCAAAAGATAAAAAGGTGCCTTTCCAAAACCCGAACACGGCCAAATTGGCAGCCGTGAGAAAAACGCTTGGTACAAGTCCTAAAATACTAATTATAATATTTATCACAATGCTGATGAGATAAGCAGCATTTTCATAGGTATTAAGCAGTGTAATGATTTGTTCTTTCATCCTCTTCTTGCCTTATGCCTCCCATTTATATCCTACCCCCCAAACGGTTTGCAGAAATTGATCGATCGGAAAACCAACTTGTCTAAGCTTTTCTCTAATATTTTTGACATGAGAGTCTATGGTACGCTCTTCTGTATTTGCGTTATAGCCCCATAAGGACACGATGATTTGTTCTCGGCTGAACACTCTGTTTCGATGCTTCAAAAACAGCCCCAATATGGCAAACTCTTTCGGCGTTAGAAAAATCGGTTCGTTTTGATAGTGGACTTTATGTTCGTCTTCATCCCACACTAATCCTTGAAATTCTATTTTCGAGCGCTTTCCTACGGAGCGGCGCAGCACCGCCTCTATGCGGGCAAGGAGCTCGGCTTCGTCAAACGGTTTGGCGATGTAATCATCCGCCCCAATATTGAGTCCTTTGACGATATCTAACGTTTGATCTCTTGCGGTCACCATGATAATAGGAACATCGGAAAATTCTCTAATTCGTTTGCACGTTTCCCAACCATCCATCTCTGGCATCATAATGTCCAGCAAGACTAAATCCACTTTGTTATTTTCTAAGTACTGTATCGCTGCTAAACCGGACTCACACTTTACGCAATGATATCCTTTCGGGGAGAGATAAAGATCAAGCAAATCTAACATTCGTTTTTCATCGTCAACCAGTAAAATCATGTACATGCTCATCCCTCCGGCAATGTAATGATCATGTTTGTCCCTTTCCCATATTCACTTGCGGCGCAAATCGATCCTCCGTGTGCTTCCACAATTTCCTTAGCGATAGCCAGCCCCAGTCCTGTTCCGCCGCTGTTTCTTGATCTTGATTTATCCACCCGGTAAAACCGTTCAAAAATATGCGGCAAATCCTCTTCAGGGATCCCTCTGCCTTCGTCTGAAACAATAATCACAATGTTATTTTTCTCCGCTCTTACATCAATAGACACGGTAGAACCTTGATCGGAATATTTTAAAGCATTGTCCAACAAATTCATCATCACTTGCTCAAAACGTTTTTGGTCTATATGGACGGTAATGTTTCCATCACAGTAATATACAA
>NZ_BAWO01000083.1 GCF_000632715.1 Parageobacillus caldoxylosilyticus NBRC 107762 | reverse complement strand
TCATCGAATTTTTTAATAAGCTCCCTATTTAGAAAAGGGATAATAGCAAGTATGTTGAATTCTATAAGGTGGGGGTGGATATTTTGCGAAAGTTGTTACTGACGGGAAAAAGAATATCTCTGCGGACACCAACACAGGATGATTTGCCAATTCTATATAATCTGATATATGGTGTGGAGAATCCAGAATGGAAAAAGTACGATGCTCCTTATTATCCACTTGAATTTTGTACCTTTGAAAAGTTTTCTGAGACAATGGAAGAAAGAATGAACTTTACGGATGTACCAAGCCAAATGATTATGGAACATCAAGGTCAAATTATAGGTATGGTTAGCTATTATTGGGAGGACAAACGTACACGATGGCTTGAAATTGGAATTGTCATATATTCTCCTGAACATTGGAATGGTGGATTTGGAACCGAAGCATTATCTTTATGGATTGACTATCTCTTTGAAAATCTAACCATCGAGAGAGTGGGTCTGACGACTTGGTCTGGAAATCCACGAATGATAAGATGTGCGGAAAAATTGGGAATGCGATTAGAAGGTAGAATGAGAAAATGCCGCTACTATAATGGCGAATACTATGATTCTATTCGGATGGGTATTCTTCGAGAGGAATGGGATGAGTTTAAAAAGAATAATTCTTTATTCAACCCCCATGGAAGAACGAATGAACTTCCATCATCTGTGGTACCGCGAAGCGATGCATGGGTGGCTAACAGGGGAGTTCAGTAGAATAAGATTCTGGGTGGTATATGCTAAACTGAGTAGAATGATACGGAAGGTGTGAACGTTACAAAATGGATATTAGAAAATCCACCGATAGTGAACTTAAACAAATTATGGCACGTTCTCCACAAGCCATGTTTGAAGGAACATTGGGTAAAGTAAAACCGACTGGCGAGAAAATTAAGCAACTTGTAGAACCGCTCTTAAAGAAAGGATGTTATTATTTAATCGCAACAGAAGACGATAAATTAATGGGCTGGATTTTGATTGGGGAAAACAAAGACCAATTTACTGATAAAAGGATTGGATTTATATATGAACTTTTTGTTCTAGAAGAATTCAGAGGAAAAGGGGTTTCTAAACAGTTACTGAGTAGTGCTATTGACCGTTTAAAACAAGAAGGATACCCTGAAGTTCGACTTAGTGTATTTGTGGGAAACCCTGCTATTAAACTTTATGAGAAAATGGGTTTTCATTCAAGAAACATTACTATGAGTTTACCATTGTAAAAGATAATGAGGCTGAACCCATCCTTTCAACTCCTATGGAAGAGCGAATTAACTTCGTCATCTGTGGTGAAGCTCGCTTCATGGTTGGCTAAAGGGAAGATTAGCTTAAATTAAAGGTGACCACTTTACTTTTTCAAGTGGTCTTTTTTATTTTGGGGAATGTATGAACTTTGATTTTAGCAGATAAAAGTGGAAGCGGGAAAAGGCAAAATTTGAGCAGTATACGGGAAAAGCGGGCATTTGTTAAACTAACGGGGGGAGGGAGTAATTATCAGATGGAAAATATACAGTTTACATTCTTTACCCTAATTTTTCTGTTGGTCGGGTTATTTATAATTTGGTTTTCGCTGTTTGGTAAAAAGAAGTATATTGATGAAATGGGATTTTTTCTTGCTGACAATCTTATAGAGTTAATTGTAGGGCTTGCCTTTACATTTTCTCCAACCCTTATTAAAAGAGTTCTAATCTTTGTGTTCGGTTTTCTTTGGTCTTTACTTTTTGGGATTTTGTTTGTTAAATCCTTGTCAGCATATTTCAACTAACGGAGCAGGTTAGTTGAAGAAGGAATAAATTAACCTTTAAAAGAATTGCTTATTATAAGGTGATTTAGCTTTACTCAGTGGGAGAGATGATAATGATGGAGATTCCAGAAGAATTAGACTTAATTTCTGTTTTTGAATCGATACCTAAGAGAAAAGACGAAACAGATACTTTTTATAATGACACATCAACTTTTGTTTTAGAAAATGAAAAGGAATTATATGAGATTACCCTTTCACCTTTTTATAACGAATTTACTTTAAGTGTTAAGGACAGAGAGACAAAAGAGATAGTGTCATACCTTGAATTAATGTCTGTTAAGAAAATTGAAATTGTAGAAGATAAAAAGAATCACTCGAAGATTCGTTTGTTTCACGGTGAGTCCGATAGATACGAAAATATTATTGAAATAACTTTAAAACCTAACTTTAAATTGATTTTCAGAGAACAATACCGTTAATCTTCTTTAACTATCGGGTGCGATACTTCAATAATGGTATCGATTTTCTTGTTCAGCGAAAGAACAGTTTACTTGTAGAATGTGTTTTTGCTTTATGAGACGATTAATATTAACTAATTTTTTGTGGGGATTGAGTAAGATGATGAAAAAAGTTAAGTTATCTGAAATAAGTAAAACACAGATATGGACTTTAGAAGAGGAAGTTCAAAAAATAGCAAAAGAAGTACGTGAGAAATTTCAACCAATATTCCAACTTAATTCATATAATCTTTTGATAACCTTTAGTAGAAATAATGTTAATCCTAAAAACTTCCCAAATTATCCTGAGGTGACAAAAGAACAATGTCTTGAACCTTATTATTGTTCATCTGTTGGAGTTACAGTAACTGATATAGACGGAAATTTAATCGGTAATGAAGATGATGGTTATTTATTTGGAGAGGGTTTAACAATTTGGGAGGTTGAAAAAACATTTCTTTTTTTTAGTGTTGATGAATTCCCTCTTTCTTCTACAAAAGGCTTTTTGTTAGCTTTGTCTCCTTCGGAAATAAAAAAGGAACTGGAGCATGATGTTTTCTTTCTCGCCAAAGAGTTAAATATTCAAATTTAATAAATCACTTATTCAACTATTGGGGCGCATTACTTCAACAAGCAGGAAGTAATGCTTTTCTTATTGAAGTAACGGGCAGTTTTTGCCATAAGCTCCAATGATATAATCTTTTTTAAAAAGTGTAAGAATGTAAAACATCTGATAGTTGAGAGGTGGTTGTATATGGAATTTGAAGAGAGACAGACTGCTGAAAAAGCTCTAAAACATATGTTTATTGGTAGTCAATTAGATGGGATAAAGTTTGGTTTAAGTCCTGCAACCACATTCTTATACTTTATGCACTACAACAATCATGAACCAGACCAATTATGGCTACACATTGAAACAAGATGGTGTATATGTTCTACTAATTGCGAGTTATATCCTAATTCTGAAGAAGAAATGGATGAGCTAACAGAGGAAGAACAGTTCAAATTAATTTATGAACTTAGAAGGGAAGAAGTAATAGATATTAGATTAGGCAATACCTCACCTCATCTGTTTATTACCTTCAAATCAGGTAAGGTATTATTTGTAAACGGATACCATGAAAAATACGAATGCTGGCAAGCAGGTGATGGTCAAGGTTTTACTGGGGATGAATGGTTAATTGTAGCTGTTCCTCAAAACGGTATATCTTATTTTTTGCCTCAAGGTTACAATAATTTTATTTAACTCCCCATGGAAGAATGAATTAACTTCCATAATCTGTGGTGCCATGAAACGTGGTACGGGTGGCTAGCGGGGGAGTTTTGTTAAATAAAAAAGGTTCAAGAGAAGTTCTTATCGAAATAAAAAAGGGGGGGAGGGAATTTATATGAAAAATAATCAAGTAAAAACAGTATATGTAATATCAGGACCCGCTGGGATTGGTAAATCAACGATTTCAAAAGAACTAGCAAACAAATTAAGTCATAGTGCTTATATTTCTGGCGATTACATAAGCCATATGCACATTAATGGGCGGAAAAAACCTTGGGAAAGTAAAGAAGAACTCTCATTAATTTGGGATAATATTCTAAGCCTTGTTAGGAACTTTGTAAAATATGGAAATGATGTCGTGGTGGATTATGTTACCTTTCCTCAAGAAGCAATTTGGCTTTATGAAAATCTAAAGGATTTAAACGTAAGTGTTGTTTATGTAGTTTTATGGGCTGATAATGAAACGTTAATCAAAAGGGATGAAATGAGAAAACCAGAGCATAGAATGGGTGAACGCTGCTTAATTTTAGTTGATGAATTTAATGAATCTGGATTAGATAAAAAATATCTTTTCGATACCAGCGAAAAAACTACTGCTGATATTGATAATATCATTTATGAAATTATGAACAATCAAAGGTTTAAAATTAGTTAAACTCCCATGAAAGAACGAATTAACTTCCATCATTTGTGGTGAAGCTTGTTTTATGGTTGGCTAACGGGTGCTTTAACTGATATAGGTGTAGCATTGAATGAAATAATGATTTTATTTGAGGTGGGGGGCGTAAAAAACATTTTCTATATTTTGGGAATTAGTGTAATCGGTTGGAGCATATTCGCAAACACGAGCGGGATTTTTTCGAGACGATAGCGAGAATGTGAAACCGGATTTTTCAATGTTTTAATACATTCTCATAGACAAAACGAATGAATTTTGATATATTTTTCTTAAACGAATAGGATGATTAAAAAACACTCAAAACCCTTGATATATCAACGTTTTGATGCAAATGGGGATGACGCCATCACAGAAGAAAATCAACCAGATGATGAAAATGATGAATAATCATCTTAAATAAACATTAGACAGGCACTCGATCGGGAGTGTCTTTTTATTTTGGAAAAATGATCTTTTGGAATTTTCCTATTTTTGCTACAATAATATAGCGACTTCGATGAGAAGGATGGGAGAGGTTGGAATGACAGTCTTTCGCGATTTATTCTGGTTTTTCCGCCAGGAGAAAAAAGCTTATCTTACAGGGATTTTTATTCTTATTGTGGTAGCGTTTTTAGAAACGATTCCGCCGAAAGTAATCGGAATCGTCATCGATCATATTAAGGAAGGAACGATGGCAAAAACGGTGCTTGTCCGCTGGATGGCCGTTTTGCTGTCTGTAGCGGTTGTGTTGTATATATTGCGCTATTGGTGGCGGATTTTAATTTTTGGTTCTGCAGTGAAACTGGCGCGCCAGCTTCGCAACGAGCTGTATGCCCACTTTACGAAAATGTCACCGTCTTTTTATCAGCGGAAACGAATCGGCGATTTAATGGCGCATGCGACCAATGATTTGCAGGCGATCCAGCAGACGGCGGGAAGCGGAATTTTGACGCTTGTCGACTCCTTGACGCTCGGCAGCTTCGTGCTGGCGACGATGGCGCTGACCATCAGCTGGAAATTAACGATCATCAGTTTGCTGCCAATGCCGATCATGGCGGTTGCCACAAGCCGTTACGGGACGATTTTGCATAAGCGCTTTTTAAAGGCGCAAGAAGCGTTTTCCTCTTTAAACGATAAAGTGCAAGAGAGCATCAGCGGCATTCGTGTCATTAAATCGTTTGGCTATGAACAAGAGGACGTCGAATCGTTTCGCAAGCAGTCGGAAGAGGTGGTTGTGAAAAACGTGGCGGTTGCGAAAATCGACGCCTTGTTTGACCCGACGATTTCATTGATCGTTGGCATTTCGTTTTTTTTAGCAGTTACGTTCGGAGCCAAAATGGTCATTGCGGGAGAATTAACGATCGGGGAGCTTGTGTCGTTTACGACATATCTCGGCCTGCTCATATGGCCGATGCTGGCGTTTGGCTGGCTGTTTAACATTGTCGAGCGCGGGCGGGCCTCCTACGACCGCGTCCGTGCGCTTCTTGCCGAGAAAGAAGAAATTCAAGAGGCGGAAAACGCGATTACTGCGCCTCCGACCGGCGATATCGTTTATGACATTCGACAATTTACCTATCCAAATGAATCCCGTCCCTCCTTGGAAAATATCCGTTTTTGTCTGCGGCGCGGCCAAACGCTTGGCATTGTTGGAAAAACAGGGGCGGGGAAAACGACGCTGCTGAAGCTGTTGCTGCGCGAATTTGACCAGTATGAAGGAGAAATCCGCTTTGGCGGCCACGAAATTAGCGAATATACATTAGATGCGCTGCGTGCGGCGATCGGCTACGTGCCGCAAGACCATTTTCTGTTTTCGGCAACGGTAAGGGAAAATATTGCATTCGCCAAGCCGGAAGCGAGCGAAGAAGAAGTGGTGAAGGCGGCGAAGCTGGCCAATATCCATGGCGATATTATGCAGTTTGCTGATGGCTACGACACGATTGTCGGCGAAAGGGGCGTTTCCCTCTCGGGCGGCCAAAAGCAACGAATCTCGATCGCCCGTGCGCTGCTAATGAATCCGGAAGTGCTTATTTTGGATGATTCGCTGTCGGCGGTGGATGCCAAGACGGAGGAACGGATTTTATCCGCTTTAAAAGAAAACCGTGCCGGAAAAACGACGATCATTACCGCCCACCGTTTGAGCGCAATTCAGCACGCCGACTTGATTGTTGTGCTCAATGGGGGACGGATTGTGCAAATGGGAACGCATGAACAATTGATGCGAGAACGCGGATGGTATCACGACATGTACGAGCGGCAACAGCTCGAATCGTTAGTCGAACAGGGAGGAGAAATATGAACGATAAACCGTTAACCCCAAAAGAACAACGGCAAGTGTTATGGAGACTGCTTGCTTATATGCGCCGGTACAGGAAAGACACGGCGCTCGCCTTTGCCCTGCTGGTGCTTGCGACCGCAGGGGAGCTTGTCGGACCGTATTTAGTCAAAATATTTATCGACGATTATTTAACGCCGCGGCGCTTGGATTTTGCTCCATTGCTTTGGTTGGCGGCGATCTATACCGCCGTGCTAGTCTTGAAAACGGTGATTTCTTACTTTCAGCTCGTCAAGTTTCAAAAGCTGGCGCTTGAAGTGATTCAAGCGCTGCGGATGGACGTGTTTACAAAAGTACATCAGCTTGGCATGAGCTATTTTGACCGTACGCCGGGCGGAAGCATTGTTTCGCGCGTGACAAATGACACGGAAGCGATCAAAGACATGTTCATCAGCGTCCTTGCTGCTTTTATTCAAAACGGTGTATTTGTCATCGGCGTATTTATCGCCATGTTTTCGCTCAACGTGCGCCTCGCTCTTTATTGTTTGTTTATTTTGCCGGTCATTATTTGGATTATGAAATTATATCGCCATTATAGTTCGATTTTTTATAAAGACATGCGCGAGCGCCTCAGCGAGTTGAACGCAAAATTAAACGAGTCGCTGCAAGGAATGGCGATCATTCAAGTGTTCCGCCAGCAAAAACGTCTTTACCAAGAATTTGCGCAAATCAACGACAAACATTATGCAGCAGGCATGAAAAACATTAAAATCGACGGGCTATTATTGCGTCCGGCGATCGATTTCGTCTATATTGCATCGATTATCGTTGTGTTAAGCTTTTTCGGCATTTCCGCGCAAGAAAGCCCGGTGGAAATCGGGGTGCTGTACGCGTTTGTCAACTATTTGGAGCGCTTTTTCGAACCGGTGACGCAAATGATGATGCGCCTGTCGCTGTACCAGCAGGCGATTGTTTCCGGCGCACGCGTCTTTGCCCTTTTGGATCATGAAGAATTGGCGCCGCAAAACGCGGAAACATCCAAGGCTGTCATTCAAGAGGGAAAAATTGAGTTTCGCGATGTCAGTTTTTCCTATGACGGAAAACATGATGTGCTGAAACATATTTCCTTTGTCGTCAAACCGGGAGAAACGGTCGCCCTTGTCGGGCATACCGGGAGCGGAAAAAGTTCGATTATTAATTTGTTAATGCGCTTTTACGAATTTGACCGCGGCGATATTCTCATTGACGGCATATCGATTCGCGATTATTCGCGCGAGGAGCTGCGCAAACATATCGGCCTTGTGCTGCAGGACCCGTTTCTCTTTTATGGAACGATTAAAGACAACATCCGTATGTACAACCATTCATTAACCGATGAGCAAATCGTCAAAGCCGCCCGTTATGTGCAGGCGGATACGTTTATTGAAAAGCTGCCGGACAAATACGACCATCAAGTGGTGGAAAGAGGGGCTACTTTCTCAAGCGGACAGCGGCAGCTAGTCTCTTTTGCGCGCACGATCGCGGCAAATCCGAAAATATTGGTGCTGGACGAAGCAACGGCCAATATTGATACAGAAACGGAAGGAGCAATTCAAGAGGCGCTTGCAAAAATGCGGAAAGGCCGGACGACGATTGCGATTGCCCACCGTCTGTCCACGATCCAAGACGCCGACCAAATTCTCGTGCTCCATCGCGGCGAAATTGTCGAACGGGGGACGCACCAAGAGCTGCTGGCGCAAAAAGGGCTGTATTATAAAATGTATTTATTGCAAAATGGCCTAGTAGATGCACAAGAGTACGTATAAAAAGAAAAAGCGCTGTTCCCGCTTGATTATTGGGCAGCGCTTTTTTGCTTGCGCTTCTGTCGGTTATAAGCGTTCAGAAGCGAATCCAGTTCTTTGCTTATTTGAATGGCGGCGGCCGAGTTCAATCCGTTTTTCGCGACAATTTCTATAAGTTCCATCCGTTTTTGCTCAATTAATGTTAAAATTTCGTTTTTAATCACGGAAAAACAGTTCCTTTCATGATCCAAAATTTATTGTAGGTGATTGTATTGTATACTATTTTGCAAGTTAATGCAAAAAGAGAAAATAGAAATATACCCATGATGCTAGACAAATACGTTACTAATAAGCCTATTTTTGCTACAATAAAAATAAAAAATGGGTAGGGGTTGAATAAAACAATGACAGATGTCAATGTATTTTTGGCGTTTGGCGCCGGCTTTTTATCGTTTATCTCTCCTTGCTGCCTGCCTTTGTATCCGGCGTTTTTATCCTATATTACCGGTGTATCGGTAAGTGAGCTGAAAACAGAGAAAGGGATGATGCAGCGGCGCAGTTTATTACATACGCTGTTTTTCCTCCTTGGTTTTTCGCTCATTTTTATTTCGATCGGCTTTGGCACTTCGCTGGTCGGTCGATGGTTTAGCGAATATCAGGATTTCATCCGGCAAATCGGCGCCATTCTTATTGTGATTTTCGGACTAATGATTGTCGGAATATGGAAGCCGTCCTTTTTAATGAAAGACCGCCGTCTTTCCTTTCAAGAACGCCCTTCCGGCTTCATCGGCTCGCTCGTCATTGGCATGGCGTTTGCAGCGGGATGGACGCCGTGCACCGGCCCAATTTTAGTATCGGTCATTGCGCTGGCAGCGACCAATCCTGGATCGGGAATGCTGTATATGCTCGCTTATTCGCTAGGCTTTGCCGTGCCGTTTTTTATCCTTTCTTTCTTTATTGGAAAAATGCAATGGATTCGCAGCCATAGTGAAAAAATGGTGAAAGTCGGCGGATATGTTATGATTGCGATGGGAGTCATCCTCTTTTTCGATTGGATGACGAAAATTATTGCGTACACGACAAGCATTTTTGGAGGATTTACCGGCTTCTAAATTGGTTGGTTAGGGGGAATTGCGGATACTATGGCAAGGATTCTTATTGTGGATGATGCGAAGTTTATGAGAATTACCTTGACAAAAATTTTGCAAAAAGCAAATCATACGATCATCGGCGAAGCGGAAAACGGAAAAGAGGCAGTGGAGTTATATCAGAGTTTACATCCAGACGTTGTCATCCTTGATATTACCATGCCGGTGATGAATGGGATTGAGGCGGTGCGCGCGATCAAGCAAGTGGATCGAAACGCGAAAATCATTATCTGTTCGGCCATAGGGCAGCAGCGCATGGTCGTCGAGGCGATTGAGGCCGGCGCGGCTGACTTTATTGTAAAGCCGTTTGAAGAAAACCGCGTGCTTGAGGCAATCAACCGTCTGCTATAACCATATAGATATATGCACAATTTGTGGGTTTTTGCTATAATAACATTATCTATTATCATAAACTTGAAAGAAGAGGATGATGCGTTTGGCTATCATAACATCGCTCATTGCGGTATTCATGGCATTTTTTATATTCTTCGTGCGCATGAAAGCATCGCAAAAACCGACAAACGCGAAAAAGATTATTTTGCCGCCGATATTTATGAGCACTGGCGCGCTTATGTTTTTGGACCCTGTATTCCGCGTGACGAAAGGCGAGCTGATCGAGGCGATTGTGCTCGGAGCGTTTTTTTCCATTTTTCTTATTAAAACGTCGAAATTTGAAATTAGAGATGGCGAAATTTATTTGAAACGCTCAAAAGCATTTGCGCTTATTTTAGTCGGCTTGATCCTCATTCGCCTCGCATTGAAATCCTATTTGGGCCGCACGATCGATTACCGCCAGTTAAGCGGCATGTTTTATTTGCTTGCTTTTTCGATGATCGTGCCATGGCGCATCGCCATGTATATTTCTTATAAAAAACTGGAGCGGAACTTAAAACATCGGCCGCCGATTTTAACGACATAAATGCGTAAAAAGCGGGGAAGAACCCCCGCTTTTTATTATTTCTAACGACATAAATGCGTAAAAAGCGGGGAAGAACCCCCGCTTTTTATTATTTCTAACGACATAAATGCGTAAAAAGCGGGGAAGAACCCCCGCTTTTTATTATTTCATTATTATTTCAGACAGCCGCTTCACGGACATGCCAGCATGTTTCGCCTATTTGCTTTGCAGCAAATGCTCGTAAGGAGCAATATTAATTTGTTTTTCTTTTAACGTACGGATTAAAAACTTATGGTCGCGTTTTGGGGTGGCGATAATATAGCCGCGGATAATCAAATCTTTTGTGATTCGGGAGGCGTTTTCCTCTAGCGCCAGCTCCCCGATTTTTCCGGCGATTTTTTGCCGGGCGACATCGCGAAACAGCTCAGGAACCGGCCTGACAAGCTCCTCTAAAAGCGCCTTCTCTTCTTCTCCCCATAAATGCCGCGTCTGTTCAATATAATATTCCTGCCAGTCTAATTCCGATTTTCCGTCTTCTTTCGGCAGCCGTTTTAAAAATTTACGAAACATAAAAAAGCCGCCGATCGACATCGTGACAAGCAAAAATACGCTCCAAAACAAAATAAACCAAAGAAACCAGCCTGTCAGCATCCTTCCCACCTCATCGAATTTCAATCTATCAACCATTATTGCGAAAAAAGCGGGTTTTGGCAAGATTAGCCCGTTTTTACGTTCTGTTACCAAAATGTAATGCAAATGTAAAGAAACGCCGCAATCCTCTATGTATCAATGGGTGAGCGATTGTCATCGTAGTGAAATGGAAATGTAAACCAGTGATATGTATCTATAAAAATGGTACTCTATTACACGCAGACGACAAACCAAAAAGAAACTATGAGGGGAATAGGATGATGAAAAAAATTCTTGCAACACTCGTAGTAGTTTGCTTTATGGTCGTCGGCTTTACCTCTCATTCGACAGATGCGGCAACAACTTATACATACTATAAGGTGAAGAAAGGCGACTCCTTTTACAAACTTGCTAAAACATATAAAACAACCATTTCTGCGTTAAAATCTTTAAATCATCGAAAAAGCGATGTTCTTGTTGCAGGCGAAACAATCAAAGTTCCGCGGCTGGCCAAAACTCATGCTGTGAAGCAAGCAGCGGAGCCTGTCGCAAAAAAGCCGAAATTTTCTATTCGTGCAGAAGAACGAAAACTAATGGCACAGCTTGTCCACGCGGAAACCGGCTTTAGCGAGCCGTTTGCCGGAAAGGTGGAAGTTGCGCTCGTTATTTTAAACCGCGTGAAACATCCTGGCTTTCCAAACAGCATTAAAGGCGTTATTTACCAAAAAACAAAATCGGGCTATGCGTTTGCTCCTGTAAAAACAGGAAAACTAACACGCATTCAGCCAACAAAACAAGATTATGCTGCGGTAGATAAAGCACTATCGCTATTCCCGAACGACCGCCGCGGTTCGCTCTACTTTTATAATCCAAAAATCACAAAAGATAAATGGATGCTGTCAAGACCAGTCACGATCCGCATCGGACATCATGTGTTCGCAAAATAAGCGAGGATATCCCCTGCGAAAAAGGGGATATCCTCTTTTTTGCATGAAAACAGCCAGCAGTCCAAACGTTGTTATACGTGGGGCTGCGGCTGCTTTGGTAAAAACAAGTATTTTCCTCTTTCTGTCTCGTAACATAGTTATAGGGGAAAGCACGTCATGAAGCGGATCGACCTGATCTATGAAAAATTAAAAGAATGGACAGCAGGGGAAAATCGGTGGGTCAGCGCGAAGAAATTGGCTTCTCGACCGCGCCAATATGTTAAATATGTTAACTAAACTTAAAACTATGTATCAAATGCTGGAACTAGAGAGAGCATACAATATTCATACATTAGATGATGAACTGTGTTATGTAACTGAGTTTTTTGACTACTATAAACAAAAACAATAACACACAACCGTATCTTTTGTTAATACAATTGTAACCGCTTTCTATAAAACGATTTTTATGTATATAACACACTAAAATAACCATCTTAATTTCATGGACTTTTCCTATTTTGACACGAATATGAATATTGCATCAAAAATATAATGAAAACAAAAAAAGGAGCATTCCTG
>NZ_BAWO01000084.1 GCF_000632715.1 Parageobacillus caldoxylosilyticus NBRC 107762 | reverse complement strand
TCTTTTTTGGATGTATGGAGCGTTTATTTTATTAATTCTCTTTTTTCTTAATCAAAGTTAAAAATGGAAATATATGATATTATAGGTTTAGGTATTTAGTAATACAGGAGGGGTTTGATGACTAGTGATTTAGAAAGATCCAAAGTGATTCAAATCTTTGAGTATTTATTGGCAGTAAAAAACTTAAACGAAAAAATCATCCGGAATATTAATGAATACGAAAGAGTTTGGTGGATTAACGAACTTCCTCATTTTGAAGGTTGTTATTTAAATGGAAGTGGAGAAAATATTGACGCATGGCTCGAAGTTCACAAACAGGATATTCCATCAGCCCCTGCTTTACCTCAAGGATTAAGCAAATGGATAAGAAAGTGGGATAATCCTGCTAAAGAGCCTGAAAAAGTCCTACAGATTTTAAAAGGGTATGACAAAGAGAAGAGTGAAGAAGTCCTTGAAAAATTTGAAGATGATGAAGAAAGAGTAAATACATACAACGAATGGTATGAGAACAAATGGAAACCTTGGGCAAATGAAGCTTTGCCAAAATTTCAGATACAAAAATTGTATATGGAATTGTTTGAACTTCATCAGCGTTTGCAAAGAGAAGGTGATGATTTAGAAATTGGGTGTGGGCATGGACTACTTGTTTGGAAAATAAACGATGAATTGGTTTATAGACATTTATTGGTCACTAAAATGGAATTACAATTCAATGCTAAAAAAGGCGTTTTCTATCTTATTCCAACTAGTAAAGGGACTCAATTAGAAACGGATATGCTCACAAATATTAACATTCCGAATGCTTCAAGACTGCAGGAAATGGAGTCAGAAATTAGTGATTTAGATTTGTCGCCATGGGATGAGGAATTAATTGAGCCTGTTTTCCGCGAAATTGCCCATACAATCAGTCCGAAAGGATCATACAAAAAAGGATTAACTCCGGAAAAAATGCAAGAAAAGCCACACAATCCTGTTGTTTTTTATATGCCGGCTTTCTTCCTAAGAAAAATTGGAGGGAGATTGTGGCAGAAGGAGTTATCCACGGCAATCGAAAAAATAAAGAATGGTTATCCCGTTCCTGAGACGATTACGACTCTTACTTCGACATCTGAAGAGAAAAAAGAGCAAAGACATGAAAGTTTCAATAACAGTGAATGGAAAAGTGTTGGGGAGGATTTGTTATTTCCATTACCCGCTAATAATGAACAAAAATTAATTGCAAGAAAACTTGCATTAAATGAAGGTGTAGTTGTTCAAGGTCCACCAGGAACAGGTAAAAGCCATACGATCGCAAATCTCATTTGCCATCTCCTTGCGCATGGAAAACGGGTTCTTGTAACGAGTGAAAAGGAAAGAGCACTCCAAGTATTGAGAGACAAAATTCCTGAAGAGATACGTTCATTATGCGTCAGTGTATTAGGAGGAGACTCCAGATCAGTAAAAGAAATTGAGGATTCAATAAAAAGTATTGCCGAAAACTTAGATACAAAACAAATTGAGGTTTTAAATAAAAATATTGAAAGATTAAAGGAAGAGTTGCACCAAACAAAACGAAACATTGCCAAAATTAATACCATGATAAACAAAGCAGCGGAAATCGAAAACGAAAAGAAAAATATAAATGGTGTAGAATTTACACCTCTTGAAGCAGCAAGATGGCTAAAAGAAAACGAAGATTACAGCTGGCTGCCTGATAATATAGATCCATCGATTCCGTATCCTTTAACAACTACAGAAACCATGCAATTTTTCCAACTGCTTGGCGAAATCCAAACGGAAGATCGCATTTCGTTATCACAACATCGTGTGAAAACAGAAGAACTAGTTGATCCCGTAACATTTGAAAAACATGTTCAAGCTATTCAATCGATAGAAAGTAAAATGGTTGAAACAGAGAAATACCTAGAAGGATGGAATGTTACCAATGAATTAACGTTTCATTTAGATGACATTCTTCACTTAACGAAAACAACTTTAAATCATTTAGAAGAAATTAGTAAAGAAAAGTGGCTGGAAATCATATTAAAAGAGATCATTACCCAACCTGACAAAAAGCAGTTTTGGGAAGAGTTTGCGAGCGAATGTAAAGAAAGAATAAACAATGTTAACCGATTAACAAATGATTTAATTGAAGATGAAATCGTCATTCCTTCTAATGCCAATCACTCTCTCCTGAAAGAAGATTTACATTTTATTCAGGAGAGAATGAAAAATAACAAAAGTATAGGATGGTTTTTCCAAAAAATTACTGGCAGAAAGTATGCTTACATTTTTGAACAATGCAAAATAAATGGACTGCCTGTTCGTAATTCAGACGATGTAACAAAGCTTTTAAAATATCTCGAACGAGAAGACTTGATTAAAAAGTTAGTATTGAAATGGAATCGGATAATGGACGAAAACGATGGACCAAAGATAAGTGCTGATCAAAAAAGGCTTACATCTGAAGTTGGTGAGCTATTGAATCAGCTGGAAATGCTTTTAAATTGGGATAAAAATGTGGTAGAGAAGTTTAATGAAGTTCTAAAAGAAATAAAAATTAACGAAGAACCAAAGTGGAATAGCATTGATTGGTTCACAAAACTACAAAACGGATTTTCTGCTTTAAATGATAAAATTTGCTGGGAAAAGGAACACGAGTTTTTCGATAAGATTTTAACATTTTTACAAAAACAACAATCCATATTCAATGTACATGGATCTGTCGAAAAACTGTATGAGGCATGCAAAACAAGAGATGTTCAATTGTGGAAAGAAGTCTATAACGAGCTGTTACGTTTAGAGGCATTAGAAGAACCATACAAACAATTTAACTTCTTAAAGAAAAAATTAGAGGAAGCAGCTCCTCACTGGTGTGAGTCGCTCTTATCACTAGGAGGAAAAGGAGAACCATTATTCCCACCTGATGATATAGATAAGGCATGGATGTGGAGTCAAGTCAATACATGGTTAAAAGAAATTCATTCTAAACCGAAAATGGAGGATTTAGAACAAGAACTTCAGCGGGAGAAGGAAAAAGAGTCAAGATTAATTAAGGAACTTGTAGCTGAATCAACTTGGAAATCACAAATTGAACGAACGACAAAAGAGCAAAAAAGAAGCTTTTTTGCATGGTTAAAGGCGATTCAACGAATCGGAAAAGGAACTGGGAAGTATGTAAATGTTTATCGCAAAGAAGCAAGTAAAGAAATGAAAGTTGCAAAGGGCGCCATTCCAGTTTGGATTATGCCGATCCAAAGAGTCATCGAAAACATTGAATTAACAGATGATCTTTTTGATGTTGTTATTGTGGATGAAAGCAGTCAGAGTAATTTATTTTCTTTAAGTGTGTTATTACGAGGAAAGAAAGCAGTAATTGTAGGTGATGATAATCAAATTAGCCCTGAAAGTGTTGGAACTGATATCAGCGAGGTTCATGACTTAATCGAAAGATATCTTTACAATATTCCGAACAAATTACAATTTGAAATGAAAACGAGTCTATACGATACGGCAAGTCGGGTATTTGACAGCAAGATTATTTTGAAAGAGCACTTCCGTTGTGTGCCTGAAATCATCCAGTTCAGTAATGATTTAATGTATGGCGGCATGATTGATCCTTTAAGACTGCCTTTAAGAAGTGAATTACTTGAGCCGCCTGTAAAAGCAATACGAGTAGAGGACGGCTATCGTAGGGAAGATACTCGAAAAGTCATCAATGAACCGGAAGCAGAGGCAATTGTGAACCATATTGCTGAATGCTGTCAGGATGAAAAGTACAAAGGTAAAACTATTGGGGTTATTTCTCTCCAGGGACATGATCAAGCGAAGTTAATTGAAAATCTCCTTCGTGAAAAAATTGGCGAAGAAGAAATGATCAATCGAAAAATTATTTGCGGTGACTCATACTCCTTCCAAGGTGATGAACGCGATGTTATTTTCCTATCCATGGTTGTTGCTCCGAATATGAGGATTGGACCAATGACAAAACGTTCAGATTATCAGCGATTTAATGTTGCTGCAAGCCGTGCAAGAGATCAAATGTTTTTATATCACTCTGTTGACTTAAAACATTTAAATCCCGCATGTGTAAGATATAGACTATTGCAATATTGCCTTGAGCCCCATCGGGTACAATTGGAGGTAAATAAGGAAAAAGAAATATTTGATTCAAAATTTGAAGAAGATGTGTATCGTATGATTGCTGCAAGAGGTTACCGCGTAATACCTCAAGTGAAAGTCGGATCAGTTGGAAAAAGAATTGATCTCGTTGTAGAAGGAATGAGAAGCCGCTTGGCAGTTGAATGTGACGGGGACCAATGGCATGGACTTGATAAATGGGAAGACGATATTGAACGTCAACGAGTATTAGAACGTGTAGGCTGGACCTTCTGGCGGGTAAGAGGAAGCCAATTCTATTTAGATCCTGAAAAAGCTATGTCTTCGTTATGGGAGAAATTAGACGAAATGGGGATTTATCCAATAGCTTCAAAGGAAAATGCGAATATTCATATTCTGAATTAAACAGCTTAGATAATCTCTAAGCTGTTTTTATTTTCTATTGGCTGTTTAATTATCGGTGGAACGAAACAACTAAGGAATATCGGTTATGTTTATTTCACACCGCTAGACAAACTTAAGTACGACGCCGATCTGGTTCAAGTAGCCATGTCAAGCAAGGGATTTATTCTTCTCACTTCGAATACCGGGGAGGTTGATATTTATAGGAGATTTGTAAAAGATTTTGAAGCCACTTTGGAATTTTGGCTTGATACTCAATCAATCGCTCCATCTCATTTATTTAATCGTCGCGACTCCCTTGGGGGAGTGTTTTATCAAGTCTGTTCTCCATTTATTCACAGGGCTGGTGTGGATCCTGATAGTGTACTGGATTTTTAGGGAGATGTGATTGAGGATTCCGGTAAAAAAGCCGACTATATTGTGGTTGGTGATTGTGATCATCTAAATGGGATTATTGCTCCGTATGATGAGGAGAATACGAAATATATTTCAAAATCGAAAAGCTGGACGACTCTAAAAACCTGTTTGATTTCTGGCGCGAGCATGCCAACACTGATCAATACTCTAATAAACAAGTAGAGTATCAAAAATTTGTTACATCACAATAACTATAATCCTTATTTGAGAGAAGGTATTAGCAGAGTCAATTACACATTTTAATTTCTAAACAATTAATAACAAGGTTTGTCATGCTCTTTAACCAACAATAAGAAACAGATGAGCGATTGTATTTTCTTTTGGTTTAATTAATGCATTTTAGGAAGTAAGTCGTTCCAACAATCACGTATCTCCCTCGTACACCGAAATTCATAAGACTTTTGTAACAAAATCATTCTCAATTAAAAAATATATGTGTTAAAATAATACTTGGGATAAATTAACTTTTTAACCATTGGTTATTTATCGAAAAAAATGTTTTTATTTTTATAGCTTCTAATTTTGCTACATTCATTTGAGAAATACTCTTATCAAATGATAGAAGATAATTTTGGAAAGGGGAGAAAAAGAAATGAAAGCTTCAAAATACCTTTCTATTGTTCAAAAAAACCCTCGATATAGAGTTAATTATAATCCTATTTACGCAATTCTCGAGGGACTATATGTACAAAAAAGCTCCGAAGAACTTCAACATAAGTATTTGATCAATGAGATTATTAATGAAGAACTCACAAAGGATTTTAAAATAGGCGGTCATCCTGACTATGATTACCTATTGAATGAAATAAAAGAAGAGAAAGACTTTTATAATGAAAATAATCAAGTAGCTAATGTAAAGCTTTGTTCATTGTTTATTGACTTACGCAACTTCACAAAACGTGCATTATTTGTGCAAGATCCAGGTATTGAAACTATTCAAGAAATAGCAAAATTGAAGCAAAAAGCTATTTCGACTTGGATAAAGTTAGCTCGGTATTATCAAGGGCATATACATTCGATTACTGGTGACGGACTAATGGTTTTAATTGGTGGTAAGAAGCCTGAAGATGAGGATGAATGGACAATCGGTGCACGTGCGTTTCTTATAGCCTTAAGAGTTCTAGAAAGTGCTGACTTTTTAAATGATGAGTTAAAACAAACCTTAATAGAGAAAGGTAAAGAATCATATGCTACAAATTCACATAACCTGCTCAATATAAAAGTCGGAATTGAATATTCACCAGAAACATTAATGAATCCTCAAGGTGTCATCGTCAACATTAATGGTGAAAAAAAACCGGTGGGTGAGGTGAAAGCTACTGCTTTCGAAATCGATTTTTCGGCAAAACTGCTTGGTTATTATAATGATGCAGAAAAGAAATTAGACGGCTCACCTAAGTATGGTCGTATATTACTCTTTGGTGAAAAATATAAAGAACTAATGGATTTTAATGATGAAATTGATGTTGTTTATCTTAGTGAATATTCTAGGCAAATGTTTGATACAACACAAACTCGAAAGTTATATTATATGGATTGCAAGGAATTAAAATATAATATCATAACCCTTGAGGACGTTGCGAAGAAATGCAATGTTTATAATGCATCGGAAACAGCCAAAAATGTGAGCATAAATATCGCAAGGGAGGAGAAAATCCAACATGGATAACAATATCAATGGAGTAAAAGCCGAGCTGGAAAAACTCGGCTTTTCTTTCGTTGACGAAACGACTGCTTATGGTCGGGTACCAGAAAGAGGAGATATCAATGGCTATTACATCCACGTAACAATTGAATTGAATAATTTTCCTCTTAGTCAACCTTCAATTACACTTGTTAAAATCAACGGTAAAGACGATTTATATAGACGGATACCTATTAATTGGCGACACTTGGATGAAATAATTAATATAAATCCTAAGTTGTCTGTTTTTAAAATCTGTTGCCTACATAATTGGAGTGCCAAGCGAGAATATAATGGTAAGTATATTTATGAAAGGATTTATGACTGGTTGAATTCAAATGTTACTAGTCAGTGGAATCCTGAAGAAGATCTCCCGAGTTTCAGAGTTCTTCCCCAATATACAAATTCAAGATTGTATTTATCTGATTATTTTATAGCTAAATTGCGAGAAAATAAGCCCAAAATTCTCTATCAATGCAATGTATACCATGAGCCATATAAATTTAAGTCAGGAGCAAAAGCTTCGTTACAAAAACAAGGAGAAAAATATGAATTAACTGATATCGATTTTGAAAAGAATTTTTATCATTATATTCCTGACATGCCTCAAGAACAAAAGTTTGAAATAATTAAAAAGCTTCGGTTGGGGGATAAATGTGCAAAATCACATTTTTTTGTCTTAAGACTACCGCGTCATTCGCGTTTTAAGACTTTTTATCAACTTTTAACAATAATAAGAGATAATATTAATATCAAAAACCTTTCTCAAGAGATGAAAAACATCCCTTTTATTGTTATGTATACAGGTGATAAGGGAAAAGATGAAGTGGTATCTTTTATTACAAATCGGGGTTACGTAGATGGTAAATCAGATTATCTAGTACAGCCACTAGCAATTGAAAGTTTTTCTAATCGTCCAATAGGAGTTGACCTAACTGTAGGATTACTAGGAGTTGGTTCATTAGGGAGCGAGGTCGCCAGTTTATTAGTTAAAAAAGATACAAGAAAAATATTATTATCTGATTTTGACTTTTTAAGGGCAGATAATATTGGTCGTCATGTACTAGGTGCTCGTTATTTAGGAAACAAAAAATCAATTGCACTAGCGAATGAGCTAAAAATAAATTTTTTTAAGTTCAACGCTTTAACGGCAGTAACAGACGAAGAAGCTGCTGAAAAAGCTGATATTCTTGTTGTAACTGTGGGGAATAATCAATCTTTTGATCAACTTGCTTTTAATAAACTTTGGCATTATAAGAAGCCTGTTATTTGGGCATGGACGTCACCAAATAATATTTTACAGGAAATTGTAATTACTACTCCTTCAAGTGGTTGCTTAAATTGTTACTATGAAAAAATAAAAACAGATCCTGTTCTTAAACAAATTCAACAAAACGCAAAAGATGAAATCAAAAAATATCCTTCTGAGGAAGTAGATGTTTGTGGCAATCCTCATACTATTTCTCAAATGGAGCGCATGGTTTTTCTGGCGACGCAAATTGTATCAATTCTTTCCTATTACAGCAAACATGGAAAGTTTAAATTTGATTATGTTAATTATTACTGGGGAATGGATGATATAATACCTACTCCTCATTTTGGGTATCTCGAGGCTCATCCATCCTGTTTTTGTCAAGGGGGATAAAATGAAAAGAAAAATTATTTTAAACGGTAGGGTGTTAGATAAAATTGCAGAGTTAACAAGAAAGTACAATGAAGTTGAAAATGGAGGTTTGATATACGGTCGAATGAATCCTAAATGGGTACATATTTTCGATGTATCAGATGCTGGAAAACATGCTAAACGCTCAAGAAGTGGTGTTATATTTGACACTGAATATTTAATTCAATATACGAATCAAAAATTAAAAGAAGATTTATTTGTGATTGGAACATGGCATTCTCATCCAACTGGATATAGTTTATATCCTTCTTCTATAGATAAAAATACGATGCAAAAGATCAATAAACGTTTTGATCCATTACATTACCCAGTATTTATGATTACTAAATGGGAAAGTAATAAACTATACTTTAACCTTTATGAAATTAACGAAGATAACAGGATCAGCGAAATCTTGCTATATGAAATAGTTGAATAGGAGGGAAGGCGATTTGATTGAAGAAAAAGACCGTTTTAAGCATAAGCTAGATTTTCTTTTCAAAGCGATTGATGATGCACAAAACACTATCCGTTTTGCTGATACAAAAGCAGGGGCTGTTATTGCGTTTTGGTCATTAGTAATTACTGCGTTGATTCGAACAAAGGAATCTTGGTATTCTTGGCTTATTAGTATTAATACTTGGATTGATAAAATAGTAGTTTATATAATTTTAATTTTAATGATTTATTTTTGTGTACAAAGTGTATGGCTTGCATATTTGACCATAGTACCTAAAAGTAATCCTGATGCGCATATTGATAAAGATGGGGTAGATGTACAAGGACTTTTTTATTTACACGCAATGAAGCCAACATTGAAAGGAAAGTATTTGTACCATAATTATTCAGATTTAAAACTTGCTATAACAACAAAAGAATATCTCTGCAAGTTAGATGGTTTGAGTGATGCAGATATACATAAGGAGTTAGCTTTTGAATTACAAAAAGTTTCTTTTATTCGTAACCTAAAAATTCACAGAGTCAATATTGCAATCACAGCAGTGATAAGATTTTTGATTACATTATTCATTTTGTTTGTATATTGGTTCGGTCACCAATTTATTCAATTTAAAGGAGATAATGAGTTATTTCATCTAGAGGTAAACGGTAAGTTATTTATTGTTCTGTATATTGCTCACAAAATAGGAGACTACTTATTCCAAACAGACAAACAGGCAAGGTTAAAATCTGAAGAATGGGGTCCGTTACTTAAACACTGCTTGGTGTATACCTTAATTGTGATAGGTGTTGCTTATTTATATACTGGGTTATTTAATTGGACTGCAGTAATGATTATTTTCTTTACTCATGTATTTTTAGATAAAAGGAGCTTTTTGTTATGGTGGGGAAAGTATGTTAAACGAGTCAAAGAATCCGATATTCCTCATATGCAATCAGCTATGCTCGAGCTTGACCAAGCATTTCACTACATTGTTCTATTTATTGTTAGTTTGATATATTGAAAAAGAAAAGCTATGTTATTGTGGGCAAGAGAACAAGTTTATAATCAAGAAAAATTAACTTTAAAAAGATATCCCTCTGCTATCTCTTTTCTGATATAAACTAAACGGTGTGGAAATTTGAAAAAGATGTCTACCGTATGACAGTGGGAAACCAATTGTTCTCATTACTGTAGAAGGAATGAGAAGTCGACTTGCAATTGAATGTGATGTGGATCAATGGCACGGACCCGATAAATGGGAGGATGACATTGAACGACAACGAGTATTAGAACGTTTAGGCTAGACCTTCTGACGGGTAAAGAGGAAGCCAATTCTATTTAGATCCTGAAAAAGCTATGTCTTGATTATGGGAGAAATTAGAAGAAATGGAGATTTATTCGCTATCTCACGGAAAAAATGAAGATGTTCATATTTTGGGTTAAACAGACAGCTTAGAGAATTTCTAAGCTGTTTTTTTATTGTATTTCATAAACACCCGAGTTCGACAGTTTGAAGCTCATTTGAGGCAAGCACAATTTAGAAAAAGTCTTGTATATCAAGGGATTTAAGGTCGTTACACTAGGAAAATACGTTGATTTTCATAGGCACACACTTCGTAAATTAGTCCTTTTAATATCGGTGTTTATGAGTTTATAATGACATATAAATCAGCGCGCGAAACTCACTTTAAAGCATCGCCAAACCTTTGTGGTTGCAGGCGTTGGATCTGCTTCCAAGAATCCTACATATCCAGCATCACTCATAGATACACGTGTGAAGCATGCCTAATCGCTCATCAACCCTTTGTATCAAGGGCTTGTGAGTAATTTGTTTGCCTAATAAGTGTCGAACTCGGGTAACACTTACAATTAAAAAAGAGTATAAATTTATTTTAGTGTATTGTTCTTACGATATTGATTCGATAGGAAGCTTCTCAATTTTCTCATTTTTGTCTTTTCTTAACATAATTCTTAAACACATTCTGAATTTGGGATCAACAAAAATATAGGCGTTTCCATGATTAGCCTTTTTAATTGGTGCTTCTTGACTCTTTGCAATATATGAAAGTATCTGACTGGCATTAATTTGTACATCTGATGTAGAGGAAGGGAACTCCCTTCTTACTATTTGCTCAATTTCGGAAACCTTAAATTCATCCTTATCTAAACTCCCTATAGCAAACAGGACTTGGTCCCTTCTTTTTATTGTAGTTTCATTTGCATTCATCAATTTTTCTATCTTGACATAGGTGCTATATAAATTACTTGACAAGTAAAATTGATCCGCTCTTGTTAAACATTTATCCTCGATTTTCCAATCATTATCTTCATAAGCATAACATAATTGAAGGCAATACTCATGTAAACGTTGAGGGATTCCAAAAGTTACCCAGTAAACGTGATCAGCTATTTTTTTTACATCTTCTTCATTAATATTTAATTCTAATTCTTTTATAAAACCTAATTTAATAAATTCTTCAACTTGGTTCCTATCTAGCTTTGACACTTCAGGTATCTCAGTTATTCTATTAGCAATAGAATTTCCATTCCGTGTTTTTGAAAAGTATTCCTTAATTTCAGTTGGTACTCCTACAATAATAAACTTAACTTCGTATTGAGCATATCTCTCATCATCTAATAGAATAATCAAGTCCCCCAATTCTTCCATCAAGTTGGAATTTTCGAAAATTCGTTCTAAATTATCAAAAATTAAACAACAGATTTTTTTCCCTGCTTTTTTTCGAAGTATTTTAAAACATTCTTCAACTAAGTCCTTTTGTAACACTGCAAATTTTTTTGTGTGTTCTATTTGTCCCCCAACTACTCCAGCACTTCCCTTAGCTTTCATAGTCTCACTAAACTCTATATTTTGAGGAGGCAAATCACTACCAATAATACTAATAATAGCCTTCGCAATACTGCCTAAACGATTTGCTTCTGCTAAATTAATTACTACGTAAAATACATCAAGATCCTTAAGAACTTTTTTATAAAGCCATGTTTTTCCTGTCCCACTATCTCCTTTAACTATGATGTGATATGTACCTTCTAAAGCACGTTTCAGGTGCTTTTCTAGTCTTTCTCTTGATATATACATTCTCTCATTTACATCTTTTGCCTTTGGTGTAAATATCTCATTTGGTTTTTTGGTTTTACTTTTCCTTGAAAACAAAATATAGTCCCTCCATTCTCTAGTAAAGTAGTAAATTATAGATAAGAATATTATACCATTTTTTATAAAATCTTTATAAAATCTAAAAATTAGATTCTTTATTCTGACTATCTAACTTCTTAAAGTTATAGGATATCGAAATTCCTTTTGGATGA
>NZ_BAWO01000085.1 GCF_000632715.1 Parageobacillus caldoxylosilyticus NBRC 107762 | reverse complement strand
TCAATTCTTCTTCATCTCCTTTTTACATGAGGAAGGGGGAGATGATTTTTTATCATCAGACAGGAGACGATGGAAAAGATGGAGAACATCCACCTCTCCACACCGAATAACAGGAGATATTTAATTTATAGATGTTTAACAAACTGCTTATACCTCCGTGTACGCGGCCAATGCCGCGCGTTTTCTCTCGGTCGCAGACTAGCCGCCATTCGGCCACGGAACCCTAGAAAACTTTTTATCCTATTGCTCGTGATTATTGTAACATTTCCGATTGCCACCAGCAAATAAAAGGGGTTATTTATGTTCTTGAAGAATATGATAATTAAAGGAAGGGACAAGAAAGGAGGAGCAATAGTCATGCGTGAAGTGCAGCATCCGCCTTGGTATGTGAACACGCTTGTCCTTATTGCCGCCGCTGTTATGTGGTACGGATTTATCCAGCAAATCATATTTGGGATCCCATTTGGCGCAAAGCCGGCAAGCGATACGGAAATGTGGGGCTTGTTTCTGTTGTTCGGCATTTGTTTTCCCCTCTTCTTTCTGTCGCTGAAACTAGTCATAAAAACGGAAAAAGAAGGGCTTGTCATTCGTTTTTTCCATTTCGCTCCCGTGTTATTCCATATCAACAAATTAAAAACGCTCAAGTCCAGCCTTATCATCCTATGTCTTACGGCGGCTGGGGAATTCGCTGGAGCTTGAAAAAAGGCCGTGCTTACACGATGAAAGGAAAGAAGGGAATATGGATCGAGCTGACGGACGGAGACGGTTTGTACCTTGGCTCGCAAAAGCCGGAAGAACTTGCGAAATATATACAAAGAGAGTGTTTGCACCGCTAACAGGTGCACACTCTCTTTTTGTATTTCATCCAATCTGCTTCATAGAAAAAGCGCATAAAACTATTGCTGAATGATCAGCTCGATTTCGTTGCCAAACGGATCGCTCGTCAATATGCTATTTTCGTTTCGTCGCACCGATGCACCGATATGTTGCAGCCGTTTTGCTACCTTCTGCCGTTCTGTTTCATCTGGAAGCACAATGGAAAATACACGTAGTCCCACGGCATTCACTGGCGGTTTTGGCGCCCCGACTCCGGCCCATGTGTTCAGTCCGATATGGTGATGATAGCCGCCCGCGGATACGAACAAAGCGTGCATTCCCATGCGGATCGTCGGTTCAAAGCCTAGCCCTTGCACATAAAAATCATAAGCTTCATCTATGTGGGCGACGTGGAGGTGGATATGGCCAATCCGTGTTTGCTTTGGAAGCCCCGACCACGCTTCCGTGCCTGCTTGCGCAAGCAAATCTTCTATATCCAGCGGCTCCGTTACCGCTTTATATTCTCCATTTGGCGTCTTCTCCCACTTTTCCATCGGCCGATCGGCGTATATTTCAATGCCGTTTCCGTCCGGATCAGCTAAATAGACCGCCTCGCTGAACAAGTGATCGGATGCTCCCTGCAGCGGATAACCGGTCTGTAATAAATGGAGCAGCGACTGGGCGAGGCTCTTTCTGTCGGGAACTAAAATCGCGACATGATAAAGTCCCGTTGTCCGTGGCGGCTTCGGCACCACATCCGCTTTTTCCTCGAGCACCGCTAACGGGGTAACCCCATCCACGGTTAATACCGCTTCATTTTGATTTTGCTTTAATAGACGAAAGCCAATGATTTCTGTATAGAAAGGAACCGACCGTTCCAAATTAGATACGATAAGATGCACATGTCCGATCGTTGTTTTTGGATGAATAATATCGCTCATCATAATAACCTCCATCTTTAGTAGCCAACGGTAAACCGCATTCGACTGAAGCGCGGATTTTCGGCTTCATCGAGGATTGCTACCGCAAAATCTTCCTCCGAAATCCGGCTTTCGCCGTTTACATCGACTACAAGTTTTATTTTCGTTAAAAATATCGCCGACAACAGCATGCAATCGTTCATGTTCTGTATTCAAACGCGACGGATCACGGACAATCGCTGTTACCTCATGTCCTCTTGACAAAGCTTCCGCTAAAATGCGCTGACCAATCATTCCAGCGGCGCCAAACGATCAATTTTCATCATTGTTTAATGTGAAGGAAATACTGTTGTAACAACCATGGTTACAACTAGTTTAAAAAAATTAAGGACGATTCGCTTCGATTTTTTGCGCTAATGCCGTCACAATATCGTGCAGGCGTATTTCCCGCAAAACGTTTTCCATTGCCTCTTGCGCACGAAGCAATATTACTTCCAGAACCGCTTGAATATTCGCCCCTACCGGACATTTCGGATTTGGATGTTCATGAATTTGAAACAACTCTCCCCCTTCTACTACTTCGGCCGCCCGATAAATGTCAAGCAGGGTAATCTCTTGCGTATCCTTCGTAAGAAACGCTCCCCCCGTCCCCGGGCGGACTTGAACAAATCCTGCTTTTTTTAGCTGCCCGATTACGCGTCGGACAACGACCGGATTCGTATTAACGCTTCCGGCAATCCATTCCGATGTACAGTGCGCGTTTTTTTCCAATGCTAATAAAGCTAAAATGTGGACTGCAACAGTAAAACGGCTGCTAATTTTCATCATGCTCCTCCTCTTGTAACCATTGTAGTTACAACATGACATAAAGTCAATATTAGAAAATGAACCTTTCCTCCTAAATAAGGTTTTTGGTTCAACCAATGAAAATAACACAGCCTAGTAGTTCTCAGCTGCCATAATAAAAATACTCCCATGATTATGGCAGTATAGCAAAAAAACAATATAAAACAATTCTCTAGCCTTTTAGAATGAATTCATTTCCATCGTTATCCTTGAATTGTACAAATGTGCCCCATTGCATTTTTTGCGGTTCTCCTAAAAATTCCACACCTTTCGCTTTCATCGTTTCATATGTACCTAGCACATCATCGCACTCAAACACAATAGACGGCTTTCTTTCATTCCAATCTTTCATCATTGATTTTGGATAAATGACCAATGCTGTTTGTGCCCCTTTTGGAGCTACTTCCAGCCAAAAAGCATTCGGCCCCATTGGATGCTCAGCGACCACTTCAAACCCTGCTTTTTCTGTCCAAAACTCTTTCGCTTTTTGCTGGTCTTCTACATAAATAGCAACAGTTGCAATGCGTTTAATCATCGAGTTTCCTCCTCTATAAATTCAAAGATGTCTTATTTTGTCCATTTTGTAATGGTATCATATTTTTGTCTTTTGCGTACTCATTTTCAGCGAAAAAAAGAGCCTTCATTTTTCATTATGAGCTCGGATATTTCCCCATGCAAGTCAATCGCCGCTTCCATTGATTGCGTAAAATCATTCTTACGTACTACAGTATATGAAATAAATGTGAACATCATTGACAAAAACAATAACTATCTTTAATATACCGTATAGGGTATATATTTAAAGAATCAATCAATACAAAAACAGATACGACCTTTCACACTTGCAATAATAGCCATCTATATGTAAATGCAACTTCGCAACCAAATAATGGAGGGGAATGTTCATGAGCAAAATTGTGATTGTCGGCGGGGTAGCAGGGGGAGCTACCGCAGCAGCCCGTTTACGCCGATTAAGCGAAAAATACCAAATTATTATGTTTGAAAGAGGCGAATACATTTCGTTTGCCAACTGCGGCCTGCCTTATTATATCGGTGAAGTCATTACAGATAGAAACAAACTATTAGTCCAAACGGTTGAAGGAATGGCGAAGCGTTTTCGTATTGATGTTCGCAATTTAAGCGAAGTCACAGCGATTCATCGTGACCGTAAAACCGTTACAGTCAAAAATATCCGCACTGGCGAAGAATACGAAGAAACATACGATAAGTTAATTTTGTCGCCTGGCGCAAAGCCGATGATACCGCCAATTCCTGGAATTCATGAAGCCAACGCGTTATTTACGCTTCGCAATCTATCTGATACAGATAAAATAAAAGCGTATATCGATCGCAAAAAACCAAAAAGCGCCGTAGTCATCGGCGGAGGGTTCATCGGTGTCGAGGTGGCAGAAAACTTAGTCAAACGCGGGGTAAACGTAACGCTTGTGGAAATGGCGAATCAAGTATTGGCACCGATTGACTATGAGATGGCTTCAATTGTTCACGCGCATATGCAAGAAAATGGAATAAATTTGATTTTGGAAGATGGCGTGAAAGCTTTTGAAGACAACGGTCGACGTATTATTCTAAATAGCGGCCGAACGCTTGAAACCGATATGATTATTTTGGCTATCGGGGTGCAGCCAGAAAGCCAATTAGCGAAAAACGCCGGACTTGAGCTTGGGGTGCGCGGCACCATCAAAGTCAATGAATATTTGCAAACATCGGATCCGAACATTTACGCCATCGGCGATGCTATTGAAGTAAAAAACTACATTCACGGTTTTGCGACGTTCGTCCCTCTTGCATGGCCGGCGAACCGCCAAGGCCGTCTGGTAGCGGACCATATTCACGGAATCGATGTGAAATACAATGGCACATTAGGAACCGCCATCGTGAAAATTTTCGGATTAACCGTTGCAGCAACAGGAAATAATGAAAAAACCTTAAAACAACTCGGCATTCCATATGAAGTTGTCCATGTTCATCCGATGAGCCATGCGAGCTATTATCCAAATGCAACCCAAATGACATTGAAATTGATTTTTGACAAAGAAACAGGCCAAATTTATGGTGCGCAAGCCGTTGGAAAAGACGGCGTCGACAAACGTATTGATGTCATCGCAACCGCTATTAAAGGCGGCTTAACGGTTCGTGATTTACCGGATTTAGAACTCGCCTACGCACCGCCGTTTTCTTCCGCAAAAGATCCGGTGAATATGGCGGGTTACGTCGCTTCGAACATCCTCGATGGAATGGTGGAAACCGTGCAATGGCATGAAATTGATGAAATCATTGCAAACGGAGGCACGCTCATCGACGTTCGTACACCAAAAGAAGCCGCACGTGGAACCATCCATGGTGCTATCAATATTCCGCTTGATGAACTGCGCGAACGTTTAGCGGAACTTCCGAAAGACAAAACCATTTACGTAACATGTCAAGTCGGCTTGCGTGGATATTTAGCGACACGAATTTTGCGCGACAACGGTTTCCGCGCGAAAAATTTAGATGGCGGCTATAAATTGTATTCTTCCGTATTTGGCACAAAACACTAATGTTTAAAGATATGCCGCCGGAAGACGTAAAAAAATAATAATGAACCACTCCCACCCTCATTCCATGAAGAGGTGGGAGTTTCTTATTATCTTTATCGAAGAAGTTTTTGCATAGAAAATTGGAACGCCTATTCGTTTTTATACAACAAAACTTCCGATTCATCTTCCTCTTCCCTTCATTTAGAAAAAGGAGACTTTTCGGGAAAAATGGTAAACAGTCAGCGGTTTTAGGCGTTTATTTTACCACTTCATGAAACGTAGCTTCTGTTATGCTTTGCAAATCTTTCACGCTAAGTTCAATTAACACACCGATTTTGCCGCCGCTAACGATGATATGCTCAAATTGAGAAGCACTGGAATCGATAAAGGTCGGATAATGTTTTATCATCCCTATCGGTGAACACCCACCACGAATATAGCCCGTCAACTTTTGGATCTCTTTCATCGGCGCCAATGCGACATTTTTCTCTCCTGTTATTTTCGCGGCTTTTTTTAAATCCAGTTCCGATTCTACGGGGATGACAAACACATAAATATTTCCGCTGTTTCCCTGTGTTACTAATGTTTTATATACCAATTGAGGGTCTTTTCCAATTTTTTGGGCAACAGATATGCCGTCAATTCTTCCATCCTGACTGTCGTAGGTCATTACATTGTAAGGAATCACTTTTTGATCAAGAACACGCATGGCGTTGGTTTTTTCTTTCGCCAATTTTCTTCCCTCCAGTTCGTTTCAACAGTAAAATGCCGGATGATGTTTGCCGTTGCCTTTATGTCCTGTACCATCTTCATCTTTCTTCATGATCGAACTACTGCAATCCCTGAATGCTTGCTGCTATTCTCCCGTGTAATTTTTGAGTTGCCATAAAATTTTAAGAGACTTTATTCGTCAAATTCAGACCAGTGCACTAACGAACAATGGCCATCACAGAAAACAATCCAAGGACCGGCGATTCCGATCTCAAAGTTCGTTAGAACGGAATAGCCTGAGCCCTTCATAACGAACCAAGTGTGCGTTGACGATTCAATACGTTCGTGCGCCGAATCCTTCTTCTCCAACATGTTTCATTCACTAAATCACTTTTTCCCGGTTAATGCCGGAAAGTGCGGAACAACTTCTTCCCCTAATTCTTCAATCACTTCTTCAACAGGGCGATGGCCATATTTTAAGTTGATAATCACGTGATTGACACCAATATTTTTAAGACTTTCAAGGAATTCAATGAGTATATTGCGCCCGGCTCGGAACCCTAGATGAATAGGGATTGGCGGATGATTTGGGTCCTCCGTCAAATCTACATATAAGGATTGAGTGAACGGTTTAAACTGATCGGTATGAGAACGCCAATTTTTAATCAGTTCCGCTTGGAATCTCAAGTTTCGAGGATAATACATCCAACCATCACCGTTTTCGGCAATCCATTCTATGGACTGAGAGCTGTGACCGGTTACCAGCACCGGAATGTCCGACAAGCGCGGTTTTGGCAGAAGGTCCCCGCTCGACATATGAACTCGTGGCGTTTGGATTACCGGAAAATTCTCCTTCCACGCTTTTTTCATTACCAACACGGCTTCTTGAAACAGGGCACTGCGCTGTTCAGAATCAACGGAAAACGCTGGAAATTCTATCGGGCGATCCCCGGTCGCCACCCCGAGAATCAAACGTTCACCAGATAGTCTGTCAACCGAAGCCGCTGCTTTGGCAACATGCAAAGGATGACGCAAGGTAAGAATAATACTTGCAGTTCCCAAAGCAATCTTTTCTGTATGGGCGGCTATATATCCTAAATAGACCCAAGGATCATAAATTTGACCCACATCACCAAAATAAGGATCATGTAACGGAACATCCCTGACAAACAACGCAGCAAAATTGAGTTCTTCTGCTCTTTTTGCCAGTTTCATTTGCTTTTCCATGTCCATTTCTGGAATGCTGCCTTCGTATGATTCTATAGGAAAGAACAACCCGAGAGTGAGATGGTTTTCCTTAAACATGCGTGAATATCCTTTGTGGTTTTCAAACCGGTTCATTATCGCTCCCCCACATCTGCATTCTTTTTGACAGTTCTGCCTATCTTTGAAATGATGCTCTTGTATGATTCCATTAGGAAAAAACAACCTGAGAGTCAGACGGTATGCATGAATGTTATGTTTACCAAAATGGTTCATCATTATTCCTGTTTAATCTGTTTTTATAAATATCTAGAATTATCGATATAGTACGCAAAAATAAAAGTGAAATCTATATTTATAAATATCCAAAACTATAGAGATATAATACAATAAATAAAAAGGATTCAAGGCTAAAATCGATTTGGTCTATAAATCTCTAGATAACAATTCGATCAATTTTTTGATGTTCTCCTCATTTCTTTTATAATAAGTCCATTGCCCGACTCGCTTTGCTTTTATCAGTCCAGCATTTTGCAGCATAGATAGGTAAAGGGACACTGTAGATTGTGACAATCCAACTTTTTTATGGATGTCGCTCACGCAAACTCCATCTTCGTGTATATCGCCATGTTGCGGTTTTGGAAAGTGGATTTCAGGATTTTTCAGCCACTGTACGATCTGCAGCCTCGTTTCATTGGACAAGGCTTTAAACACTTCTAAAAGTTCCATTGCTACCTCCAAGTTCGCCCATTAATCGTATTCTTATATTACATAACTGTGCTTGATTAAATCAACCAACATCCATTCAAACCGATTCCTTAGTTAGAATAAGAATGCGCAACCAAACCAGCCCATCAAGGAAGTTCATTTATGAACAGATTAACATATCGCCAAGAAATCTACAACATCTACCCCTGGTGATAACAGGCGCTAAGTCGAGCAATTAGAAAAAAAACCCGTATCATTGTATAATATGATACAGGTTCTAATGATCAAGAATTGATTTTTTGGAATATAAAGAAAACCTAGTCGTTGGAAATAATTACCTTTAATGCCCTTTCTTTCGCCGCATTTCCAAATATTTCATAAGCTTTCATAATATCGGAAAAGGCAAAGCGATGTGTAATTAATTGTTCCGGTTTCAATTTTTTCGACTGCACCGTTTTTAATAACATCGGTGTAGAAGTCGTATTGACAAGACCGGTTGTCAATGTAATGTTGCGTATCCATAATTGTTCAATACGAAAGTCGACGCTTTTTCCATGAACACCGATATTGGCTATATGGCCGCCTGGTTTTATAATGTCTTGGCAAATGTCAAATGTTACAGGAATTCCGACGGCTTCCATCGCGACATCTACACCTTTTCCGTCGGTTAATTCCATAATTTTTTCCACTGCCTTACCGTCAGCGCTATTCACCACTTGAGTGGCACCAAATTTTTTCGCAACTTCTAAGCGGTTATCGTCTAAATCCACCATAATGATCTCTGCAGGTGAATAAAATTGAGCTGTTAATAGCGCTGCCATACCTACAGGACCAGCTCCGATAATGGCAACTGTTTGTCCGGGCTGAACTTTACCGTTTAACACGCCAATTTCAAATCCTGTCGGAAGAATGTCACTAAGCATGACAAGCGCCTCTTCATCTACACCTTCCGGAATTGGATAGAGGCTATTGTCTGCGTATGGAATTCGTACATACTCGGCTTGCGTTCCATCAATTAAGTGTCCTAAGATCCATCCTCCATCTTCACAGTGAGCATACAACCCTTTTTTGCAATTTTCGCATTTTCCGCAGGAGGTAATACAAGAAATCAGCACTCTATCGCCTTTTTTAAAATTTTTTACGGCTGATCCAACTTCTTCAATAATCCCTACACCTTCATGGCCTAAAATCCGGCCTTCTTTTACGGTCGGGACATCTCCTTTAAGAATATGCAAATCCGTTCCGCAAATTGTTGTTTTTGTAATTTTAACAATTACATCTGTCTCTTTTTCGATTTGCGGTTTTGGCTTGTCCATTACTTCTTTTTTTCCTGGTCCTAGATATGTAAGGGCTTTCAAATTTGGCTCCTCCTTAAAAATTTTGAATCTTCCCAACTCCTACCTTACAGTAAAAAAACTTGTGTCAAGTTTTCGTCAAAATCGTGTCAAGATTGTGTCGAAGATTTTTTCTGTCTAGGCTTTCCTCTTTGTGTATCTCCTCCCTAAACGAAAGGAAACACACTTTTTTCGGCCAATATTTTGCTCATGGATAGGCAAGGAAATCCTCGCCTATTCACACTGGGTCATTGTCCACGTTACTGTAAGATTCAATCGCTTGATCGAGCGCCCGATACGCTTCGGCAAAAGCGTTCGTCGCCGACTCATCACCCGCATTGACAAGCTGTGCTTGCGCGTTTTTCGCGTGGGTGACAGCCCGAATGACATCTTCAATCATTTGTTGTTTGTCACCTGCCGTCGCCTTTAACTGCTCAAGTTCACGGAGAGATTGATCCAAATCATAGGCGCCCGGTTGGTCAAACGATTGTTCCAGCTTTTCTTTGACACGTTGCAATACTTCTTTCATCCATGCCCACCTTCCTGATTATTTTATCATCAGCTAGTGTGGGCAGTTTGAAACAAACTATGCATGAAAATGAAATGATGGAAATAAAACGCGATTCATACTTGCATAGACAAATTATAAAATATCAGCCCAAATTTTTACGGCCGTCGCTAAAATTAACCCTGCTAAAATAACTTGCAATATTTTTGTGTTCATTTTTTGCCCCATTTTTGCTCCTAAAGGAGAGGCGATTAAGCTGGCAACAACCATGATGATGGAAGGAATCAGTTCCACTTGACCCGTTGTGATTTTTCCAAACGCCGAACCAATGGATGAAATAAACGTAATCGCCAGCGAAGAGGCAATCGTCATTCGTGTTGGAATCTTTAACACAACAAGCATAATCGGCACTAGCAAAAACGCTCCCGCTGCGCCAACGATCCCTGAACCAATCCCAATGACAAGCGCTAATGCAGCGGCCAGCCATTTGTTAAAAGTCACTTGATCGCTTGGAATATCGTCAATGCCTCTTTTCGGAACAAACATCATGACAGCAGCCAATGCGGCGAGAATACCATACACGACATTAATCGTTCCTTCGCTCATCATTTTCGAACCGAACCCGCCAAGAAAACTGCCGATTAAAATACTAATCCCCATATAAAGAATTAACGTTTTATTTAAATAACCGCTTTTTCGATATGCCCAAACACCGCTAATCGTCGCAAATAACACTTCGACTGCACTAATTCCTGACACTTCACGGGCGCTAAACGAAGCAAGCCCAAATAGCGGCGGAAGATAAAGCAGCATCGGATATTTAATAATGGCCCCTCCAATGCCAACCATGCCAGAAATAAACGAACCGATAAAGCCAATGAGGAAAATCACGATGATGAAATTCAACGTCACTTCCATCAATACATTACCCCTTTTGACTTTTCGAAAACT
>NZ_BAWO01000086.1 GCF_000632715.1 Parageobacillus caldoxylosilyticus NBRC 107762 | reverse complement strand
ATTCATGTTCCTCTTTGAAGTTCTCTATCTTTTTCAACATCATCCCTAGATATTGTCGTTGTTTTGTTCCGCTTTTCGATTGCTTGTAGGATTCTTCCATCGACCCTAACACGGCAATCAAATGGCGTTTCACTTTCGTTTTTACGGTATTAATGGGTTATTTTGGCAATCGCTCCTGATACCCTAATCCCCGTCTGCCAATCACCAAAGCGGCGCTTTCATGGACGGATAACCCATACTTTTTCATATACTTGAATCGTCCGATGACGCTGGTGTATGCCGGATTCACTTTTTTGATGCGAAACCCAAGCCGTAATCCCCGACGAAGGATCGTTTCCATCAGCTTCTTCTTTTTGAATTGGTGTGTCAGGCGATGGAATCGTTTGTCTGTATCGTGCCGCTGTCTTAGTTGAATGTTTTCAATGACCACTGCCCCAACATTTTCTTGAAGCAGCCAGTCATACACATCTCGTACGGTTTCTCCAATGATGTTGTTTCGCTTATTCGCTTTCACATATTCGAGTTCATGACAGTAAAACACTTTTGATTGAAGAAAGTTTCCCTGTTTCGAAACGATGCTTACGGCGATGCGATCAATGTTGATATCCATCCCAGCGATTCGTTCCGCTTGAATCGGTTCATCATAGGCAAGTTCCCTGCCATATACCTCTTCTTCATAGACGAGATGGACATAATATTCCCCGTTTTTGCGTTTGATTTCAACGGTATATGGTCGATATTCGATAATGGGCTTTCCTTTTGCATTCACTCCGACTGGTTCTCCCATGACGAGATCGATGATTTCCTCTTCATATTTTTCAGGAACAGACACAGGCAACCTCAAGCGGGGAGCGTGTTTTCCTTTTGGTTGTCCAAGTGGATTCGCAATTTCTACATAACATTCATACGTGTGATCGTCATACACGAGACGAATGTTTAAATTTCCTTTTTTGCTTTTATCGCCTCTGGCATACAACTGATTGGAGCGCAAGTCTTTCCATTCTTCGTTCGTGATGTTTCCTTTCAAGCGCTTGTAAAAGTTCTGTTTTCCGCCAAAAATCACACGTGGAATCGTCCCATGATCGAGATGGTGCTTTAGCTCGGCTTCTTTGAATTTCAGTTTTTCTAATCGTCGGTGTAATCCGTCTAAACACGTTGGAAGATCGACTTTTTTCGGTGTTTTTCTTCCATGTTGGTATTCATCGATTTTCTTTTCGGTTTTTTCGATTTTCGCCTGCACATCCTCTAAGCGCATGGGAAGCAACTCACGTTGAGAAGAAATCAACGATTGAGCAAGCAAGACCGCATCTTCGGCAAACCGTTGGTTGAGCTGAAATTGGCGCGGAAGGTGCTTGATGATGTCTTTGGCGTTCC
>NZ_BAWO01000087.1 GCF_000632715.1 Parageobacillus caldoxylosilyticus NBRC 107762 | reverse complement strand
CAGGAATGCTCCTTCTTTATTTTTAAATAAGAACGTGCTGCAAAACATATAACGTATGAATCATGCACATAAAAGCCCGCCGCCTTGTAAATCGTATACAGTGATCAAAAACAAAGGATGGACATGATCATGATTTTTAATTTAGTTACAGAACATGCAATAAATCATAGAGGAATACACAAGTATGGAGAATCCGAATTGTTTACATAGGCTACAGCTACCTGTTATCAAGGAAAATTGGTTCATCTTCAAGTTGAAACCGATAAGTCACTTGAAGAAATACTTCAAGTACTGGAAATAACGCCTACAAAAGACATCAAAGTGGAAACCCAGAATTGGGGAGATACATTTGTACACGATATGACGTTTAATAAGACATTCGATGATTCTAATCTTACTGTTTTACCAAACGAATGAAATGAATGAAGCCTACTCACTTTGAGTAGGCTCTTTTTGTTCATAAAAATAAGAAGGCGAAGCAAGGCTCCGCCTTTTTAATTTGGCCTGTTAAATTCCGGTGTTGAGTTTTAGACCACACAAAAAGATTGAAATAAATCAGTCTTTTTGTGTGTCTTGTTCAACCATGGCACTCGTAGTTCAACAATTAACGGGAGTGTAAGCATTTAGCAATTCTCCAATCCTCATAAGAAGGGGGAATTACCAGAATCCAAATCCTGGTCCATAACCACCGCAGCCATATCCATATCCTCTACCAAAGCCGCCGATCATACAGCCACAGCCAACAATTATTAACAAGATGAACAGAACGACGATTAATGCAAAGCCAGCACCTGCATATCCTCCAGCACTCATTTAATGACACCTCCATTTATTTGTCTTCAGTTTATAATATGGGACTTTTTATCAGTTTGATTGGGCTTACATAATTTTCCGCGAATGCGGATGGTTTGTTATTCATTGTTCATTTTCTCTAGGGTTTCTGACGAACAACAGGTGCAGCCTCTATCTAGGGCAATTTGGTAAACTTGTCTATACCTTTTTAGTAATGTCGCATACAGTACTAAAAGTGAATCCAAGTTTGGATTTTTTACGCGACAAAAGGTTATGAGATCAGCTGCCGAATCACTTTCGAAAGACGAAAGATCCCTTTGTTCAAGTCAGATAAAGAAGCATAGGAATAAGAAAGTCGAAGGTACTGGGTCGCATGGTGATCATAGACATTTCCCGGATTCAATAAAATTCCCCGCTCTAATGTCTTTTCGAAAAGTTCTCGTATAGAAAGCGAAGGCAATAAGCGTAACCATATATAAAAACCACCCTTGGGAACAGACCACGTCGCAATGTCGGCAAGATGCTTCTGCAATGAATCGATCATCACCTCTCTGCGAATCTTCAATTCTTTTCTGACCTCTTCCAGATGTTGATGATAGAGCCCGCTTGATAGCCATTCCGCAACAGCCCACTGAGACAAGGAACTGGATCCGTAATCGGTTTGCATTTTAATATCCGCCAATCGTTCAATGACAGGCTTCGGTCCGACTACCCAGCCGATTCGCAAACCTGGGCTCAATGTTTTCGATATGCTGCCCAGATATAGAACAAGCCCATTTTTGTCGAGGGCTTTCAAAGGTGGGGGAGGCGGCGAATCGAGCCAGAGTTCCCGATATACGTCATCTTCAATAATCGGCAGCCGCTCCTGTTCACATACGTCAATCAGTTCTCTTCGTCTTTCTTCGGACATTAAGATTCCCGTTGGATTATGGAAGGACGGGATCGTATAAAGTAACGCAGCATTTTGCCGCTTTTTTTGTTCCTTAATCGTTTTTGTTTGAACCCCGTTTTCATCCAAAGGAAGTCCGAATAATCGCATCCCGGCAGATTGAAACACATGCAGGGAATACAGATACGATGGCCTTTCCAGAAAGATCGTAGACCCTTGCTGTAATAGACCTATTGAAATCAATTGCAATGCTTGCAAGGCACCTGACACAATTAAAATGGAAGACGGGGAAGCCTCGATCCCGATGGTTTTTAAATACCCGCTAAGTTGTTCCCTAAGAAAAAGCAACCCTTTCGGTTCTTCGTAGCCAAGTGAATCAATGCGGTCCGACAACCGGTTAAATACTTGTTTCATCATCTTACGTGGAAACAAATCAGGAGAAAGCTCCCCTGTTCCCAACCGGATGATATTTGGATCAAACTCTGCTTTGTTGATTTCCTGTATCGTAGGCAAATTGGGGCGATGGATCCCTGCTTGCACATAGGAGTTCCAATCAGGGGGCGGGGTAGAGGTCATCAAGGACCACGTATTGTTAATCACCTTTGTACCGCTCCCGCTTTTCCCTTCCAGCAATCCTTCTGCGATCAATTCTTCCAAAGCCGCAACGATCGTGCTGCGATTCACTCCCAATGCTTGGGCTAATGTGCGTTGGGGAGGGATTTTCGTCCCTACGGTCCATTCTCCTATTTCAATCTTTTCTTTTATATATTCTTTGATCTGGATATAGAGGGGAGTTGGAGACGATTTGTCCGGTTTCCAATCTAATTCAATCATGAAAAATCTCTCCCGTGTAAAATGGATTGATATTTGGGTTTGAGATTTCTTGCTACATCGTCTGACTTGACTTCGACGATATAACCAAGCTGATTACATTTCTTTCTTTCCCAAAATTCTTGTTTCGATTATACAATTTGGTTGGTATAAAATCCATCCAATTGGTTGGAGACAATGATCGATATCCGAGTATAATTGTATTCATACGACACGCAATAGAAGGGATTGGAATGGCAGAGGCCTTCATTCACGGATTTATTCTTTCGTTTGGACTCATTCTTCCTCTTGGCGTCCAAAACGTTTTTGTCTTTAATCAAGGGGCCCTTCAGAAACGCTTTATCCATGTACTCCCGGTCGTTCTTACTGCTTCGCTGTGCGATACGCTTTTAATCACCCTTGCTGTTTTCGGGGTATCTCTGGTGATCCTAGGCTCGTTTTGGATCAAAACGATACTATTGAGTGTCGGAATAGTGTTTTTGCTATATATGGGGTGGAGTACCTGGAAAAGTACCCCTGAAAATAGCAACAACGAAAATACAGCCAAAGAAAATTTTACTCCCCTCAAACAAATTGCGTTTTCGGCATCGGTCTCGCTGCTGAATCCTCATGCGATCATGGACACAGTAGGGGTGATCGGGACCAGTTCGCTTCAATACAATGGATCGGAAAAAATCGCTTTTGCACTTGCTTCCATTCTAGTTTCTTGGATCTGGTTCACGGGACTGGCTGTGGCAGGACGAATAACAGGGGAGCTGGATAAATCTGGGCGGTTGATGATGGTCCTCAATAGGATTTCTGCGCTAGTGATGTGGGGAGCGGCGATTTATATTGGATTCACACTGGTGAAATAAAAGCCGGGGTTTCGGATGATCGCGTGGAAATGTGAAGGAATAGAGGTTTCATTCTTCCCCGCCGGTGATACATTAGGGATGATTACTTTTTCAACTATCGGTAGTATGGTATAACGTAATTTTAAATGATTCTTGTAAAGTCATTTTAACGTAGTAATAACTAGAAAGGGGGATCAAGTGTTATTGTTGACTATAATAGGGAGGCCAAGCAACCAAGAGAAACTGTTTACTCGGATCGAAAGGGGGAACTAAGTTTGGATCATCCGTATGCTAGTTACCGTTCCTTATTTCCTGTTTTAGCTTCTAAGATCCACCTTGCGAGCTGTTCACAAGGCGCAATATCAAAAACGGTTTCCGAAGCTATGGAAGAGTACCTGAATAGTTTACTGACGACGGGGGTTAATTGGAGTCAATCAATCCAAGAAGTCGAAAAAGCAAAAAAAGGTTTTGCGAAATTAATTGGTGCTGAACCTAATGAAATTGCTGTATTAGGGTCAGTCTCTGACATTTTTTCCACTATTGCCACCTCTCTTTCTTTTGAAAAAGGGAAAAATAAAATTGTTACGACAGACATGGACTTTCCAACCGTAGGTCATGTATGGCTTGCCCAGCGGAAGTTTGGTGCGAACGTGAGTTTTATCCCCTCACAGCAGGAGGTCATCCCTATAGAATATTACGAACGTTTTGTAACGTCTGATACGCTCATTACATCCATTTCCCATATTTGTTATTTCAATGGATTCAAACAAGACATTAAAGCTATTGCAGAAATTGTTCATCGTAAAGGTTCTCTTTTATTTGTTGATGCTTACCAATCAGCAGGACAGGTCCCCATTGATGTCAAGAAAATGGATATTGACATATTGGCGGCAGGAACTAGGAAATACATGTTAGGTATTCCGGGGATGGCCTTCTTATATATGAAAACCGAACTTGCAGAAAAATGGAAGCCGCGTGTAACAGGATGGTTTGGCCAGGCAAATCATTCGAAATTCGATATTCATCAACTAACACCAGCGCCTGGAGCACGTCGTTTTGAGACCGGGACACCATCTTTTATCAGCGCTTATGCAGCTACGGCCGCTATTCGTTTGCTTCTTGAAATAGGAGTGGAGAATATATCTTCTTATTTAAATGAATTAGCTCAATTCACATTAGATTATGGACAAGAAAAAGGATTACAAGTTGTCGGGCCTCTATCTGCTGATCAACGAGGCGCCATGACCGCTTTTTATGCAGAAAATGCTGGGCAGATAGAATCCATAATGAAAGAAAGAAATATTATTGTTTCTGCCAGAAACGATGTGATCCGAATTGCTCCTCATTTCTACAATACGAAGGATGAAATTCGGCAGGCAATTGACGAGCTAGCAACGGTTCTTAATACTAAGTAACGGGTAGCTTGACAAGATGGACATTAGGGGGAAACTGGCATGAACAAGGTACCAAAAAGAGTCGCAACTTTTCCAGTCTTCTATGTGTGGTTTAACATGTCCACCGATTCCTCTCCCACCTCTAAACAGAGTGTAGGTGGGAGAGGTTCATACGGACAAAAGAAAGATTTGCAAGAATCGATTCTTTCCTTTACGAATAGATGCAAATATTCCATTTAAGGGATACACTCCCATGTTTCCATTGATTTCTGCACTAATAAAGACAGCGTTTAACGTTGCCCTTGTCGGCGGTGCATACCGAATGGAAAGCTTTATAGCGGAGTTTTCTAACTTGCTTCTAATGAAGTTAAAGAAGAAGTAAATTAAAAGTTTCAAAAGGGGAATGGGCATGAAAGGACCGTCCGTTAACTTAGTAACATTTGGTTATGAAGATATTCCAGAATTGATATTGCTATCAGCATCAGTGGGATGGGATTATGATGAACATGAAATTCGAACAATGATGAAATCAGGGAAAATATATGGGCATAAAAACGAAGAAGGGAAAGTTGTATCAAGTGCGGCTATAATCCCTTATGATACTTCTTTAGCTTCTATTGGAATGGTCATCGTTCATGAAGAATATAGGGGGATGGGGCTTGGAAAAATAGTTACCCGAGCTTGTATAAATACCGTTTCAAAAGATACTGCTATTATGCTTATTGCAACGGAACAAGGAAAACCTTTATATGAAAAAATGGGTTTCAGCGTCGTTGATTGTGTCCATAAATATCTTTGCGATCATTACATACCTGTTCGTTCAATCAATAAAATGGATATTGAAATCAATACCTTTAGCCAAGAAGATGTAACGCAAATGATAAAATTGGACGAGAAAGCTGTTGGAGCTAAAAGAAGTAAGTTTCTTGTTAATAGGATTGAACAAGCAAAAGAATGTTTAGTAGTGAAAGATAGTAACGGAACAATCATCGGTTATGGACTTTCCATCTTGGGACCTATCAACCTAATCTTAGGTCCAATTGTAGCTCCTAATTTCGAAATAGCTTCTTTGTTGATAGATGAATTGGCTCGCAATCACCAAGGAAGATTAAGAATTGATGTTCCGTCAGGACACGAAGAGTTTATGTTATTTTTGGAGCAACGCGGTTTTTATAAAGTAAGTCAACCTCCAATCATGATCATGAATGCAAAGCAATTACCTCGACGAAATGGGACATTATATGGAATCGCTGCACAGGTGTTTGGATGATTTTTATGTAGAATTGCGAATGATATCTCTGTGCAAACGCTGCTTCTGATCCGGGGTGGTAGATGGTTGACGAGTTTGGATTATTGTATTCTGAAGGAAAACTCGGAGGTATTGGTTAAATGTTTTGATGAAAAAAGAGAAGGCCTGTGCCGGCCTTCTCTTTTTGTGTGTTTATCCCCCCATCATGCGAGCCAAATAAAAACCCCAGACACCTAAAGAACGAAGACTACTTTAATAGGACAGCAAGCGATAAGAGGATAAAAAAGGTTAGTGTTGGATTCACTTCTATAACGGAACATAAACGTAATAGATATGATGATACCAACAACGAAAAAAGGGGCCACACTAGCCATAAAGTACCAAAAGGGAACCGGCAACCCATATTACACAAAGTCAATCGTTTGACAAGTACATTTTATGGTGATGAACCAAAAAATAATAAAAAAACCAAATTTTTTTAAATTATATATTGACAATGAAACTCATTTTCAATTAATATTTAAATACGATAATGATTATTTTTCTCAATTAGTGTTCAGCTATGAAAATAATAATCATTTTCTTTTATGCAGGAGGTGAAAAAATGTTACATAACGTAGCAGCAGAAATTGGACACAACATGTTAAGGCAATCTGTTATTGAATGTATAGGAAACACGCCGCTCGTTTCACTCAATCGTTTGTTTCCGCCAAAGGAGGTGCAAGTCTTTGCAAAATTAGAATACATGAATCCTGGTGGAAGTATGAAAGATCGCCCAGCCCGTTTCATTATTGAGCAAGGACTAAAAGCTGGAACCATTACTCCGGATACCCATATTGTGGAAAGTACGTCTGGTAATTTAGGAATTGCCTTAGCGATGGTGGCGAGAGTGTATAATTTACAGCTTACATGTGTGGTGGATCCCAAAATCTCCCCAGCAAATCTCAATATTTTAAAGCAGTTTGGTGCGAATGTTGTAATGGTTACTGAAAAGGATGAACATGGAGGCTATCTAAAAACACGCATTCAGAAAGTGAAGGAAATCATTCAGGAGAATCCTAAAACTTTGTGGATTAACCAATACGCAAATGAAAACAACTGGAGGGCTCACTACTATGGGGCTGGAAGTGAATTAGTAGACCAATTGCCCGATGGTATTGATTACTTTGTGGCGCCTGTGAGTACCACTGGAAGCATTATGGGGATTAGCAGGAGATTAAGGGAGAGATTTCCAAAATTGAAAGTGATTGCTGTAGATGCTGTCGGCTCGATTATTTTTAACGCGCCTCCAGCAAATCGAGAAATACCGGGAATAGGAGCAAGCCGCGTTCCTGAGATTTTGAATCGTGATGAAATAGACGATGTCATCTATGTAAATGATTATGAATCGGCAATTGGTTGTAGAAAACTTTTGCAAACAGAAGGGATTTTTGCAGGGGGATCTTCCGGTTCGGTTGTTGCTGCTATTGAAAAATTGATTCCTCATCTTCATCATACAAAACTGGTAACGATATTCCCGGATCGTGGAGACCGTTACTTAGATTTGGTTTATAACGATGAATGGCTATCTCGATTAAAGAAAAAGAATTGATTAGGGAGGATTGTGAAAATGTTAATACATAAAGAACAAAAACAGCCGTCTAATAAAAGCGTTCCCCAGCCTAGGCTACTCTATCTAAATAAAGAAGATATTGCTAGAGTCGGGGGAGATACATCCGATTTATATGTAAATGCCATTACTGATGTGCTATGCTTACACGCCCAAAAACAATTTGTCCAACCGTTAAAACCTTATTTACGCACAGAAGGAAAAGAAGGGCATATTGCTGATCGAATTATTGCAATGCCTGCATATATCGGCGGGGAACATCCTGTTTCTGGAATAAAATGGATTGGAAGCAAACATGATAATCCAACATTGCGAGGGCTTGAGCGGGCAAGCGGCTTAATCATTTTAAATGATCCGAGTACAAATTATCCAATAGCAGTGCTGGAAGCAAGCTTAATCAACAGTATGCGTACAGCAGCAGTGAGTGTTGTAGCAGCCAAACATCTTGCTAAGAAAGGGTTTAAAACAGTCGCAATCATTGGATGCGGCTTGATTGCACGTAAGCAAGTACAATCCATGCTTGAACAATTCCCGCAAATCACATCCATTTACCTTTATGATCTTTATCCAGCTGCAGCTATTAAGCTTGCAGAGGACATGAAAGAATTATTTCCTCATGTTTCATTTATCATTGAAAATTCTGCTGAAAAAGCGGTTAGACAAGGAGAAGTTATTATCCCGTGCACTGTTACTGATCAGCCATATATTCAATATGATTGGCTTCAAAAAGGAGCATTTATTAGCAATATTTCCATTATGGATGTTCAAAAGGAAGTGTTTTTAAAAGCAGATAAAGTTATTGTTGATGATTGGGAACAAGCAAACCGTGAAAAGAAAGTCATACATCAGCTCGTGCTTGAAGGTAAATTTTCAAAAGAGCAATTATATGCCGAGTTAGGAGATATTGTGATTGGAAAGAAAGTAGGGCGCGAGAATGATGAAGAAATCATTATTCTCAACCCGATGGGGATGGCGATAGAAGATATTGCGTGCGCGTACGCTATATATCAACGAGCAGTGAACATGCAAATTGGTACAACATTATCACTATATTAATTCAATGAACCGCATACAGAAAGGAGCAGATATTTGTACATATGCATCTCACCGAACGACAAGATGCTGTTACTAATGCCCGTGCATCTCGGCGAATATTAAAAGAGTTAATCGATGCTTTCCTGTTGGAAGATCTTTTTAGCTTTTCGACAAAAGGGAAAATAGTTGATATCTCTGAAAAAGAGTACTACTGCCATATCTCACTACAATCAGATGAGATGCTGTACGAAGTGCCATTAAATAAAGAAAAATCATTTGTTTTTACAGTGCGTCGCTCTGTTTTACAACCTTATCGTATGTCCCAGAATGAAGTATATCTTATTGACAAACCATCCAAACTCATGCAATCGATGGAGCCGCTGGATGTTATAAAAGCGCTAATGGATTTAGCATCTGATTTTCATCCTTATCCAACAGAAAAACTGGAACGTTTTTGTGAGGAGATATCAACGGCCATCCAACAAACCGCTTTAGCGATGGAAGCAAATGAATCTTTGCCAGAAAAGTATGATTTATCGTTGCTGCATACTGAACGAATTGCTTCTTTCAGAGATCGTCCATTTCACCCGACAGCCAAAGCAAAAATGGGATGGAATGCAGAGGAATACAGGAAATATAGCCCCGAATACAGCCGCGAAATTAAGCTGAAATGGGTTGCTCTTCATCGTGCGTATATCAGAAGTGGAACAAATGCCGATGAAGCGCTATTGTGGCAATTGCTTCAGGAAGAAGAGAAAAAAAGATTGAACGATGCGTTTGATAAGGCCGGCGTTTCTAAATCAGATTATATGGCTTTCCCTATTCATCCATGGCAGAAACAGCATGTTTTGTCCGACTTGTACCGTAACGAAATAGATCAAAAGATTTGTGTTCCACTTTCAGTAGAAACAGGGGGAATGGTTGCAACATCTTCGCTGCGGTCCCTTGCCCATCTAGAGCAAAGGCGTTTTCACCTAAAGCTTCCGATCGGGATATATTCCCTCGGAGCGTCGCGGCTTCTTCCCCCACGCTACTTTATAAATGGAGAAAAGGGGCAACAATTGCTTCAGAGGGTGAAAGAGAAAAACAAGGAAATAGATAAGCAACTATTTCTATGTAACGAGATACATTGGTGGACGTTTCGAAATAAGGGAAACGATTTGTTTTCTGATAAACCGGGACACTTGGCTTTTCAGATTCGAGAGTATCCGAAGGAATTAAACGATTCATCTGATATTTCACTGCTGCCCATGGCCGCTTTCGCCAATAACTACCTAAGAGGACATCGTCATCCATTTGCATTATGGTTAAACAAAAAAGGCAAAGATCTAACTAGTGAGAATATCCGTCTGCTATTCAGGGAATTATGTGAAGCATTTTTTCAATTATCTCTTCGTCTGCTTAGCTATGGAATTATGCCTGAGCTACATGGGCAGAACGTTGTGCTTATCTTAGACAAATACCGCTTAAAAGGATTTTTGTTAAGAGATCATGATACGGTAAGAATTTTCCCAAGATGGATGGAAACGAAGGGATTAAATGATCCAGAATATGTGATCCGAAAAGATACGCCAAATACACTGATTCATCAGTCACCAGAATCATTTCTTGCATACTTTCAAACTTTAGGAATTCAAGTGAACTTATATTCGATTGTCGATGCATTAAGTACTAGTTATGGGATAGATGAATTTGAATTTTGGCAAGAAGTAAAAGAGAGCTTTATTCAAACATTATGCGAAATCGATATCCCTGATGAACATCGGAGTATCATCCATGAACTTTTCTTTCAACGGAAAAGCTGGCCGGTCAAGAAAGTGCTTCATCCATTGCTAATGCGGACAGGAAGTGGTGGAGGAAGTATGCCTTCAAGCATCGGAACCATTCGAAATCCATTTCAATGACGATGGGGGTCTTTGTCAAACATGATAAAGGAGCATTCCTG
>NZ_BAWO01000088.1 GCF_000632715.1 Parageobacillus caldoxylosilyticus NBRC 107762 | reverse complement strand
CAGGAATGCTCCTTAAATGATTTAGAATAAAAATTCTGATAACATCACCATCGTCATGAAAGAACCTATGAACGCAAAGACCAGCTTCTTTCTAAAGATACTGTGTAATCATGTTATCTCCGGTAAACTTGCACCTGCTGAGCTGTTCATCAGGTGCCATTCCCTTTGCAATCATCATCTGTGAGATCGGAATCATCGTGGGAAACGACTTGCTCAACTATTTTTTCTTCCCCAACGAGTTCCGATCTGTTACACCACATTTTTTAAGGTTTCATTGCTTTAATGATCGCAGAAACAATGTAATCCGCGATGTTCGCTCCAGGCACCCAATCTTTGATAAACTCCTTCGATTCATCTTTTGGTTCAATGGTGATCTGTGTGAATCCACTCTGTTGTAACATGGATTCCAGCTCTCCAATCGATGCTGCTCCTGATACGCAGCCCGAATACAAGACATCCATATTGTTTTTGATTTCCGATGGAAGTTCTGCCGTCGCCACAACGTCGGAAATGACAAGGCGCCCTCCTGGTTTCAGCACACGATAGGCTTCCTTGAACACTTGGGGCTTATCTGGAGAAAGATTAATGACGCAATTGGAAATAATGACATCCACCGAACCATCTGCCACCGGTAAATATTCGATTTCTCCTAACCGAAATTCAGTATTGGTAAAGCCACCCTTGGCAGCATTGTTGCGTGCTTTGCTGATCATTTCTGGCGTCATATCCACACCAATGACGCGCCCGGTTTCTCCGACCTGACGAGCAGCCAAAAAGCAATCGAAACCGGCACCACAACCAAGATCCAACACCACATCTCCGGGGTTCAATTCCGCAATTGCTAGCGGGTTGCCGCAACCAAGTCCAAGATTGGCTCCTTCTGGCACGGCAGATAATTCCTCATCCGAGTATCCTAGTTTTGCCGATACCTCATTAGGTGTACCACAACATCCAGAAGAGGATGAACAGCAGCTACCAGAATTCACTTCCTGCAGCGCAATTTGCTTATAGCGGCTGCGGACATTTTGCCGCATTTGATCGTTATTAACGTGATTCATAAGTTATCACTCCTTAAATGATATAGAATAAAAATCCTGATAACGTTGCCATCGTCATGACAGAACCTACAAACGCAAAGACCAGCTTCTTTCTAAAGATACTGTGTAATAATGTGATCTCCGGTAAGCTTGCCCCTGCTGAGCTAATCATCAGCGACATGACTGGTCCCAATGCCATGCCCTTTGCAATCAACATTTGCGAAATGGGAATCATCGTGGAAAGACGGATATACAAAGGAATTCCGATGATTGCTGCAAGTGGAACAAGCCACCACTTATCACCTCCCATATAGGTTAATATCCATTCTGTCGGTACAGCACCATGAATAATGGCTCCAATGCCTGCGCCCAAAAGCAAATATGGATAAACCGTTTTCATTAAGTGAAAGGTCTCCTGTAAAGCTTCTTTCAGGTTTCGTTTCTTTCCGATATCTACTTCTCCTTTCACCATTACTTGCTTTATTTGATTTTCAAATCCGAGTTTTTCAAGCGTGAACCCAATCAGTATGGATAAAATGGTTGTGATAATGGTATAAGAAATCGCCACTTTTACTCCGAGTGTCGCAGCCATGAGTGTCAATATGGTTGGATCGAGCACAGGAGAAGCAAATAGAAAATCATCACAATACCGAAACGAACTTTCTGATTTAAAAGCGATACGACAACCGGGATCGTAGAACATGAGCAAAACGGTGTCACAAAGGCAAACGCGACAGCAACCAATGCTCCCAATAACGGATGGTGCTTTGTAAGCAAACTTTGCATTTTATCATAAGGAATATATCCTTCTAAAAAGTGAATGACGAACGAAATAGCCAAAAATAAAAGAGTTAATTCTAACGCAATATAGAGAAAGTCTTGAAGAATCGCTATGCTCATTTATCATTTCTCCTTATTTTAATTTTATTTGCAAAATACAACTATTAATTTAACAAATAGGCAAGCCTTGATATACTTGCCTCAAAATAACGGTTTACAACATACGCTTGATTTGGCCATACACTCATTCAACAATTTAATCGAACGAATCACTGTTTCTTTCTCAAATTCCGTCATATGTGAAAATACTTCGTCTAAATATCGATTTATTTCTCGATCAATGGTTGTTGCGATAAACTTTCCCTCGGTGGTTAACGATAACGTGTATACCCTTCGATCTTCAGGAAGCGGCGTTTTTTTTACTAATCCCTTTTTCACTAAATTTTGAATCTGTCTGCTGAACGTTGTAATATCCATTCCCAATGCTTCAGCCACTTGTTGCATGGAGGGATGTTCTCTTTTGTCAATTTCATAAAGAATATGGCTTTGAACGAGAGAAATATCTACAACATCAATAGAACAGCAATTTTTATTCAGCAATCCAAAACGACGTGTCATCACTTGAAACAACTCTCTAATGTTTTCCATTTTTTTCACCTCTATAATTATTTATATCACATTATTTGCAAAATGCAACTTTTTATTTAAAAAAAATAAAGAAAATTTATCGACATGTCTCGTCCTTTGTTTTGTATGAAGCATTTATATCCACTTAAATAAAAAAGCTGACAACTACACGTCGTCAGCTTTCGTCATTAGCTGATTTATTTTAAATTGGATTTAACAACATTGATTTAAGCCTAATAAGACGAATTGAACGCCTTCTTCCGTTTCTTCCGCATCGAGTGTAACTCCTTTGATGATGGAAGCTACTTGCTCGTCCATCGCTACCCGAATACCATTAATAATCTCCAACCGATCTGTGGTTTGAGGATTATCTAATGATAAACCAAGTTGCGGACCGCAACATCCTGCGCCTTCAAATGTAAAACGTAGTAGTTCCTTGTTCGTCAATAATGTAGAAAACTCATTGAAGGCTGCAATTTCAACGGTACATGCACCTGATAGTTGCTCCTCCATGGAGGCGATAACGGGTTCTGGCAACTTTCCTCTATATGGTCCAATTACTTTTTCTTTATATTCATTTGCCGCTATCTCCGGATCAAGATTGGCAGCAAATAAGTTTGGGATATTCGGAATAGCGGTAGGTTTATTTTGCAGCTCTACTTCAAACACATCTTGTAAATTAGACGCGGGATCTGTGCTTACAAGCAATACTTGTTTTCCCCTATCTGCTAACGCAATAGCCGTTGCACACGCCGTTGATGTCTTCCCTACTCCACCTTTTCCCGTAAAGAATAAGAAGGGAGTGAAATCGATGGATCGAGGGTTAAACAAAGTGGTCATGTCGATTCACTTCTTCCGTTATTTTTCACATTGAGGCTTAAGCGAACTTTTGGTTTTTGGCTTAATTCTTCTTCTGTCATACCCGTTAATTCTGCTAACTCAGCATTAGTTGGATATCCTTTTTCTTTTATAACTTCACCATCCACTAAAACGACCGGTAATACATCTGGTCCTTTTTCTATCAGTAGTTTACGGATGATTTCATTTGCTACAAAAGCATCTGGTTCGCTTCCAAGGTTATAACGTACAATATCAATTCCTTTATTCTTCAAATTGTTAACTGCTACGGAGATACGGATTAATTCCGGGTCTATACTTGGACCACAAATCCCTGTTGGACAGCACATTGCTGGATCAAAGATTTCAATTTTTCTCATGATTTCCCCTCCTGTAAAATCAGCCGAGAAGATTCTTCTCGGCTGTCATTCAGTCTTATTCGCCTGTTTCAGCAAATTTTTTGATGCGCGCGCCGATTTCATCGCGAACACGACGGAATACGGCTAATTTTTCTTCTTCTGTCCCTTCCGCCTTTGCCGGATCATCAAATCCCCAATGGACGCGTTTCACATTTGGCGGGGTTACCGGGCAATGGTCCGCTGCATGACCGCATAATGTTACTACCAAATCAGCTTTATTTAAAATTTCCGGATCAATGATATCCGATGTCTGGTTTGAAATATCAATCCCTGCTTCTTTCATGACTTTTACCGCGTTTGGATTTAGTCCATGCGCTTCAATACCGGCGCTGTACACTTCCCACTCGTCGCCAAGATATTTTTTTGCCCATCCTTCTGCCATTTGGCTGCGGCAAGAGTTACCTGTGCATAAGAAGTAAATGATCTTTTTGTTTTTCATGTTTCATTCCACCTCTGTTGTTAGTATGATACTGATTCTGTTTTAAAGTATTTTCGTTGAAACCATAGTGCCACGTTGACTAACGCAATCATGACAGGCACTTCCACCAGTGGTCCAATGACAGCTGCAAATGCTGCACCGGAATGGATTCCAAACACGCCAACAGCTACGGCAATTGCTAACTCAAAGTTATTACTGCCGGCTGTAAAGGCAAGTGTGGTGGTTACAGGGTAGCTCGCTCCAAATTTCTTCCCTATGAAGAAGGAAACGAAGAACATCAACACAAAGTAAATGAACAATGGAATGGCAACTCTCACTACATCCAACGGCAAGCTTACGATAACGTCTCCTTTTAAAGAGAACATGACGATAATCGTAAACAATAAAGAAATCAATGTAATCGGGCTGATTTTTGGAATAAATACTTTTTCATACCATTGTCTGCCCTTTGCTTTTACCAACAAAAAGCGCGTCAACATTCCGCCAAGAAACGGAATTCCTAAGTAAATGAACACCGACTTAGCGACTTCCATCATTGTAATATGAACGACAGCACCTTCTAGTCCTAACCATTTCGGAATGATCGTCACAAACACATACGCATAAACAGAGTAAAATAGCATTTGGAATACAGAGTTAAACGCCACCAGTCCAGCTGCGTACTCTCTATCTCCTTTCGCTAAATCATTCCAGACAATCACCATAGCAATACAACGTGCCAGACCGATTAGGATGAGTCCGACCATGTATTCCGGTTTATCCGGCAAGAATATGATCGCCAACAAAAACATAAGAATCGGTCCAATAATCCAGTTTTGTACGAGCGATAACACTAATACTTTCACATCTTTAAAGACGCGCCCAATCTCCTCATAACGAACTTTTGCCAACGGAGGATACATCATTAAAATCAAGCCAATGGCAATTGGAATGGATGTGGTTCCTACCTGCAAACTGTTCATTCCGTCTACAAAGCCCGGAAAGACAAATCCTAAACCAATTCCTGCTGCCATAGCAAGGAAAATCCAAAGCGTGAGGTATCGATCCAAGAATGATAGACGTTTTTTCCCCGTATTATTCATTTTTTCCCTCCTAATTTAAATAAGTTAACAACCGCAACGGAGCGTAGGGTTGGTTTCCTCAATCTTACGAATATTCTCTGTTTGATCTGGAACGTGTTGCAGAATATCTTGGATAAAATCATATAACTCATTTTGTGGATTGAGGGAATAATAAATCCACTGTCCCCTCTTATCCTCTTTTACTAATCCTGCATCTTTTAACTTGCGAAGATGCTGACTAATAGCCGGCTGACTCATGTCAAACACCTCAAGAAGCTCACATACACAACACTCACGTTGTTTTAAAATTGCCATGATCGTTAAACGTGTTTTATCACCAAGTAACTTTAAAACGTGTGAGGCTTTTTCTAATTCCACTACTGTTTTTTGCATGGGAACACCTCCTATTCTTGTATGATTATATAACTATTTACTTATATATATGAGCGAAAATGAAAGGTGATACTCCTAAATCCCTTTATTTGCAATTTTGTTCCTCTCACACTAAATAAATGATGTTACATCTTCATATCCGCGACATGGGTATGGTAGTATAATCATACTTACTCTTCCCTTAATAAGTATATAACTACATACTTATATAAAACAAGAGAAAAAAACGATTTTAACATAATCTTTACAAATTCAAACGAAAGTATGAAAGTAGGTAAACAAACCGGTCCTTTTCCGTTAATATACGTTGCACGTATTCTGTTTGTGATTACTCAAAGTCTTTCACAGGACAAAAAAGCAGGAATCGCAACGGCGCTGGGACTTTGTTCAGGCCTTATTGTGCATATCACGGCTGCAACGCTTGGGATTTCCACAATCATTTATCAATCCGCTCTGGCTTTTACCGTCGTCAAATATACGGGTGCGGCTTATTTGCTTTATTTAGCATGGCAATCATTTAAGGAAAAAGAAACAGGCTTTGCTATTAACCATAACAAGCCTTTCAAGTATCCATCATTGTATAAAAAAGGAATTCTCATGAATCTGCTTAATCCAAAAGTATCATTGTTCTTTTTAGCATTGTTGCCTCAATTTGTGAATAAATCGATGGGACACATTACGTTGCAGATGTTGATTTTAGGGATGATTTTTCTGGTTCAGGCTTTAGTGATTTTTGTCGCTGTCAGCGTGTTTTCAGAGAAACTGCGCCATGTCCTGCTTACTAATTCGTTCATAGCAAAGCGAATGAACATTGTAAAAGGTTTGCTATTAGGGCTGATTGGTATACAGATTGCGTTTAGTGAAAAGTGAAATCGTTAGAGTGTTATCTTTTAATAAATGTCTCTGTTAATTTCAATGTTGATTTTAGGCCACAGAAAAAGACCGAAATTGATCGGTCTTTTTTGTATGTCCTGTTCAACTATCGCCAACCGTTAGTTGAACAAGTTCATCATTAAATTAACCTCTTCACAAATAAAACTCTATCTTGATTCGGTCCATCATAATCAGTATATACAGAGACTTCGTCCATTTCTTTATCTCCGTTTTTTTCGATTTCAAATCCCATTTTCGTATGAAATGCAATGGAAACTTTGTTCACTGACGAAGTTACACAACGGAAGATATTCCGACCATTCTTTTTAACAATATTAAAAAATTCATTGTACAGTCGTTTTCCAATACCGTGTTTCCTATAATCCGGATGAACCCCAACAAAGTGTATATATGCTTCTTCTGGATATGTTTGGGATAGAAAACCTATCAAAAATCCAACGATTTTTCCATCTTTTTCGGCAATGAAACTTGTATTTTTAAAATGGTCGAAGAATAATTTTGGCAACATATCAGACATTTGTCTTCCGCCCCACCACTCATTGATTAGTGGAGAGATGACATAGTAGTCTGACCCTTTCACTGAACGAATTTCCATCTTAATCCCCCTTCATTTGTAAAAGTATGACTATCACAAAGGCAAATTTAGTGCTATTCTTCAACTAATTCGCCCGTTAGCCAACCATGAAGCGAGCTTCACCACAGATGATGGAAGTTCATTCGTTCTTCCATAAGAGACAACCATGCTACATCTATGCGGCACCATCAGAAGAATGAAAATATTAATTTTCAGGATAGTTGAATTAGGACTTGTAACTGTGATGATTTATATAAAATTCATCTATCGTTTTAAATATTTTTTGGATAGTTGAGATTGGAGTAAAAGGATTTAATAAAACAGCTCTTAACCAACGTTTCCCCCTATAAGTTGGCAAGGAGAAAAACACCCGTTCTTTATGTAGTAGAAATTGTTGTAACTCCAAGTTCCATTGGTCGCATTGCTTCTCATCGAGATTTTTTGGTCTACCTCTAAAACAGCATATATTTGTATCAGGCTCACTGGCTAGTTCCAAGTAGGGGCGTTGTTTAACTTGTTTTACAAATTCTTCGACTCTCAAATAACCTTCATTTATTAGCTGGTCATAACCCTTTAATCCAATATGTTGAAGAGATAAATATAACTTTAAAATATCAGCATGACGGGTGCCTTGAACACTTATTTCCCCCAAATTTGTAAAATCTGTATCATTCATATATGGTGCTGAAATACGGAATTCTGTTTCCAACAAGTCACGGTTCTTAAATAGGACCATAGCACATGTCTTTGCAACGTACATCCATTTTTGAGGATTAAAAGTTATAGAATCTGCTTTTTCAATACCAGAAAGTCGTTCGCGGTGTTTATCAGAAAAAACCAATGCCCCGCCGTAGGCAGCATCTACATGTAACCATAGTCCATACTTCTTTGTTATTTCTGCAATGGATAAGATAGGGTCAATATTACCCGTCACCGTAGTTCCAGCCGTTGCCACAACTGCAAAAGGTTGTTTTCCTTCTTCAATCATTTTATTAATCTTTTTCTCTAAGTCTGAGGTATCCATCTGAGAATTTTGATTAGTTTTAACCGCAACTACACTAGATGTTCCTAAACCTAGTAACATTGCAGCTTTATGTAAAGAAGTGTGGCTAGCTTCTGAAGCCATGATAACTGGTTGTTCTATTAACCCAGTTAATCCTTCCTCTTTAACTGAAAAGTAGTGATTACGCGCCACTGCAAGAGCTTGTAAGTTCGCGAGACTTCCGCCACTTACCATTACTCCCCCACTCTGCTCATCGTAACCAAACATTCGAGCAATTTTCCGTAGCACTTGTACTTCCATTTGGGAAAATACAGGAGACATTTCAAGACTCAACATATTGTTATTAAGCGTTGTTGTTACAAACTCACCCAAGCAGGAAATTAGAGTAGGTATAGAGTCCATATGCCCGATATAGTTAGGAGTTAGAGGATTCATTGAATTTCTTAAAATCTCCTTTAATTGTAGAAGAATACCTTCAGTCGGAATCCCTTGTATGGGAATCTCGTCAAAAGTATAATTTTCTATTTGAGATAAAGGTGGACGTTGCTCTGAACTAGCAGAATTCTCTATCACTAAATCCATAAACTTCTTCATTAGGCTAGCAACTTCGTCTATATTTTGACCACTTGGTTCAATAAAAGCGTCATTAGGGAGAAAATCAAGATTCATCATTATCACCCTTATTCAAGATCATTCATTATATAAATAGAGCAGATAGTTTCAAAAAAACATGTGAGTTTAGAGAACAATTTTGTATAAATACCCTACATCTTTGTTAAAGGTGTAGTATGGAAGCATTATGCATTATCCTTTTGTTTAATATTCTGTTCCATCATTGTTGCAATTTCTGCTGAATTATATTTGTTGCTTGTTTTTAAACCATTAATAAGGTTTTGTTGTCTTTCTATGGAGTGATTCTGGCTTAACTTCCATTTCCCTTCCATCCTATTTATTGAGATTTCAAATACAACTATGCCGTTCATTAAGCCATCTATGAATTCATCATCAAATTTAGCATTCCAAGGGTTGGGCATAGATGATTCGTAAAAATTAACCGTCTTTTCCATCCGTTCAACCATTTCTTCTTTTTTCTCTATGATTCTAACTGTTCCATATACATGGACTGCTACATAATTCCAAGTAGGTACAGTGTTTGGATCGTTATACCAAGAAGCGGAGATATAAGCATGGGGACCTTGAAAGACTACAAGAACTTCTTTACCATTTAATTTATTCCAGTGAGAATTCTGTTTTGCCATATGACCAATCAACACACCGTTATCCCCCGTTTTTTCATCCATTAAGAAAGGCAAATGTGTTGCCAACGGTCCATTTTCTTCCTGAGAAAATAAAATTCCAAAACTGTTGTCTCTAATAAAATTTACTAATTTTGTTTTATCATTAACCTCAAAAGCTTTTGGTATGTACATTTCTGATTCTCCTTCACGCATTTTTACATAATCATACATATAGAATGAAACAAAGATTAAATTATACCCTCTTCAACTATCCTGCTGTTAGCCACCTATGCCTCATTTCGCGACATCACAGATTATGAAAGAATTTCTGTTCTTCCATGGGAGTGGAACAGTCTAATGCAATTTACAAATTCTTTTTCATAACAATCCTATTGTTATTCACAATATAACCATTTTTTCTATAAAAGTTTTTTGCGAGTCCTCCATTGGAAGTTAAAAGATAAATGCTTTTAACGTTTTTCTTCTGTAATTCTTCCTCTAAAAATTGGAGAAGTTTGGAACCATAACCTTTACCTTGAATTTCATTATTGATGCATAATTCTGCTAAATAAAAAGTTATTCCTTGATTCCATTAAATACCCTCCCCAAAATCTTAGTCCTTTTACTTAATATACTCTTCTTCAATCTGTCCTGTTATCCAGCCATAAAGCGAGCTTCCCCACAGATTATGCAAGAAGTTCTATCCTTCCACGGGAGCTTAGTAGACATTTGGTTTGATGATGATTTAGCAAAATATCATTCAAGAAGAAAGACTTCATCGCCTACATGAATTTCACCTGTTTTTATAACAGAAGCATAAACGCCAAAATGATTATTTCTTTGTTGTACAAGAGTTTTAAGCAAAGACGAATCTTGTTCTGCATTATCAGGATTAACAGC
>NZ_BAWO01000089.1 GCF_000632715.1 Parageobacillus caldoxylosilyticus NBRC 107762 | reverse complement strand
AGACCACTCCCTCCATGCAATTCGTTTTATGATAACGTCTCTATTTGATGTGCCTACTTTTTAGACTAACCTCATAACGATCATTTCTAGATACTCTCCCATTTACAACTATTAAATTCAAAATGGGCGAAAGAATGGTTGTTCATCCGAAACATTTTCTCTACGTTTGTCATTTAATACAGTAGTACGAAAACAAAAAATTTGAAAGGATGATATATATTATGGCTTGCTTATGTAATGGAGGCTTATTTCCGCAATTGTTTTTTACACAAACAGCAACCCCTCAAACGCTCACAGCTGCCACTAATCCAAATGTAGTGCTTACTCTTGAGCCAATCGCTACGCTTAGCGGGGATGAGGTAAAATTAGATTCCATGGTTGAATTAGCAATTACATCCGCTAACGCAGGAGTAACAACTAACGTAACAGGTGCTACTTATATTCTACAGCGGTCTACAAATGGAGGAGTATTCGTAGATTTGGCTCAGCTCGATATAGACACTCAAATAACTGATGCTGCTACGGTTACTTTATATCCGAACCTTACTTGGGTAGACGTACCAGGCGTCGGAACACACGTTTACCGTGTCGTTATAAACGTTGCAGCTATAGCTGGTATTACTTATAGTGCAGAAACTCGTGCATTAAATGCTCTTGTCGTTCGAGAAGCATAAATAAACAATGGCTGACTCAAACAGGGCAAAAGTAGATATTGAGTCAGCCTTCCTTAACTAATGGAAAACATATCATTTTACCTTCACTAACATTGTATTCATTCCATGATTCATTTTTCTATTATTGGAAAATGAATTCGCCTCTCTCGTCTTCATTATTTTCTCGTTATACATGAATAACGATATTGTTTAAAGCCCGGACCCCGCTTTGGAATTGTTTGCAATAAAAAAACCCTTCCACTTTATAAGTCGTTTGTTCTTCTCCAATATCAAACTTTAACTGAAAATTGGAAAAAGATAATTTCTGTCCAGCCTCGATTTTTGAAATGTGGACAGGCTTTAACCAGAATTCTCCTTTTTCCTCCACGATTTTATCCGCATTTTCATCAATATATTGCCACGGTTCCATCACTAATGGATTCAAACGGCGATCATATTGGACATCCTCTCCAAGCTTAGCGGACAATATCGCCCGTTCTTTTGGCATCACCTTTAGACATATGAAAGGATTTTCAAGAGGAACGGAACCGGTATTGTGAATGACAAAATTTCCGACGACGGTTCCCTTTTGCTCTGCCGTTTTCGGCAATAATAACGAATACGTAAAATAAGAAATAACACTTATATGAGGAATGCCTTTCCCCTGCTCTTTCGCTTTTTTTATTTCGTTCAATGTTTGCTTGACTGCCTGAATGTCCCGTTCCAACGTACGAACTTTTTTTTCCACTTCCAAAAGCAGATGATCGCTCATCTTCCCCCTCCTTGTGAAAATAAAGACTTCTTTCAATGTTATATGTATGAAAAAAGAGGAGTAAATCTCCTCTTTTTTAAATGGATAGGAGTTGTAGCTCCTTTTTTACATAACTGGGAATATAGTTGGACATTGCGGTGGAAATACATCGACTGGACATTCTTCCTCGCAAATAATTTCTGGACGAGGTTGGCAAAATCTCGCTGCCACTTCTAAAATGACTTCAAATGTGACGACAATACTTTGACAAATTCTTAATGAAACTGTCGCAGTAATTGTATCTCCAGTTTGTGTAAATGCCCCCACTCGGCAAATGTTGAAATCATTTTGTGTTTGATTACAACATACTGTTGTGCCTTCTGGTGCGCAAAGAATCACTTCTTCACTTGCTGTAATCAGTACCGGATTACTTAATACAGTCACTTGTGCGCCAGCTGCATTGGTTCCAATTGCCTCTAAAATAACTTGAATGGTTTTGCTTAATGTAACAGCTTGCAGCGTAACTGTTTGATCTCCTACCATACATTCGATATCACGGCGTGGACCGTCTTCAGCACATTCTAAAAGACTTATTGAACAATTGACTTGAGTAACGGTGATACCAGTAAGAGAACCAGCAGGGAAAGTAAATGTGATATCTTGTGTGAGCGACACTACGTTCGTCGTCCAGTCGTATACTTTACAAACTTGAATACACTCAGGACTAAATTGTTGAGCAAACTGCTCTAAGTTAATCGGCATCAAATAACCTTCCTTTCATTCATTTTTTTCAGGCTACTCTATACTATGTAATTTGCCAACAAGAGTGATAGTATCAGCGCCCAATTTTCTCAGCGTATGCAAATGGTTTTCTATGTCAATCTTTATTAGGATCTTGCATATAATTGTTAAAGAATGGGCATTTTCCATAGTTAAAGATCACCAAAAAGGTGGTGAGGCCGTGAACGAAGAGCATAGAAGCATCCAATTGGAACAAAAAATTATCCACCTCAAATCAGAACTGGAAAAGTACAAAACCATGCTTGCTTCGTTTCAATCCGATCAACAATCGAACCATCTTCAAGAACAAATGGAACAGTTAACAAACGAAAACGCCCAGCTCAAAGAGAAATGCCATGATTATAAAGAAACGATTTCCACTCAAAATCATGAGATTGACCGCTTATTAACAGAGTTAGAGGAAACAAAAAAGGAAAATCGCTTATTGCATAATGAGATTGAAGAAGTAAGAAATGAAAATTTGATTCTTCAGAAAAAAGAGGAAGCAAATGAAGAAAAAATCCAATCCTTATTAAGTGACTTATCTAACTATAAACAAAGAATGGAACAGTTAACAAACGAAAACACCCAGCTCCAAGAGAAATGCCATGATTATAAAGAAACGATTTCCACTCAAAATCATGAGATTGACCGTTTATCAACAGAGTTAGAGGAAACAAAAAAGGAAAATTGCTTATTGCATGATGAGATTGAAGAAGTAAGAAGTGAAAATTTGATTCTTCAGAAAAAAGTGGAGGCAAATGAAGAAAAAATCCAATCCTTATTAAAGGATGCAGCTGCTTCGAAACAAAGGCAAGCTGAACTGGAAAAAGAAAAAGAGATCATGAAGGAAAAAACACGGTCACTGGAGAGGGAACTCTCTTCCCATCGCGCTCTTATGAATGAGTATCTGTCGTTCAAATCAGAATTAGAATCATTCACATCTTGGGTAGAAAGGATCAAGACTATGGAAAAAGATTATGATTTTTTGAAGGAAAACAGTGATAAGGTTTTGAGAGACTTTGAAGAGTTGAAAAATATTTTATTTACACAAAAACTGGAAACAGAAGATTTGAGAGAAGAAGTCCGCACATTAACAAAAAAATTCCGTGTCATCGAAGAAAAGTTGTCAGAAATTGATAGAGAGAAACAAAAGGATTTGTTGGTTTTACAAAAGAATATTTTACATCAACAAGTTGAAATGGAAGCTATTCTTGAAAAGACCGTTCGGTTTTCGAAAGAAATAGAGAAAATATCGAAACAGCTTTCAGAGTTAACAGAAAGAATGGATCAGAAAAGAGGGGATTCGTCAAATCCAGAAATGAACGAAATGAAAGAAATGCTATCACAATTAGTACAACTGTTAACAACACAACAAGAAACTCCCCATGTAGAAGAGAAACCAAAAGAAATAACTCCTTCGCAAAAAAATCCAGTTACAACTTCATTTACAAATAGCTTTCTAAAATTACAGGAATTCATTGATGAAACAAAGCAACAGATTGTTATATCCCCAGTTAAAAAGAAAGGTCAAAATCAATTAAATTCACAAACGTCCAATGTATATCCTCAGAGATCCAGCCAGATTAAACATGTACGAATTGAACCCCAACCATTCCAAAACACTCGCCAACCATTTCGAGATAAACAGTCGGGAGAGGATGATGACAAATCTCCCAATCCAGTAACACCAACACAATTATACACAGCCACTGAAGATGACCATTCAGACATCCAGCTCCTCACATTGGATATACCTAAATCAACTACCGAACTAAGGGACACAACAGAAGAAGAGCCAATAACATCCAAATGTATAGAGGAAAAGGTATCTGAGCAATGGATAACACATCAGGCTATGTCCAAACAAACTGAAGAAGAAATCCATTATGATATTGAAGAAGAAATTCATTATGATATGATAGATCACACTGCTGTTCAAGAAGAAGAAAACGAAAACATTGATAGCCATGAAATTCTTGAAGAGATGAAATCCGAAAATCAAGAAACAGAAGATGAGCATTTCATGAAAAAGGACGAAACAAATGTATCATCTCCAGCAGAAAGTACCACTGCTTCCATTATGGTGGAGAATGTACAGGAAACATTGGATATGGAAATAAATAGTTCTTCTGACAAAGAAATTCAAGCAACACCCCTAAATCCGTTAGCAGAACTGACCTATCATGATGAACCAGCAAAAACAGCTTCCAAAACACAAGACATGGTTTTAAAAAATGAAATAACCTTTCTTAAAGAGGAAGATAAATCGATTGAAGAAGACTTAGAAAACAAAAAGCGAGGGCTTTTTTCGTTGTTAAAAAAGGTAAAAATATTTGAATGAACAAGAGGACGGGGAACAAATCCTCCGTCCTCTTATACATCGCATTCTCCGTTTGGTATAGGGAGATTCAGCGAATCATGACTCCTTTTCTGAACTTTTATTTGCTCCATCATCTACCACTAATGGCGGCAACTTTGCTTTACAAATGGCTGGGTCGACTTTTATGGTTGTTCCGATTATCGTTATTTTCATGTTCTTCCAAAAATATATTATTGAAAGCTATACAATTTCCGGTATGAAATGAACACATCTGCAATTTCCCTCATCCAGTTATAAAAATAACTATTTCCTTTTCGCGATGATATAGTATTATGTCAAAAAAATAGAGATTTTTCTACCGCGCTTTGCTTGCCTGCCTTGTAAGAGAATGAAGGTGTTGACACTTTCATTCTCTTACAAGGAAGTCAATGGCTAGTATATCTTTTCATACATCATTGATTACTTCAGTTTTTGGCGAAGATGCTCATAGCTTTGCGTTCTCCTTCCCTAAGCCACGAATTCATTTTTTCGCTTCTCGTAACGCTTGATCCTCTTGGGTCTACGGGTTCCATTTCCGGCAAAACTGTTACAATTCCGGTCGTATTTGCATGGATACATACAAATTTGTGTGTTGTAAATTTCCAACAAATAAAGAAAGGGCCTGCCCCGCTCTCACCATATATAGTTCCAAAAGTTGTACGATATATTGTGGAGAGGAAACATCCCCTGTTTTTATAACCATTAAAAATATTGGTTTGCAACATCTCTTGATGTTATGGCCGGATGAAAACTTCTGTTCCGTTTGGCACCATCGAGGCTAATTCCAGTACGTCTTTGTTGTACATTCGGATGCATCCTTTTGATACATATTTTCCAATGGAAGATGGATTATTGGTGCCGTGAATGCCATAATGGATCTTCGATAAACTTAGCCACATAGCGCCAAACGGCCCGCCGGGATTCGGTTGGCGATTGACAATGATAAAGTCGCCAACAGGTGTTGCCGTCACGATTTTTCCAACACCAATCGGATACGTATGAACGATGTTTCCCTTCTTTTTTAATGTTAACTGCCGGCGGCTGACAGAAATATGGATGGTATATGGAATTGAGCCTTTTGCAGGAAGATGAGGAATAATAATCGCCTGACCGGGAACGAGACGAGAAAATATGGATAAATGATTGGCATTTAACAAAGCTTGCACGGGGGTACGATAATCCATCGCAATGGAAAAGATGGTTTCTCCTTGTTTTACAATATGTTTATACATAGGGCAGGAGGCCCCTCCTCTTTCCGGCTTTTGGAAGCATGAGCAGTGGTTTAGTAAAGAGTATGATATCATAAAACAAAAAATTCCCTGTATAAACCAAAACCGGCATTATTGATGAGCCCATCAATTTTTGTTGTTTTCATTCGTTATACAATCCTCTCGACTTCTTCTTGCTTCGCCAAATCTTTTACATAAGGAAAAACGCGAATGCCATATTTTGCTTCCAACATTTCTTTTAATTGGTGTAACTTTTTTCACTTTGGGCAACAACCACTATATCATCGCAGCCGCCTTTGGCAAATCGTTCCGCAATGCATTATCCATTCTTCCCGATGCCCCTGTAATAAGTGCTGCTTCTTTTTTATTCCCATTCCTCTTATGTCTATCGGTTTAAATATTTAAGAATCATCTTTAGCATTCGCTAAAGGCATTCATTTTTGACTTTTTAAAACTGATGTCATGGTAGATACCTACGTAAGCTGAACAGTTGCCAAAAAAACACCTGCCCTCTCCCGAGAGAACCATTCGGCAATACTCGGGTGTTGGCAGGCATTTCATCATTTATTCCACATTATTTAAAGGTGAAAATTTCTTGCCGCCCACACCAAAGAAACTTCTGTATTGGAAAAGGTTTTCTTCTTCGATTTCGTGTGGTAAGAAAACCCCATCGAATGGTTCCGATGGGGCATCTAACTGGTAACAGCTTCACTTTCACTCAAATATTTTTCAGCTCTCTATACACAGGCAATGATTTCATTCATCCTGGCATCCATTCGAGATATCTATAGTTTGGATGCATTTTTATCAATTCGGATATAGTGACAAATTTGTATCCTCTTTTTTTTAGTTCAGGTAAAATTTGCTTAAGCGCTTCGATCGTTTGGCGACGATCCCCGCCGTAATCGTGAAATAAGACAATATCTCCGTTTCGAGCATTAGACAAAACCTTTTTTACAATTTTACTGACGCCCGGCTGCTTCCAATCATAGGTATCTTGATGCCATGACCACATTACAACGGTATAGCCTTCTTGGTTGGCGACATTAATGATGGTTTCATTATAATACCCTCCTGGCGGGCGAAAAAATTTCGGAGAAAATCCAGTCAACTCAACAATAAGTTGTTTTGTTTTTCTTAATTCTTGTCTAATTTCTTCTTCGGTAAGCCCTCTGAAATTGGCGTGATTGTATGTATGATTTGCTAATTCATGGCCCTCCAAAATTTGACGTTTTACTAAATCTGGGTGATCTTTTACACGGGAACCAACTACAAAAAAAGTTGCCTTGGCTTGGTATTGTTTTAAAATATCTAGAATTTGTGGAGTATATGTTGCACTTGGTCCATCATCAAAGGTCAGTGCAATAACTTTCTCTTTGGCTCGCACTTCCCAGATTGCTCTTCCTTGTTCTTCAAAATAACTTCGTCCTTTATGATTGTTCGCTGTTATAGGTATTTTCCAAATAAATGACAGAACAAGAGAACAACCTATGATCAAGATTAACCATTTGAACAACTTTTTATTTCTCATCAAACATCAAACACTTTCTGTATGAATTCTTGCATCTTTTCATGAAAAACCTTTACAGTGAGACTGAATTTCGTCTAAATCCGCTATGAATTGCTTTATTTCTTCCTGCGACAATTTCACGGGCATTTGATCGTAAAGAATGAGGATTTGTCCTTCCTTCTCATTTTGATGATTTTTCAGATAGTCTGACAGATGCTGCAGCTGATATGGCTGGAGCACGGATTCAACGAAAAACTGTTTGAGCTTTTGAATGGTGAAAACGTTCATTTCCTTGTCATATTCACCAGAAATAATGCGCCCTTCGATCCATGGCATGCTTTCTTTATCCTCCTGTTTTTGTTTGCAATTAGTATTTCCCGAAAATCAATTTTTTATCGGAAATCATGTCTAAATGACACCTTATGGCAGTTGAAGCTTTGTGCTTTCGATGTACTGTAACGCTTTCCATTTAATTTTGTAACGTCTCTGCTAATGAATTTTTCATGGCGAACGAAAAAAAGCTGTCCTTTTAACAGGACAGCTTAGTCTAAGATACTTCTCCATATTTATTTTAACTTGAGGGCCATTAAACTACATGACCTTTTATTTTGCGAATGTGTTGGTCCTTTATATTATTAAGAGACGCCTTTGTTAAAGCTTCATCACCGTCTATTGTGATTCGGACAGGATCCAAAATCCTGTTCAATTAACATTTTGACCTATCCAGCAATCCATCATTCATATCTTCTTTTTACAAAGGATATAACCCCAAGAATTAGACGCCATAACACTTAAATGATAGGACGTTAAAAGCTGTTTATTAAACCATCTTTTCTTGACTAAAAGCAAGGCTCTGTCATTTTTTAAAAAAGCATGAAGGCCTCCGCTTCGCACTTTAAAATCGTTCACTAACTCTGCCGTTAAAACCGCACTTTGAGCCCATACCGCCTTATGTCCCGGTGAATGGTACATAAATAAGCTATATCCCCTTACTCCATCGAGTGCTTGCGTTTTTTGAATCAAACTCAATTGAAAATTAGGAATTGGGTTGTTTAAATACGTTTGAATTTGAGATTCATAAGAATAAGATACATAAAGGATAGCGGATAAGAGTAAGATTCTTATGATTAATTTTCCATTTGTAAAAATTTTACTTGCCAGAACTCCTATAACGATGGATAGCAGAGGATAGATAGGCAAAATATACCATCTTACTTTCGTTTTAGCAAAAGTAAACATCATAAAAGGAATGATCACCCATAAAAAGATGCCTATTATATAAGACTGATGTTCAGATTTGAACATATCAAAAGAAACATTTTTATAAAAGTTATAGAATAAGATCATTCCCAATAAGATAGCGAGCCACAAAAAGTAAAAACGGCATAATATGATAGCATAGTAAGACTCATCTCCAACGTGACCCTCTATAGGAACGGTCGATCTAAGCAGTAAGTCATACGTTAAAAAATGTAAAGCCGTCATATTGATATCTCACGACCGCCCAAATAAGAATGGGTACAATCATGCACAAACATAAAGTAATCCATTTTTTATAAGATAATCTTTTATATTTTCCTGTAACGATGAGATACAATCCCATAATAATAGCTATATTACCCGCATGCCAACTTTTTGTTAAAAAGGCGAAAGAAAATGCAAGTCCCGAAACATATAACCATTTATCGTTTTTCACAGAAAGCAACAGAGACAGAATGGCCGCTGTAAATAAAAAAACAAAAAGCGAATCGGCATCACCTGTTCTTGCACAGTGGTTGATTATGAATTGAATGCTTGTTGACAATGTTAACATCGATAATAGGGAAGCCAAATTTCCGAAATTCTTTTTCACAAAAATAGCCACTATAATAATCGTTAACATTGCACAGATGCCTGAGATTAATCTTAGTCCTAATGCATTGAATCCCGCGATTTTATAACCAGCCATGATCGCCTAATAACTAAGCGGAGGTTTTAAATTCCAATAATCCGTCTTATATCTATATGTATTGACAATAAAATTCCTCTGTCTTAACATCTCATAAGCATTGACCCCGTGTCTCGCCTCATCCCAACTATAAATTGGAAATTTACCCAAATGATAAAAAATATTATAGAAAGCAACAGATAGCAAAATAAGCGCCAGAAAAAAGTAAATAAAGTTCAATTTACGATATGACCAGTACATAAGCTGACTCTGACTCCTTATTGTTATTACATCTATTTGCTATTTTTTAACTTATTCATTATTTGGTCGTAAGCTTCACATATTTCATCCGAGAGTTTGAGCCCAGCCTTTCTGGTGCAACTCTCGAATCATAAAAAACTCCCCTATCTTCAGCATCGTTTTTCCACTCCATCTAAGATGTTGTTTTGAAACGATTATCTGCTATTTTTGGGGAATTTTAAACTGCTGTTATTGGAGATTTTATCGAATCTTACGTTCTTTTGGTGAAAAGTCAAGGTAATTGAGAATGAGAAGCTTAAAAATTCTAATCTCCCCGTCCCTTTGCACCGCTTAAGCACTTAGATTATTACATACGAAACTGAAATGATTATACATGCAAAACCAAGGATGATACAAATAAAAATGCACTAATTGATACCCGT
>NZ_BAWO01000090.1 GCF_000632715.1 Parageobacillus caldoxylosilyticus NBRC 107762 | reverse complement strand
TATAGAGGGAGGAGTTAGAAAATATGAATATTTTATTAGTTTGTGCAGCCGGAATGTCAACCAGTTTGCTTGTCACTAAAATGCAACAAGCTGCTAAGGAAAAAGGGATTGATGCGAATATCTGGGCAGTTTCTATTGATGAAGCAAAAGCACACATTGGCAAGGCAGATGTGCTTTTGCTTGGTCCGCAAGTACGTTACAAATTGGCAGAGTTTAAAAAAGAGGGGGAAGCGTACGGTATTCCGGTCGATGTAATTAATCCAGTTGACTATGGAATGGTCAACGGTAAAAAAGTACTTGAATTTGCTTTAAGTTTTAATAGTAAGAAATAATGGGGTGTTATGAGATGGAAAGTCAGAAAACATTAGCTCGAGATGAAAAAACAAATAAAAAGGTGAAATATGAGTTTCCAAAAGATTTTTGGTGGGGCAGCGCGTCTTCTGCACCGCAAATGGAAGGCGCTTCTAGAGAAGACGGCAAGGGAATGAGTATCTGGGATTATTGGTATGAAAAAGAGCCTGAACGTTTTTTTAATGGTATTGGTCCAGACATTGCGACTGATTTTTATCATCGATATAAAGAAGATGTTCGAATGATGAAAGAAATTGGACATAATTCATTTAGAACTTCGATTTCTTGGTCAAGATTAATACCTAATGGTGTAGGAAAAATTAACAGCAAAGCAGTAGATTTTTATAATGATATGATCGATGAATTGATTGCTAACGGAATTGAACCGTTTATTAATTTGTTTCATTTTGACATGCCGCTTGAATTGCAGAAAATAGGCGGTTGGGAAAATCGAGAAGTGGTCGACGCTTATGTAGAATACGCTAAAACATGTTTTGAATTGTTTGGTGATAAAGTAAAAATATGGTTTACATATAATGAACCAATCGTACCAGCCGAGGCAGGATATTTATATGGAGTTCATTATCCTAATATTGTTGATTTCAAGAGAGCGATTCAGGTTGCTTATAATACCATTGTTGCACAAGCCAAAGCTATTAAAGTGTTTAAAGAACTTCAAATTAAAAACGGTAAAATTGGCGTCATTTTAAACTTATCGCCTGTTTATCCAAGAAGTAATCATCCAGCTGATGTGAAAGCTGCCAAAATTGCTGATTTATTCTTTAATAGAAGCTTTTTAGATCCTTCAGTAAAGGGAAAATTTCCTCGCGAACTAGTAGATTTGTTGAGAGAATACAATCTTTTGCCATATACGGAAGAGGAAGATAAAGAACTTATTAGGGATAATAAAGTTGATATTCTTGGCGTCAATTATTATCAGCCAAAAAGGGTAAAAGCGAAAGAGCATTTGCCAAATCCTTATTCGCCTATTATGCCTGAGTGGTTTTTTGACTATTATGAAATGCCTGGTAGACGCATGAACATTTATCGCGGATGGGAGATTTATGAGAAAGGAATATATGATCTCCTAAAAAGACTCAAAGATGAATACGGAAATATTACGTGCTTTGTATCTGAGAATGGAATGGGTGTGCAAGATGAAGAAAGATTTTTACAAAACGGAATAATCCAAGATGATTATAGAATCGAGTTTATTAAAGGTCATTTGAAGTGGATTCATAAGGCAATCATGGAAGGATGCAATGTGAAAGGATATCATTTATGGACTTTTATTGATAATTGGTCGTGGACAAACGCTTATAAAAACCGTTATGGATTTATCTCGTTGGATTTGAAAACGCGTAATCGAACAATGAAAAAAAGCGCGTATTGGATGAAAGAAGTTTCGAAAAATAATGGCTTTAATGATTGATTCGATGAAAAGCTGAAGATGAGCTTTTCTGTACCGAACACTAAAGGGGCGTGTCCGTTCACTTGCCACGTTATAGCAAAGCGGGGGATGATCAGGATTATTTCTACAATCGGATAACCCAAACCATTTGTCGTCCATGAAAATCGGAGAAATTCGCAGAAAAACGTGGGGAATCGAATCATTTTATGGGGGAGGGAACAAAAGGATGAATCAATTCATGAGATTTCTAGAAGAAAAGTTTATGCCGATTGCTGCGAAGGTCGGGGAGCAGAGGCATCTTCAAGCCATCAGGGATGGAATTATAATGACAGTACCGTTAGTTATGATCGGTTCCTTATTTTTGATTCTCGGTTTTTTACCAATTAAAGGGTATGAATCGTTTATGGCAAATATATTCGGCGACTCCTGGCAAAGCAATCTTCTTTATCCGGTTGGAGTAACGTTTGACTTGCTTGCCATCTTTATTGCTTTTGGCGTCGCATACCGTCTTGCTGAAAGATATCAGTTAGATCCATTATCGATAGCGATAATTTCAGTTGCGTGTTTTATGCTAGTTACACCTTATAAAATTTCGTTTACTCCAGAAGGGGCGGACAAAACATATGAAGTGACTGGTATTCCTCTTGCGTTAACAGGAAGTAAAGGAATGTTTGTGGCCATTATTATTGCGATTCTTACAACAGAAATTTATCGATTTGTTGTGAAAAGAAATATAGTTATTAAAATGCCAGATGGCGTTCCGCCGTCAGTTGCTAAATCGTTTGCTGCGCTGCTTCCGGGCTTTGCGGTTATATTAACTGTTTGGTTGTTAAGACTGTTGCTTCAAGTAACGCCGTTTGAAAACATGCATAATATTGTTTCAACGCTATTAGGTAAACCACTCTCATTGCTCGGTGGTTCATTAGCAGGAGCAATTATTGCGGTTATGGTCGCTCAAATGCTGTGGGTAACTGGTATTCATGGGCAAGCAATAGTATGGGGAATTATGTCTCCAATTTGGTTAGCCCTTGTAGACGAGAATAGAATTGCCTTTACTTCTGGAAAGGAAATTCCGAATATTGTAAATGTTCAGTTTATGGATATCTTTTATTCCATAGGAGGATCTGGTACAACACTTGGATTAGCACTTTTACTTGTTTTAAAATCACGTAGTCAGCAATTAAAGCAACTTGGCAGGCTAGCTATTGCTCCGGGGCTTTTTAACATAAACGAACCAATTATTTTCGGATTGCCAATGGTGATGAACCCAATAATGATGATACCATTTATTCTTGTTCCTGTTGTCATTGTCAGTGTATCATACTTTGCAATGGATTTAGGTTTAGTCGCGAAAACGGCTGGGGTAATGGTACCGTGGACTACTCCGGTTGGAATTGGAGGATTCCTTGCTACTGGAGGCAAGATTTCAGGGGCTATATTGCAATTATTTAATGTGGCTTTATCAGCGGCTCTTTATTATCCGTTCTTTAGAATTTGGGACAACCAAAAATATAAAGAAGAACATCAAATGAAAAAAGAAGTTAGTTAAGATGAACTGTGTTATATGATGGAGTTTTTCCATTACGGCAGCGAAAGAAATAACACACAAACGTAAATTTCCACTCCATTTTACAACTTGTTTGTAAGCGTTACCAAAACACACTCTAGCTATCTTTAACATACTGATGCTGTCGGCTTGTTTTCCCAAGTTTTTCTACATTGACACGAATATTGCGTATGTAATCGGTGACAGCAAAAAAAGGAGGAATGAGAAAATGAATATTTTACTTATCTGTGCGGCAGGAATGTCGACCAGCTTATTGGTGACGAAAATGCAGCAAGCCGCGAAAGAAAAAGGGCTTGATGCAATCATTTGGGCCGTATCCGCCGATGAGGCAAAGGATCATCTAGACCGGGCGGATGTCGTGCTGCTTGGGCCACAAATTCGTTATAAGCTGTCGCATTTTAAAAAAGAAGGAGAGGCGCGCGGGATACCGGTTGATGTAATTAATCCTGCCGACTATGGGCGTGTCAATGGCGCTGGTGTGCTGGATTTTGCTTTGCGACTAAAACGATAAGAGGGGGCGCGACGGATGAATCGGTTTATCAGTGTGTTAGAGAAGAACATCATGCCGGTAGCAGGAAGGATTGCCGAACAAAGACATCTTCAAGCCATTCGTGACGGAATTATTTTATCGATGCCATTGTTAATTATCGGATCTTTATTTTTAATTCTTGGGTATCTTCCCATTCCAGGCTATAACGAATTTATGGCGAATTGGTTCGGTGATCACTGGTTAGAAAAGCTGCTGTATCCAGTCGGAGCGACATTTGACATTATGGCGCTGGTGGTCAGCTTTGGAGTTGCCTATCGGCTGGCGGAAAAGTATAAAGTGGACGCGCTGTCAGCCGGCGCCATTTCGCTTGCGGCATTTTTATTGGCGACCCCTTATAAAGTGCCGTTTGTTTCGGACGGCGCGAAAGAAGCGATTATGGTCAGCGGCGGCATTCCGGTGCAATGGGTCGGCAGCAAAGGGCTGTTTGTCGCGATGATTCTAGCGATCGTTTCCACCGAAATTTATCGAAAAATTATCCAAAAAAATATTGTGATTAAACTTCCAGACGGCGTACCGCCGGCCGTATCGCGGTCATTTGTGGCGCTTATTCCGGGTTTTGCAGTGCTTTGTGTGATTTGGATTGCCCGTTTAATTTTAGAGGTTACGCCATTTGAAAGCTTTCATAATATCGTAACGTTGCTGTTAAATAAGCCGCTAAGCGCGTTAGGCGGCAGCTTATTTGGCGCCATTGTAGCGGTGCTGCTGGTGCAGTTGCTCTGGTCAACCGGTTTGCACGGTGCGGCCATTGTCGGGGGAGTGATGGGACCGATCTGGCTGTCGCTGATGGATGAAAACCGCATGGTGTTCCAGCAAAACCCTCATGCCGAATTACCGAACGTCATTACCCAGCAATTTTTTGACCTTTGGATTTATATCGGCGGATCGGGAGCAACGCTAGCGTTGGCGATCGCCATGCTGCTGAGGGCGCGAAGCCAGCAGTTGAAAAGCTTGGGAAGGTTGGCGATTGCCCCGGGCATTTTCAATATCAACGAGCCGATTACATTTGGCATGCCGATTGTCATGAACCCGCTTCTCATTATTCCATTTATTTTAGTGCCGATTGTGTTGACGATCGTTTCCTATGTGGCGATGGCGGCGGGACTTGTGGCCAAACCGAGCGGCGTCGCCGTGCCATGGACCACTCCAATCATTATTAGCGGTTATTTGGCGACAGGTGGAAAAATTTCCGGAAGTATTTTGCAAATCATTAACTTTTTCATTGCATTAGCCATTTACTATCCGTTTTTTGCGATGTGGGATAGGCAGAAGGCGGCGGAAGAAAGAGGAACGGCGGATATTCCAACCGATTCGAACACGGCGAAGCAAATGTGAGGCGAAGAAAATGGTGATTTATTGCATTATCAATGCGGACGATTTCGGCTATTCCAAAGGGGTTAACTACGGTATTTTAGAAGCGTTTCAACACGGCGTTGTCACATCGGCAACGATGATGGTGAACATGCCAGGGACGGAACATGCCGCCCGTCTGGCAAAGGAGAATCCGGAGCTTGGGGTAGGCATTCACTTCGTCTTAACGTGCGGAAAACCGATTTTAGCGGATGTCCCTTCGTTAGTCAACGAAGACGGTGAGTTTCGCAAGCGTGATGTGCAGCTGCTTTACGCCGATCCGGATGATATCGAACGGGAGCTTACGGCGCAGCTGGAAACGTTTTTGTCGTTTGGATTAACACCGACACATATAGACAGCCATCATCATGTTCATGAACATCCATGTGTATTCCCAATTGTGCAGAAGCTGGCTGAGCAATATGATCTTCCGATTCGGCCGGTACGCTCTGAAAAACCACATCGTTTGCGGACAGTTGATGTATTTATTTCTCAGTTTTATGGCCGTGGTTTAACAAAAGAATATTTTTTGTCCCTGTTTGATGAAGTGAATGATGGGCAAACGGTTGAAGTGATGTGCCACCCAGCTTACATTGATGTTCCTTTGTTTACTGGCAGTTCGTATTGCAGCGAGCGTATTAACGAGTTGTCGATTTTAACCGATCCGTATGTGCGGAAAGCACTGGAAAACCGCGGAGTTAGATTGATCACGTATCGCGAATTAAAACAAATGTAGGAGAGAACGATATGCAAACATATGAGGAAATCGTATTTCAAATCATTCTCCATGGAGGAAACGGAAGAAGTCATGCCATGGAGGCGATTGCTGCTGCGAAAAGAGGAGACTTTGCCGAAGCAAGAAAGCAACTGCAAAAGGCGGCGGAGGAATTACAAGCCGCCCATCATATTCAGACAAAGCTGATTCAAAACGAGGCAAGGGGACAGAAAGAGAGTGTTACGCTACTAATGGTGCATGCGCAAGACCATTTAATGAATGCGATTACCGTGAAAGAATTAGCCAACGAGTTTGTCGAACTGTATGGAACATTGCAACATAAGGAAGGGGAAGAAATATGAGCTTCAAAGGAGTAAAAATTGTTACGATTGGTGGCGGATCGAGCTATACGCCGGAATTAATCGAAGGATTTATTAAGCGGTATCACGAGCTTCCTGTCCGTGAATTATGGCTTGTCGATATTCCTGAAGGGGAGGAAAAGCTGAAGATCGTCGGCGAATTGGCGAGGCGAATGGTAAAAAAAGCAGGAGTACCGATTGACATTCATTTGACGCTAGACCGCCGCCGGGCGCTCGAGGGTGCCGACTTTGTGACAACGCAAATTCGTGTCGGCGGGCTGCAAGCGCGGGCGAAAGATGAACGAATTCCGCTGAAATACGGCGTCATTGGCCAAGAAACAAACGGACCGGGCGGGCTGTTTAAAGGATTGAGAACCATCCCGGTCATCCTCGATATTATTCGTGACATGAAGGAGCTTTGTCCGGATGCTTGGCTCATTAATTTCACCAATCCGGCGGGCATGGTAACAGAAGCAGTGCTGCGTTATAGCGACCATAAAAAAGCAGTCGGTTTATGTAACGTGCCGATTGGCATGCGCATGGGAGTGGCAAAGCTTTTCAATGTCGATGCTAGCCGTGTGCACATTGATTTTGCCGGGCTGAACCATATGGTGTTTGGACTTAACGTTTACTTGGACGGCAACAATATTATGGATCAGCTCATCGATCGATTGACAAGCAGCGACAAAGCAGGCATGACGATGCGCAACATCGCCGACCTTGGCTGGGAGCCCGATTTTCTAAAAGGGTTGAAACTGCTGCCATGTCCATACCATCGTTACTATTTCCAAACGAGCAAAATGCTCGCGGAAGAATTAGAGGATGCCAAAAAAATCGGAACGCGCGCCGAAGTGGTTCAAAAATTGGAGAAAGAGCTGTTTGAGCTCTATAAAGATCCGAATTTAAACGTGAAGCCTCCTCAGCTGGAAAAACGAGGCGGCGCTTATTACAGCGATGCAGCGTGCAGTCTGATTTGTTCCATTTATAATGACAAGCGGGACATCCAGACGGTCAATACGCGAAATAACGGTGCAATCGCCAGCATTCCAGGCGAGTCTGCCGTTGAAGTAAACTGCATCATCACGAAAGAAGGCCCAAAACCGATCGCTGTTGGTGATTTGCCAGTTGCGGTACGCGGATTGGTGCAGCAAATCAAATCGTTTGAACGCGTCGCAGCAGAGGCAGCGGTCACCGGCGATTACTACACGGCGCTGGTGGCGATGACGATCAACCCGCTTGTGCCGTCGGATACGATCGCCAAACAAATCTTAGACGAAATGCTAGAGGCGCATAAAGAGTATTTGCCACAATTTTTTAAACGAACAGCTGCACGATAATATAGTAGAGCCCAGCAAGGGAAACCGAAGCTGGGTTTTTTACGTTAGATTTGATTTTTCGATAAATATTTTATGTAAACAAAAAAGCCCTGTTGGTAAGAGCCTACTCGTTTATATGGATGACCGTGTTGTCTTGTGGTTGCGCATCGCTTTGCCGTGCGCTTTTGCTGATGCGAATTTCTAAAATGGGCGCGGAAAAATGTGCGGAAATATATTTGTCTGCAAGCGAAAACGGCAGTAAAATCGTTCGTTGTTTTTCCATGCCGCCGTTTTGCTGGATTTGAATGGAAAGGGAACGGTTTTCGCGAAGTACGATAATATGTTCTTTTTGACAATGGCAAAGCTCTGCTTCGATAATATAGTCTTCCTCTGTCTCGAGCACTTCGACGCGAAATATCATTTCGTCCAACAAAGGCGCAAGCGGATCGTTGCATAACAAGTCAAGCCACTGCCGCAGCTCATTTTGCTCTTCGCCATTTTTATGCACGATGAAAAGCTCCCTCCGCATGTTAAACTGTATCGCTGTTGTTTATCGTATGCAGCATCCCCGAAAAGGTTCGCGGCGGGAGCGAAAAATCATTCTTTATTACATGTCGTGGCTGGAATTATGTTTTTGCCGCGTATGGTTTCTGTTTTTTACTTTTTTCGAACCATCCAGCGGCTCCGGCTGCCCCGGATTATCGCCCTTTGGCGCGTTTTTGCGCATGTCTGTGCCTGTGTTTTTATTGGTCATGTCCATCCCCCTCCTTTTGTTTATTAGCATGCCGGCAGTCCTCTTTTATTATTCGCGGTATAATTTGCGCCACGTTTGAAACGATAAGTAATGAATGACCGCCACTAGCAAAGGAGGAAGCAATCATGGCTTATCATAAAACGAAACAAGAAGCGTTTCAAGCGGCGCAAAAGGCAACGATGGAAGCAAAAGAATGGCACGACCACTTGGTGCGCGACCAAGCCGATTACGGCCATCAATTAAGCCATTTAAAGCAAGAGGTGAACGAGGCGTTTGAACAAATTAACAACGCGCTTGAAGTCGCCTCGGAAAAACAGCGGATGCAGCTCGAAAAGTTTCGCAACGACTTGCAGGCGATTGTCGATGAAGTCAATGAAATACATTGAACTATCCCCACTTACCGGCTAAAGCCGGTGGAAGTGGGGGATTCTTGTTTCCTTTGACTGTTGTTGCTCAAAGGTCCCAAGAACCCCCTCCGTTCAACGAGAGGAGTAGCCATACGAGATGTCCGAAGTGTCCTTTCAGGACGACCAGCTATATGCCTGCTGATGCAGCTCACATAGAAGGTACACCATCTTCCATTCGTATGGCATCCAAAGAACACATTGCAATGCATCCAGTTCCTAGAACCGCCATCTGCTCCGGTGACGAGAGTAAGAGACTGGTACAATGTGTTCTTTTATTTTAAAGCGCTAAGAGATAATGAAATCTCATTGTTTATTACGCTAAAGCTTTTATTAATTGATGTTTTTCTTCTTCTAACAACGATGGATGAAATACATCTATCTCTTGATATGGTTGATTCACATTAAAAAGATGGTACAGTGTATGTGTACGAACAGAAAACTTTTTATCTAAAATAGACCAATGCTTCCAATGATGAGAAGCATCTTTCAGGACATACTTTTTAAGCACCTTTGGAGCTTTTTCTTTATATCCTAATCCTCGACGGCCAATCGTAAATGCAGCTGCTTGGTGGATAGAGATACCGAATTTGCGCATATATTTCAGTTTCCCAGAGATAGAAGTAAAAGCCGGATTCACTTCTATAACAGCAACTCTCATTTTATCGGCACGGCTTTTGATTGCTTGTATCATTTTTCGATACGCGAACATATTCTTCATCCGATTTGCTTTCTTGTTGCCGTATCGATCCCCTGTTTTGGATAAGGTGGTATCTAACTTTTCCAAAACAATAGGTTTTTTCTTTCGAACCGCAATATCCACTAAAGCAATGGCTTCTGCTTCGATGATTTTTGTAATCTGGCCCGAAGTTTTCCCTTCTATCGAAAACGAAAGTTTCTCACTTTCCAAAAAGTTACCATCTTTCGAAACATCCGTCCAAGCAATGTGATTGTAGTTGCAATCTACTCCGATCACTCCGTCAGAAGTAGAAAAATTAATATATGGATTCGATTCTACATCCACCAAA
>NZ_BAWO01000091.1 GCF_000632715.1 Parageobacillus caldoxylosilyticus NBRC 107762 | reverse complement strand
CCACCACTTTACGTTTTCGCTTCATCCACTGTTTCCATGCGTCCGATTGGCGAATTCGCTGATTTTTTCGAACGGGCGTCCAAAAAGCGACTCGGTGCTCTTCGTACAGCTTCTTTTGCAGCTTTTGGCTGATATACCCTTTGTCACCGAGGTTATACGGATGTGGAATTTGCGTCATGACGGTTTCAGCGGCCACCCGGTCGTGACAAGACGCTTCGGTGACGACATATCCCATCGGAAGCCCTTGGTCGGTGACCTGCAGGTGAAGTTTCAACCCATAGAAAGTGATCCTTTTGGAAGCACAATAGCCAATATCGGCAATTCCACGGAATCGTTTGACGCGATGCATTCGAGCTGAATGACACAGCTCGATCGGCAAGCTGTCCACGACCGCATACGCATGGTGTTGCCCGCGCTTGGCCAGCTGGTGCCGAATCCACTTGATCGCAAAGCTAAGCGCTCGGCAGCGACGGTTGTACCGAGAACGCTCAGGGAACAAGGCCTTGGGAAACAAATTCCCGATCACAAACCGGTGCCAAGCCCGTTCGGAAGTGAAGCCCAACAACTTTCCAAGGACATGGATGGTGATGATGACTTCGTCTTCCTGTTTCAACAAATGACGATTTCGACGTTGAAGAGGAATCTGGATACTCGATAGTTGAGCCGATACAAAAAGCAAAATCGATGCATATTGTTTTTGAAGTTTGACACGATCTGTTGTAAAATGAAAGTGCTCTTGCATGTGAATTCTCCTTTTAAATGTTTGGTCGCACTTTCATTTAAAGGAGATCCTCATGCAAGGGCTATTTTTTATGCTTGTCTGATTTTATCTAGCACCACGGGTCTTTTTTTATGTTTGGATTTACACGAGAACCGTTCATTAGCACTCCACGTATACGATGATCTCGCTTAGCAAATGTTATGATTAAATCCAACATTTCTTGTTCTGTTCTCATTTTCACATATATCACCCCTTCCTTCGATACGAACGGTCTCCATATTTTCTTTTTAGCATTCCTATCCCCCAAAGTTAAGAAGTAATATCTTAATTATACCATCCAGAGATTATATTTTTTATTGAACTAAACTGCCCCGTTAGCCACCCATGCATCGCTTCGTCGGCACCACTGATGATGGAAGTTAATTTATTCTTCCATGGGAGCTTCAGAAGAAAAGAGCTGCTGCAGCAACCCCAATGGAATCGTTTATTCATAAAAAGGTTGATTATGTTGCAGTTATGCCTTTTGCAACAGATTCAACAATTCTTGTTCTGAAACGGGATGATAAAGAGCATGATCCGCATTAGTCATTACCGCCCAGTATCTGTCACCGTATGACCAGTGCCACCATTCCGTGAAGTAGTTAACAAAACCAACAGACTGAAGAGCGTGTGCGAGGATCTGGCGATTTTGCATTGCTTGTGTACTGATGTTTGTCGCATCAAAAAAAGTTGCGTTGTCCGTTTCTTGCGGTATGGCATCATATGGTGTGCCAAGATCCAATTCGATACCATTGGCGTCAATCAGGGTTAAGTCTACTGCACCACCTGTTGGATGAGGAGCTACATCAGGAGGTGCTACGTATTTGGATGCCTCAGCCATTAAATGATCTAAATCTCTATTTGAAGAATTTTCCTTTACCCGTTGTAATGCCCGCTCAAAGGCTCGCTGTTGAATATGTAAAGGCCTGTATCCTTCCTTAATGAAAAAACGAATACCTTTTGGAAGTAATTTTTTAGCTAAGGAAAGTTTATTAGCTACGGAAAGGCGGACAAAAGAAAAGTAACGACTCCTGTTAGAAAGAGATGGATCTACAACGATATCTGGATCAAAATTAACAAGGTCAACAAATGGTTCTTGAGAAGGATGTACATTCATTGTGAAAACTAATGGATCACTCATTAAGATTTTTCTTAATTCTTTCATAAAACTATCCCCTTCTTGTAATGGTTTAGCCACCTACAAAAAACTCCGGATTTCTCCGTTCCATCTCTCCGCAAACAATTCTAAGTCTTTAATATGACCGACAACATTTTCTATTGTATATGATTCAACCTATATTTTCTAGGAATATTTTGAAAATTCTATTGTTGAACTATACTGTCTCGCTGGCTACCCATGAAGTGAGCTTCACCATAGAGGCTTATAGGAACCCAAAAAATTCGTCTGAAGCTCTTCCTCTATCACCTTCATCACCTATCCAAATAAACTTTATAAGCCTTTGCCTTTGGCCTAGAACTAACATCTTATTACTTCCTTTCTAAAAAGAACTATTTTCCACACCGATAATTTCTACAATTCAAATCAAATCCTTTTTCAACTACCCTTCCCCATTAGCCACCCATGTCGCATTTCACAGCACCACAGATGATGAAAGAAATTTTATTCTTCCATGGGGGACAACCATGCCGCATAATTGCGGCACCACCAGAAGGATGAAAATATTCATTTTCAGGATAGCTTAATAAAAAACTACTGACTAGAACTACAGAAGCTGTTTCATTTTTTAGAAAAAGACAATAACACAGAAAGGCATTGTATAATCATCTATTTAAATTGCTGGCCACTACGGATATGCGCAGATTTGAAATCGTTGAACTAAACTCTGGAACAAAAGGAAAAAAGGAGCGGTTACTCCCCTCCCTCCCATGGTCATTCCTTTACTTTTATGATTTGCATTAATGAATGGGTATTTTGAGAAAATCAAAAGTGGAAAAGTTATTTTGATCAATTAAAAATAGCTGTTCATTTTCATGATCAATGCTAATAGAAGAATGTTTGTAAAATTTTTATGGGAAGAATGAGTTTCATAGTTAGTTATTGGGTCTCAGAGGGATTCGACCACCACCTAACCACCTAAAAAATTACATAATTTTCACAAATTATAAATTAATAATTACTTGCTTCAATATCACTCATTTGTTTCTTGTTAATATCCATATTTTTAGTAAAAATGCTAACAACTAAAGTTACTACAGTATTTATTAATAATGCGATTGCTCCTGTGCTGATATCATTAATTACATGGGGCACATTTGGAAAGAAAGTTGCGATCTTTACATTAAAAATCGTCGCATATAAAACTATAAACACCCCCGCAACAATTCCTGTAATGGCGCCGTACTTATTGATAAGATTATTTTTTGGAAAGCTAAAAAACAATGCTGGTGCTAATTGAGAAATAAGACTATATGACATGATGTTTAGTATGGCTAGTGCTTCTCCACCTGTTATGGTAAAGATTAAAGCGACAGAAGAAATTCCAATTAAAAATAATTTCGATGCAATTAATTGCTGTTTTTCCGTAGCTTTTGGAACAATGGCATTGTAAAAACTTTTTGTTAAACCAACAGATGCAGACATTAGCATAACAGAAGCCGGCACCAAAGCAGTCAGTAAACCAGCGGCTCCGACTATACCAATTACCCATGGATCAAAAGTTTCAATCGCTAATCTTAAAAGAGAGAGATCTCCTTCGGCTCCTTGCAAACCTGGAATCTGTACAACAGCCGTAAAGCCTATGAAAAAGACAAAAAGCAATAATAAAGTGTATAAAGGTAAAGTAATAGCATTTTTACGGAGTGTTTTTTCTCCATTTGCGGATAAAACGACGGAGAAAGAATGAGGTAATAAATAAAAACCTACAGCATTTAAAAGAACCGTTGAGATAAACCAAGATATACTTAGCCCTTGATTTGACAATGTCAGCATCTCAGGTTTAACAGACTGAACTGACTCAAACATTGGCTGAATTCCGCCAAAGTAGTGGATAGGAATATATATTCCCAAAAATACAACAACTACTAAAATCATAATATCTTTAATTACAGCAGTCCACGCTGAACCATGGATACCAGAGATTATTACATAAGTAGTTACAGCTATTGCGCCTATAAAACTTGCGACAACTGGTGAAATGGCTCCATAAGAAGCTTCTGAAACAATTATTCCTAATCCTTTAATTTGTATAACTATATAAGGTACAAGGGCCATACTTCCCAAAATAGCCACTATAATCCCCATTGAACGGCTGTTGTATTTAGATGCAAAATAGTCAGGTTGCGAGATAACACTGTGTTCCTTAGCATATTTCCAAATTTTAGGGACAAGCCAATAAGATAGCACATATGCCAAACATATATATGTGGGAACATAATAAACTGCAGCTCCTTTTGAGTAGGCCCACCCACTTCCACCTAGAAACGTAAACGTTGTATAAACCTCACCTGCGACTAACAAAAAAACGAACAAGGTTCCAAAGCCTCTGCCACCAACAGCAAATTGCTGCATATTCATATCTTTTCCTTTTCTTGCGTTTATTCCTAAATAAAGAGCTAGGATTAAGAACATAAAAATAATAATTAAGGATATATTCATTCTGGATCACTCCCTTTATTATCGGGATCAAATCTATACACAATCGTTAAAATAACCGAAGAAAGTACCATCCAAAATACAATCCAAAACAAAAGAAAAGGCATTCCTAACACATATGGCTCTATTTTATTCGCAAAGGACAAGAAACCTAACAATCCTATAAAAGGTACCCAGAGCAAAATTTTAATATATTTCAAAATATCCCTCCCCTCTAGCCAAGATGTTTTTTATGATTTAAAATTTTTTTTGCATTGCAAGAACGGTTTCTAATATTACATTTACTCCCTTTTCACAATCTTCCCAAGTGGTAAGTTCATCTTCACTATGGCTCTTTCCATTGATGCTTGGAACAAAAACCATGGCAGTTGGTATATAGCTAGCTATGAATTGAGCGTCATGACCCGCGCCACTAACCATTCTTTTATAGGAATAGCCTAATTTTTTTGTAGATTGTTCTAACAGATCGCAGATTTGCTTATTAAACCAAACCGTATCCCGATCCCATAATTTTTTTGTTTTGATTTCACATCCTTCTTTGAAAGATGATTGTGCAAGTCCTTGGATAATTTCCTCCACTTGCTTGATAACCGCTGGATTTTTATGTCTAGCTTCGAGTGAAAAGACAACTTTATTTGGAATAACCGTGTGTATATTAGGGAATACGTTCATTCTTCCAATGGTATACACCAATTCATGATCAAGCGCACTCATTTTTTGCCTTACTTCAGTTATTAAGTTGTTTGCTGCAAAGAGAGCATCTTTTCTCATGTCCATAGGAGTAGTTCCTGCATGGTCAGATTCCCCAGTTACTTCAATCTCATAGCACACCATTCCAACTACACATTCAACGATACCAATAGAACATGATTCTCGTTCAAGAATTGGACCTTGTTCAATGTGCAACTCTAAAAAAGCAGTAGCTTCTTTCAAACGTGCCTCTTCTTTACCTGCATAACCAATAGAATTTAATGCTTCTTCAAAAGTGATACCATCAGCATCTGTTTTTTGTAGCATGATAGATTTTTCGAATTTACCTGAAAGAACCCCAGATCCCATCAATGAAGGTTCAAATCTAGCACCTTCTTCATTTGTAAAATTAACAATCATGATTGGGATTAGTGGTTTGATATTATTTTCTAATAATGTTCTTACCACTTCTAAACCAGCAACCACTCCTAAGACTCCATCAAACCGTCCGCCATTTTTTACAGTATCTAAATGTGAACCGATCACTATTGGCGGCTTGTTTTCAAGCCCTTCTAGAGTAGCATAAATATTACCCATATCATCGATCTTTATGGACATACCTAATTCTTCGCAACAAGAACAAAAATAATCTCGAGCTAACCTATCCTCTTCAGACAATGATAAACGAGTTACCCCATTGTTTTCTGTACGTCCAAAATTTGCAAATTGTTCAAGCGTATTTTTTAGCCTTTCCCCATTAATTAACAATTTTTGTTGTTCCATCATTTACACTCCTTCTTCAAATAATTTAGTAATCCTATAATATATTTGTGACTTTCGTATCGTTTAACTAACCGGGTAATCTGTTTACCGAATTTTCAGAACAAACTTTTTGCAAAATTTACCGTGGAGAACCAGTTGATAAGAAATTTTACTTGAACTTTACCTTGAAATAACCATACACAAGTTACATCATTTCAACCCCATTTCCCTCTTTTCAAATTTCCTCTTTGATAGAGAATCTCACCATCAATCATTGTTGCTTCTACTTTCAAATCCTTAATTTTATCTGGATTAACACGCAAAACACTATCACTCAAAACAACTAAATCCGCTAACTTTCCGACTTCTATACTTCCTTTTATCTCTTCTTCAAAACTTGCATAAGCGCCATTCCATGTATAAAGTTTAATCGCTTCCATTACACTAATGGATTGATTAGTTCCAATCTCCATTCCAGATTGGCTTTTTCTATTAACTGCGGTATGAATTCCTAATAAAGGATTATAATCAGTAATCGGTGAGTCTGAACCACCTGCTACCATGATACCCTTATCCATAAAGTCCCGAATAGCGTACATATAATTGACACGATCACCATAATTGTGAATATATATCTCACCAAATTCATATGGAAACGGAGGATTTGGAATAGGGATAAGTTCAAGTTTTTTTATTCTTTCTTGTAAATCAGGTGTTGAAATGCCTGCATGTTCGATCCGATGTCGATGGTTTTTCCTTGGAAATTCCTCCAACGCTTTTTCCACACAATTTAAATACATTTCAATGGCTCTATCTCCTTGGGCGTGCACAGTGATTTGATATCCTTTTTTATGTGCCTCGCCTAGGACTCGATAGATTTCTTCCTCACTATAATAAAGAATGCCTGAATTGTTAGGATCACTTGAATAAGGGTCGCGAGTTGCAATGGTTGGACCTGTGCTACTTCCATCTATAAACAATTTAGCCGGTCCGATTTTGAACTTTTCATCCCCAGTACCGGTTATTACTCCAGCTTTGATCATTTTGTCAACAAATTCATGGGAATTATTTAACGAAGAAATCATAGCATATATACGAACACGGATATCCTTGTTTTTTACAGCTTTTTGTAGCAAACGGTAACTATCAGGGCCAAATGCACCTGCTTCATGAATACTTGTAATGCCTGCTGCAATGAAGTGGTCTGATGCTATTTTCACTGCCTTCATAAGTTCGCTCTCTGTATAACTCGCTATTTCGTTCATTTTCATATTTGCTGCTTCAATTAATCTTCCTGTCAACCTTCCTGCCTGATCTTTTTCAATCACCCCTCCCTTAGGGTCTGGTGTATTCTCGTCAATTTTCGCCATCTCCAGCGCCTTGCTGTTTACCACACTGATATGTCCACAAGTGCGAGATACGATAATTGGATGATCTGTTGAAATTGCGTCTAGCTCAGCAATCGTTGGATAACGTTTTTCCTTTACCGCGGTTTCGTTAAATCCCCAAGCTCGTATCCATTCACCTTTGGGAGTTTCCAGTGCTTTTTTCTTCAGAGCATCTAACACAGCTGCAACAGAGTCGATATGAGGAGCTTTACAGCTTACCCCTAACTGAAAAACACCATATAAAATCAGGTGAATATGAGAATCAATAAATCCAGGAAGAAGTGTTTTTCCTTCCAAATCGATAACTTCTGTTTCTTCCCCAATAAAACATTTAATTTCCTGGTTTGAACCAACACCTACGATACGGTTACCTTTTACAGCTACAGATTCGACTATTGAATTCTTTTTGTCTACTGTAATAACTTCTCCGTTTATAAATACAATGTCTGCTTTCATAAACACATCCCTTTCAAAAATTAATCTTTAAAAACGCCGGTATTTAAAGGTATATCCGAACAGTAGGTAACGGAAAAAGTGCTAAAAAATAAATAACTTGAAAACTATTTATTTTATGCAACACGTGTCAGCTGATGATCTCTACCAAAAAGATGTCAATAAAGCCGCATCAGCTGCTAAAGAAACGTTTAAAACATGGAAGAAAGTGCTGTTACCACAATGCATTTAGTATCGCTAATTCTGTGGATTATTCTAATACTACATTGTATCAATGATGTAAATCGCTTTCATTAAACAAAAAGTAAAATATTTCTAAATTATCATCTTACATTAAGTATAAAATAGCGTTGCAAAACTAAGGTAAAAATTCGAATTTATGCATAAAGATGCAATATAACACATGCAGTAAGAAGGGCTTTCCTGCAGACGATAAAAATCGTCTTCCTTTGATGTTAAAAGTAATGGTGCGATCTAAGAAATCAGCAAGCTTTTAATGCTCATTTATTAGTCTCCGAACCCAATGATTCTATACTGCTTACAAGGTGTTCGTAACATGACCGCGAGTGCATACAAAAAGCTTGCAGTGTAATGCCCATTGCAAGCTCTTACTAATTTTCTTTCTGCTTCATTTCACGGATAAGATTTTGGAATTTTGAATGGTTGCTAAAGGGATATTTTGTTCATATAACCTAAGAGGCTCTAATACCTATAACGTATTATGTGCAAGAAAAGTTATTTAGCTACATAATATTTTAATTAAAAAAGGAGCATTCCTG
>NZ_BAWO01000092.1 GCF_000632715.1 Parageobacillus caldoxylosilyticus NBRC 107762 | reverse complement strand
TTTCCTTGATATGGCCGATTAACATTTCATTCTCTCCTTAAATTAATTTTTGTCTACCAAAATTATACAAAAATCTACTCATTCATCACTTCCGTGACACCACAGATGATAGAAGTTAACTTGTTCTTCCATGGGAGTTGAATAAAGGATTATTCTTTTTAAACTCATCCCATTCCTCTCGAAGAATACCCATTCGGATGGAATCATAGTATTCGCCATTATAGTAGCGGCATTTTCTCATTCTTCCTTCTAATCGCATTCCTAATTTTTCCGCACATCTTATCATTCGTGGATTTCCAGACCAAGTTGTAAGCCCCACTCTCTCGATGGTTAGATTTTCAAAGAGATAGTCAATCCATAAAGATAATGCTTCGGTTCCAAGCCCACCATTCCAATGCTCAGGAGAATATATGACAATTCCCATTTCAAGCCATCGTGTACGTTGATCCTCCCAATAATAGCTAACCATCCCTATAATTTGACCTTGATATTCTATAATCATTTGACTTGGTACATCCGTAACATTCATTTTTTCTTTCATTCTCTTAGAAAACTTTTCAAAGGTGCAAAATTCAAGCGGATAATAAGGAGCATCATACTTTTTCCATTCTGGATTCTCCACACCATATATCAGGTTATATAGAATTGGCAAATCATCGTGCGTCGGTGTCCGCAGAGATATGCTTTTTCCTTTCAGCAACAACTTTCGCAAAATATTCACCCCCTATCTTACAGAATTCAACAATCTATGCTATTATCCCTTTTCTAAAAAGCTCTATTATCGTTAATGGTTGATTTTCGACCAAATGAAAAAGCCACCTTATGATGATAAGGCAGCTTTTTGTACATATTTTTTATTTAACTATCGCACCATTCGTTCAATAACCCTTCGTTACTTTCTTTAACCCCCGAGTATATATAATGGTTCTTACCGAAAATAAATACTTCCTTTTCCTTAGTGAAACCAATCTTCTCTGCCACACGAATGGATGGAACATTTTTTGGGTCAATAATGCTTATCAGCTTATTTAAACCCAATTTATCAAACGCATATTCCTTGCACGCTTTGGCTGCTTCTGTTGCGAACCCCTTGGACCAATATTTTTTATTTATGTGGTATCCAATCTCCACTTCTATACTGTCATTTATTTTTTGTTTAACCAGACCACAATCACCGATCAATTCATTCGTTTCCTTCAAACAAACCGCCCATAATCCATAACCATCATATTTAAAAGTTGCGGAATATCTTCTTGATTAGCTGTTCTTATCGCTAAATCCCCATCTCTTTTCCCCTCCCATTGTATTTTTATGTATAAAGGAATTTAACCTTAAAAACCCGT
>NZ_BAWO01000093.1 GCF_000632715.1 Parageobacillus caldoxylosilyticus NBRC 107762 | reverse complement strand
TCATCTACCAAGAAGTCATGAAGCATAAAAACACTATTTTGAAACAAGTACGTAAGGAGTATAAAAACAAAGAGTATACATTTGAAGAATTAAAGCCATTCCGTATGGTCTCAACGAGCCAATTAACTGTTCGCCAAACTAATAAGAAGAATACAAAGGCGATCGATACATTACATTTTGGACAAGTTGTACGGGTGATAGAAAAAAGAAAAAATTGGACTTTCGTTGCTTATCAAAAGGAAGATGGGGAAGTAGTAAAAGGGTGGGTGCTAACAAGATATTTGGAAAAATTGACAAAGTAACATTATAAGGAATTTAATTGTGCTTATCTTCATATAAAAAATGGTCCCAGTTAATGAAGCGTAGGCTTCATCAACTGGGGATTTTCTATTTTATCCATAGATTACTTACTGCCTTCATCTTGTCCTCATCAGTTGGAGCAGAGTAACGCAACACCATATCGGCTGAGGAGTGGCCGCTAAGGGCTTGAATAATGCTAATATCTTCGCCGTTTCTTACCAATCTGGTAATAAAAGTATGACGAAGGGCATGAACATTAACCCCGTATTTTTGGAATATGTGCTGAACCGTTCGAGGGGAAATTCGTTTATTTCTGTTTGATAAGAAAAGAGCAGAATTATCATCAGTGCGCTGTTCTAGGTATTTTGTAATTGCCCGCCGGGTTTCAGAGTTTAATGGAATCTTCCGTTCTTTCGCTCCTTTTCCCTTTCTAATAATTACTTCTCCTTTGCGTTCGGATATGACAACATCTGTTTTTTCTAAAGCAACTAATTCGCTGAGTCTTATACCAGTATTAATGAGTAGTTGTGCAATTGCCATATCTCTAAGGTTTCCCGTTCGATCAATTTCTCGAAGTAGGCGATTAACCTCATTTCTTTCGAGAGCCTTCGGAGCCTCATGCAATATGTTTCTCGGCTTTACGACAGAGATGTCTTCAATAGTTTGTTCTTTGTTCGCCCAAATGCTGAATTTTTTTATAGCATTCCAAATTTTATTAATCGTAGCCGCACTTTTCCCACGACTAGCCAAAAAATCAATGTACTGTTGAACGTCCATGCGCGAGTAATGTTGTAAATCTGTTCCGGCACCTTCTAACCACTTTGAAAACTGTTCTAAAGCGTGACAATACGTTTTAATGGTCTCTTTTGACTTTCCTCTCAATGCTTCTTGGGCAAACTCCTGTATCATATTCCACTCTCCCAGAAAAATTAGGATAAATAATTCTACGACAAAATTTTCTTTTGTTAATGGCTAAAAAAAGAGCATAAAACCATGAAAAATGAGTCTAGAATGGCGTAGAATGCTAATTCTATGACAAAAATCTACGCAATTTCATCTCCTTTCTTTAGTAAAGTTATACTCTATATGTTCATAATTCGGTATTCATAAATGATTTCCTTGAAAAAACTATTGTTGACAAATATGTTATGAAATATTTCCTTTGAATATTGACTGATAATTCTAATTTCAATTAAAATCAAGACACGGTCCAATGATATGGCAAAATATCTTTTGCTGGGCCGACTTTAAAAACAGGAAAGGGGAGTTCTCATAATACAATTAAAAACATGTAATTAAAAGACTAATCATAGCATTGTAACTCTCCCTTTTTAAGAAAAAGGGGGAATGTCATATGCTAAAAGAAACATTGCCAAAAGTGAAAATTAGTCTTGATTCACAGCGTTTTCATCGAAAGCCTGAAAAATGGGAAGTAGCGATTATTTCTAATCGTATCGCTAGTTTACCGACAGAAGTAACGATGCAAGAATTTGCGAAGGCCGTTGTGACTCCAAATGGAAGAAGTTTTGCACCTGCTGTTTTTAGAGATGGGATTAGAAAAAATGCTTTTTGGCTTAGCCAACAGGTTTTTGCTCTTGATATCGATGAAGGTTTGTCAATTGCTGATGCTGTAAAGAGATGTGAGCAATACCATATCATGCCGAATTTTATTTATACAACATTTCGTTCTACACCGGATCATGAAAAATTTAGAATGGTTTTCTTGGTAAATGAAGAAGTTCATGATATCCGAGTGCGAGAGTTGATACAACGTTCGTTAATGACACTTTTTCCAGAGGCAGATGTCCAAACAAAGGATGCTTCAAGACTATTGTTTGGAGGGAAAGAACTGGTCTATGAAGCGTATGACAACGTCATAAGCGTTCCGGATTTATTAAATGCCGTTATATTGCACATAAAAGCAGGCTCTAACCCATCACGGGATATGGAACGTTACTGTCGCATTGTTGGGATTGATTTAATCAACGGTTATCCAAATTATAAGTTGATTGATGACGATGATGAAATAACACCAGAGGATAATTTGTTTATTTCAATGACTAAAAAGCGCACCAATCCTATTATATTTAATAGAGAACGCCCGAAAATTAGTCATGGTTCCTATATGATTAAGTTTTCTAAAGAAAACACTGAGGAATATCATAGAAAATTGGGTTCGAAAGAAGAAGGGGAATTGCTTAAAGATTATTGTTTCCAAATTGATAAAGTGAAAGAGGGGTTTGCGCAGATTAGAGATTTTCCGTTTGAGAAACTAGAGGAGAACTGCAAACTTTATCGAGAATCCATGCATGGTGATTATTGGTTGTATCACAACGAGATGTTTGGGGTTATGACTAATTTATTGAGAGTAAAAGGCGGTAAAACGAGAATCGAACAGATTCTTAACAGCAGACCAGAATACGCGCAAAAGAAAATAGAATGGAAGGTCATGATTAATCAAATACAGAAGTCAAATTATGCTCCAAGTAGATGTGATTCGTACTGTCCTTTTGCTGATGAGTGTGAACATGCACTCAACATGATTGAGCAAGGGAAGTTGTTCAGAGGAAGAATTCAAGTGACTCAAAAACCGAATTTTCAACCATTAAGTGAGGCAGAAAGGAAATTGAAGCAGTATTTTCATGAAGCATTAAATTCTGAAGAAAATGGCGTATTTGTGATTAAAGCCCCCACAGGAATTGGGAAAACTCAGTTGTATGTCAATGCGGCTCAAACTCATACGTTTACGATTGCATTACCCACCCATCGGCTAAAGGAAGAAGTTTCAGAGCGATTGAATCGTTTAGGCTGCAAACACGTAAAAGTGCCGCAACTGCCGGATTTAGACATTGAATTCACAGAAAAAATTGAACGTCTATACAATAACGGAGCGTATAAAGCAGTGAATGCTTTCTTAAAGAAAATGGCTCGGCAAAATGAAGAGATTCGAAACTATCTTGAAGAACTTGAAAATGTGCATAAAGCGCGAAACAAAGTCATTTTGACTACGCATCAACGGAGTTTATTTACAAAAGAGGATGCGAACGGTACATTAGTTATTGACGAGGATATTATACCGAGCCTGTTACCTGTGTCAAAAATGAGTGTTTTAGATTTCACGCTTGTGTGCTCTAAATTCATGCAAAACGAAGAAAATAGGGCGGCTATTTTAACGATTCAAAATATGGTCTTAAATGCACCGACCGACCTCGTTCAAGAGAGAGCAGCCTACTTGCTGCCGAATGCCAACGAGGTAGAAAAGATTATTGTCGAAGATAACGCGATAAAGTCCGATATTTTAGGGTTCTTAAATTGCTCATATTTCGTAAAAACGAAAGGACCAAACGGAAATGAATTCATCTATTTCATTCAGCGCCATCAGTTGCCTAAAAAGAAAGTGATTATTCTTAGCGCTACTATCAGCGAAACGATTGCTAAAATGATGTTTGGACCAGAAGTTAAATACCGTGATGTTGGATTGACGGAATCAAAAGGGGAAATTGTGCAAATTCCCATCAAAAGTTTTAGCCGCTATGCGATAAAAGAGAACGAAGAACTTTTGAACTTGGCAAAAAAGTTAATAGACATCTATAATCCTAACAGCACCATCATTACCTACAAAGGATTTATGGAACAAGATAAAGCGACTCCTACGTTCGGAAATACGGAAGGAATCGATTCTCTCAAAGGACAGAACATCACGGTGCTAGGAACGCCTCATGTTAATCCGATTGCATATTTACTTTACTCGGCTGCGTTAGGCTATAAACTTGGGCTGAATGATAGCAAAATGGAGTACCAGCAAGTTCAACGAAACGGATTCAGATTTTTCTTTAATACGTATGAAAATAATGAGATATTACAGGAAATACAATTTTATTTGGTTGAGAGTCAATTGATTCAAGCGATAGGCAGAGCGCGAACACTTAGGGAAGATGCAAAAGTATTAGTTTTAAGCAATCTTCCGGTGCAAGGTGCTCGTTTTATCCATTTATCTCAACGAGACATACAAAATTTATTGCATTCCTAAGTTTTAGAAAAAATGGAGTTACTGATCGGCACGGAGGCCACTTTCAAATAATATTACATTACATATTACTATTCATCATACATAATCACTTCACCTGCTTAAAGTTTTAACTACGAAACACTTCATATCCCACTTCATACAACACCATTTAACACTACATAATCATCTCCTTAATTTGCAAATCCGCTCACTACACATTTGATTCCTTGTATTTTCCGATTACAAAAACTGTGCAGAAGACCTTCAGTTAAAAGATACTGAAGGTCTTTTTACGTATGGACATAGTGACCCAACCAAACAGGTCATTCAGAAAGAATTTACAGCACTTAAAAACAAAATTTTTATCTACGAAAAAAGTTTTTATTTTCTGAATTTTGTTTTTATCTACGAAATAGACATAATTTTTTTGTAGATAAAAAATAATAAAATTGCTTAATAATTGGAAGTTGAAAGTCACAAAGAATCTATAGAAAAATTTTATTAATATATTAATATTGGAAATAAATGTTTTTATCTACGAAATCGTCACAAAGCCTATTAAATTAATAGATTGCGCTAATTATTAATGTGTTTTATACTCTTAATTACATCGAACAAAAATTTCGATGAATAGTTTTTGAGGAGGTGAATTAGGAGAAGTATAGCACGGTAACAATTATATTACCAAAATAATTTGATTTAACAGGAGGTGAAATATCTGAAAAATTAGTGTTTTTAAAAAAAGAAAAGGAGATGGTGTTAATGAAAAAAATTATCAACAAAAAAGTGTATGATACAGAAAAAGCAACGCTTGTTGCGGAGTACAGTAATGGTCTTCCGAGCAGTGACTTCAGACATGTTTATGAAGATTTATATATAACGAAGTCTGGTCAGTTTTTCTTGCATGCTCAAGGAGGTCCATTAACGAAATACAGTGAGTCAGAGGGGAACCTAACGTGGGGGATTGAAACGATTATTTTGTTAAGTAAAGATGAAGCGTATGAATGGCTTGAAGAACATGACAAAATTGAAGCGATTGAAAAGTATTTTGGTGATGTGATTCAAGAAGGGTGATAAGAAGAGGTAAGACAAAACATATGATTTCTGCTAAATATAAAGACTAAAACAAACGCCCTGTACATTCATAATATACATGTAATACATAACATACAACGATTTTCGGCAAAACAAAAAGTTTTAGAATTAAAAAATAACACATTTTCTAAAATACATATCAAAGATGAATTCATAGAAATGGAGGAATGGGACAGTGCTTTAGAAAAGAGGAGGATGATGCGTATGTTAAATGCGGTTGGTGTATCAGAAAATGATAAACAGATGGAAGATTTCAAAGAATTAGTTATCTTTTGGGGATTAGAACCGTTATTTACTGTTGGTGTAAAATTTAAAAATGGGCTGTATTTAGGTGTATCGCTGTATGGTCACGAAGATTTTCCAGATTGCTATGCTGTAGGGCTTAATGAGGCAAACGATGAATTCCGTTGGTTTTTTTAAGGCAGAGAAAATTTGGGGGAACAAATCGCTAGAGGAATTGGTTGGTTGGGGTATTCTATAATTGAGAGTTGTATTGTTGAGGGAATATGTACTATAGATGAACTAGGTGAATATCTAGAACATGTCTTATCTCAATTAAAGGAAGATAAGTCGCGTACATATTTCAGTGAACAAGAGATTGGTCATATAGAAGAGAAGTATAGAAGCGTATTAGAGAAATTGATTTTTGATCTTACTAACTAAAGCGATTTAAGGTTTAATTATTATATGAATAGTCAAGAAGTGAAGAATGTTGATAAATGGAAGGAGGGTGTTTCCCTCCTTATTTTTATGAAGTACGCGTTTCATCAAACTTCCTTATAGCATAATCCTTCTTGCTAATATAGGAACAAGAAGTTAATAACAATAAGAATCATGCGCTTAAAATAAGGTCATTATTATACGTCAATTCATGCACATGTTGCAAATTCTAACCGATGAAAACTACCCATGCTAATCGCTTGAATTTTGTTCAAATTGCATATAGTGGTTAAAATTGTAAATATTCATGTTAATTATCGTTTATTAATAATGAATATGAATATTCATAATTCATAATGATTAGTATTGATAAGATTCAATAATATTCATTATAAGTGGTTAATAACAAAACATAATCATCATTTACAATAAATTTTTTTCATAAAGAAGATGAAAAAAATGATTTTTTTCATACATGTGTCTCCTACATAGGTAAATTAGTCCGAAGAAATGAGATAAAAAACGAATAAATTAGGAGAAAATAGATTAATAGCAGCATAAAATCATTTTGGCTTTAAAACGGCTTATATCGCCTAAAATGGCGAATTTCGCTATACTCTTTTAACACAGGTTAAAGGAGGTAGTCGAAGTTAGGCAAAACAAATTTCAAGCGTGCATTCGATAAGGTTTTATAAAAATTTTGTCATTATCTGAAGGAATTTTAACAAACGGGGCGAATTTTTGCTAATAATTCTTGAATGATATTGTTTTTGGGGAGCGATGTTGTTATGGCAAAAATTATCTCATTGTTTAATAACAAAGGTGGAGTAAGTAAGACTACTACTACGTTTCATTTGGGATGGATCTTGTCTGAAATGGGAAAAAGGGTCTTAATGATAGACGCAGATTCCCAATGCAATTTAACTGGTTTATGTCTTAGTTTGGCTGGAACTGAGGATATAGAGGAGTTTTATAATCATAGTGGGATTGACAATATAAAAACATCGCTTGATCCGGTATTTGGAGGATTGCCTAGAAGGTTAGAACCAGCCAAATGTTTTGAGTTTCCTAACAGAGAAGGCTTGTATTTACTGCCCGGACATATTGGATTTGCTGAATTTGATATATCTATGGGGGTTGCACAGGAGCTAACAGGTAGTTTAAGAATGGCTCAGAATATTCCGGGGGCAATTAATTACTTGATTAACATTACTTCTCAGGAATACGGTTTTGATTATGTGTTAATTGATATGAGCCCAAGTGTATCCGCAACGAATGCTAATTTGTTAATGCAAAGCGATTATTTTATCGTTCCTTGCAGTCCCGATTATTTTTGCAATATGGCCATCAATTCACTAACCAGAGTTCTTCCTGAATGGAAAAATACATATGACAATATTAGAAGACATTCCATTTTTCAAAATGCGGAATATCGTTTTCCTGATACGCTTCCAAAGTTTATTGGTACAATACTTCAACGATACAGACCGAAAAACGGTGTTCCTGCAAGGGCGTTTCAATCATGGATCGATAAGATTAATCGTAATGTTGCTACGAATCTAGTGCCAACTTTGAGGGAACATGGCATGCTGATTGAAGAAGAAAGGTTCGGTCCAATCAGAGAAGATGTGGAGCCTTACAATCTAATAAATATCTCAGATTTCAATGGGCTGATTGCTCAGTCGCAAAAGTATAATGTTCCTGTCTTTGCCTTGTCTGAAGAACAAATTGAACAGTCAGGAAAAGTTTTATCTAACAGTATTAATTCAAGAGATGAATTTAGATATACATTTACGCAGTTGGCACATAAGATTATTAGATTGACTTCTTAGAAGTGTGTACTTTTTTATTGAAAAAACAAGGGAATCCCTCTCCTATTTTGAATCAGATGAGTGGAAAGGAGGGGGATTTTTATGGTTAAAATTTTGCTTGAATACGATTTGCTTATATTCCAATGTTGCTTTAAATATACGGTATTCAAATTTACAAACATCGATAAAACGTATTATGCTGCCGTAGTAGAGATGTCTGATCGAGGAGGAGAATTTGAAATCATTCAAAGCAAAGTGCTGAATGATCTGTCTGATGCCAAAAAATATCTTTTGGAGTTAAACGAATTAAATTTTCGATCTGATGATATCGATGAGTTAAATGAGTCAATTCATTTTTTGGAGGAGTAGAAATAGGGGTAAAAGCAATTCGGATAGGGGAGCCTATTTTGGATTGCTTTTTTTGTATGAAAAAGAAGGGAATGTATGTTCGTTAAATAATTATATATGTGAAATTATTTAACGAATGAAAGGATTGAGCATGCTCATGTCAAATAGGGAAAAACAACAAGGGTTAAGGGAAAAAAGTTTTATTAAGTTTAGACACGATGATTATATTATTGTAATTGCTAGGCATAATCGTTTCGCATGGATAAAACATACAGACAGCAAGTACGTGTACTTTATGTACATCACACGTTTACAGAAAAGTTTTATCGGTCACAACACATCTGAAGTGGCGGAATTTAATATTTTATGCTTTTGCGGCATGTATAACAATTTTATGCATTTAATTCAAAACATGATGCCGATTCTATCCGAATACATTTTGGACTCAAAAAAGATAGTGGAGATCGTTATGTTATGTGAAGATTTGTATGAAAATGATGCAGATTGTCCAGATTGAGAAGGAATATCATAAAACGGCAAGGAGACAATCCTTGCTGTTTTATCTTTAGCTAAAATCATTATTTTTTAAAATATGAATAATCATACAAATTAGGTCCTGTTTTTTGCTCCCGATCGAGATATAATCATTTTAATCGATTAAGAATTCGTGGGAGGAATGATTGCTATGGAAAGAATTTTGCCTAAAAAGCGAGAGAGACGCATCTTTTATACGTATAACTTCGTTTTGATGACATTCTTAATCTTGATCGCTGCTAAATTATGTCTAGATTATTTTCCGTACGGTTTTTGGTTATATGCAATTATTGCGTATATGACAATGTTCGGAGGTGCTGTCATTTATAAGCGAATGTATATTCCAACATACGAAATTATTGTTATACAAGATGGGAAAGAGAAGATACCGGTAATCTTTACTTATGCCATGCTTACAGCAGTGATGATTGTTTGCATAGTTGGTGGCATTCTGATATTTTTCCACCAACGAAATGTTTTTTCTTCTGTTTTTATCCCTTTCTTCTTTTTCATGGGCGCGTTTATATGGGAATTGACCCTTAGTCAGATGATTGATATTTTGAATGAAAAGGAAATCAAGATTTCTATTAAACGCTAGTTGGTGATTGGGTGATATGTGTCTTATTTAAAGGCTCTACCCTGAAATAATTGTGGAAACTTTTGCTGTTATTTCATTCATCAATGTGCCAATTATTATTGGCAAGGGTGTCTGTTAAAGAACTATGTTGATTTTCTTGTTCAACGAGGCAGGATAGTTGAAGAAAAATGATATAATTTCTATATTGGCACGTTGGAGAAGGGGGGTTAAAACTTGGCTGATTGTTGCAATGCAAAAGAACAAATTTTTGAAAATAGCGATTCTGCAATATGTCCCTCTTGTAAATCAAAAGGAAAAAAAGTGAAATTAATTACGTTAAAATCAATGCTAAAACCAACAAGATTAGACTCTTTGAATGCAGGTTTAACTCATTATTTTTGTTCATTGT
>NZ_BAWO01000094.1 GCF_000632715.1 Parageobacillus caldoxylosilyticus NBRC 107762 | reverse complement strand
CCCTTCTCCAACATATTGCATGTTATTTCACTTAGTTGTATGTAAAACTAAACAATAATATAAATAAAAAAGCCGAGCATTGTCTCGGCATCCACTTCACTTTGTTAAGAAACTTCAACGAATCCAACCATACCAGATTCTTTATGTCTAGGAACCGTACAATAAAATCGAAAAACACCGCTTTCGACCGGTATGAACCTGATTTCGGCTGTTTTTCCCGGCAAAGAATGAATATGGACTGTTTGATTTTTTGAATGATTCCCATGATGACTTTGTTGTAAAAGAGATACTTTCATATTTTCGAATTCGATATCATGTTCAACTTCACCGCTATTTTTGAGAATTAAGGTTACTGGTTGCCCTACGGTAAGTTTGAAATCTTTAGGGAAGTAAGCAAATTCGGTTGCTTCAATGACTACTTTTTTCGTCTTTGTACTGAAATTCAACGGAGAGCCAGACAGCTTATTATTAGTCATAGAGTGGCTCATATGGGAATTTTTTATGGACACGTTATGACCTTGATCGAGCGTATTATTTAAATGATTATATGTGTAGAAAAACAGCAGAAAGACGATTGATAATAACAATGGATTATGGAATATTTTGTTGATGAAAGATAAACGGTTAAAACCGGTTTCTTGTTGAAGCATGTACAAAACAATACCAATCATCCCAACAAATATGACGAGCATTACACGAATCATTGAATTTTGGTGTTGCGGCGAAATCATTTCTCCTAACATCGCTCCCATCATTCCGCCCATTATTCCTGACAAAACGCCATCTATGATGGCCATGACACTAATCGGCAGCCCGGTCAAAAAACCGGCTAAAAACCCAAAACCCATTCCTAAAACGGTTGAGAAAAAGAGGTTACCGCTATACAAAATCCCGGCCAGCAAGCCATCTGTTAGCCCGACCAACATTCCTAAAGCCATCGCCACCATCATTCCGACCATACATGTGATTTTCTTTCTTTTTATGAATACGAAAACAATAACAATCAAAGATAAAATCGTTACAATGATTCCGGTTAATAAAATCGACAATGAACGATCCCTCCCTGTAAGTTTTTATTTGTACACATATATGTGGGCAAGCGGTTAGTTAGTCCTTTTTAAATTTATTAAATTAATTCATATGGATAAACGTAATGTCTGGAACAATAGCAGGACTTATAATCCTTTATGTAATGAGGTTATTTTTCAAAATTTTCTTAATTATATTTCCGTCAATCTTGGAAATTTATCAAAAATAAACAAGGAGTGCCAACGAATAATTATCAAGACCTAAATTATAAAAAGCCTTAAAAAATAAAGGAGAACACATATTACACATGACTAATATGTGTTCTCCCTTTTTCTTTTTAATTAAACTCAAACACCCGTTAGCTCAATAAGATTATCGTTACATGGAAGTTATGGCTAACATAAGAAACATCAGACCAGCCAAAGAAACACTTAAAAGAATGCTTAAAACAGACGTAATTAAGTTATTTTTAAAATCCCTTATCCCAAAAATAAGACCACTTAAAACTGCCCCCCACCATAAAAGATGAGCGATTACTTTCGGAAAACTTGCTAATACTTCTGTAAAAAATAATGTAAATAAAAGTAATTGAAAAACAAGAGAGATGAGTATACCCCAACTTGGTTTATTGAGAATGTTCTTGTTTTTAATGCTCAAAGTAATACCAACAGTACAAGCAATAAAAACAAGTATCATTACAAATGTCATAATTAAACCCATCATAAGTCCTCTCCAATACTTTTTATATTTATTTTACATTAAAATTACCAACTACCTCCTTTAAAAACCAAAATTTGATATAATGTAGTCCATGTATCTAACAACCTATAAAAATCCCTTTCAGACTTTGTTTCGAAGGAATTTCTTATTCACATAACTTATAGATTATAAAAGATGAAATAGAAGTACGGCAACAATTTATTCTATTTCGGACCACTACGGTAGAATGCCTTGCGTACCAAGCAATTCGGTAAATAAAAGACAGCAGTTTAAGCGTAATTACTGTACCGAAGATTATTTCGGTTAAAATAAATCATCTTATGACCCCATATTTTATGAATCGTTGCTGTACCCCATCTTCATCGTTTCATCTATTGTTTAATAATCAATATCTTCATCATGATTAAATGCAATTCCCGCAGAAAAGAACGCAGAAAAGAATGTAATTTTCCTACTTTGTAATTTATCTCGAGACACCTCATAAATTTAACCTTAAATGTCTAAACATGCAACCAACATCCAACATTCGATCGTATGAAGATCCATGACCTGGAAGAGGCTCAAACACAGTAACATTATGTATGTCGTTATCATGAAAGCTTGTTATTCCATTCCTGTTATTAAGCTTGACTACATCAATACTATAAACATGATGATTCGAACCATATAAATCAATCTGTGTAATTTCACAGTCTATTGCTTCGAAATATAGGTATAGAGACTTAGCATATGTATTCTGTAAATGTTGTGAAGTGTTAGCAACACTCATTTTTGTTTCTTTTGCCAATCTTTCCACTGATTTTGGGCCCTGTGCTAGTAAGTCTAACAACTCGATTCTTTTTGGACTGGATAATGTCTTTCCAATACGCGCAAACTGTTCATAAACGAAATCTTTAAACTCTCTCGGATTCAATTTTTCATCCCCATCTAAAAACAAATTTAACTATTCAATTGATTAATTGAATTCTATCGCAAAAAATTTTTTGTAAATAAATTGTTAAAAGATTTGCCTTATTTTATATTCAAATTCCTAGTCTTCGCCATAAAAAATCCCTCCCAGATAGACTCCTAAGAACATCATATCAACTGTTCTCTTTTTTACTGTCTATCTGTAGGGGATAATCCATTCCATGGAAGCACTCTGCTTATATTTGCAGAGTGCTTTTTAATTAAAACAAGACTATGGATGTGCTAAAAGTACGTTTTGTTTGTTAATTAGTTAATAATTATACCTTTTAAGTAGTAAGGTGTTAATAAGTGAAATACATGATCTATTAGGTATCAACCTATCAGAGAAAGGTGTAGATACGATCAGCTTTAGTATCGAAGTCTTTAGAATTGCAAAATCTGATTTCCCTATGAAACGTATATCACTCTATACATTTGATAGACTGCGTCCCGGATTATTTCAAACTGCGTTTCAAGAAGGCTTTCGTTCGTTCAAACTTTGGGTTAGTAAACAACTCAGTCGGATGACCGGATTCGATGATTTCCCCGTTGTCCATGAAAATGACTCGGTTTGCAACCTCCTTGGCGAACCCCATCTCATGTGTCACCACAATCATAGTCATGTGCTCTTCAGCCAGCTGCTTCATTACTTGCAGTACTTCGCCGGTCAACTCCGGGTCCAAAGCGGAAGTAGGCTCATCAAACAGCAGGATTTCAGGGTTCATCATAAGCGCCCGAGCAATGGCTACTCTTTGTTTTTGACCGCCCGAAAGTTTTCCTGGGTAAGCTGTAGCCCAATCAGAGAGTCCTATTTTTTCTAGGAGCTCTTTGCTTCGTCGTTCGATTTCTGCATTTAACTCCTTCTTTACTAACCTAGGCGCGAGCTCCAGATTTTCTTTAACCGTGAGGTGAGGGAAGAGATTAAAATGCTGGAAAACCATTCCCATCTTAGAGGTGATCCGCTTGATCTCCTGCGGTTTTGAGTAGATTCCGTCCCTCACCAAATATTCCCCGGATATACAGATGCTTCCTCCGTCTATTTCTTCAAGATGGATCAGACTGCGGAGCATTGTACTTTTCCCAGAGCCAGAGGGTCCGATCACAGCAACTACATCGTTTTTATTTACATCAAATGTAATTTGTTTTAATACATCCAATTTGCCATATGATTTTTTGAGGTTGGATACTTCAATAAGAGCCACATTCACTACTCCTTCTTAGTCAAATTTGAACCGTTGTTCTAGCCACTTAAAGAGAACAGTTAATAAGAGCGTTAGGATCAGATAAATGATACCTGCGATGAAGAAAGGCACGATTGTAAAATCACGGTTCACAACAGTCTGTGCATAGTGTAATAATTCCGGTACAGCAACAGCATAGAGCAGTGCGGTATCCTTAACCAGTGTAACTGATTCGTTAGCAACGGCAGGAAGTGCGATGCGGAACATTTGTGGAAGTATGATTCGCGTCATCGTCTGCCATTTATTCAAACCAAGGACTTGGGCGGCCTCATATTGACCTTTATCAATAGCCATCAGACCGCCGCGGAAGATCTCGGCAAAATATGCAGCATAGTTCAAAGTAAATCCCAAACATGCTGCGACAAAGCGGTCTAGTACCAAATAATCTCCGATCACAGGGAGCATAGGTAGTCCAAAACATATAAATAGCAGCTGTAGCAGCAATGGGGTACCGCGCATCACATATATATAGATCTGCGCAAACCAGGATACAGGCTTGAAGCTGCTTCTTACAGCAAGTGTTAGTACGAAGCCCAGCGGAATTGACAACACAATGGCGATCAAAAACAAGAGGACTGTCATCTGCGCCCCTTCTAGCATTGGCTTAAGTATTGAAATGAAATAATTTATGGACATGAAAGAATTCCTCCAAAAACAAAACAGGGTTTCTCACGGAAATCCTGTTTTGTTAATATTATTTCGGTCTATTTTACTTTAATACCTTATCTTCGCCAAACCACTTTTTAGAGATTTCGGCGGCGGTACCGTCCTCATTCAGCTCATCGAGAGCTTTTTGAAGTTTCTTGAGTAGTTCCTCATTACCTTTTCTAACGCCTATTCCATATTCTTCTTGTGCAAGGGATTCATCGAGTAGTTTATAGGTATTTTTCTCTTTAGACATGTAATATTTAATTAAAACTTCATCAATAACTACTGCATCAACACGGCCCAGCTTTAGATCCTTCAATGCCAGAACATTGTCGGCATACTCCGTAACCGTCTTGATCTTGGATTTAATCGGATTTTTATTCAACGCATCGGCTGCAGAAGATAGAGATTGAAGGCCAACCACTTTGCCTTCTAAATCATCAAGTTTGTTAATGTTTGAATTAGCCAGGGTGACAACAACCTGTGCATTTTTCATATAAGGCTTTGTGAAAAGAACCTTCTTTTTACGCTCCTCAGTGATGGTGTACCCGTTCCAAATAAGATCAATCCGTCCACTGCTTAACTCAGATTCTTTTGTTTTCCAGTCGATAGGTTGAAATTTAACCTTTACTCCCATTTTTTCGGCAGCTGCCTTGGCGTAGTCAATGTCAAACCCTACGATTTCATTATTCTCATCCCGGAATCCCATGGGTGCAAATTTATCGTCTATGCCAATCACCAGCGTGTTGTCTTTTTCTTTTTCCTCCGATTTGGAACATCCTATAAGGAGCGAGAATACCGCTGCCATGGTCAGAATAATAGTTGCTATACGTTTCATACTTTGTAGATAACCTCCTTTAACTAATTATCATTTTGCTTTAGTCGTTAAAATATTAATATTTTTAATAATCTTTGGTTAATCTCTTGCATGTCCAATAAGTTTGAATGCCCTCGCTGCCAGTCACCACTAAACCAACAGCAAATGCATCTGCAACAAGAGTTAGGACAACATTTACATGAAATAAGCTCAATACAAGAATGACTAAAATTCTATGATGACTGCCTCTATGAAGATATCCCTCCCGTATACGCTTTAATTCGATAATATATTAGAGTAATAAATTATCGTAAGATGAAAATAACACAACATAAAAATGAATGTCAACGGAATTTTTTAGCACATTATCATACTAAAGCATTTGCTAATTATCTTGTTATATGATGATGAAGGGGATTGGTGAGAAACATGGTTTTCTATAATATGAACGTGTTGCAAAACACATAATGGATGCATAAAAGCACGCAAAAAATCCACCCATCTTGGAAATCATATACAGTGACCAAAAATACTTCATTCCAAGGGGTGGACACTATCATGATTTCCAATATTGTAATCAAACATGCACTGTCTAGCGAAATCGATCCTCTTTTACAGGCTTTATTTCAATACATTGACCAACTTTCTTTACCTGAAACACCTTATGTGACAGGTCAACCACTGATTTCAAAAAAGTCATTGTTAAAGTGTTTCTTTTTGAAAACTTATTTTTCTATTAACTCTTTACGTCAGTTAGTGGACATACTGGATCGATTTGGCTACTTCCGGCGGATTTGTGGGTTTAATGAGGTTCCTCATCTTTCTACGTTTTCGCGGGCAGGGAAATGGTTTCGAGAACAAGGTTTTTCCGTTTTTAACTCCCAACTTCTCAAAGACTTAGGTGTTCGGTGTCCAAATGTCGTCATCATTGACAGTACGGCACTCCGAAGCAGTTTCTACGATTCTCAAGCTAGATGGGGAATTTTCACTCGGTATAAATGGTTCAAAGGCTATAAGTTGCATCTTTGTACAACTAGGGAAGGAATCATCCTCTCTCATGCTTTCGCAACAGCGAATCAACATGATGCGTCTGTTGCACTTGAGTTATTTCCATCTTTAAAGAAATGGAAGATTGAGTTTGCCTTGGGAGATGCCGCCTATGATAGTGAAAATGTTCGTAACATGGCTGAAGAAACTGGGATCTTTTTTATTGGCTATTTTCGCATAAATTGTTGCTATATAGAACATAATGTATAAAAAGAATGTAGAAAAGGTGTTCCGTATGGCAATGGCTTGGTACGATGTTTACAAAGACTTTTATACACTTCCGAAGAAAGAACAGTTAGAACTGTTTAGAGCCATTAAACAAAACTTATTTCCAAAGCCAAAAGGCGACATTCCAAAATGGTTGGAGAAATTCGGGAAACTCGTTTTTCTAAAGGATTAGCGTGTGTTCATTGTGGAAGTATGTCTATGAAACGTAATGGAAAATATCGTTCTCGTCAACGCTATCTCTGTAAGGGTTGCGGGAAGTCATTCAATGATATGACAGGTAGCCCATTGTCAGGAACAAGATACCCTCACAAGTGGTTGAAATACTTTGAAATGATGATTGAAGGTTATACATTGCCAAAGATATCCAAAGTACTTGATATTCACATTTCAACTGCGTTTTATTGGAGACATAAAATTCTTAACGTTATTCGTTCGCTTGGTCATTCAACACTAAAAGGGATAGTGGAAAGTGATGAGACATACTTTTTAGAAAGTGAAAAAGGCAAGAAGTTCATCGCTCACAGAAAGGCTCGTAAACGTGGCGGTGTAGCAAAAAAAAACGTGGTATTTCTAAAGAACAAATTTGTGTGGTGGTTGCACACGATAGAAACGGACAAATCCTTTCCCAAATGGCAGGAAGAGGTCGTATTACGGCTATGGAAATTGATGGGGTGTTAGGAAAACATATCGACACCTCTGCTTTGCTATGCACAGATACAGCAACAAACTATAAAAAATTTGCTACGATGAAGGGACTACAACACGAAGCCATTAATGTTCGTAAAGGTATCTATACAAAGAAAGGAATTTACCATATTCAGCACGTCAATGGATATCACACTTGCTTGAAAAAGTGGATAAACAGGTTTCAAGGTGTAGAAACAAAATACCTTGATAACTACTTGTTTTGGCATCTTTTTCTTGAATTGAATAAGAAAATGCCGTTTCAAGAACGTGTGAAGGAAATGCTTCTCTCATCTTGTCGAAAGGTAAACTTTACTACCGTTCAACATCTAAGTGAAGCATAACTTTTATTATTTTTTTGTACGGTCAATTTTGTTGTTTATTATTAACCCAATGATTGTCATGATAAAAAACATGAAGGATAGTGACATTAAAAGAACGACAAGCCCTATTCCTTTCTGCTTAAACATGTAATGGTTAAATGCGAGTATTCCCATAGCAATTGCATTAATAAAAATTGATAATAGCCATATTGGATGGATTTTTTCTTATCCATTATTCTACACACCTCCACTCTGTTATTCTACAAAATGGTATTCAACCTCTTTAGCAACAATCTTTTAGAAAACAGACTTTTTATTTCACCGATTAACCCACGAAATAGTGAGGAGCGAAAAGATTCCTATGGTCGGGTCATGCCTTCATTTTTGAAAACAGAATTAGGAAAGTGGATGTTCCGTTTCCGTAACACGATTGAACAGACATTTAATCAGTTAAAGAATGACGGATTAGAACAACCGCGTTGGTATGGGTTTCATCGCTATTTACTGCATGTACAGTTATGCATTATTATGCATAATTTTGAGTTTTTACTCTAGTTTTACAACACCATCTAGTATGGGAAACCAACATTTATTCAAATAGAAACATTATCAGCCTGAAGTCATCCTTCTTACAGTGAGATGGTACCCATGGTACAACTTAAGTTTTCGTGTGAAGTCTGCCCAAAATCGAAAAGATTCATTATAAACTGTTTCACATCGCATCATAATCCGTAAGCTAGCAGGAAATTCATGTCTTAGTTTTTTATGAATCGTCTTCGCACCAGAACCGTGTTATGTATTATCCATCATAAATAAAAGGTACAGCTTTATAGCTGTACACATTATGTTTAAATGATGCAATGATTTTCAAATTATTACGCATATATCACTAATTTATGTCGGAATCATTTTTTATTTTTTATAAACATAAATAATTATTTTTTCTGTAATTTTTAAAAACCTTTACCTGATCCTCTAAAAGTTTTTGTGTTTCTTCATCTAATTGAACATCACTTAAATTTATTATTGAGATATCTATATGCTCAAGTTGAAAAAAATTTAGTTTTTCTTCAAAAATATCAACATCATAATCAAAATCTACACAATTATCGAAATCGTTGGTGATCAGAAGTTTTATTGCTCGATTATTATTGATTTCTTTCCATAACATTATTCCTTCCCTTTCTAGAAGAATGGGACTTCTTCTCTCAAAATCAAATACATCTTTAAACACCTTTACAATTTCAATATTGTTCATAAAACAATATTTTTCTATTCTTTTTAAAGTATCTTCTTCGTATGTAGGATTTACTTGTTCTTTTCCATAGGTAATGTAAACAACTGCCTTTTTCATTTAAATCACTCCCCTTTTTTATGTTTGAATATAGATTAACATAAATTTTAAAAGACCGGATAAGTATGAAATGACATTTTTAATAAACAACATAAGTATTTTTCGATAAAAGAAAAAAGTACGGCTGTAAAAAGTTCTTTTCTTTTACAAAAATTCTTTATTTTCGTTCAAAAAAATTGATTAGGATAGTTTATTGATATAACTTGTAACATTTCCCAAACAGCAACTACCTTGAGGGTTGTTTACCTCACACCCACACCGGTTTTCTTTTATATTTTCACGAATATGGTTCACAGGTTTAGAACCAAGTCCTTTTTTTACATATTCCTCAATCTTCTCTTTTGTCCAACCAAAACAATAGCAAATAGGTACTGTTGAAGAGTCATCCTTTTGATACACAGGAACCTTGATTTCTGATAAAAGATACGTTTTTTTACCCGCATCAAAATAGACAACATCACAATCCCTTGATGAAT
>NZ_BAWO01000095.1 GCF_000632715.1 Parageobacillus caldoxylosilyticus NBRC 107762 | reverse complement strand
TTATTGTCAGCTTCAGCACCGACACACAAGGTGCCGCGGCGCTTCAGCTTTTCGCATTGTCCAGCTTCAGCGCCTAGCTCTCTTCTGCCAAATAACCTTCCCCCTCGAAGTGCAAGCACTTCTGCGGGTGAAGAACATTTGGCTTCGAGAGCTGATCTCGGCGCTTCAGCTTTTCGCATTGTCCAGCTCCGGCTCGCAACGCCTTGCGGAAAATAACCTTCCTCCGTCGACATGCAAGCATGTCTCGTCGGAAGAACATTTTCCTTCCGGCGTTAGGCGCTCGCCTTCGCTTTTCTATGTGGACGCTTCGTTTTGTTCAGTTTTCAAGGAACATTTCCTCTTCAAAACAGCTCTTTAATGATAACATAGTGTTTTTTTGTTGTCAACTATGTTTTTTATTATCATTTACGTTGCTTAGCGATCGAAATTGATCGATCGATTAGCGACGCTATTTAATATAACACCTTCTTTTTAAAAATGCAACCCCTTTTTTAATTTTTTTTGTCCTTCCACGAAAGCTTTATACCAATCATCAGCATAACCGCTGCAGAGCGCCTTTCACCAACTACACTTACAATTTAATCGAGTACGTGCTAGAAATCAACTACGCTATATTTCCGCAGATGACAGAATAATAAAATGACACACTACATACATATTAAATATACTTAATTCTTATCCTCAAAAACAAAGAATAACCGCTTTCTAAATTTAAAATCCAAGTTACACCAGTAAGCGGATTATTTATTTTGAAGGAGGAAAATATGATTCAAATTCAGCAATCAGCCGTCGACAGCAGTTTATTCGGCCCCTCTTCCCTTTCCAAAAGTCAAGAAAAAATATTTGAAGCGTTATTAAAGTCGCCGAAAACGTATGTATACCAAAATAAACATCAGCTTTTATTCGAGATCATCCTTCGCGACCGCATCATTCATTCCGCTGCTGCTCTCGCCAAAAGCAAAGCAAGATTCGCCATTTTCCGTTTTTCCAAATGCAACGAACAATTTTGGGTACGAAATGAATTAGGCGGGTTTCAATTAAGAAAAGAAGTACTTCCTGCAGATGCAATAAACGACATTTTCGTCAACAGCCATTTGTACGCCTTTGAATGCGCGACCGCCATCGTTATCGTATTTTACAAGGCAGTGCTGGATGTTATTGATCGGCAGACGTTTAATACGTTATTTTCGAATCTTTTATTATACGATTGGCATGTTGATCAAGATTTAGGGATAAAAACAAAAAAGGGAGAAGATTATCTTCCTGGCGACTGTCTTTATTTTAAAAATCCTGAATTCGATCCGCAAACGCCACAATGGCAAGGAGAAAATACAATCTATTTAGGCGACGGCCTGCATTACGGACATGGGATTGGAGTTACAACAACGGAAGGAATCATCGCCGCTCTGAATAGAAGGAGAAAAAAATTCGCGACCAAATCAGCGTATCTAGTTCCGCAAACCACAAGAGTTGATTTTGCTTACTTATCGAAGTTTGCCAGCAATTTAGAACACTATCGTCTTCCAATGAACAATGAATACTTAATTACAGGGACGCTTGGGTCAGCTACTTTCTTGTATTGGTAGCGACCCTTTTCGATTTTCTCCCCATAAATAAGCCCCGATTCCTGTCAAAATGAAAATTCCTCCGATCCATTGGGACGGCTGAATCAGCTCCCCGAGCAAAAAGTAAGCTAATATGGACGCTCCCACTGGTTCAAATAAAATGCTCATCGAAACGGTTGCCGCGCTTACCCATTTTACCGACCAATTCATTAAGGAATGGCCCAGCAAGGTCGGCACAATGGCCAATAAGACAAAGCAGAGCCAATCTATTTTTCTATAGGAAAGCAGCGGCAGCCGAAACGCAATTACGTAAAGAAAAAGCACGAAAGAACTAATCCCGTAGACAATATATGTATATGTCATCAATGATAGACGTTTGCGTAATTCTTGACCAAATAGCCAATATCCTGTTACCATGGCACATGCTAACAGCGCCAACATATCACCGAATAATGCTTTGCCGCTGACTTGAAAATCGCCCCAGCTGATGATCACGCTTCCGGCGATTGCTAATAGCGCGCTAAACAATGCTCCTGCAGTAAGATGTTCTTTAAAAAACACATATCCGCCAGCAAACGCAAATAACGGCTGCAATGTTACAAGCACAACGGAACTAGTTACGGAAGTATAGTTCAGCGACTCAAACCAAAGAATAAAATGAAATGCTAATAAAACTCCAGAGAAGATTGAAAACGCCCAATCGCGGCAGGAGATTTCTTTTAATTCGCTAATATATCTGATAAAAAACGGTGTCATCAATAGTACCGTAAAAAAAAGCCGATAAAAGGCGATAACGGAAGCAGGAGCATGCGCCCATTTCACAAGAATAGCGGAAGTAGAAACGGAAAGCGCTCCTACAAATAGGGCTAAATATGGTTTGAACATGCTTGATGGCTTCATTATTCATCCCCTTAACCAATGTTTTATCATTATTATACCAATATCGAAACAAAAGAGGTGATTGCCGTGATGTTCGACCCATTCATTAAATTAGGGATATCTGCTGTATTAGGATTAATCATCGGATTGGAAAGAGAATTAAAACGAAAACCTGTCGGCTTAAAAACTTGCTTAGTTATTTCCATTTCCAGCTGTTTGTTGACGATTGTCTCGATCGAATCTGCCTATGTATTCCCGCTAAAAGACCATATTACGATGGATCCGCTCCGTCTTGCCGCGCAAATTGTATCAGGCGTTGGTTTTTTAGGAGCTGGGGTTATCTTGCGGCGGGGAAATGATAGTATTACAGGATTAACTACAGCCGCAATCATTTGGGGAGCGGCTGGCATCGGAGTTGCCGTCGGTGCCGGATTTTATTGGGAGTCGGCCTTTGGGGTGGCATTATTAATTGTAAGCGTAGAACTTATTCCTTTTCTCATCAACTTTTTCGGACCGAAACAACTGCGGGAAAAAGAAATTCTGTTGCAAATCACCGTGGCAGATACAAAAAATATTGCCGATGTCATCGAAAAAATAAAGCTGCAGCACATCGATATCAAGACTATGCGCATTAAAGATTTAGAGGACAACCAGCATTTAATTAAATTAAAAGCCGTTATCGATCAAAAGCGGGCTGCTGCCGACATCTATTATGCGATCCGCAGCATCGATTCAATCGTCCATATTGATATTGAGAGCGGCTGATCTGTTTCACCTTTTCCAATAAAAAGCTGCATAAAATACTATTGCATTTCCAAAAAAGCATATATATAATTAAAAACGGACAGAAAATAATTGATGAAGTGGGGCATTAGCTCAGTTGGGAGAGCGTCGTGCTGGCAGCGCGAAGGTCACCGGTTCGAGCCCGGTATGCTCCATTAGAAAAACCCTTGCGTGGCAAGGGTTTTCTTTTTTGCACTACATATGCAAAAGGGCGATCATATAAAAATTGCGCGCTGATTCATATTGAAGGAGGTGTAGACCTGGTTACTAAAATCGTTGTCGTGTACGGACCGATGGAAGGAATGGTGCACGACAGATGCCGTCGCTGACAGCGAACCACGGGGGCTTTCACAGCAGGTGAATGACAAGGGAATTCCCTTCCTGGTGGAACTCAGGTATTTCATGAGCGGCAAGCAGTTTTGCTGGTTTCATCGCGATGAGTCAATTTTTATAGATTTTAGTAACCAGGAAAGAAACAAATGAGAAAGTTAGCAAGTTTGGTGATAGCAGCCTTATTCACTCTCTTTTTTTCAACCAGCAGTTTCGCCCATCCTGGCACGTTGGACGAACTAGGCGGACATTTCCGTAACTCGGACTGCATGTACTTGCTGCATGAGCCGACCGCACTTGCCATGCAGGCCAAAAATAAAGAAGCGCTTGTCCAATTGATCAAAAAATACAATAACAACGCCAAGTGCACCCGGCAGCTGACGGCGGATAAAATTGACCTGGAAGGGCATAGTCTGGGCGGAACCTCTGCAGCGAAATCAGATTCGTCCGCCACATTGCAATTAGGAAAAAAATATGCCGCAACACTAGTGAAGTGCATTGATGGAGATACAGCAAAGTTTATGGTCAACGGCCGCGAATATACGACCCGCTTTCTATTCATTGATACGCCGGAAAGCACGATTGAAGTCGAACCGTACGGGAAAGAAGCAAGCCAGTTTACTTGCTCCCGCTTAAAACAAGGAAATATTACATTAGAAACCGACGGAAGCACGCTGTTTGATAAGTATCATCGCTTGCTCGCCTGGGTGTGGGTAGGAAACAAATTGCTGCAAGAAGAAGTGAGCAAAGCAGGACTGGTCGAAGATTTTTACGATTACGGGGATTATAAATACGAAGGCCGAGTCCGCGCCGCCATGGCAGAGGCGAAACGAAACGGCGCGGGAATGTATAGCCGTTCATCCACGCAAAAACCTGATTCTTCCCGTCAGCAGCAAACGGCGAAAGAGAAAGAAGACACAGCGAAACAAGACAACCAACCAAAACAGTCCGATAAACAATCGAACACTAAGCACCCATTTCTTTACTTGTTGATTGGACTGGTCTTAGCTATCATCATTTACGCTGTTGTACGCAAATAACATAAGCGGCTGCCTGCAACGGCCGCGCCGAACAAACAAAAGGAGCTAACGACTAGCTCCTTTTTTATTCTATCATGGCGAATCCGGGAGCTGTTACTGCTCCGGCAGCAACTCTTCAATCACCGACTGCCCGGACGATGGCGCCGCTGTAGAGAAAGAAGCGCCGTTTAACCGCTTAAAGCCATATTTCTCTAACCGCTGTATTTGCTCTTCCGTCAGATCAGCATAAGCAATCACCGAAGGCGTACCGGACGATTTGTAAATTAAATTGCCTGTCACTGGACATTGAAACGCATCGGCAACAAAGCCTTCGCCATCTTGAATCGTAAATAAACGAACCGGCATGACGTTCATATACTTCCCTCTTTCTGCTGGTATCTGTTATTATGACTGTCCTATTTTTTTACGTTCTATACAATTCTTTTTCCAACGATGATTAAATCGCGCTCGATTCCATCCAATTCCGCGACCCGCGGAAGGCGTCCCCATGTTTCAAAGCCAAAGCGAGAGAATAGGCGCAAGCTCGGTTCATTATGGGCAAAGATAAAGCCTAACAGCGTTTTAATATCGAAACTTGGCGCTTCCTCCACTGCTTTTTGAAGCAGCTGCTTTCCGATTCCTTTCCCACGATATGCTTCGGAAATGTAAATGCTGATTTCCGCTGTATGACGATAGGCCGGTCGTCCATAAAACGATTGGAAACTGAGCCAGGCGCACACGCGGCCATCTTGTTCCATCACCCATAGCGGCCGTGTATGCGAGTCATGAGCAAAAAACCACGCCTCCCTGCTTTCTACCGACACCGGCTCGAGGTCCGCGGTAACCATTCTGGTCGGAATCGTTTCATTATATATTTGCACGATTGCTGGCAAGTCTTCTTTTTTCGCATCCCTGATCATCGTATCTCCACCTTTTTTCATATGCATTTCGTTAACGAAAATTGGTTAAGAAGGAGTATAATTATACATATGTGATGAGAAAGGAGGGTAGCTATGAACCGGACGGTAATCGTTTATCTCGTCTCGCTGGCCGCGTTTCTTGGTCCATTTACACAAAACATTTACACCCCTATTTTACCAGAAGTAACAGCCGATTTTGCTACTTCTTCGTTTTTAGTGAATTTAACCATTTCCATTTTCACGTTTTTCTTAGCCATGATGCAAATGGTATACGGACCGTTGACAGACATAAAAGGACGCCGTCATGTTCTCTTGGCTGGCATCCTTCTTTATATCACGGCATCGCTTGGCTGCTTTTTTTCGAACTCTATTTACGTTCTTCTCGCCTTCCGAGCATTGCAGGCAATCGGCATCGCAGCTGGTTCGGTCGTCGCCGCTACCGTTATCGGCGATTTATTTGAAGGAAAAGAACGGGGAAAAGCGATGGGTACTTTCCAAATGATGCTATCGCTTGGTCCAGTCGTCGGACCGATCGTTGGCGGATTTCTTGGCGGCCGATTTAACTTTCATGTCGTATTCCTTGTTCTTGTTTTTGTCGGGGTGCTTATATGGCTCGGCAATTTTATTTTTCTAAAAGAAACAAAACCGGAAAACCAAACATCGAAAACCTTTCAGATTCGTGATTTTGTCACGATCCTTCGCCACCGGGCCGGTTCCTCGATTATTTTATTAGGGTTTATCCAATATTACGCGCTCTATAATTTTCTCGTTTTTTTGCCTGGCATTTTGACGGAGCGCTATGGGCTATCGGCAGAGGAAAAAGGGCTTGTTTATTTAGCGTTGTCGTGCATGATTGTCGTCGGCAGCTTTATCGGCGGACGCATCCAAGGCTATTGGAAAGATAGACACATTATTTTAGCAACATCGTATTGCACCGTGCTATCCATTTTCCTTTTTCTTCTTGTTTCCTATATATCCATTCCGCTCTTAATCCTTGCGATCGCGTTGTTTGGCCTGTTTTTAGGAACGTCCTTGCCGGTGCAGATGACGCTGCTTACGTATGTGTTTCAAGCAAACCGTTCCACCGCCATTGGCGTCTACAATTTCTTCCGCTACATGGGAATGGCATTCGGACCAATGGTCGGGAGCTTGTTATTCTCGTTAGGCAGGTACAGACTCGTATACGGATTTGCGGATGCTGTCTTTCTTGCCTGCTCGCTGCTATTGACCATGCGTGTGGTGCGCCTAGGCAAACAAGCGCCTTCGATATAAAAATCATCAGCAAAAGGAACTGCTCCGTGCCGAAGCAGTCCCTTTTCTTACCTTCATATTGCAGAAATCCCGCTATCATACAAACGCTGGAAAATGGAAAAATGAACGACAAACTCTGTAAACGAATATGCTTCGCCTTCCGGAAACGCGTAGCTCTCAAAAAATGCCGCCAGCACCTCTTCGTCTACTTCCTCCAATAGACGCGATGACAAGAGCGGATAATAAATTTCTTCCCACCAGCGTTCATATCCGTAATCTGCAAACATTTCCTTTATCTGTCCACCCGTCACTTTACATGCTCCTTCCCGCGTTATTTTCTTTCACTGTCAGTATCGGTTTTTCCAAAAGACGCAAACAAAAAACGCCGAAACACGGCGTTTTTCCTTATTGCCTTATCGTTCTTCACTTAATTCGGCTACCGGCACGTCACGCTGCTCACGAAGGTGGCCATCCCGCAAATGGACCGTAGCCGTTTGCTTTTCTTCATCATAACCGTCAATCCAGACAGATACACCATTATAATAGACAGGAATATCCGCCGGGGACGAAACAATTTGTTTGACACGATTCATATCCATGAAGCCATTCCTCTCCTTTCACATATTCATCATGTAGTATGAAAGCGAAAAGGAATTTTTATGCAAAAAAAGGAGCAAAACAGTCAACACTAACTTTGTAAAAACAATGGACCAAACGGAGGAAACCGATGAAAAACTGGGATATACTCATATCGTATTTGCGCCTTCCTGTCTTTATACGATTGCTGCTGGTGGGAAGCGCGCTGCTAATTCTTTTCGGCCTGCTTATTCATCTCGTCGAGCCGTCTACATTCCATAACGTATTCGATGGCATATGGTGGGCGATTGTTACCGCGGCGACGATCGGCTACGGCGACATCGTTCCAAAAACGACGGCGGGAAAACTCGTCGCCATTCTCCTTATTTTGTTAGGAACAGGGGTGATTACGACGTATTTCGCGTCCGTATCAGCAGCTGCCGTGGCAAAAGAGACGGCATTATCGAACGGGCAGCTGCGCTATGGAAAAAAGGGACATGTGATCATCGTCGGCTGGAATGAGCGGGTGCGCGAAGTGCTGGCACAATTAACGAAATCCCAGCCATCTTTTCGCTGCGTGCTCATTGATTCGACGTTAAACGCGCTGCCGATTTCCTATAAAAATGTTCATTTTATCAAAGGAAACGCCAGCTACGATGATGTGCTGCAGAAAGCAAACGTCACTGAAGCGCAAATGGTTTTAATTACCGCCGACCAGCATAAAAACGAAGTGGAGGCGGACAAAGATTCGATTTTAACGCTTTTGGCCATGAAAAGCTTAAACCCTTCCATCTATGCGATTGTCGAAATATTAACCGGGCAGCACGTCAACAACGCAAGACGGGCGGGCGCTGATGAAGTGATTCAAACCAACTTGCTCTCCAGCTTCACAATGGCAAACAGCCTTCAGTCACCAGGCATATCTAGAGCGATTGAAGCGCTGCTTCGTCAGCTTCACGATAGAAAACTGCATCTGATCCATGCCGAAGAATGGTGCATCGGCAAAACATTTTCTGAAAGCAGCCAGTTGCTATTGGAAAAGCGAATGATATTAATCGGTGTCGTGAGAGGGGAAGAAGGATATATGAACCCTTCTCCGCACTTCATCATTGAAAGAGGCGATCACCTGTTTGTTCTGAGCCCTTAGTCAAGCAGGCGGCGTTCCAGCTCTTGCACAAGCACCTTTCCGACGCTAACATATGTTTCCGGAAATGTCGCATCGGAGTCTTGCGGCTCGGAAAATTGGTTAAAAGCGGCGCCTAGATTGCCGACATCGGCATGGTCATCTAAGCCGCTTTGATATTGATGCGATAATAAAAACGGCCTGCCGATCTCCACCGTTGTTCCATGCGAATCAAGCTGTCCATCCACTGCTTTAAACGGAATACGTAAAAATTGATATCCGGATTCATCGGCAATTTTATAGTCAAAATAACCATGATCATAATCCCAATTGCCGCCAATCGTATAACCGAGCGGTTTTAACTGCTGTTCTAGCTTATACAGCTGAAATGCTTTTCCTTCCAGACGCGATGGAATTTCAATCATTTTAAACATGCCTCCCTCTATA
>NZ_BAWO01000096.1 GCF_000632715.1 Parageobacillus caldoxylosilyticus NBRC 107762 | reverse complement strand
ACAAATGAGTTGATATCCCAAAACATAAGGATTTGTCGCTGTTTCTTTTAATAGATCAATAAGTTGAGTGAACTCATGCTCTCCACGGTTTTTCCAATATTTCCACTGTTCTGGTGACAAAGCAGCACCAATGTTAGTCGAGCCAATTAGATTTAACGTTTCAAAGCCATGTGATTCCATAAAAGGCTTAATATCTTCTATATTGATCAAATGATGAGTAATAATCAATAATAGTACGCATAAATTGTCACCCTTCTTCAAATTAAAATGACTCTTTCCCTTCGCATCTTTTAACTATTCTTGAGCCATTCTATGTGGTTCTGCAGCTATAAAAATAAATAACGGAAACTTGGAGAGCCAAGTTTCCTTTACTTATTTTGATTCTACCTTTGCCAATTTTGTCAAACCAATATTTTGATGTATGGAAGCCCATGGTCTATTATTTTCCCAATGAACTTTCAGCGCCAATTGAAATGTCTCTGATAAAAACTCATCTGTTAATACTTCCTCTTTTGGTCCTGCAGCTACAATTGTCCCTCTTTTAACAATAATACGTGTGTCACCGCTTCTACAATTTCTTCAATATAATGAATGACATATAGTACATGGCATTGCTGATGTGCCATAATTTCTTTCGTTAATGACAAAATCTCTTCCCTTGCTAACATGTCTAATCCTATTCACACTACCCCTCTATGTTTAGAATATTATAACAAATAAATTAATATTATGAAATATCCTAATTAATTAAGAAAATTGAGTTATTAGATGTGTCTGATGTTGATGATGGTTTACGTTTAACGGTAAAAAGCAATCGAGGGTTTTCTCCCTGCTGCCAGCATATTTCCTCTCGTCCGCATAATCGGTATATAAAATCATCCGCCAAATTAGGAGTGAGTGAAGTTGTTCATAACTGCACACTTATATTTCGCATAGATAAACTTGTTCTTTATAAAAACGCAACGATTTTTCCCACTTTTCAATGAGCCTCATCCATTCTTGGATATTTTCGCTTTGGTCCATTAGTAAAGCGAGCGGCACTTTTAAATTTAACAAACGGCCATTGATGATAAATCGAGTCACTCCAGCTGGAAACATCCATCCGTTTGTAACATAAGCTTCTATTGCTTCGTAGCTTATAGGCTGATATTTGATTAGCACATATCCTTTTGGAGGAAGATGTTCATCCTCTTTAGGAATACGAATGACAGGATACTGTTTGGAATAATAGGAAACAACTGTATGCCAATAGGCTAAAAGATCGGATTGAATATCCTCTAGATAGAGAAAATGTGATTTATTTTCAGAAGATACTCCTTCTACAAATATAGTTCCTTCTTTTTCTTCACGAACCCATGGCAAGGATGAATCATTCAACATTTTTTCATACCATTCCCCGGTTGAGATGAGGTGATTCCACGCTGTATTGGAAAAGTCTTTTTTCTCCACTTCCTGAACAGGAACTTTTCTACATCCGATAGCCCTTAATGCGCTTAAGCGATGAACTCCATCGAGTACTAAATAACTTCCGTCGTTTAGCTTTGTCACTAGTATTGGATGACGAAGAAATTGATCTTTCCTAATCTGTGTAATGGTTTTTTCAAGCCTAGACGGCTCATATTCTTCGTGTAAACGCAACTGATTAATAGGAACGAGTTTTAAAGAAGTGATAACCTCTTTCAAGAATGACTCCTCCTTTGATTAAATATGTTTATGTTGAAAATGTTACACGTTATGTATCTAAGTAAATATGCTTTGGATGAGGATGGCTCAAAAAATCATGGTGTGAAATTGCCCAACCATACGCTCCTGTGTAACGGAAAAGGATAATATCGCCAATCCGAAGGTGATGAACGAACACATCTTTGGCAAATACATCTTTTGGAGTACAAAGTTGACCTACGATAGTGATGTTTGTTTGCTGTACTCCTTTTCTTGGAAACGGATACGTCCATTTTTCAATCGGAATAATTTCAAATGGATGGTTATGCTGCCAAGAAACAGGAAGACGAAAGTGTTGAGTCCCCCCGCGTACGACTACAAATGTTTTTCCATGATTCTCCTTAATGTCTAATACTTCAACAGCATAATAACCACAAGATGCTGTCAAAAATCGTCCACATTCAAATATAAGCTTCGTATCTTGAAAGTTTTCTTTTTCTAGTAATTCTTTCAACCGGTTAGTAAAAGTATTCCAATCAAATTGTTGGGCCAAATTCTCATAATTTACCCCTATTCCACCTCCTGCATTTACATATGAAATAGACAAATTATATCTCTTTTTCCATTGTTTCACCTTTTGGATATATAGCCTAATTAACTGTAAATGACTATTGGCATCTAATTGATTGGAAACAGAATGAAAATGAAATCCCATTAATTTCAATGATGAGCGTGATAGTGCGAAACGAATAGCATCATCCATTTGATCCTCAGCAATTCCAAATTGTGTAGGTATTCCTGCCATATGTAGCGTTGCTGATGGAAATGGCCCGATTAAATTGACGCGAAGTAATATAGATACAGTAGTTTTTAATTGCTCAGCCATCCATGCAATTCTTTGTAATTCCTGAATGCTTTCAACATGAATCAGTTGCACTTGATGTGTGATGGCTCCTTTTATTTCATCATCTGTCTTTCCGGGTCCTCCAAATATGATTGGTACGGTAGGACTAATCGCTCTTGCTTTTTTAATTTCTCCTAATGACGCAACTTCAAATCCTGAAACCAATGGATAAACAGCTTTCAATATACTCGTTTCTGAGTTCGCTTTCATCGCATAAAACATCTCACAGTTCGCTGGAAGAGCTTCTGTTACCTTCAAAACATGATTCTTTAAGGTTTGTAGATCATAAAGATAAGCACAAATTGGCTGATCACTATTCACACTGAGATGCCTAATTGTTTCGATGACGTTATTCACTCTGACTCCCCTTTCTATATTCCTTTTTGAATTCTAAATTCTCTCTAAGTGTTCGGAAAAAAATGCCACGATCATCGCCGACCACAAAAGCTTGAACTCCGAGATTCAACCATTGGACAAAATCTTCATGTGCCCGAGGAATGGCACAAAAAGGAATTTGTTTCTCTATTGATATATGGAAAATTTTTTCGATTTCTTTCTTGACAATACTTGAGCGCGTTTGCCACGGCATTCCAAGTGATTGGGATAAATCTGCCGCCCCCTCTAAAACCATATCAACACCTGGAACAGATAAAATATCTGGTAAATTTTTTATTCCTTCTTCATCCTCAATCATGAAAATAACCATCACTTCTTTATTGGCTTGTTGAATGTATGAGGTTAACGATTCTTTGCCAAATCGAGCCGGTCTTCCACCGTTGAGACTTCTCATGCCGAGCGGAAAGTAGCGGCTCGAACGAACCGCTCTTTCCGCTTCTTCTTTTGTGCGAATATGAGGAACAACAACTCCTTTTGCACCTGCATCAAGCGCTCTTAAAATGGCCCCTTCACTGTTTTCACTTACTCTTACAAAAGGAGTTAAACCAGCCGCTTCAGCAGCTCTAATCATATTTTCTACTGTCTCAGGGTTAATAGACGCATGTTCTGTGTCAATGATGATGAAATCATATCCTGCATACCCTATCATTTCCACGATAAGCGGGTTAGGAATGGAACAAAACAGGCCAAAGACTTGCTTTCCATCTTTAAGCAGTTGTTTGACATGATTTATGAACATTGCTGTTTCATCTCCTCATAAACCACATACAATGGGTTTTTGACTTTCTGTATTCTTAATTCTGTTTCCGGGAACATTCTTCGTTTTGTCAACTGTTCGACCTGAATGGTTTCAGCAAAAAGAGGAAACAGCTGAAAACGTTCGGCAAGATGTGAAAAGCGCTGTTGATACTGAAGAATTACTTCAGCAACCATTTTCCAAAAACTCGCCTCCGGCAAATCGTAATGCTCTTCTAAAAACAAGCAAATTTCCGACAAATTAATGAAAAAGAAAGCGTCATGAACAAAATCGCGTACTAACAATAAATCATCCGTTTCAATAAATGAATTACGATTAACTCTTGCATGAATGTCCGGTGTTGGTCTTAATAATGGGCAAAGTGTTGGATCATTCAAACCCTCTTTTGAAAATCGAATACCATCGTGAAAATCTTTTAATGCTAAACGTGTCGGCATTCCATTTTTATGGATCAGTATCATATTTTGCGCATGCGATTCCATCGCGATACCATGCGCATACAGTAAATGGATCAACGGAGTAACGGAAACATTCAACATTTGTTTGACCCATGTTTCCAGTCCATACGTTTTTATCCAATCATCAATAAGCGGGCGTTGTTGATTGGTCATACTGCACATTGCTTGAAAAGGAAACGCTTCTTCATCCTCTTGTAAATAAGAGTGAATGCTTTCTCGCCAAATAGTGGATAATGCACCATAAGTCTTTTCTTTTTCGAATTGCGTAAATACATGTGATTGATAGGATATTCCCATCACTTCTCTTAAAAACACCGTCTTCCATTCATCTTTGAGATACACATCTTTTTCTTTTATTGTCTGCAGCCAGTCTGAAATTTTTGCCGCGTTCTCCACCGTATGCGGAGCTAAAATTCTGCTTGTTGAAGTATTGGTAATGCTTAATGCCAATTTTACATAGCATTTTTCTGGGCTGGTTTGATTGGTTAATGTCCGAATCGACTGTTGAGGAACGTATCGATCGGTTCCTTCTCCCAGCAGTATCAAACGTCTCTCTTCTATTTCTTTAAAGAAGAATGGAAGAATCATTTCTCTCCATTGCCAAGGATGCACAGGGATAAAATAGTAGTCGTTGGCATCTAGATGATAGGCTGTTATTTTTTGTACAAATCGTTCATAATCCTCTCCAAGTTCAGATTGGATAAATTCTTTATAATTGATAGCTTGAGACATGGATAATTCTATGACACTATGATGTGCTCCTAGCCATATAAGAGAAAAGGAAGGCTGAAAATCTGGTCCAAATTGCTCGTTATCTTCTAGGTTGAATCCGATTCTTGATTTATAGGAAGGATGATACGGATGTCCTTCCATTGCAGCACTTTCGATTTTGTCATAGGTAGCAGGTTGACGGTAATTAACCCTTTTCCACCGATATTGTGCCAACGCATCTTTTATTAATGTTTGGTTTAGCTCTTCAGCAAATGCTTTAAGTTTTGTTTCATCTGCCTGTATGTAAGGCGCAATTTCTTCTAGAAACAATGAAAACGAACGCGCTTCCTCTTCCACATGCCCACTTTTTCGAATGAGGGAGCCGCAAATTCGAATGCGTTGAAAACTCATTTTCCGTTCTCCGCCACATATATACGTTACCGGATTGCCATCTTTGTCTTTTCCTTTTATTTCAAATTGCACCCTTCCATTGTTTAAAGGATATGTTTGGGCTTTTACTATATTTTCATAGATTAATGATTCTACCAGTTGACGAAAGATTCTCCTCCGAACATTACGGTATTCTTGAGATTGAAATAACTGTTCTAATTCATAAGACCATTCTTCTTTACCTAGAATCATGACTTCCACCTCTATTTCTATAAATTGGATTTGGTATATGAACATATAAAGGAGTTTCGCCACGCTCTAAAAAGCGACTGATTAAATTCGCCTTGGCTGGCAAAGAAGGACTATCTAATAAACGGCCAACGGCACGCTTTAACATATCACTGGCAGTTTCTGTCTCCAGTTCAAGTAAAAAGTTTCGAACTACAGTCCATAACTGATACTCATCTAATTTATTTATTTTGGCTAAGCTGGATACGACATGACTGAGGTGATTGACAAAGAAATAATAAATGAATCGTTTCCATGCTTCTTGATCGCTATATATAACAGGACTCTCTTTTTCTATTAATCCCGAAAAATAACCAAGTTTGTCAGCATGCTCTCGTGAAATGCTAATTCCTTCAAGGTCGCGTACGTAACATTTCTCCGGCCAGCCATTTTTAAGTATGATTAATGAATTCTGTGCATGTGCTTCAATACTAATTCCTTTTTCTGCAAATAAGCATAAAATAGGTTTCAGTGTTACATGTAAATATTGACGCAGCCACTCTTCCTCATTATGATTGTACTGGCGGATTTGCTGTGCCAAAATGCTGCAATCGCTATTTGGGAGGTTTTCCAGTAATGAAGCGGCAACATATAATGATTCGTGTTCATTGATATTTATTTCCGCTGGCCCCTCCCGTAAAAGAACTGCTGTATTTTGAATTAATATCTCATTTTCTTTCTCTGTTAACATCGGGGAAAAAATCGCCCGAAAACCATGTTCTAATAAAATACCAAATGATGAATGGTTATCTTGTCGAAGTAATTTCTTGATCACTCTGCTTGCGTCGATAGTGCGTCGGATTTGTTCTAGTGTATTGGTACGAATAAAATTTGTAATTCGAATATGCAGCGGCAGCTTATAGAAAAAATTATGTGTCGGCACCCATACCGTGCGTACCGAAGCCGTTGGATACACCTTTCTTCCCATCTTTCCCAAGTCAATGATTTTCTTGGTTTCTATCCACTTTTTAATGAATGGAATCATTTTTATATAATTTGCCTGCCACGGGTGAAGAGGTAATAATCGATACTGATGATTTTCGTCTCCAATCTGGCTGCGAATATGGCTCTTCTCTTCTTCCGTAAACTCGTCCCCAAAATCTAATGCATGTCCATCAATAAATTCCTCGAATATTAAATCTTTTGCTACAGCGAAATAGTGCAACGTAAAGGAAGCACCTAATTCTGGAGCATAAAGCGGTAAATCGTACTCTGAAAAACCTTCTGAACTTTTTGGCGTAGGGTGAAACGGATGTCCTAACAACAATGATTGTTCAGACTGTAAAAATACTGGTTTCTTTTGACTACGCTCTTCCTGATGTATAGAATTTTTAAGATAAAGAGCGGTCTTATGGATGCTGTTTTCCATGTGAGATCGTAATTCTAGTTTTTTGCGATTACGTTCCGCTGCATCTTTCTCCAAAAAAGCCAATTCCTCTACAATTACATTCATTACTTCATCGGCATTTGCCGGCATCCATGTTTCATTTTCCAAAGGTTTTACATAAAATGTATCTTCATATTCGTGATGACCAGTTGCTGACCAAAATGAAAAATACCCTAAAAGTTCATACCCGGTCTGTTCTAACAATAGGTGAAACAATGCACCATCTTTTGTTTTTTTCAATGATAAATCATTACGCTCATTGATGATCCTTGGATCAAAAATCTCTTTTTCTCTTAGGTACGAATTTAATAAGCGTTGTACTTCCGCCATTTTTGCTAAATACATACTGGATTTGGTATGTAAACTTGTAAACACGTTGTTTCATTCCTTCCTCTCTTCTAACTTTTACCTATAGATGGATGTTTCATTTGATTAGCAACCCGCGGAAGAACAAAGAATGCACTAACAATCAATATCGCTCCCATAACAACAAATACAATGCTTGGAGAAAACATCCCGGCAATCGCAGAACCGCTCAATGAACCGGCAATTTGTCCTCCCACTAATAAGCTGTTGGTTGCCCCAATACTAACTCCTCGATTTTGTCCGTGAGAATATTGCACAACCACAAATACGACCGATTGAATTAATGCACTAAAAGTAAGTCCTTGGAAAACTCTCAACAACAATAAACTGATCATACTTTCTGTATATGCCTGCAAAATAATGCTTACGCCACATGCTAACGTTGCAATCACATAATTGATTTCTACAGATCGTTTATCATTTTGTTTTCCCCACCAAGGCGAGCTTATAAAGGTAGCTCCCCACATGGCAGCTTGTATGAATCCAATCCATGTTGCTGCTAGGTGAGGGGACTGAGAAATATTTTCAACATACGGCGCAAATGCCGTCACAAGACCAAACACAGCAAATTTTGCTGCAAATCCTGCCATAATAAATCCTCGTGTACATTGATGGCTAAAAAGAATATGAAATGTTTGCAACACCGTAAAATGCGTTTGTTTTCTAAGTTTTTCATTAAAGATGTTTTTCTTTGATTGTTCCGTGAGGGTAAAGGCAGCTACAAGAGCACTAATTCCCGTAAGAATCCCCATGGTCAAAAGCAGCGGCCGAAATCCCCATAAATCAACCAATATTCCGCCTAGTAAAGGTCCGACTAGTGCTCCTGCTGCCTCAGCACTCTGTAAATTTCCTAACGCTTTTCCGCGCTCATCTTTTGGTGCCTCCATGCTTACAAAAGCGCTGGACGCATCAACAATTCCGCCGAATGCACCTTGCATCACCCGAATAACTAGAAACTGAAGCGGACTTGTTGCAATCGCCATTAGCAGCAAACAAACACAAAGTCCGACAAGCGCACGCACAACCATCCATTTTCTCCTAAAGCGATCCCCTAATTTGCCCCAAATCGGAGACATAACAGCAAGTGATACAGCAGGAGCGGCAAGAGCTAAGCCGCTCCAAAACTGAATGGATTGCATACTAGTCGCACCCAGTTCTTTCATATAGAAAGGTAACAAGGGAACAAGAACGGTAAGACCTGCTATGGAAATAAACTGTCCACTCCATAAGACATAAAAATTCTTTTTCCATATTTCCTCCCTCTATA
>NZ_BAWO01000097.1 GCF_000632715.1 Parageobacillus caldoxylosilyticus NBRC 107762 | reverse complement strand
TTTAAAGTATGGAAAAAGCCGAACATCAAGAGCTTTTTATCATGTATTTGGCGTTCACCTCCCTTCATCGCAGCAAGGGGGTGAACCCAGATCAACTTCATCGATAAATCTTGCTCTGTACTTCTATTTTCCATCCATCACTGTTTTTGTTCCTCAAGGCAAAATACATGAGGGAGAATTAAGGAATTTTCCTTTATTTTTCAAGCATTCGTCCGAAAGGTTTATAAATGTAGTCGATCATCTGCGTCGGACCCGGAAGATCGGGATTCCATATTAACACCATCGCAAGAATCGTTCCTAAACTCAGCAACGCAACAAAAGCAACTTTTTCTTTTTTCTGTGTCTGATGGATTCGCGGCCACTCGTATAGAAAGATAAGCGCAACTAGGACAAAAGTGCCTAGTATAGAACCAGTTTTCATTATTTTTTCACCTCTTGTTCAGGCAATCCTTGCGGAGCGGTATCTATGCCCGGCCTGCGGACGTATGCCTTCGTCTTTACGACTACTTCCACGGTAGGAAAGATCTCTTCCCAACGATTCTTTACCCGGTTCCATTCTCTTGGATATTTCTGGTGGAAAATCTCGGCAAATCCAAAAATATCGGCCTTCATCTCTTTTTGTACTTTTTTCAATGCGTCTCTAATACGCTTATTCATCTGATTTTCTAATTCTTTTTCGACCATTTTCGCATACTTAGGATTTAGCAAGTCCAATTTTGTTCCGTTTAATATGATATCGTCTTCTGTAGTCGCTTTCACGATCATCTTCCATTTACCTTTCTCATATTTAGGGACGAATTCCGTATGCGCTCTTATCATTGTAGCGGTGATATTTCCCTTTTCTCCTTTAAGCGAAACCGTGATATTCGCACGTTTGATCTCATTTCTGAGCCAAAGCACGCCCCGAGTCAACTTATCATCAATGTCCCCGATCATTTTATCTTTCTTAAAAATGGCGGTACGTTGGGTAAACGCAATGGTTTGCAGCTCTTTTGCCCCTTTTTCCCGCGGTAAAATCTTCACCATGGGAAGAGCCGCTGCACCGGTATCGCCGCTTAGCATTTGCAGAGCATCTTTTATCGTTACTCGCAATAAAAGTTGTGATTCTGACAATTCCCGCAGCACTTCTGATGAGCTTTGTTCGATCGGGGGGATCAATTCAAGCACACTTTTCGCAGTTCCTTTACTCACTAATACATTGGAACGAAGGCGAGCTTGCGGATTGCGGCTCAGAAAGTCCAGATGCTGGCGAATCCCTGCTCTTGCCGCTCTCTCCCCGAACACGATTACCTTGGTGTGTCCCCAGAAGACACGGCGAGGAAGCTTTTCTTGCAGGTTCGAGATTGCGTCAGCCACGGTGGTTCCCGTTCCCGATCTTACTATTTTCCCTCCCCCGCCACCGCCCCCATCGCCACCGCCGCCACCCAGCATCTGGCCTCCACCGGCTGCTTTCGGGGCAATGAGTTCTACTGTAATCATGATTTTCCCGTCTTTTTTTTGATCAATTCCTAATCCTACGATTAGCGCCAAATCGTTTACTTCCTTTCGGTCCCAACATCCGCTTAGCAAAATAAGATTCACGCAAACCAAAAGAATTTTTGCTACCCTTTGTAAGATGCCCATTCTTGTTTATCTCCTTTTTACCCCTTGTTTCGTTGCTGTCCTTATCCTTGTTGTGTTAACTTTTGGTTGTTTGCTCTTTTGCGCCATTTTGCGACAAATAGGAGAAGGAGAGGAATTCCTACTTGAATCGAAATCCGATAAAACGGGGAAGTGCTTCCTAGATAATGGGTCAATTCCATTAAACTCGGCGCTGACCAGACGGCAAATAACAGAATTAAAAATCCCATAGGAAAAATGATCGGGCGATAATCTTCCAAATTCATCCATTGCGCCGTTCCCAACACTAAAGCGTAATAAAAGACAGCAACCTTCATAAAGATCCCTGCTACCCAAAGGGCCATTACGATGGCTTCAATGTGTTCTAAAAAGTCCGCGATACTAATATAGCGGACGGCGCTAAACGCGGGATAGGTAAAACGGTCCGTGATTCCTCCCAAGACGAAAAGGACGGCAATGTTGACTAAAGATAAGGTCAACATGACCGCGGCAACCGAGATCATGCCCCATCTTTTTCCTTTGTTGCGATCGGCTACGTAAGGAAGCAGAAAAGCGATAAGAAGGAATTCACTAAACCAACCTTGCGGGATTATCGAGCCCTTCAACGAGGGCATTATCCCCTTTTCCATGATTGGAAACATATTCGCTACTTCCATATCCGGGATCAAAAGGATAATATTGATCACTATCAGAATAATCACAATAGGCACGATCATTTGCGCAAGCCTGCCTATCACTTCCACACCGTTGCGGACGGCAAAAGAGCACGCCAGTACCATGCTTCCCATCACAACAACCAACGGGGTATAGAAAAGAAAATTACCTACAACAAATTCGCCATACTCTCGGATAATAATTCCATTTGCATACAAATAGTAAAATAAAAAGATCAACCCAATCACTTTCCCCAGAAACTTGCCAAGAATATCTTCGCTGTACTCGATGATGGTTTTTTCTGGATATAGCTCATGTAACCGTACAGTAATATAAACCGTCAAAAAACCGATGAGAGAAGCCCAAAGAGGAGAGAGCCACATATCCTGCTTTGCGTGCCGGGCGGTGATTGCAGGGACTAAGAGAATGGCTGTTGCGATAATCGTAGGATACATCATCATCCCCATTTGTGCGGCAGATATTTTTCCTTTCTCGATCATGATCATGATCCTCCTTGGTCTTTACTCGTCTTGTCATCTCCGTAATCAGGACCCGGTTTCTGATTCGGACCTTGACGTTGAATATTCTTATGGTCTCCCGTTAAGCGGGGGCGCGTATTGAACTTCCACCAAGGTGCGCGCATCAACACATCTTTTATTTCACGGCCTTGCATTGGAGCCATAGGAGATAAATAGGGAACGCCGAAAGAACGCAGCGTCGCCATATGAGTAACAATCATGAGCAGCCCAAGCATAATCCCGAGAAGCCCCAGCGTCCCTGCCAAAAAGATCATGGGAAAGCGCAGCATCCTTAATGCGATCCCAGCTGTATAGCGAGGGATGGTAAAAGAGGCAATTCCCGTCAAGGCAACTACCATGATCAGAGGTGCAGAAGCAAGACCTGCTTGGATCGCAGCTTGCCCAATCACCAGCGCACCAACGATACTAACCGCAGCACCCGCTTGTCTAGGAAGCCTCAATCCCGCTTCACGCAGGGCCTCAAATACAATTTCCATGAGCAACGCTTCAACCAGTGCCGGAAAGGGAATCTGCTCCCGAGAAGCAGCGATGGTGACCAAAAGCGTAGTAGGAAGCATTTCCTGATGAAAGGTAAGGATCGCCACATACAACGAGGGCAGTAAAAGAGATACCAAGAGAAATGCGTAGCGCAACCAGCGGGTTGCCGTGCTGATTAAGGATCGTTCGTAGTAATCTTCACTTGATTGCAGCAAGGAATAAAAAGAAACCGGTACAACCAAAACGAAAGGAGTGCCATCTTGAAGAATTGCTACTCGTCCTTCAAGCAAACTCGCCGCCACAACATCAGGCCGTTCGGTATTCAAGATTTGTGGAAACGGGGAATAAGGATTGTCCTCAATTAACTCTTCAATATAGCTGGTTTCCAAAATCCCGTCTAACTTGATCCGGTTAAGCCGGGCCTCTACTTCTTGGATTAACGTTTGCTCGGCAATTCCTTCAATATAAGAGATGACTACTTCGGTCTGGGTGTATTCCCCAATTTTTATTGATTTTGCTTTCAGCTGCGGACTTCTTATTTTTCTGCGCAATAAAGAAAGGTTAGTCCCTAATGATTCGGTGAAGCCCTCCCGCGGTCCCCTTACCACGGATTCCCCTCCCGGTTCTTCGATGGAACGCTTTTCTGGATTTGACAACCCTAAAGCAAATCCTTCGCTTTGTTGATCGATAAGCAAGACCGGGTTTCCACCAGAGATCTGTTCAATGCACTCTGTCGTCGTTTGTACTCTCTTTACCTTGGAAACGGTCAATTTTTGTTCTAGTATATCATTGACATGAATGAACTGATCGGTATTCTCCTTGGCATGATTTTCTTTCATCAAAGGGGTGAGCACGCCCGCATCGATTTCTTCGATGTTAGCTAAACCGTCGATATAGATAAGAGCAGCCTTTGTTTTTCCACCAATTTGAAATTGGCGAAAAACGACATCCATACAATTTTTATAGATATTTTGCAGCTCTTGTAGATTTTGATCTAAGTCGGTAGAAAGAAAGGCCTGTTGTTGCTGATTTTGACTTTGAATCTGATTTTGGTTTTGCTTTTTCTGGTTCTTTGCCATTTGTTTTTTTTTCTTGCTTTGTTTAAAAAAAAACATACAATAATTTCCCTTCTTTCTATCGATGGACGTTCTCAGCCTCTATTTTTTCCATTTTTCAATGCGATAATCCCTTTTCTGGCAATAAAGTTATGCTAACGCATAATCTCATTTCTGAGAAAAACTGAATTCCAAAGGGGATGGGAAGCATAGCCGATAAGTGATGGGTGCCCATCAACCATTCGAATTTTTCCGTTTTTTATGGATAGTGAAGCCGTCTTTCGCCCATTTCGTGCTTGAAGTATTTCTTTTAGAGATAACGGGGTGGAAAATGTTAAATAAAAAACCCCTTCGTCCCGTGATTTTCGTCATCGGGATGAAGAGGCGATTTATCGACAACTATATACTTTCGTATCAAAGCCTCTTTCTGTTAACCAATGATGCGTGTTGCCACGAATCACAAGCGGCACACGCTGCAGCCCGGCGATCGTCTTTGCCCCCAGCGCTCCCATGATCAGCGTTAAATCATGATGAAGCTCCTCGATATAGGCGACTAGCCCTTCCACCCCTTGTTCGACAAGCGTCCGCAACAACGGACCCGCCATTCCTACCGCTGATGCCCCCAGCGCGATCGCTTTCGCAGCATCCAGCGCTGTGCGAACACCGCCGCTGCCGATCACCGCTAAGGAAGGAACGGTTTGAACTACCTCGACGATCGACGCTGCCGTTGGAATTCCCCAATTATTAAAATACGTTATGATGCTGGAACGGCGTTTATTTTCAATACGGGCAAAATTGGTGCCGCCAAAGCCGCCAACGTCGACGATTTTCACGCCCACTTCTTTTAAACGCAAAGCGGTTTCCCTGCTCATGCCAAATCCTACTTCTTTTACGATAACCGGGACTTGAACGGTTTGAACAATTTGTTCGATACGAAGCAGCGCCCCGGTAAAATCGCGATCCCCTTCCGGCATGACAAGCTCCTGCACCGCATTTAAATGAATTTGCAGACCATCCGCCTCAATCATATCGACGGCGCGCTTCGCATCCTCCACGCTCACTTCACTGCCAACGTTTGCGAAAATAATGCCGTTTTGGTTCACCTTTCGTACGACCGTAAACGTTTCCCGCTCTGCATCATCTTTTAACGCCGCCGTCTGCGAACCAACCGCCATCGCAATTTGGCCATGCTTTGCCGCTTCTGCTAATCCTTTGTTAATTTCTAACGTCTTTTTCCCTCCACCGCCGGTCATGGCATTGATAAAGAAAGGCGAACTTAACGAAAGTTCGCCTAAAGTAGTATGCAAGTGAATATCGTTCATGCGTACATCAGGTAAACTTTGATGAACAAACGTAATGTCATCAAATCCGCTTTCACCTTGGTCGGCAGTAGAAAGCGCATGCTGAATATGTTCTATCTTTCGCTTTGCTCTATCCATTGCCTCATCCTCGTTATTTTAATTTTTTTAGCTGTTCCCCGAGGACTTCGCCAATTTGAAAACCACTTACTTCACTGGACGGCTTTGTATATTGGCTATAGTCTTCTTCGGAGGCTGTTTCTTCCTCGATCAGCTCACGTATACTTAACGAAATGCGGCGTTCCGCTTCGTTTACATCAAGCACTTTCGCTTTGACTTCTTCCCCTTCTTTTAGCACTTCATGCGGCGTTCCGATTCGTTTATTAGCGATTTGGGAAATATGGACAAGGCCTTCCACGCCTGGGAAAATTTCAATAAACGCGCCAAACGGCACAATCCGTTTTACCTTGCCAGTGACAATATCGCCAGGGGCGATTTTTTCCGCAATTCCTTCCCAAGGGCTCGGTATTGCTTCTTTTATCGAAAGGGAGACGCGGCCATTTTCTTCATCAACCGCAAGCACTTTTACTTTGACGGTTTCTCCCTCTTTTACAACCTCAGACGGATGGGCGACACGGGTATGGGAAAGCTGCGAAATATGTACAAGACCATCAAAGCCGCCAACATCGACAAACACACCAAAATCGGTGATGCGGCGTACGACTCCCTCAAGCACCTGCCCCGGTTGTAAACGGTTCAGCGCCTCCTTCCGTTGACGTTGCTGTTCTTCTTCGACAACGGCACGATGCGATAAAATGACGCGGTTTTTTTCGCGATCCAGCTCGACTACTTTCACGGCAAGCGCCTTTCCTTTATAATCAGAAAAATCCTCGACATAATGGGGTTCAACAAGGGAGGCAGGGATGAAGCCGCGCACTCCTATATCCGCTACAAGCCCGCCTTTGACAATATCTTTTACTACCGCCTCAAACGTTTCGCCGCTGGCAAATTTTCTCTCCAGCTCTTCCCAGGCACGGTCTGCATCTACCGCTTTTTTCGATAAAATCAGCAAATCCTCTTCTCCCTCTTTGCCTTCCTCTACTTTTTTCACTTTCGCTGTCACTTCGTCCCCGACGGAAACGGCGTCGCTTGTTTTTTCAATATGCAAGTTGGATAATTCACTAATCGGGATAATCCCGCTTTGTTTGCTGTCTTCAATATCGACAAGCACCTGCTTGTCTTCTAGTTTCACCACTTTTCCTCGAACGATATCACCCACTTTATAGACGTTTACCTGCAAATTCATATCCTCTGCCATCGTTAACCCTCCTCCATCAACTGACGATCCTATAAAAAGCGTGCCTTCTTTATCAACGCCGCACCATCGAAAAACGTTGACGATAACGGACGATAGGAACGCTTTTCTATTTAGTATACCATATTTTCTCAATATACATGTAATCGAATGCTTAACGATGTTGATCTAGCAGTGCCTGAATATGCTGCATAATATAATCTGTCGCTTCTTCCGGAGATGCTTTTCGTTCGCGCAGCGGCGCCATATCAATCGGTGCCCCGTAAATCACCTTCAGAGGCACAAATGCTCGGTACGGGCCAATAATGGCGCAAGGAACAACGACGGCGTTTGTCCGCAGCGCAAAAAAGCCGACGCCGGGCAGCCCTTTCTTTAACTTTCCATCTTTGCTTCTTGTTCCCTCAGGAAAAATGCCCAACACTTGCCCTTGTTTTAGCACTTCCAATCCGGTTCGCAACGCTTGGCGGTCGCTCATTCCCCGCTTGACTGGAAACGCGTGCAAACTATTGATCAAGTTTTTTAAAATGGGAACGCGAAACAATTCTTCCTTTGCCATAAAATGAATCGGCCTTGGCGCGGTAATACCGAGGATCGGCGGATCGAGATTGCTAATATGGTTTGCGCAAAGAAGTACTCCACCGTCTTTTGGAAACTGTTCTACCCCTATTACTTTGATGCGGTAAAGCGGGGTTAAAATCCCTTTTACAACTCCCTTGGCAAACGAATAAAAGTCCAACGTCATTCAATCCTTTCGTTTACGATTTCCATAATGCGTTCAACAACTTCTTCGATGGATAATGATGTAGTATCGATTTCGATCGCATCTTCCGCCTTCTTAAGCGGTGCTACTTCCCGTTCGGAATCGAGCTGGTCGCGGCGGGCAATTTCTTTTTTCAACGTTTCTAAATCGGATGGAAACCCTCGCGCAATGTTCTCTTTATGTCGGCGTCTTGCCCTCTCTTCTACGGAGGCTTTTAAAAACACTTTTACTTCCGCATTCGGAAGGACGTGTGTACCAATATCACGTCCATCCATGACGACGCCGCCATTTTTGGCCAGCGCACGTTGACGCGCTACCATCTCTTCCCGGACTAGCGGATGTTTGGCGACTAATGACACCGCATTGGTTACTTCTTTGCTGCGGATCACGTTTGTAACGTCCTCTCCATTGACCAGCACAAGCTGTCCTTCATGCGACGGCCTTAATTCAATATATGTATCTTTTAATAACGAAATTAACGCTTGTTCGTCGTCAAGCGAGATTCCTTGCTGCAGCGCCCGATATGTGAGCGCCCGGTACATCGCGCCCGTGTCAATATAAATATAAGAGAGCCGCTTGGCAATCATTTTCGCAACAGTACTTTTCCCTGCTGCCGCCGGTCCGTCAATCGCAATATTGATTCTTTTTCTCATAACTCCTGGTTACTAAAATCTATAAAAATCGACTCATCGCGATGGAACCAGCAAAACTGCTTGCCGCTCGGATTCTCACCGAGTTCCATCAGGAAGGGAATTTCCCTTGTCATTCACCTATTGTGAAAGACACCCCGTGGCTCGCTGTTAGCGA
>NZ_BAWO01000098.1 GCF_000632715.1 Parageobacillus caldoxylosilyticus NBRC 107762 | reverse complement strand
GCACGAATTGACCCCTAATTTGAATACCAAGGAGGACTATACGTTAATTCTATCTCAAACAAGAAGATTAATCAAGTCACCGAACGAACGAGTGTGAGTAAAATGTTTGTAGGAGTTGACAATGTTTACAAAAAAACATATAATGTTCGTGAATGGTTGAACTTTCTAAATTTACTAGATCGATCTAACAAGATGTTGGAACGAAAAATAATCATATCCGTGATTTCTATCATTTATTATTGCTTGGCGATGTGCATGGAGGAACGGTAGAAAAGGCGATGTATTGTTTTAAACAGGGTTGCTCTTTAATACGCATCTAGAAATTGGTTCAGCGTTTGCCGCGGGCAATAGCGTCGTTTTGAAACCTGCTCCGCAGACTCCGTTGATCGCAGTTGAATTGCTGAAATTATTGCTGGAAGCGGGATTTCCTGAACGCGGCGTGAACATGGTGCTTGGCAGGGCGGAAGTTGGCCAGCAAATTCGAAAAGATGACCGCGTCAACGTAATTCGTTTACTAGCGGAATTGTCGAAAGCCGAAACATATATAAGCTTGCTGGGTGGAATTAGCCGTGAAGGTTTTCGCTATGCGATCGAGAGATAACAGGAATTAAAGATGATTGTCTTTCAGATTCATATGTCTTGTCAAAACATGGTGGTGGACTTAATGATTGAACTATATGTAACGAAACCAAACGAACTCGAATTGCGTCATGTAGATTCTCTACGCGCTCCTAAGGATGATGAAGTGAAAATTCAGCTTATTTATGGAGGAATTTGCGGCTCTGATTTAAGTGTTTTCAAAGGGAAGCTTCCGCACGCAACATATCCTGTACGGCCCGGGCACGAACTGCTCGGTGTCGTAATAGAAAAAGGAGAAAATGCAGCGTATGACGTAGGAACGCGCGTTGTTGTTCTTCCTAACACGTATTGCGGAACGTGTGACTTATGCGTAAAAGGCTATACGAATATATGCCGGAACAAAAAATCGTTGGGCGTTAATGTGGACGGTGGTTTTTCTCAAGAGTTTATCATTTCCTCTAAATATGTTTTATCGGTTCCTGATGATCTACCGGATGAAAAAGCAGTGTTAATTGAGCCGTTTGCCGTTGTTGTTCACGCTTTCAAAAAGGTAAATATTGCGAAGAATACGACAGTCGCAGTTGTTGGCTGTGGCAATGAGGGAATGCTAGCAGCGGCGTTGGCACATCATTTAGGCGCAAAAGTTACTGCGATTGATATTAACCCAAACAAATTTGAACTTATAAAAAAGGTCGGGAATATTCGCACACTTTACCCTTATGAACTACAACATGAAACGTTTGACGTCGTATTTGAAGCAGCGGGAACAAAAAGCGCGGTGGAACAAGCGATTCGAATAACGAATCCTGGCGGTGATGTCGTTTTAATAGGATTAGCGACAGAAGCTACTTTTCCGGTAATTCATATTGTACGCAGCGAATTGACAATTCATGGAACGATTATTTATCAGTTCCCAGATGATTATTTACAAGCTATCGAATATTTGCGTGATCCTTCCTTTTCTATTGATCCTATTGTTTCAAAAATTTTGCCAGTCGCTGATTATCAACAAGCTTATGAACTAGCGGCTTCGGGAAATGTCGGCAAGGTCATTCTAAGTTTTAAGAAGGTATGACGGAGGAAATAACTTGTTTTCCATCAATTAGTCAAATATATAAATCCAACTTAAAAATTCATCATATAGATAAGCGTAAGTTTTTGGATTGCTTTTTCTTATTCAACGCGATCCACAGTAAAATTAGGAAACGATAAGTTTGCAACACGTTGAAAAATCAACTTAGACTTATATATTTAGAAAATCGAGGTGTAGAACATATTTTTGGTCTTTGCGGTCATACGAACATCGCTGTATTAGTAGCTTTAGAGAGAAATGTGAAAGTGTTAAGGAAAATTAGGCATTAACCGAACAACGTTATGAAACAAGAATGTAATAGGATTGAGGCAATCATAAAATATGGCCGGCTTCACGTATCTTTCAACGAGAAAAGCCGACCTTCATTAATGTCTTTTGTATTTTTTATTGAGTACTTATGTTTTTCATGTCATATCTCGTAGAATTCTCCAACATAGGTTCGATTGGCTCAAGATCAGTAAGCAAAAATACGTAGCTGAAAATACCAATAATCAAAATTACCGCTACTACTAGAAAAGCGTACATAAATGATCCAGTTGCCTGCACAATAAATCCGGTGATGATGGGAGCAAGAATGGCCATAGAATTATTTCCAAACGTTAAAATTCCTACCAGTGTTCCGACGGTTCCCTGCGGGGCAATGAAGGTTGGAATGCTGTAAGCGATCGATGAAGTAATGACAAGACCGCCAAGAGCAATGGAAATACAGAGTATCGCAATGTTTGGATTGCTTGTAAAAGCTGCTCCTATGACAGACATGCCAAGAAGCATGCCGATTACAAGGAATGTCTTACGTACATGTGTCGAATTGTATCCTTTATTTACTAAACGGTCAATTAGCCATCCTCCTATTAAAAGCTCTGAGATGGTTCCTACAATCCAAGGTATTGACGCATACCATCCAGATTTTAATACGGACATATGCATTTCCGTGACAAGATAACCAGGAAGCCATGTGAGAAAGAGGAACCAGGAGTAACCGTATGCCGCAAACCCAATGAGCGTTGCCCAAACTTTTCGCTTTGTTAATAAATATCGAAGATCTTTCCATACACTTCCTGATGATTCGCCTGTTTTCTGAGCGCCTCCTTCTACAATATAGGTGTACTCTTCTTTAGATAGTCGTTTGTCTTCATGTGGGTCCCGATACGAAATCCAAAACACAATAGCATAGACAAGACTAAGAACTGCAGTGACATAAAACCCTGCTCTCCATCCCCATTCAGTTATTACCCAAGCGATAATAGGGGTACCGATTGCGTTGGACAGTTTTGACTGGGCATCATAAAGCGCAACGGCTGTTCCGCGTTCGTTACGAGGAAACCAGTAGCCAATGGCTTTTGTAGCAGCTGGAAAATATGGAGCTTCCCCAATTCCTAGTAAAATCCGTGATAAAATCACAAGCCCCTGGCCGCTGGCAATCGCCGTGATGAAACAAGCAGCTGACCAAATAATGGTGCCAATTCGTGCTACCCATTTGACTCCAATTTTATCTAGTAAGGCACCTGAAGGGATCTGAAGAAGGGCGTAAGACCATGCGAAGGCAGATAAAAGAATTCCGAGTTGTCCAGGAGTTAGATGAAACTCTTCTGATAATGGTTTTATCGCAACGGACATATTGATGCGGTCAAAATAATTAATAATAACCCCAACTGCGATTAAAAAGGCTATAGCCCAGCGTCGTTTTTTCATACGCATAATCACCATCCATTATATTTTTTATCGCTGGTTGTAAACGCATACATTTCATAAAAAACAGTGCTAGACTTTCATAATGGTGAAACACCTCCTAGTATGTACAGTGGTTGAGAACAACGGCTAAAAATGTTCCACTGTGTGTAACTAGATTACGTAATACGGAACTTTTGAGTGAATTATAACAAACTTTTTGGCATCTGTCTAGATTATAAACAAGAATTTTTAAACTTTTCTAAATTATATTACTTATTATGTACATTTTCTAGTTTTTGTCTGTTTGCATTCCGAAAAAACAGCTTCATTTCTTGTTATTTATCTAAAAGGGAATTCCCTTCATTTCTGTCTGCAATTCTCTAACTGGACAACTAAGAATACAGTAATGTTACGGCACCAAAGTTTTATCAAACTCAGGCAACGAAAATATCTGAAAACTCTTGATAAAAATAGAAAACGAATGTAAAATGGACTCAAATAGTTCCGTACAGAGAAATTAATTTCCGTTTGATGGAACAAAAAAGGGGTGAATTTTATGATAAAATCTACGAACGAACAAGATAGCAAAAAAACAGAAACAGGGTTACGCACTGTGCAACGAGCAATCGATATTTTGTATTGTTTTACTTTGGAAGAGCAGGAGCTTTCCTTAACAGAGATTGCAAATAAAATTTCGCTTGCGAAATCCACTACTACTAGATTGTTATCTACTTTAGAACAAAATAATCTAGTTGTAAAAGATCCGGTTACTTTAAAATACCGCCTTGGGCAAGGAATATACTATCTTGGACACATTGCTGGAAAATCGATTAAAATCAGAGAAATTGCCAGACCAATCATGGAACAGCTGCGTGACAAGACTCGCGAAACAGTAAATTTGTATATGTTGGAGAGAGATTCAAGGGTTTGTGTGGAGCAATGTGAAGGACTTCAATCGATCCGTCACATGGTTAAAATCGGAGAAAAATTACCGTTGTGGGCAGGGGCTGGTGGAAAGGCAATTTTGGCCTATCAATCACCTGCTTTTCAACAGCAAATTTTTGAGCAAGTTCCATCAAAGGAAAGATTAACTCAATTAAAAGAAGAACTTGAAAAGATTAAGTTACAGCAGTGTGCTGCGAGCATTGACGAACGTGAAGTTGGTTCCGCTGCGGTTGCTGCACCTATTTTCAATATTAACGGTGAAGTTAAGGCGTGTTTGTCTGTGTCAGGTCCTACGAACCGATTTACTTCTGAAGTAATAGAAAAATATAAGCTGTTTGTCAAAGAAGGGGCTAAGGCCATTTCAGAAAAGTTAGGATATCGAGAATAGGGGGATAATCATGATGAATATATCACAAAAAATTGTATCTGTGAGGGGCAAACAAATTGGCGGAGAACAGCCATGCATTTGTACTCCTGTAGTAGGAGCGAGTATGGAACAAATTTTGTTGGAAACGGAAGAAATATGCCGAAAGGGTCCTGATATTATTGAGTGGCGCGCCGACTTTTTTAAGGATATTTGCGATACGCAAAAGGTGCTAGAAACAGCACTGGCGATTAGAAAAATTGCAGGAGAAATTCCCATTCTTTTTACGGTTCGCTCGGAAAAGGAAGGCGGGAATCCTATTCCGTTAACAGAAACGAAAAAAATCCAACTACTTATAGAGGTTTGCAAAAGCCAAGTAGTAGATATGATTGATTACGAGTTGCTTTATGAAAAAGAACTGGTATCGCTTCGTCAAGTATCAAAGGAATATGGCATTCGCATGATTATGTCCTATCATAATTTCAGCTTCACTCCTCAAAAAGAAGAAATTGTTCAAAAAATGCTGAAAGCGGAATCATATGGGGCTGATATTGCCAAAGTCGCTGTTATGCCTACTTCGCCACAAGACTTGCTTGTTTTATTCCATGCGACCCAAGAGGCACGAAGTCAGTTAAGTATTCCCCTTATCACCATGTCGATGGGAGGATTAGGGGTCATTACTCGCTTGGCTGGATGGATGTTTGGTTCGGCCGTTACTTTTGCTGTTGGTCAAAATAGCTCAGCTCCAGGGCAAATACCAATCGAAGATCTAAAAGATGCCATTCGCATTGTTCAAAAATATATGTTGAGCAGTTAATAAATATGTAAGAAGCAAGTGTTGGGAGAAGTAGATAGTGATTTGCGGTTATGTAACATATAGAGGATGTCTATTATTTACAGAATTTATGATAAAAAAGCTAGACCATCATCTGGTTGCCATATATAAATCAGTTTATTTTCAGGGGAGAGGGGAAAGCTAATGAGCAGACTGCCATTGGAAGGAGTTAAAGTACTAGATGTATCCACAATGATTGCCGCTCCCTTTGGCGCGGTGTTGCTTGGAGATTTTGGTGCGGATGTTATTAAAATTGAAATGCCCGGTAAAGGAGACACTTTGCGGCATGTAGGTCCTTTTCTTGATCATGAACCGTTAAGGTGGCCTGGATTGTCACGAAATAAAAAATCTTTGACACTCGATTTGCGTAAAAAAGAAGGTATGGAGATTTTTAAGAAATTGGTCAGCAAAGTCGATATTGTTATTGAAAACTTTCGTCCTGGCACGTTGGAAAAATGGGGAGGGGGATATGAGGAGCTTAAAAAAATCAATCCGAATTTGGTAATGATTCGCGTATCTGGTTATGGCCAGACGGGACCATTTCGGGAAAAAGCAGGATTTGGCACGCCGGCTACCGCTTTTAGCGGCTTTACGTATTTGCAAGGATATCCAGATCGGCCGCCAGTCAGTCCGCCGTTTTCTTTAACGGACTATATTACAGGTATTTACGTTGCTTTTGCCGCGGTGACCGCCATTTATTACCGCGATGTCCATCCGCAAGGCGAGGGGCAAATGGTCGATATCGCTTTATATGAATCCGTATTCCGGATGATGGAATTTTTAATCGCTGAATACGATAAGCTTGGAAAAATTAGAGAGCGTTCCCCAGGGTTAACTGGCCACTCGAGTCCGGCGGGGACATTTATGACAAAGGATGGCCATTGGGTTGTTTTAGTTACAAGTACTGATTCCACCTTTGAGCGATTGGCAAAAGCGATGAACAGGAAAGATCTTTTAACGAATGAAAAATTTTGCACCAATGAACGTCGCTTGCAGCATCATGATGAAATGAACCAAATGGTTGCCGATTGGATTCGTTCGATGACGCGCGAAGATCTGCTTCAGCTGCTAGACGAATATGGCGTTCCTGTCAGTCCGATTTTGAATATTAAAGATATTTTTGAACATCCACATTATCAGGCTCGGGAGAATATTATCGAAGTGAAACATCCGCGACTTGGAAAAATAAAAGTTCCTGGAATTGTCCCGAAATTCGAAAAAACACCTGGAACTATTCGCCATATTGCCCCTGACTTAGGAGAGCACAATCAAGAAATTCTTCAGGATATGCTAGGATTATCACTAGAAGAAATACAAACACTTGAGGAAAAAAATGTAATATAGCCGTTTTATAACATGTTGCATATTAGCCCCAAGCAGTTTGGTGATCAATCTGTTTTTTAACATTTCCCGAGAAGTCTCCCCCTCGAAACGAAGGGAAGGTGGGAGAGAAATCGGGAGTTTTTTTATTCACAAAAACTTTTGTTGAACCAAAACTTCGACGCATTCCTATTCTATAATGCGAAGCATTTAGGATGAGTACAGCTGTATTTAAGACAATGGATGCCCCGACTAGAATCTTTGATTTAGCCGGGGAGGTTCACCTATCGTATTAGGCAGGGAAAGAAGCCCTCCTCCTGCGTTGCTGCCAAAAACGGATATAGAATGAAGAGGGAAGAGATTCATATTAATTATGAATTGACAACGTTTGTCAATAACGCTTATACTCTTATTTGATCCATTTCGTCCGTTAAAAAGCAGATAGTGAAACAAAGATAAGTGCATCTAACAGCAAGCAGGTGTTGATCGATGGCGAAAAAAAAGCGATCGCGCGTCACTTTAGAGCAAGTAGCCAAACATGCCGGCGTATCGCGGGCGACAGCTTCCCTCGTTGTCCGCGGGAGCTCGTCCATTTCAAAAGAAACGCGGGAAAAAGTATTAAAGGCAATGAAAGAATTAGGATATGTGTATGATCGAGTGGCCGCAAATTTGCGGTCGCAGCGTTCTTCCACCGTCGGGTTGATTATTACGGAAATCGGCAACCCATTTTTTTCTGAATTGTTAGTCGGTGTTCATGAAGCTTTAGATAAAGAAGGGTATACTGTGATTTTAGGGACGACGTTTGACTCCCCGGAGAAGCAGGATGCGCTTTTATCGACGATGCTTGAGTATCGGGTAGGCGGCGTCATCATGAGCCCTGTGCCCGGATGTTCGGTGGACATGGTCGAGCGCCTAAAACAGTGGGAAATTCCAGTCGTATTAATAGCGAGGGAGTTGCCATCCAAGGAACAGTTTGATTACGTTGGAATTGATAATGTAGCTGGTGGAAGATTGGCGACAGAACATTTAATTCAACAAGGGCATCGCCGCATTGCTTTTTTAGGCGGTTTTGCTGATTCATCTGTATGGAGGGACCGAAAAAAAGGCTATTGTCAAGCGCTAGAACAAGCAGGCATTGAAATAGATGAATCGTTATTCATACAAGCGTTTACAACAAGGCAGGGAGGAAAAGAGGCGATGAAACAAGCGCTGCAACATCCTAACCCGCCAACAGCGGTATTTTGTTATAATGATGTTGTGGCGTTTGGCGCTATGCTAGGTTTAAAGGGAGCTGGAATGGTGCCGGGCCGTGACATAGCTGTAGTCGGGTTTGACAATATTCAAGAATCCGCCTTATTTCATCCTCCCTCTATA
>NZ_BAWO01000099.1 GCF_000632715.1 Parageobacillus caldoxylosilyticus NBRC 107762 | reverse complement strand
GTTGAACCGTGTAAGTTTTTGAAAAAATAAGTGCTTTTTTTGCTATTTTTGTCAAAAAACTGTTTCGATAAAATAAAATAACGAAATATACTGGAATCGGTCCAAACATATGAAAACGGACAGCGCGAAAAACATGATAAGTTTTTCCGATGTTATATAAACAAATAACTCAATTTTAAAAAAATTACTTGCAAAATTATTATGAATGAGTTAAATTTTAAGATAATCAGAAAAATGAATATCGGCAAGATGCTTTCTTATCGAGAGAAGCGGAGGGAACTGGCCCTGTGAAGCTTCAGCAACCAGCCAAGTATTGGCCAGGTGCTAAATCCAGCGAATTGAATTTTTTCAATTCGGCAGATAAGAAGAAGCACTGACATACGTATGGAAAAGTCTTCTTCTTAGAAGACTTTTTTTATTTTATAAAAGAGGGAGAGAGAGAAGTGGAGAAACTGGAGACATTGTTAGCGCAAATCGGAAACCGCAGCGAAACAGTAACGGGGACGGTCAATCCGCCTGTCTACTTTTCGACGGCATACCGTCATGAAGGAATTGGACAGTCGACCGGGTTTGACTACATCCGTACCGGCAATCCGACGCGCAAAATCGTCGAAGAGGCGATCGCCAAGCTCGAGGGAGGCGATCAAGGCTATGCGTTCAGTTCGGGCATGGCAGCCATTCAGACAGTTCTTGCTTTATTTGAAAGCGGGGATGAATTTCTCGTTTCTGCCGATTTATATGGAGGTACATATCGCTTATTTGAACGTGGCTGGCGAAAATACGGATTGTCTTTTCATTATGTAGATTTTCGCGACATACGATTAGTAGAGAACATGATCACGGAAAAAACGAAGGCGATTTTTTTGGAAACGCCGACCAATCCGCTCATGCAGGAAGCGGACATTGCCGAAGTGGCAAAACTTGCGAAAAAACACGGACTGCTTCTCATTGTTGACAATACGTTTTACACGCCGGTTCTCCAGCGTCCGATCGAGCAAGGAGCCGATATCGTTATTCACAGTGCGACAAAATATTTAGGAGGACACAACGATGTGTTAGCCGGTCTCGTTGTTGCAAAGGGAGAGGAGCTTTGTCAACGGCTTGCGGAATATCATAACGCAATTGGCGCCGTGCTTTCTCCGTTTGATTCGTGGCTATTGATTCGCGGCATGAAAACGTTGGCGCTACGGATGCGCCAGCATGAAGAAAACGCGAAGCGCATCAGTGAGTTTTTAGCGTCTCACGAAGATATTACCGATGTATTATACCCAGGAAGAGGGGGAATGTTGTCGTTCCGCTTGCGCGAGGAAAAGTGGGTCAACCGCTTTTTACAAAGTTTACGCTTAATTACGTTCGCCGAAAGTTTAGGAGGTGTGGAAAGCTTTATTACATATCCGGCGACGCAAACGCATGCCGACATTCCGGAGGAAGTCCGCATTGCCAACGGCGTCTGTAACCGGCTGCTGCGCTTTTCCGTCGGCATCGAACATGCCGAAGATTTAATTGCCGACTTAGCGCAAGCGCTGAAAAATATGAAAGAGGTGTAAGAGGATATGGAACAACGTATTTCCTTTCAAACCAAACTGCTTCATAACAAATGGAAAATCGATCGGCAAACAGGGGCAGTAAGCGTGCCGATTCAGCATGCTTCAACGTTCCATCAATTCGATTTTGACACATTTGGCAAATATGATTACAGCCGCTCCGGAAACCCGACGCGCGAGGCGCTCGAAGAAACGATTGCCGAACTGGAAGGCGGCGTGCGCGGCTTCGCTTTTTCCTCAGGGATGGCGGCGATTTCGACTGCGTTTCTTCTCTTGTCCAAAGGCGACCATGTGCTCGTGACCGAAGATGTTTATGGCGGCACGTATCGCATGATCACCGAAGTATTAAACCGTTTTGGCATTGAATATACGTTTGTCGATATGACCGATTTGCATGAAGTGGCCACTCATATTCGTCCGAATACAAAAGTGATCTATGTCGAAACGCCGTCCAACCCGCTCTTAAAGGTAACCGATATTCAAGGAATTGTCAAACTGGCGAAAGCCAATGGCTGTTTAACGTTTTTAGACAATACGTTTATGACTCCCGCGCTCCAGCGCCCGCTTGACCTTGGCGTCGATGTCGTTCTTCATAGCGCGACAAAGTTTTTAGCAGGGCATAGCGATGTCGTGGCGGGGCTTGCGGTGGTGAAAGACGAGGAGTTGGCGAAACAGCTGTATAAATTGCAAAACGCGTTTGGCGCCGTGCTTGGGGTGCAAGATGCGTGGCTGGTGTTGCGGGGATTAAAGACGCTGCACGTCCGCCTCAAGCAGTCGTCCGAATCGGCGCTCGCCATCGCCCGCTATTTGTCCGGCCATCCGAAAGTGGAGGAAGTGTATTACCCAGGGCTCACGCACCACCCTGGCCATTCGATTCAACGCTATCAAGCATCGGGATTTGGCGCGGTATTATCGTTCCGTCTTGCCGATGAAGAAGCGGTCCGGACGTTTGTGAAACACGTTCGCCTCCCTGTATTTGCCGTCAGCCTAGGAGCGGTCGAATCAATTTTATCGTATCCAGCGAAAATGTCGCACGCCGCAATGCCGAAAGAGGAACGGGAGCGGCGCGGCATTACAGATGGCCTGCTGCGGCTTAGCGTCGGCCTGGAGGCGGTTGAAGATTTAATCGCCGATTTCGAGCAGGCGTTATCCTATGTCAAAGAAACATCGTCTGCCGTTTCCGCGCGTTGAAAAAAAAGGTATGCGTCAAAAAACATGGGCGCATACCTTTTTTGAATGATGCTGTTTTCGGCCGTTTTCATCACCGCTAAAAAATTTTTAAAAAAGTATTTGACAAATCCGCTGCTCGTCCATATAATAAAAAATGTGTTCAACAGGACAGCATGATTCCGTAGCTCAGCTGGGAGAGCGCCACCTTGACAGGGTGGAGGTCGCTGGTTCGAGCCCAGTCGGAATCATCGAGCGAAATCCCTTGAGCCACAAGGCTTCAAGGGATTTTTTATTTCTGTTGTCATTCGTTATTTTTGGTGTTTTTGGTGACTTGGTGTGATTTTTGGAGTGATTGATTTAAAACTTTATTCCTCCTCAAACAATTGCTCGAATTTTTCGGCTGCTGTTTCTTGTATGCTTGGAAGCAAATGAGAGTAAGTATCCATTGTCATTTTGATACTCGCATGTCCTAACCGTTCCGAAACGACCTTCATATGAACATTTTGTTGTAACAGCAAAGTTGCATGTGTATGCCTTAATGAGTGCAATGTAATATCCTTTTCTAATTTCATCTTTTTATAAGTATTTCGGAATGCCCGTGTTAAGTTATCTACATACACACTTGTTCCGTTTACTGTGCAAATAACTAAGTTGTTGTCCTCATAGTTTTCGTTCTCTGCTTTTTCAATTTCTTGTATTTGTTTATGTTTTTTCAATTCCTCCACAAGATAGTTGCTAATAGCAATGACTCTTGTAGATTGCTTCGTTTTTGTAGAGTGTTGAATCGTTCGTTGATGTTTAAGAAGTGTTTTATTTATTCTGATTGTTTTTCTTTCAAAATCAATATCGTCCCACGTTAAAGCGAGTAATTCTCCGCGCCGCATTCCGGTATGAGCCAGAATTTTAAAGGCAATGGCATAGCGAGTTGTCTTTTCCGCTATCTTAATAAATTCTTTTAATTCTTCAACTGTAAATACCTCAATTGGTTTTTCTCTCTGTTCACGCGGTTTTTCAATCTGATCGGCGACATTTCGTCGAATCAATTCCAAATTAACAGCATCATTTAATCCTTTCCGTAGTATGCTGTAAATTCTTTTTACATAACCGCTGGAATATCTCTGATGAAGGCTATCAATAAATCGTTGAACCATTAAAGGAGTAACATCGTTTAGTTGTACATTTTCAAAAAAATTTAAATGATTGTTAAGAAAGGTTTTATAAAGTTTTTTCGTATTTTGAGAAAGATTATGCCTTCTGCTCAACCACTCTTTAAAGTAGTCTTTTACAGTAATTTTTGACTCTTGAATGGATATTCCTTGCTGCAATTCGTATCTTTTCTGTCTCTCCGCTGCTTCTGCATCAGTTCTTCTAGCAAAACCTCTTTTTTTGTATCTTTTTTTCTTATAAACAAATTCATAATACCAACTTTCTCTTTTCTTTATGGAGTGATCTTTATACACTGGCATAACAAAACCCCCTTAAAGCGTATAGAATTATTTTAGCAGAAAAAGGTAGAGGTATGGAGGGGACTTTTTATCAACCATTGGCATTCTCAGAGAGTATATGGAACGCTCATATTTTTGTTTGAAATTTCCTGAAATTGGGTATTAGGTTATAATTAAAGTATGAACTCAACATATTTTTAAACTTTTTGTTAGTAGGGGGGATAGGATGATTGAAACCGTATGGGAACGAATCAAGGGATGTGAAGGGCAAGTTTTTAAGCAAATCCGTGGAGGAGAGTTTACGTACAAAGTTAAGGGAAATACTATTGAGTTGAGCAGAACTAATCGCTCAATATCAAAAAACACCTTTAAAGAAGCGCTGAAATATGTACCATTAGAAAATACTGTACCTGTACAGCACTTGCAGGCTCCGTCCTATTTGTTTGCAATATTGATGGATAAGAGAATAAGACAAAATGACTGGTAACAATATCACAAAGGATAGTTCAGTGGGGTGAAAAATAAGATGAATCCAGTTTTAGAAAATATAAAATTCAAATTGAGTAATAGAGCCAATAGTGTGTTATATGCACGGGAAGAAAATTTCTATTCAGAAATTAAGATTTTTCTAGATTTTATAAAATCCAATTCTTTACTTAGTGCCATTATTCATGAGATAGAAAAACTAAATTTTGACATTGAATCCTATTTAAAAGGTGACGAAAGAAGACATAGACGCTTTATAGAGTATCCGAACGACTATATTCAAAAAATTGCTTTATGTTACTCGTTAATGAAACTTTTTTCAGAAAATAAGTTAAGTGTTTTAGACACCCTTTTCTTAAATATCACACCAAGCAGAAGTATTGATGATCGTTGTCGCGTGATTGCACAACAATATTTCAAACCTTTATATGAATATATCTGTGAACAAATTGAAGATGGTAGTACAATTTTATACTTATTATTAAGGTATAAGCACCGTACTGAATGGTTTCATAAAGATAGACTTTTCTCTATTTATGAAAGTGATACAAAACGCGGTGAAGAAAATTTAACCTTAGACTTACAGGAGTATTTGCATAACCAAGGAATTGATTATCCATTTTCAACACCACATTCACCTAGCGGACGTTCTGATTTAGTTGGTTTAATTGAAACCAATGATCCAATGGTTCTAGAGGTGAAACTATTTAATTTAGAAAAAGGTTATGATAAGGCATACATCAGAAAAGGATTGGTACAAGCATACCGTTATGCAATAGATTACGGTAAGCCTACGGGTTATCTTTTAATATATAATCTGGATAAAAGAGATTTATCTTTCGAAAAAAATGACGATAGCCCAATAAAATCAGTAAAATTAGGGGACAAAGAAATTTACATTATTGTAGTTAATTTATATTCTGACGGTAAATCTGCTAGTGAGATAAAAAAGCCACTACCTTATATAATCGATGACACATACCTTTTAAACTTTGAAGAAGAATAAGTTTTTCAAAGAGAAAACAACTGCAATAAAATTGATTCTATTACCGTTTATTACCAAAAACAAATATTTTATAATTAAAGCAGACATCTATATAAGTTCACACTGAAAAATCGACATAATCAAAATGTTTGAGTCGACTGAAAGAATGATCGAAACGGTTTGCATGTGTCGGAAAATCAATCTGTACTTAACATAGATATTTTAGACCAAAATATAATTATTACGCTTTCGAATGAAGTATAATAATGCCGAAAATATATTAATCAGGTGATATTATATGGGGTTTAACACAGAAAAATATAGGTATTATCTGGGGATGGGTATTGAATATCAAGTAATTAGTAAGTTTTTTTTACTTGGTTTTGAGGCATACAAATTACCAATTGATTTTGGTTTTGATATTCACGTTACAAATAAAATGATACAAACGTATAAGGAAGAAGAGCCTCAAAAAGATTTTTATATTCAAGTAAAAAGCAGAGTGATCTTACCTCCGTCAGAGAATCCAAATAAAGAAACGGTAGTACGTTTCTATATTAAGAAAGAGGACTTTAATAATCTAATTAAAAAAAGTGATTCAGTACTAATTTTATATTATGTAAGTGGTGTAAAAACATATAATTCATATTTTTATGACCCAGTGGAGTGGACTGATTGGAATTGTTACTTTTACGGTAAAATAGAAGGTTATAAAATGGATTTGAGTGAATATAGTGACATTACAATACATGATTATTTATGGTTAAATAGTCAACATTTAAACTATTTAATGGAAAATGATTTCGTTTTAGAAGATGAAAAAAATGGAGGTTATTATTTAGAAACAGTGTATTACGCTGAACAACACTCGGTATCTGTATCAAAAAATAAAGAAAAATTTACTTTTGCCGATAACTTAATGGAATTACGCAATTTAGTAACCGGAAATTTTGAAAATGATCCGTTTTTATCAAAATAATATTTATACTTACTAAATTTAGCGAACCATATCACAAATAATAGTGATACGGAGGACTGATTTTGTTCTAGATGCTAAAAAATTAAAACACTTAAAAGAAAAACAAGAGGGTCTATCTCTTAGAGCCACTCTTGTTTTGGAAAGAAATGTATCCATTTTATTTTTAGGTTTCTAATTTAATCCATAAGGTTGTCAAAGCATTAAAGAAACAATTAGCCGTAGACTGGACGAGTCCTCACCGTCGAGATGTCTACGCTAAAGTGAAATTAGCCGTCAAGCAAGTACTCATGAAAGAGAAAATTACGGCGCAGCAATTACAATTCTTAACAAACAAACTCATGGAACAAGCCGAACAGCAATATAAAGACTGGTCAGTGAATGCGTAACAACTAGAACAGATGTCTCTTATAGGGGCATCTGTTTTTGTATAAATGGTTATGAAGGGTAGATGAGGCAGATGCAGGCAGGAATGGATAGAGCGATTACTAAAATTCTTACAAGGGAATCAGAGAGGATGTCACAATTAGAAAAGATATTTGGATATCAATCGAAAGTAATGAGGATAAACAACTTAGATTTAAATTTAAGAAAGAAATTTGATTTAAGCATGTATCAATCTGAACTTTCGAGAGCATTTAATAGAATAGGCTCACAGTTGAAGACAACACAAGTACATGCGCGCTCCATTGCTGCATCATTAGAATTAACCAAAGCGTTAAGTAATAATCGGATCAGTCAAATGTATAGGATAACTGACTCTATGCAAGCGGCTTTGAATGCATCCAGACAACTGGGTTTGTCATTTACCAAGATTTACAATAGTATAAATAGTCCGATTGCAGAACTCCAAAGGACAATTAATCAAACATTAGAATCATATAAGATTAACCTGTCACCGACGATAAAAGCATTAGAACAATGGCAGGTTCAATTTAAAGAATTGCAAAAAATAAATTTTCCAAAGATTGAGGAATTGCTTCGAAACACAGAACTCACTGTTATTGAGCAAGACGAGAACGAAAATTGGGTTTTGGATGGTGAAATTGTCAAGAAAGATGAAATTGAAGAAGTGGTTTTAGGAGTATTAGAGCGTCAAGGGGTTTTGGAAAAGCAGAACACAATTATTTCAATGTTGAATAATATAATTGAACGTTTAGACAAGTTGGGAAAAACTCCAAAAATTAAAGCCTTTGTTTTATTAATTATTATTCCCATTTTGACTAATATACTTTCAGGATATTTACAACCTTTCTTTGAAACAAATCAAAAAGCATTTTACCAAGA
>NZ_BAWO01000100.1 GCF_000632715.1 Parageobacillus caldoxylosilyticus NBRC 107762 | reverse complement strand
TTTTTGCGTATGCCTCTATTAAACATTTGTACTTCCAAAGTATGCAGAGCATCTTCAGAAACACTGTATACAGGCATTTTTATCATCATATGAGATATGAATGTTCGATATTTAAAAAATACCGGTAATTTGAATTTGAGATACAATGTCTTTTAATTTTTCTTCACCAATCAACGCATTATTTATAAAGTCACTTACATTTGTATATTCTTGATGATTTAAATTATAGTACTTTGTAAGGCAAATGCCTACTTGAGTATTAGTTATTGAATAACGTTCACCCTTATAGATAAATTCTATATCATGTCCAATCTCTATAAGCTCTATTAATTTTTCTAAACTCATATTTTATCTTCCTACTTTCTTCTACCTTTATTCATTGGTTCTGCTTTCCCTCTTTTAGGTTTTTTCCCATCCCATTTCCATTTATGTCGATGTGGTCCCCAAGGATGATGTTTCGGATTTCCGTGATCGCTATAGTCCATGTCTTTTTTCGCTCTTCCCGCACTATCATAATATCTTCGTTGTATTACTTTTCCTCTCTCATCCCTTAAAGTTAAGCTTCCTTTTCTAGGGCCTGTTAGAGGTAAAGAACCTTTACTAGTCAAACTTTTTACTTTCTTTCCTAAATACCACGCTCCATAGGCCCCGACAACAGCAGCAGTACCAATTAACATTACTTGTCCAACACCAGGAACAAAATAAAGCCCTACAGCATACGCAAACTTCCCATCCGGATCCACCAACATCACTGGGTTGTTGTTCGCATACGTATATCCGTTTTGCGTGAGAATGTCATCCGCATCCCCTGGATCTGGATCCAAGGACAAGAACACACCGTGCGTCGGGTGATAGTACCGGGCAATTAGGTAATAGAGACCCGTTTCTTGGTCATATTGGTATCCCGCATATCGGTATGGGTTTTCATCCGCCAAGGCGCCAAACTGGGAAAGAATGTTCCCCCACGAATCATATTGGTAACGGAACACAATGTTTCCTTGTTGCTCATTTAGAGTGTGAATCGTCTATTTCTTTCGTTTCAATTTCTTTATTGTGATTTTGATATCGTCTAATAGTGCGCTTTCACTTAGCCATTTCCAAAATTTCTTTTTTGTTAAATACTTTTTTTCCTCAACAATTCTTTCAAGCCTTGATGCATCATCAGTATTTCCATATCTACCTATTGCAAGTATGGCATGATTCTTTAGTGTTGTATTAAAATCACCCGTTAAAATTTCAAAGAACTTATTTACTACATCCCTGGTAACTTTGTCCTTAGGAAATTTTTCCGCGAAAGCAAGTAGAGTAACGGCACTAAAAATACGCTCAAATTCCTCACTAAAGAGATCTTCTATTATAACTTTTGATGCTTCTGGATAATCAAATGAATGATAAATAGCCTCTGCTAATGCTTTATGAGAATAACGGGAATCTGGTTTTCTGTACTCCTTGATTATTTCTTCTATTCCACACATTATTTGTAATTTTGCTACCTTGATTTGTTCCAGTACCTCTTTGTTATCCGTCTTGATTTTGTCTAATTCTCTTATAGCGTTATAATCGCCAATTACTCCTATCATAGCTATATCTGCGATTAAATCCGTGCCACTTTTTTTAGATAAATTGTGAATCTTTCTTTTTAATTGAGTTTCCTTACCCTCTAAAAAATCCAATACACTTTCTGCATAAGCTTTAACAAAAAATATCTCTGTCTCATCTTCAAGAATAGTTTTCAGAAAAGGGATTACACTACTGTCATTTAATAATTTCAATGTTTCTAATATACCAATCTTGCCAGTAGGATCTACTTTATAAAAGTATTTTTGTAGGATAGTAATTATGTCTCTTCCCATCTTAGCTAAATCTTGAGCAACTATATCTATATTATGCTCATTGAAATTATTAACTAAATTTCTAACCGTCCCCTCATATTGATTCATATTTTTCACCCCTAAAACTATCAAAGAGGGACACACTCTGAGTGTGTGGCCCAAAATATCTTTAATAACTTGCCCTAATTATAATCCATGCGCCGGCTTTCTTATAATTCTTGAGTTGCCTTTTTACATTGCTTCTTTTCCAAGAATCTTTTGGTTTTAATTCAACGTCTAAAATTTCTTTTCCGTCCGCCGTACCGACCGAAACGCTTTCCACTAAGCCGCGGTCATCATACGTAAAGGTCGAACCGGCTCCATTTCCTGTCGTGTATACTTTGATTTAGTTTTCATACTCCCAAATAGCGTACCGACTAATAGCTAAAGCTGTTTCGTTCCAGGTTTTTCTTGAACAATGGGCAAGTATTTTTTTGAGACGATCCTCTACACTTTTTATATTAAAGTCTTTCATTATAAACAATCCCCTAGCTATCTCCAATCCTGACTTTTCCACCATATTCCCTAACCTTTTTGGACTTGTAACATAGATAGTAAATACTTCAGCAGAATCTGAGTCCCCCTTGATACCAATATCCGCTTCAATTTCTATCCAAAAATCATCAGTCTCCTCTCCCCAGTCTTCATCCATTATCGTTAAACAAAATAATTCAGGAATTATCATTTATATGGCTCCCTCCATGCTAAAAATTCAGGTGTGCATTTCGTAACTTATATGTCTTTTTGTTGATAGGACTCTTATAAAATTCCTCAAAATTCACTTGATATACCCTTCTTGTTTTCTTATACTGCATTCTAAATACTTTAGATTTATCTTTACTTCTATATCCTATCCATTTACCATTTTTGTAGAGTGGCTTAGCCCCTAATCCAACCCATGCTTTCCCAGCCTTTTTTGCTAGTCTCTTACTTACTCTCCCTACTTCTATAGTAGTGTTACCTTTTCCATGCTTAGCCGCCAATAAAATCTTCATAATCTTGGCTGTTTCTCCCGCTTTATAAATTCTATACGCTTTAAAAGCCGCACCGCCAACAAGCCCTACACCTACAGCAATCGCTGCGGCCTTCCAACCGCCTTTTTTAAAGGCCTTATACCCATCATACGCCGCAAACCCTGCATTAATTAACAACCAAGGAAGGTTCCCATCCGGATTCACCAACATCACTGGGTTGTTGTTCGCATACGCATACCCATTCTGCGTGGGAATATCATCCGCATCCCCTGAGTCTGGATCCAAGAAAAGGGACACGCCATGCTCCGGGTGATAGTACCGGGTAATGAGAAATATCCGCTTAATAGAAGTTCAAAAATATACATGCATGAGTTGCCTTACTTCCAACCGGAGCAGGGAAATACGCTGCCTCATCCCTTAACAGTCGAGCTTGTCTGATTTATTCTTACAGAAAGTAAGACAAAACCCTTAATATTAATAAAGGTTTTCAAAGTTTTAATTATAAAAAAATGCCTTAGGAGAGAGCGTTTCTCCTAAGGTTCTACAATTACAAAAATAATCCGACCTATCTAATCAATATTTTATTTAATATGTCTGATTTCCTTCACCTTAATCAATATTTTATCACAATGTTTTCCTGTTTTTCATTGAGTTTATGAAGAAAGATAAGACACTTTATTTACTTTCCATATAATCTGTGTTTCGTTTTCTTTTTCTAAAAAAGTTACAACCCACCCGAAATGATGTAAACGATCAGTAAATGTCACCTTATGATTTAGTGTCCATGTTAAATCACCTAAATATCTCCAATAAAAAGATTCGTGTGGTCTGTCTACTCTTACTAATCTTTCTTTCTTTAAAACCTTATTTCCTTTTTGACGTTTTATTTCTAAATATATATCTACATAAGAGACTTCGTGTTCACATATAATGCTACATATATATCTACGATTAGAACTGCTCTTTTTCTTATAGATAAATGTATTTTTGTAATTTAATTCTTTTATCTTGTTGTATATTTCACGAAAAATTTGCTTATCCCATCCTCGCTCATCAGCAAGTTTTTCCATACCCTTTTGTAACACTTCTAATGCCATTTTCTTTTTTTCCAAGTCATCCGTAAGAGAGAAGTATTGATTATAATCCATTTCAACATAAACAGTAATAAAATCGGGTACCATTTCCATTTCAATTTCTTTCTCGCTTAATTTAGATAGATCCGGTACGCATTGAATGATAACTCCCTTTTCCCCATCTGTATGAATTTCGGGCAAAAGACGAGTATAAAGTGATGTAATACATCTTGTTTCATAATGAAAGATGGCGGACTTGCTTTGCCTATAATCGGTAAAGGGGCTTGTCTCACCAGTATCATAGTCAACTATTACAGTATGATCAAAATAGTTTATATCACTTGGAATAGAAAGTTGAATATCCCTTATAACAGTCATTTTTTCACTTCCTTTTATTAAATTTATGGGCGATAGTGAAATGGAGGTGATAATTTGTTGTTAGGCTGGATTCTATTAATGTATTCCGTATGCCTTTTTTTCCATCTCAGTGCATTATACCTACCACGTATGTTAGTTTTTACTATTCGTGAAGCATACCGATCTGTCTTGTATCGCTTATGCCACTTTCTAACTTGCCTTTCAGCGCGATATGATTTTCCCTTTTTAGAAATCCTTCCATCACTAATACCAACTTTGACTACTTTATTAGTTTTTTTATCATAAATTTCATATCCATGATGTATCGCAGGATTTCTTTTACTATTCGAATGATATTTTTTTGAAATCTTTCTATATTTCTTGTAGACCTTATAAATCTTATAAACTCTATAAGCCCCCACTCCAGCTATAATAACAATATGAGCATAATGCCCATCCAAATCCACCAACATCACCGGATTGTTGTTCGCGTACGTATAGCCGTTTTGTGTGAGGATATCGTCCTCATCACCTGGGTCTGGATCCAAGGATAGGAACACACCTTGTTCTGGGCGGTAGTACCGGGCAATCAGGTAGTAAAGACCCGTTTCTTGGTCATATTGGTATCCCGCATATCGGTATGGGTTTTCATCCGCCAAGGCACCGGATTGAGAGAGAATATTCCCCCATGCATCATATTGATAACGGGCAACGATGTTTCCTTGTTCATCCGTCAGGGCGATGACATCGCCATGCGCGTTATAGTGGTAGAAGTACGTGGCACCACCTTTTTTCATCGCCAACAGCTGGCCGTTTTCTCCGTATATATATGATCTTACCACATTTCCATCCGCATCGGTTTCATACAGAACGTTGAGGCTGTCGCCTTGGTAATGATAGTTCGTAACGACGCCATTCACATTCTTTTGGATGCGCCGGCCGTCTTCATCGTATTTGTACGTCACAAACGGCGTGCTTTCGCCTTTTCTCGTAACCGAAACGAGCTGGTCCGCTTCGTTCCATTCATATCGATACTGACCGTCTTCCAATCGGTTACCGTTCGCATCGTACGTGATTGTTTCGTCACCGAAACGAACCAACTGATTGGCGGCATTATAATCGGCATTTGTCGTGGTTGACTGCTCATCCTTTGTTTTCACCACTTTCGTCCGGTTGCCGTTTTCATCGTAACGGTACGTTTCCGATAAAATTTCTTTTCCGTCCGCCGTACCGACCGAAACGCTTTCCGCTAAGCCGCAGTCATCGTACGTAAAGGTCGAGCCGGCTCCGTTTCCTGTCGTGAAGGTGCGAACGTTTCCTCTTTCGTCATAGTCAAAGCGGTACGTATACATTCCATCTTTGATGACCGTATTTTGGTCCAATGCATTATATTGGTGATTGATCGTTTGGCTAAACGACCCATGTGAGAGTATCAATTGCTGTAATTTATCCGATGTCGTCAGATAAATTCTTTTCCACTTTTTCTAAATTATAAATTTCATTTTCAACAACAATGTGATTGTTTGTCACCCGCAGATTTCCTTCCATGAGCCAGATTTCGTCAAACCACACCATTGTTGAAAATATTGGATATGCAGATTTTATCGACCGGCTTAGAATGTTGTATCAAAACAGTGCATTGTTCCAATCTTGAATACCTATTGAATTCTGCAATATACGTTTGGGCCACCCAGTTCTCCTAAAATACAAAGGAGAAACCCATAATATGGCTTCTCCTTTGTATTTGAATATGATTTTTTCTTTTCCTAGAAATAATGTTCACACACTCTATCCCATTGCTTATTAAAAGTGACTAGTCAAAAATGCTCAAATAGTATTTTGGAATTTTTCAATTAATAAATTCTCAATTTCTTCCTCACCGACGATTCCAAGAGGATTAGGAATCTTATCTGCTTCTTCTTTAGAAATAACTTCACATTCTGCAATTTCTTTTACACTGTCTCCGACACTTTTATAATACTTACCCATAAAATAGACTTTATATGGTATCTGGCTTAGGTTTTCATCACTAAATACTTTATCAGAATAATTAGTAATGAATCTCCACTTAAGTTTTTTTATACCGGTTATTCCTGTGTTTGCGATGAATAGAAATTGTTTTTGTTTTACTAACTGAAAAATTTCATCTATTGGAAGTGCCGTGGAAGAGAATTTGTTCAGATAACCAATTAAAATTTCTTCATCTTTATTTCCTTTTATTTCTCCAGATACAACAATACCATATGCATATTTACCAATATCTCGCAAATAAATTTCAAAAATATCCCCTTGACTGATTTCTTTAAAATATTTTAACCTGTTTTTTTTAAACTTTATTTTTACTTCTAATATTGTTATATCACGTATTTTTCTTTGGTCAAAATTTATAGCCTTCATTATTCTATCCTCAATTTCTTTTAACGCAACATCGTTAATTTCTTTAAAATTAGAAGTAAGCAATTCATGTAATTTAAGTATTTTTTCATTCATTGTAATACCCCCAGCTTACTTTAATGACCTATACGCATTTCTAGATACACTCATATAATATTTATACTTCTTATTCTTACGACTTATCGGCCTAATAATATTTCTTAGTTTCTTTTTCCCACCATATTTTAGATATAACTTGTGTTCTAATCCTCTAGCTTCTGCATAAGTCAGATTCGTTTTTACAACATTAAACGTTGCATCGCGATGTTTCCCCCATTTATGTGCGTTTCTCCGACTAACAATATTTTTTGTTCTTCCCACATATACAACCTTCCCGTTCTTAGTCAATACATAAACACTATGTGATATTTTCTTAGCAACTTTAATCCGTCCCCCACCTATAAGTCCTAACGCCGCAGCAGCTGCGACACCTTTCCATCCCTTTCCCGACTTTGTATGCCTTATACGCATCATAAGCTGCAAACCCTGCATTGATGGCCAGCCATACCCAATGCCCATCCGGATCCACCAACATCACCGGATTGTTGTTCGCATACTCATACCCATTCTGCGTGAGGATATCATCCGCATCCCCCGGATCTGGATACAAGGAAAGGAACACGCCATGCTCTGGGTGATAGTACCGGGCAATCAGGTAATAAAGACCCGTTTCTTGGTCATATTGGTACCCCGCATATCGGTATGGGTTTTCGGCTGCCATCTGGCCGGATTGGGAAAGAATGTTCCCCCACGCATCGTATTGATAGCGCGCGACGATGTTTCCTTACGCATCCGTCAGGGCGATGACATCTCCATGGGCGTTATAGTGATAAAAGTACGTTGTGTAAA
>NZ_BAWO01000101.1 GCF_000632715.1 Parageobacillus caldoxylosilyticus NBRC 107762 | reverse complement strand
ACATTTGCTTTACATTGGGAGAAAAAAATGATAATCTGTTTGTCAAACACATGAGTAGTAACACGATTTCCCGTTGGATCGACTTTATTTATTTCAGCCGGTGATAAACCGAACAGAAACCGTGCTGGCGAATTTGTCAATGATCTGAATACAGAGGGAGAACTCCCAGATTGCCAAAAAAAAGGAAGGTGTTTTTTATTTATTTTATATTTTAGAAATTATAAAAAATAGAATTATGTGCTAAATAATCAATGAAATTAAAACAAAAAAATACCTAAACAACCAAGCAGTCAAAAAACGGAATATGTAAGGGATTTTCCTGAATCGAGGTGCATGGAAAAATGTTGTTTATTGATAATAAGGGGATTACGGATCCGAGAATTAATTTGGCAATCGAAGAGTATGCCTTAAAAAACCTCGATATTAATGAAACGTATCTATTGTTTTATATAAATGAACCTTCCATTATTATCGGAAAAAACCAGAATACTATTGAAGAAATTAATACAGAGTATGTAGAGCGGAATGGGATTCATGTCGTCAGAAGACTGTCAGGTGGCGGAGCCGTTTATCACGACTTAGGAAATTTAAACTTTAGTTTTATTACGAAAGATGATGGCGATAGTTTTCTTAACTTCCGAAAATTCACGGAACCTATTATTGAAGCGTTAAAAAAACTTGGTGTTAATGCGGAATTAAGCGGTCGTAACGATATCGTTGTGGAAGGAAGAAAAATTTCAGGGAATGCTCAGTTTTCAACAAGAGGGAGAATGTTCAGCCATGGCACGCTGTTATTCGACTCGAAAATAGAGAATATTGTTTCAGCACTTAATGTAAAAAAAGATAAGATTGAATCAAAAGGAATTAAGTCCATTCGCAGCCGGGTAGCAAATATTTCTGAATTTCTAAAAGAAAAAATGACAATAGAAGAGTTTCGTTCCGTTCTGTTGAAAAGTATTTTTGGAAAAGACAAGGAGATTCCTGAATATGTCTTGACGGAAGAGGATTGGGCTAACATTCACAAGCTTTCTATAGAACGTTATCAAAATTGGGAATGGAATTACGGAAAATCGCCTAAATTTAATTTTCAGCATTCACACCGATTCCCGGCAGGCCAAATAGATGTGAGACTCGAAGTTCAAAAGGGGATAATTAGAAATTGCAAAATTTACGGTGACTTTTTTGGAGTCGGAGACATAGGGGAAATCGAAGAAAAACTTATCGGAAAACGATATGAGAAATCTGAAATTGAAAAAGCGTTGCAAGATGTTGATATTAAGCATTATTTCGGAAATATTGAGAAAAAAGAATTTATCGATTTAATATATTGAAAGAACAAAAGGAGCAAGCGCCCTGTTTAGTCTTAACAAGCATAAGACGAATCGTGCAAGAGTCGATAGACTCCAGAATGATTGGCTAGACCAGCCGAGGTGGGCGCCGTATTAAAAAAGTGTCTATTTGCAAATATTCCTAGCAAGTAGGCAATGAAAAGCTTTGGCCTTTTCTCGGTATCAATCGAGGAAAGGCCGTTACATTTTTCTTGAATCTGTTTATCTGTTTTTATTCTTGTGATATATGATGCAGGCCTCTTTGATGAACTCTCTTTCATTATCTGGAATCATATAAATTTTGGGCTTCTCTTGATCTGGTAATGAGTTGAAGTTTTCCCAAATCTTTTTCATGCCTTCCTTAATATCCGGGTCGCCTTGTGAGCGACGATGGATCATCTCCATCAAAAATTCTGCAAGTTCCTGTGCTTCAGGGCTATCAGGACTGGCGCCTTTCTTAACAAGTTTTGTCAATGATTCTCTAAATAATCGATATTGATTGATATGTTGGTTGTAGTCTTGTTCTGTCCAACCTTTCGCAGTTAATTTTCGCAACGCTTCTTTTGAATATGATTGTTTTACCAATTCTCTCATTGTCTTTCGCTCTTTGGCAGTGAGATATGGATTTACCCACTCCGGTTTCATTTGTATCACTTGGATCGTATTTATAATGGAGTCGTAATCTATTTTATTTGACGTTAAAGCATTTTCTACGTTTTCAATTGCTTCGATTATTTTTTCGATTTGAGCAATCTTTCTTTTCATCATTGCTTTCTGTTGCGTTAATCGTTTTTAAAAATGTTTAGCATCAACTTTAAGAAAATCTTTAATTTTTTTAGAGAAAATCCAAGAAACTTTAGAGATAAAATATATTGCAGTTGAATTAGATCTTCATCTGTATAAAGTCGATGACCTGATTGATTATGCTTTGGTACCAACAAGCCTAATTTATCGTAATAGCGCAGCGTTCTAACGGAAACAGAAGCCTTCCGAGCAAACTCGGTGATACGGTAAAAATTACGATCCAAGTGGTTCCCTCCTTTCTATTTACAGGATAAAGGGTGACGTAATGTCATAGTCAAATGGTTTTTGTATAAAAGTTCTTTCCTAATTTAATAATCTGCCAGTTAGCATTAGATTCTGGACAAGAGAAAGGATTACAAGTTTTGACCCCTATCTGCTAATCAGCGAGGCGCCACGATGGTTTTTTATGCAAAACAAATGCTAGGCAGATAGAATTCATAATGAAAGAGAGACATATTATCATTTCTGCCAGAAGCGATGTAATCCGAATTGATTCCCATTTTTACAATACACAAGATGCAAGCTCACGATCGTTGTTAGGTGAAGTTGTATCTTTTGACCGTTTTGGCTGAAGCATGGTGCAAATCATGACAATGGAACGAATTTTCTGCTGTAAATTCAATATCGTAACGTTCACCCGGAACAATACTCAACGAAAATATTTACACCCCAGTCCTAAACGATGGAAGCAGACCCGCTTTTAAAAGGGATTTAAAGTTGATGTGAATACAGTTAATTTACTTTTCTTTTTTACGGGCTTGTTGTTGCACGGTACTCCTCTATCATATATGAAAGCAATCACAAACGCTGCGCGTGGTACAGCTGGCATTTTGATTCAATTTCCTTTTTATGCGGGAATTCGAGGGATGATGGAGCAATCAGGGTTAGGTGGTGTCATTACGAATGCCTTTATTTCTATTTCTAATGAGCATACTTTTCCGATTCTTGCCTTTTTAAGTTCAGGCGTAATTAACTTCTTTGTTCCGTCTGGCGGAGGGCACTGGGTTGTTCAAGGACCATTCATTATGCCTGCTGCTTCTTTAGGAGTAGATCCGGGGATTGCGGCGATGGCTATTGCTTACGGTGAGGCATGGATGAATATGGCTCAACCGTTTTGGGCACTCCCTGCTCTTGCCATTGCGGGTTTAGGAGTGAGAGATATTATGGGGTACTGTGTCACTACGCTACTGGTATCTGGAATTATTTTTATGATTGGATTGTCGTTTTTCTAGATTTCCTGCAAATCCAAAAAGTTGATACCATAACAAGTTAATAAGTGTCTATATTCGAAATAATCGTATTTAGTCCATCCCCCTCGAATGCAAAGGAGGATTTTTGCTGGAGCGTGCAAAAAAGGTATGGAGATAATGTTGAAGTGTTTTTGGAAAGGAGTGACAATATTATGATACGTTTGGATCATTTTGTCGTGCATATCGACCAAGATCAAACAAAATTAGAATCCCTGAAAGACAAAATAGCGCCAATAGGCTTTCCGTTCAATCCAACCTCCGGTAAGAGGACCAAAGGATTTCAGGTAGCAAATATTTGGATTGGAGACCGATACTTAGAGTTGATTCTGATGGTGCCGCATAGATGCGGCATGGGTGTCTCTCATGGAAGAACGAATTCACTTCCATCATCTGTGGTGAAGCTCGCTTCATGGTTGGCTAACGGGTGGCGATACTTCAATAACAGTATCGCTTTTTTGTCCAAGGCTGAAAGTACAGAGGCTTTCTCTGAACTCAGAGGGTGTTCCAAAAGTGGTTACTTTTAGAACCCCCTCATTTACATTTTAATGGACACAAACCAATATTTTCATCATCTGTGGTGCTGCACCGCGGCCTGGCTGGCTAATGGGCTTTGTTAATTTTTATTTATTCCGGCTTCAGCTGTTTTAAGCATTCGGAACATCGGGAGCATGACCAGAATGCCGATGACGAAGAGAGCGGCAGAGGCCTGATAGATCGTGAATAGGGAGAATTGTTTTTTCAACAGACCAGCCAAGCTCATCGTGATTACCATCGAACCCATGAACAGAGGGGTCAATATTCCGTTAACACGTCCTACGAACGTTTCATCGGTATTGTTCAGTATAATCGTATTAATGCCGATATGGAGAGCAGGCATGAATAAGCCGATGATAAACTCAGCCATTAAGGTAAGCCAGAACATAGTGGACCAACCCATCATAAAAATTCCTGCAGCCATGCTTCCCATCCCCAGCATCAGCAGGATGTGCGGCGCAATCCGATTGGAGAATACCATTGCCACAGCGCCACCGATAATCATGGCTGCTCCATGGGCTGTGAACAGCCATTGCAAGTAATTCTCTTCCAGACCAAGGCGCTCTGTTACCAGAAAGATGGCCAACGGGTGGATTAATCCAAGCCCTAACCCAGCAGCCATGAAACCGCCTCCCAAAGTCACAAGAATCTTGCGCGACCACACATATTGAAAGCCGAGCTTCATTTCATCCCAGAGCGATGTCTCACTTTCGTCCTTCTTCTCCATCCGGTCGGGAGGCAATAAGGTCAGTACGAGAGCAGATAATAGAAAAGCTATGCCTACTACCATCATAGAGATGTAGATACCGAATTGTTGAAAGACAAACGTGCCTAATATCGGACCGATGATCATGAAAATAGCCATCATTGTCTGGAATAATGACATACCCGCCTGCATCTGTTCTCCCGGAACGTGTACTTTGAACAACTTCATCCCCGAAGGCTGAGAGAATTGCGATAGGATCGCGGAGACGAATGTTGCGAGGAAAACAGCCTTCCATGTGCTGAACAGGAGCGCCATTAATATGACAAATATCGATATAGCGCTTAAGAAGTCGCACCAGATCATCGTTCGTTTTGGTCGCCAACGGTCTGCAAACGTACCGCCAATAAAGGAGAAGATAAAAATCGGTGCAAATTCGGCCACCGATATGAGTGAGACGGCAAGCGCATCCCCATCTGTCTTCTCCGTGACAAATAATAGAATAGCAAAGTTGCGTACCCAAATGCCAACCTGAATAAACAAACCAGCTGTCATAATCGTTTGGATGAAACGATTGCGTAATAGTGAAGCCATAGATGGATTTGAGTTGGTTGATGACATAAGAATAACCTCTTTAATCTAAAAATTGGCTGTCAACTAACTGTTAGCTTTTTGCAAGGTTTAATTGCCATGAAACACCATATTTATCTTCCACCCAACCAAACTTTTCACTAAATGGATAAGCAGCTAATGGCATTAGAATTTTGCCATCTTGCGATAACTGCTTAATCGGTATCACATGTTACAAACAGCGATATTGCAGGAGTAAAAGGGTGCTCTTGCTTGTTGCTATTATCCATAGCCATAAACGTTTGTCCTTTTAATGTGAATGTAGCATGTAATACTGTTCCATCTTCATGATGAAAAACACTATTTATTTCTGACTGGTCAAATACAGAGGTGTAAAAATTCATTGCCTCTTCAGCCTTGCCATTGAACATGAAACACGTAGTAATTTTTTGATTTGAATTTCCCACTTATAACCAGCTCCTTTTATGAACATGTAAGAACGACATTAAATTCTAGTCTCAATAAATGAGCGAATATACGTTCCTATTACTGTATTATCTGTGAGCAGACACAAATTGTCAACTGTTACAATTTTATCTTTTTAAACAGAACAGAAATATTCGCATAAGAAAGCCTTGTTTTTGGAACTACTCACTGGCCTGTTGATTTGTTATAATATTCTTAAAAATAGAGGGGTAGTGTGAAATGGAAAATATCATAAGTATGAAAAATGTGTCCTTGATAAGAGGAAATCGAGTTATTTTAAAGGATATAAATTGGGAAGTAAAAGAAAAGGAACACTGGGTCATATTAGGTTTAAACGGTTCAGGAAAAACATCCCTATTAAATATCGTAACAGGCTATCAATATCCGACAAAAGGGGAAGTTTCTGTTTTAGGACATCCATTCGGGCAAACAAACTTGCCTGAGCTGCGAAAGCAAATCGGATTTGTTAGCAGTTCTCTTGACCGGTTTAGTCAAACTTTAAAATCGGAAACGGTAGAGGATATTGTGATCAGCGGTAAATTTGCTTCGATAGGATTGTACGAAAAGGTGATCAATGAGGACCGAGAACAGGCGGAACAGCTAATGGCATCTTTTCGAATCGATCACTTAAAGGGAAAAACGTATGACACATTATCAGAAGGAGAGAAAAGAAAGGTACTTATCGGAAGAGCGTTAATGGCAAAACCGAAATTGCTTATATTAGATGAGCCGTCTATAGGATTAGACATTTTAGCAAGGGAAGAGATTTTATCATTAACGAAAGAAATTATTGCCCATCAGCAATGCCACGTACTATATGTCACTCATTATATTGAAGAAATTGTAGAAGAGATGACACACGTATTATTGTTAAAAGAGGGACAAATTGTAGCTGCAGGACCAAAAGAGGAAGTATTAACAGATGAGTTTTTATCAGAGACATTTCAATTGGCGCTGAAAGTTCATTGGGAAAATAATAGACCATGGGCTTCCATACATCAAAATATTGGTTCGACAAAATTTGCGAAGGTAGAATCAAAATAAGGAAAGGAAACTTGGTCCTCCAAGTTTCCTTTATTGCTTTATTAGAGTGGTTTTTTATTGCTGCGGGAAGGATAACGGGAAATTCTTGGCCTGCAATTGGGACCCTACCATATGTCCAATCATCTGTTCGAAGGCGTCTATCAAAGAGGAATTTACACAGTAATATGGACTTGCCCCAAAAAGCTCCATATGGAATATTATTGC
>NZ_BAWO01000102.1 GCF_000632715.1 Parageobacillus caldoxylosilyticus NBRC 107762 | reverse complement strand
ATGTTCCGTATTGGCAGGGAGAGTCGAGGGAAGCGTATGAATTGGTATACGGGGACTTGCGGCAAATTGGGGCACGCATTTATGCGACCGCAGATGATCTTTTGCATGAAATAAGCAGGGAAATCGCCCGCCTTCGGCGAAAGATAGAGGAGCTGCAATGACGACGATACGAATCAAGCCAGAAGAGCTGGAAGCCGTAGCCGAGCATGTCCCTGACGCGGAAGACGCCTGCTGTCGTGCGCGGACCTCGCTTTCCTGGGAACTACCCTCTTTAGTGATAGAGATTACCGGCCTCGGTTCTGATGCCATCCATGAGCTCAAAGATGAGCTGATTCATTGGCTCGACCGCTATGAAGAAAAGCTGAATGAAGCGGAAGAACTGCTGTACCGGACGGCCGCGGCAATGCGACAGGCAGACCAAACGCTTGCGGACAACATGAAAGAATTCGGTTTGGAGCTTCTTGGCTGGTATGATGTGCAGCGATTGTTTGGAGAATACGATCCAATCACCGGAGAACGGATTACAGCAGGAGACCGCCTGCTAGCGGGGGGAATGCTATTATTGACCGTCATTCCTCCAGCCAAAGGAGCAGGCATCGCCGGCAAAGCAGGGATCAAAGGATTGAAAGCGGCGGAAACAGCGGTGGATGTTTCCAAATTGGTCTCGCAAACGAGACATGTTCTCCGCTATGATAAAATCGTGCCTGCCCTTCAAGCGGTATACCACCAAGTCGTAAAGGCACCGATTACCCAAACGATCCGTTCGTTCAAAAAGAAATGGGACGATCTTCTTGACAGCGTTCGATCTGTCCAACTGCAGCCGGCATTTGCCGGGATAGGGCCGGTATCTAGGGCAGGGGTGCGGGAGACCGCGGAAGAAGCCACTAACACGTTTAGACATTTCATGATTAAAAAATCTGACGAAGTTATTGAAGGGATGGTGAAAGCTGAACCTAGTAAGGTAGTAAACGTACTCGCTAATTTCCAAAGCAAAAAATTTGTAGTTGGGAATCAAACATTCCTGCTAGATAAACGAGGAATGAAGCACATTCTTGAAAGGCATCATCCTGAGTATTGGGATGGGTCAATAAAAGCAAAACAGACTTTTCTAAGGAAAGATATGTCCATTGATGAGATAGTGAATGCTATAGAAACTATTATAATGCAAAATCGAGATACCCTATTGAAAAATGGAACGACCTTTAGTTATCAAATAAAAGGAACCTATAATGGAATAGAATATGTAGTTGGTTTTAACAGAGGACGAGTTGGTCAATTTTATCCACTTGAATAGTAGGTGAGAAAATTGTTTTATGTAAATACTTTCATTTGTAGACCAGATAAAAAAATAAATGACCTATCACTTTTGAAGAATAATATTGAAAGTTATTTCGTGCCAATTACTGATACTAGAGAATTATTGAATATCGAAGAATTATTGGATTTTGAATATTTAAGTGGGGCAATTCTATTCAAATATGGTGAACAAATTTTGCTTGATGTTACATTATGGGATTTAGTTGATCAATTATGGGTGTATATATTAAATGTCCTTGAGAGTTTGTTACGTACAGGAAAAGGCGAGACTTACTTTCCAGATCAACCTGTCAAGCTCCAAATAAACTCAATATCTGAAGATTTAGTGCTTTATGAAATAGAGGCGAATGACCATATAAAAGTTGTATTGCCGAAAAGAGAGTTGGTTGAGGCTTTATTGCGGGGGGCCGATGACTTTTTTCAAAGTATGGAGAAGTGTTTCAAAGAGAAGTGTAATTATGAATATGAAATAGAGAAGATAAAAACTTTGAGAAGAACTCTTTTGAATCAATAGATTAGCGTGTTTCTATCTTCCAAGCGGAATCCATACACTTACCAGCTAAACAAACTCACCAGATAAATTTTGTAGGCTTATTCCCATTTACCATTTTAGAAGGAATAAGCCTTTTTTGCATGCTAGTTAGTAGATGAAAAACAGGGTTTAATTACTAGAACAGATATAGCATGAATAAAAAACTTTCGAGCAATGCGACAGGCAGACCAAACGCTTGCGGATAACATGAAAGAATTCGGTTTGGAGCTTCTTGGCTGGTATGATGTGCAGCGGGTGTTTGGGGAATATGATCCGGTGACAGGGGAACGGCTTTCATTTGGAGACCGCCTGCTAGCGGGGGGAATGTTATTGTTGTCCGTCATTCCTCCAGCCAAAGGAGCAGGCATCGCCGGCAAAGCAGGGATCAAAGGATTGAAAGCGGCAGAAACAGCAGCGGATGTTTCGAAATGGATTTCGAAAACGAAAAACGTCCTGAATGTTGATAAAATCAAAGGGGCTTTACAAACGATCTATCACCAGGTCATCAAAGGGCCTATCACCGCAACGATCCGCTCGTTCAAACAGCAATTGGATAACTTTTTTAAAAATGTTGGTTCTGTCCTGATGGGGCCGGAGCCGGCCTTGGCAGGAGTCGGTGGCCCGACATCCCGCATGTGGGTGAGCGGGGCTGAGAGGGAAGCCAAAGGAACAATGATGAATATCGTCGGCAGAACGAGGGATCAGGTGATTGGCAAGGGTATTGGCAAAGGTGAACAAATACTTGATAAGGTAAGAACGTATGAACAAGCTAGAAATAAAGCACTTAAATTAGTAGGGGATTTAGGTCCAAATTCAAAGCCATATATAGGTACTCTTAAATCTAGTGCAGGGTACGGAAAAGTTGTGGGTAGGCAATCTGCTGATGGAAAGGTTAGATGGAGATTAGACTACGACCCTAATAAAGGGCCACATATTAATGTAGAAGATTTTCGTGAGGGTAAAGGGCTTAAAGCTAAAAAATATGTAATACCTTTTGAAGGTAATGAAAGTACTTTTAAAGCTTATTTAAAACACTTGAATAGATAAGGGTGAATTTGAATGACTTTATTAGATGAATGTATTGAAGCCTTAGGTGAAGATGCTGAAATTTTAATGAATAGTGAAAAAGAGAAAGTTCTTGATGCTTTGGAAAGCTCTTTTCCATTTGCTGAATGGGGGCGTATTGATTGGGACAAGGTTAGTAAAAAAGAAAATGTAAATACTGTAGATGATATAATAGCTTATCTAGAAAATTGTTACCAAAATTTTGATCCAGTTGTCTATATAATTTGGGACGAGGGGACTTTGCCCATTATCAAGTCTGATTTAAAAAAGGTTTTAGAAGTTATTGATGATGTTACGGCGGTTAGTTTTGATACTTGGATCTTTTCGCCAACTTCAGGATATGTAATAGAAATATATCATGAAGGGGAAGTGTGGGTTGGTATAAGATAGAAACTTGTAATATGGTAATATAGAGCCTCAAAGGAGATATTAAATCTCTTTTGAGGTATTTTTTTAGCATATCTCGAATTATTTTATATACACTGTAACAATCATATATACAATAAATAACATTTGGGTCTTCACCATTTTCTGTGATTTCTACTCAATCCTAGAAATATGTTAGCTGGATGAAATAGGTTCATTAATCAGGATCCTTCTTCCGCATACAGACCATGAAGTTGGTAGAATGGAAACAGTCAAGTGCTTTCCTTGACGGGTTCCATTCTACCAACTATCATACCGATAGCGGAAGAAGGGAGCGCTTAAGCAGCCTGACTACCTGTAGTGTTCCCTGTACACTCCAGAAATACACGCAAACGAAACCGTTCTAGATTTCGATAGCTATATGCCCGGCGTTTGATGTTTTTGATCTTGTGATTCGTCCCCTCGATTCGGGCATTCGTATATGGGCACAAAAAGTAGGAAAGAATAGGCTCCTTCCACCTTTCAAGAGTGTTGGCTGCTTCCTGAAAAGAAGCAAAAGGGCTCTGTTTGGCTAACTTAATCCATTCTTCCAAGCGTTCCTTTGCTTCGTTATATCCATCGGTTCGGTAAAAAGCCCGAAACAACTCTTTCAGATAATAAGCAATGGAAAGTACCGGATACTTCTCCAAGATATCGTCTAATCGAAGCCGTTGGTCCTTACGAAGCTTTTCACAGCCTTTTAAGAGAAGATATCGAGCCTTTTTCAATGGAGAAAATTCCTTTCTTGCTTGATCTAAGACTTGTATCACTTTTTGAACCACATGGTACTTATCGATGACAATCGAAGCAGATGGAAACAGGGCACGAACCGCCTTATGATAAGGTTCCCACATGTCAAGAATCACCGTTTGGACCATTTCTTTCGACAGGACATTTTGGCTCAACAAGTTGATGGCGGAATCACATTGGCGATCAGCATGCATTCCCATGACCGATCCGGCTTTGGCATCCATCAATACGGTTTCATACTGATGTCCCTTTTTTACAGCGATTAAGCACCATCTCTTCTTGAGAAGATGCTTCTATCGCTGTTTGACGCTCTTTTGCTTTTTTCGATGCAATGAAGTAATAGATGCGCTCCAATGTCGTATATGGAATACGGTGCTTTCGGCTAACCTCTTGAATGGTGGAGCCTTCACAAAGTTCATACAAGTACTCACAAAATCGATTGGTGTAGTGTTGATTGGGTTGAATCGATTCCAAAGAGGCGGAAAACACTTGGGAACAATTCCAGCACCGATAGCGCTTTACCTTTACGAACTTTACGAACAAGTACACCGGCTGATGGAAAATCGCCAAATCCCGTACTTTTCTTGTCCGTCTGTCGTGGACAGAGGAAGTGGAAAACCCACAATGAGGGCAACGTTCCTGTGTCTCTGTTTTCTCTACATGAATCGCATAACCATAGGAAAGAAGTTCTTGTTTAATAACTTTAAATTCTGGCAATCCTAGTGGTATAGAAAGCACTTACGAGACCTCCTTAATGTTTATTTCACTGCTAACATTATTGCCAGGATCTCGTTAGTGCTTTCTCTTTTTTGCCACTAAATCACAAAATTTGGTGATGAACCTTAAATATTAAATTAAAAATATCAAACTAAAATATTGAGGTGACTTATTAATGGGAGATGCACAAAATATATTTAATCATTTTAAATTAGAAGAGAAAGTCCCCATATCAACAGTTGAGAAGTATAAAGAGAGAATTCCTGCAGAAGTTGTTGATATTTGGAAACAATACGGTTTTGGTAGTGTATTACAAGGTTATCTAAAAATAGTGAACCCTGATAAATTTCAAGATCTTTTAGAAGACGTATATATACGATATCAAGAAGCCATTCCGTTGTTCGCTACATCAATGGGAGATATAATCGTTTGGGAAAAGGGCAGATATTTAAACCTGTTGAATTTTAGAAAAAATGAGGTACATGTTATTTCAGCTGGATTTGATTTTTTCTTTGAGGATTTCAACGATGAGGCCTTTTTAGATGAGGAATTAAATTGGTTTCCTTATCCAGAGGCGGTTAGGAGATATGGGGAACCAGAGTTTGATGAATGTTTTGGCTATGTACCTCTTCTTGGATTAGGTGGGCCAGAAAAAGTAGAGAACTTGAAAAAGGTTAAACTGATTGAGCATATTTATTTAATCACCCAATTTATGGGACCTATAGAATAAGTATTAGAATCTCTTAACTTGGTCAATCAATATTCAGCAAAACATTATCATTAGTTATTAGATTACTTCTATTTTCAGCCTTGATGGGTTTTATGCCTTTCAAGGTTTCTTTTTTGGCGGAGGATACCCAGTGCCGAATAAGCCACTTTCTTCGTTACTAACAAAATATAACCCTAATTGTAAATTAGCATATTAATTTCGTTATCTTTTTTCAGATTTTTTGGGGCTGTTTTCTGAAATCGCGCCAATCTTCATATTTATCCTGTGCAGGTACTCTTTTTTATGAAATGAGAAAGGAAATTACCTAAATTTAGCGAAAGATAGAGGAGCTGCAATGACGACGATTCGAGTCAATCCGTAAGAGCTGGAAGCTGTAGCCGAGCATGTCCCTGATGCGGAAGACGCCTGCTGTCGTGCTCGGACCTCGCTTTCGTGGGAATTTCCATCGTTGGTGATGAAGATTCCCGGCATTAGCACTGATGCGATCGATAGTCTCAGAGATGATCTGATTCATTAGCTCGACCGTAATGAAGAAAAGCTAAATGAAGCGGAGGAATTACTGTATCGAACAGCTGCGGTCATCAGACAGGCAGACCAAACGCTCGCTGACAACATGAAAGAATTTGGTCTGGAGCTTAGTGGCTGGTATGATGTGCAGCGATTGTTTGGAGAATACGACCCTATCACCGGAGAACGGATTTCAGGATGGGACTGCTTGGTTGCGGGAGGAATGTTATTGGCTTCTTTTGTTCCTCCGGTCAAAGGAGCAGGCATCGCCGGTAAAGTGGGGATTAAAGGAGTGAAAGCGGCCGGAACCACAGCGGATGTTTCGAAATGGATTTCGAAAACGAAAAA
>NZ_BAWO01000103.1 GCF_000632715.1 Parageobacillus caldoxylosilyticus NBRC 107762 | reverse complement strand
CTATCCGTCATTTTATTATTTATAATTGTCGGAATATTCTATGTTCGACCGGAAAATTGGGATCCATTCATACCATTTGGGTGGAAAGGAGTTCTCGCAGGAACTGCTACAGTGTTCTTTGCATTTTTAGGGTTTGATGCAGTTGCAACTGCGGCAGAAGAAGTGAAAAAACCGCAGCGTGATTTGCCAATTGGCATTATCGTTTCTTTATTCGTGTGCACTCTTTTATACGTTATTGTTAGCTTAGTCTTAACAGGAATGGTTCCATATCATTTATTAAATGTTTCCGACGCGATGGCATTTGCGCTTCATGCAGTCGGACAAAATTTGGTTGCAGGGGTTATATCAGTTGGAGCAATTGCTGGCATTACAACAGTTATATTTGTTTATCTTTACGCAACAGTGCGCGTTCTGTTCTCTATGAGTCGCGATCGTTTACTGCCAAAACCGTTCTCAGTAGTCCATTCACACTCTCAAGCGCCTGTTTTTTCGACATGGATTGCAGGATTTACTGGAGCGGCAATTGCTGGATTTATTGATTTGAGGGCATTGTCCAACTTAGTCAATATTGGCGCTTTGTTAACCTTTGTGATGGTGGCCTTATCCGTTATTGTACTGCGCAAAACACATCCAAATCTGCAAAGAGGGTTTAAGGCCCCGCTTGTTCCATATCTTCCAATATTGACAATTGCGTGTTGTATCTTCTTAATGACTCGTCTTGCGCTTGAAACGTGGTTGTATTTCAGCATTTGGATGATTATAGGTTTAAGTATTTATTTTATCTATAAAATGAAGCGTCAAAAAGATTCACACCAAGAGCAAAAATATATGATGAAAAAAGCAAACTAGAAAAGCAGGATAATCATAAGTTATAAATAGGATTCTGGTACAAAAAATTTCTGCAACTGGACATACTGATACTATCTATCAATTGTAAGAGATAAACAAGCAGCCAAGCGCTTTTTCAAGAAAGCCTTGGCTGTTTCTCATATTTGTAAACCTAGTGTCATCACAGTCGATAAGCATCTGGCTTACCCTGACTTACAAATACAAAAAATATCATAATTTAAACGAAATTTTTCTCACTTTTGTCCCTTTCTTATCAGCTCATTCTCCTCCATATAATAACAAAATATGTATGAAAAACAAAGATTCCTTAAAGTCGTTTCTGAATGTATTGTTTTCTATATCAATTACCTCTATAACACCGTTTCGGATAGTACGGAATGCTTTTAACCTTTGGGCATTATCTATAAAACCAAGTTTGATAAACTGATTCCATGTCCAATCGATACTCTTGAATCATTCTTTCGAATTTCGTCCCCACAATAGTTCCACCTTCTTATTGAATAAATAAATTAAAATAATTTTTATTTTACAAGATAAATTTGCATAATTTATGGATTTCAATAAATTGTAACTGTTAGGAACCATTTCATTTTTATTGTGAAATTCGTCACAGCAAGTCAATATTTTTGTTACTATCATGTTTTTAGATTAAATTCAGTAAAAAGGAGAAATATTTCATGCGTAAAGTTATCATCACGGTAACCTTATTATCATTATTTATATTTGCTCTAACAGGTTGCGGGGTTACGTCTCAAAAAAATGATGCTACTTCAGGGGAGAGTGAACAAAATAAGCAGTCTGAAACTACTACAAAAGAACAAAGTAAAGAACACGAAGCGAAAAAATATTATTTTACTGCTAATGAAGGCGGAAGTATTTCAAAAATTGATTTAAAAACGAATAAAGTTGTCTCAACAATCAAAGTAGACGGTGCCGTTCACAATGTCCAAGTCTCTCCTGACGGAAAAATTCTCGGTGCTACTTTAGTTCCGGAAATGCAACACGGAAATAATCACTCCATGGAGATGAAAGGAATGGCGGTATTTATAATACAGAAACAGACGAATTAATTAAGAAAGTGAAAGTCGAGAATCATCCAGTTCATATCGTTTTCACTGAAAATGGAAAGTACGCTCTCGTAGCCAATAATGAAGATAATAACGTTTCTGTGATTGATATGGCGAGTTACTCGGTAACCCAAACAATTCCAACTAGAAAAGGACCTCATGGGTTCCGTATCTCAAAGGATAGTAAATACGCGTATATCGCCAACATGGGAGAAGACAGTGTAAGCGTTCTTAATTTAGAAACAATGAAAGAAGAAAAGAAAATGAAAGTAGGATCTACTCCTGTTACAACAGGCATTACTTCAGACGGTAAAACGTTAGTCGTAACGTTAAATGCAGAGAATTCGCTTACCATTGTTGACTTAGCAAGCGGCAAAGTGAACAAAGTTCCTGTCGGTCAAGGACCGGCTCAAGTGTACATGGATTCCGACGATACGTTTGCCTATGTAGCCAATCAAGAGACAAAAGATGCACTATCTCATTCCGTAAGCAAAATAAACATAAAAGCAAAAAAAGTAGTTGCCGCGATTGAAACAGGCAAAGGGGCACACGGAGTAGTCACAAGTCCGGATCATAAATATGTTTTCGTCACCAATATGTGTTTAAAAACACGGTTAGTGTCATTGCCAAAGAACAAAACAAAGTAATAAAAACGGTTCAAGTAGGTGAAATCAGCGTCATGCCATAAATAGAAAAAAAACAGCAGGTTGAGTTTTCAAGCCTGCTGTCTTCTCTATTTACTGAATATGAAAAAAGGATTTTCTTCCGATTTTCGTTTTTATTGTGGCATCATCCCATTAAATCACCAGTTTTTAGTCTTTTTTATTTTCCCTTTTTATCGGACTTAGCACAGCAATATAAACATTGCCATCCTGAATGTAAGAGTCAAATATATCTAACGGTCTTGGTGGCGGTCCCCCTACATTGATACCATATTCATCATATTGCCCTCCGTGGCATGAGCAAGAAAAGCGGATACCCTTTTTTTGCATTTCTAATTCAGCATCTCCTATTATACAGCCTAGATGGGTACAAACTGGGGACATAATTAACAAAGAGTTATCTTCTTTATTTTTATTGATATACACAAATCCCTCGATTTCCTGCTCAGTCCATGCATCTTTTATTTTTACTTTATATGGCACCTTTTTCGGAAATTCTCCCTTTTCTAACTCGCTTAAAGGCCCCAGATTGGCCATGGATCTTGTATCGATATTTTTCTTATCGTTACTACAAGCAGCTAGCCCTATGGGCAATACCGAAACAGCAAATAATCCAGCTGCTCCTTTTAACGATCTGCTAAGAAAATCTCTCCTATTCAACATAAAGCTTCCCTCCTTATCATCTTTAAGAATAGAGATATTTCCACCTTTTCTTAATCTGCGTCAAACTTCCAGTCCATCAATCCCAAGCATTGCTTTAGATTTCAAAATAAATTCTTTTTCCGGCAACCTACAATATGATATGATTACTTATATGTCCTTCTTGTTTCATCGTTTATTGGTTCATTCTGTCATGATTCATCATATGTTCCATCATTTTATCTCCATTACTTTGACACTGTTCATACATTTTTCATAATAATTGTTTCTCTGAGAAATATGGATGCATTTGTTTCATCATTGGTAACATTTGTTCCCAATCATTATTATCATTTTTATTTGCCGCAAAAACAGCTGTAGCTTACACAAAAGCTGAAACAAGTACAAACAAACCTGAAATAAGTTTTTTCATTTTCTACACCTTCATCCTTTTACGGTTTTAGAATAAAGGAAAAGTATGGAGAAAGTATGGAGAAAGTGTGGGTAAAAATTCGCAAAATTTTGTCGTAGATTTATTATATGGAAATTTGATGTTTTCAAAAATCGATTAGAATTCTAATGGCTCTGTCATCATAATCATACTTTGTTGCTTACATGTTTCTTAAACAACGTGAATCATTGCAAATTAGCTTGTAAAAGTTGTATGTGATGATATGCGAATAATTCAAAAACCTTTGATGTTGGTTGAATGCCATATGTTTGCATCGTCATATTAATACCACGAGTTTCAAAAATAAAAAAACAGCTTGCTCGGCTTGCAAGCTGTTTTGCGTATATAGATTTACGTGCTTCTAATGTCCTACATGTCCTTCTCCGGTTGCGGGAACAATTTCGAGCTTTTCATCGATGATTCCTTGTGTTTGATAAGAGATGGAACGGAATGTACCAGATAAAAATGCGTGGTTATACGGTCCTACTGTTGGATCATCCGTAAAAGTTGGTTTTAAACGAGCTAAAAATTCATATACGTCCTTTGTTAGTGCTCCATTCTCTAGCCATATTAAAGGTGCGTGTTTTCCTAGATGAGAAAATGGCGCAGCCGCAATCGCTAGTTCAGGGGTTTTCGTTGAAATAAATGATACACCATGCCCCGGATTATTTAGTCCCCATCCAAATTTTGTTTTTTCATCTTTGTAGGTAGCAAAAGAAACGGATTGTTGCACCGGTGTATCGCCCGCTATTCGGACAACGGTGCCAAATGATTTTAATTCGTTTTCCACTTTTTTAGAGATTACTGATTCGGGACCTAAAAGATATATATTTGCTTTTCCTTTTCTTTGCTGTAACGCCTCTTTGGTTGGTTGTGGAATGTCATTTGCCGTAACATACAGTAACGGTTCTTCCATGTGGGCAATCCAATTGGCAGCTGTAAGAGTGTACAATTTCGCCTTATCTTCCAAAGAACCAATAATCACACTTTGCGGAGTCTTACCAGCAATGTCGCTGTAAAATTGGTCAATTTCTTTCGCAAACGCAGCTGGATCTATTTCACTAATTTGTTTCATCTTAAAATTCTTTAATTTATCTAGTTCGCTTTTCTTGAGATTTCCCATCACCATGATTTGCGTACCGTTAGCTGTACCTAAAGGTTGAAGACGATTTATTTCCTTTAAAACGGCATCCGGTATTTTTTGATCTTTTGTAAATAAAACAGGACCGTTGTTCGGATGATGAATTAAGTCTACACTTGCCAATGCCATTTGCCAGTTTTCAACAGGCACTAAAATAATTCCGCCGGGCTGGTTTTCTTTATGAGTGGCAGGCCAAACCATTTGTGAAACCATGACGGATAATTTGATGGGATCATCTGTGTTTATACGGGTAACGTTTTTCGTCGCTGTTATCATGATGTTTTGGTTCGCTAAACGGTTGAAAGAACTTGGTGGCTTCGCGAACTCCATTTCATTTGTTTTGTTATCTTTGTCTTTATCATTGGAGGACATATCCATATCTTCATGATTCATATTTGCATGATCCATTTCTTTCGAATCATGATCCATCTGATTATGGTCATTGTTTTGATTGTTACATCCGGTAATGATAAAGACAGGTAGCACGGCTACTAGGACTCCCCTAAGTAATTTACCGATCATGTGTAATCCTCCCTGAAAGAATCTTTTCTTTTTATATTTATCCCCATTCGTTATTACTTTTAAGCTTTTCCCAAATTCCATAATAAAAGGCTTTTTATCAAAAGATTTAAACAATGTTATTTTCGGTTTATTTTTAGCAGCTATTTATCTGCATTCATCGATACAGGATATCAACCTTTTTTCAATGTCCCCCGCTAAGTTTTTCAGTTCTTCATGATTCATCATGCTGATCAACGTGGTTGGTTTTGGCATACCTATTTTTGTTGTTTCATTCTCTTTATACACTACGATTTTGCATGACAGAAAATAACCTGCTAATAAGTTTTCAGAAAGCACACGCGCTGCTTCTTGCGGATTACATATTTCCAAAATCACAAATGGTATTTGAGAAAGTTAAACCCTTTTTCCTGCAGCTTTTCCGTTACATTAAATTCATTCCCACAAAACTCCGAACCCTTCTCTTTTTAAACTTTCTTCCAACATATTTATTGTTTCATTCATTTCCTTTTGTGCTTC
>NZ_BAWO01000104.1 GCF_000632715.1 Parageobacillus caldoxylosilyticus NBRC 107762 | reverse complement strand
GGGTGAATTCCCTTATTTTGTTTATTTACAATATATGGTTAATTGTAACGTTCTTCAAACATTCGCTGGAGGGCTTCCTGTGCTTCGGCAAATCCTCGTAACATACAGACAATGTGACATTTTTTAAAGGAAGTCTTGTCTTTGCATCAAAGAATTACCTCTTATTTTTAATTAAGCAGAGGGAGATTTGACCATCTTTGACTGGAGCAAGTGTCGGTTAAATTGTGATGAAAATGCCAAAGGCCATGGCATCTTTGAATCTTCTTTCGAGGATTGCCATGGCCGTACTGAACTATCCGAATCGTTATCGGCGACGCCTACGCACAACAAACTTTATTAGAATTTCGGCAACGACTCCACGGCATCCGCCAGATCGCTATAGCTGTCTTTTTAAGTATCTGGAGGTTGTGGCGATATTGCTGTGGCCCGCAAGTCTCCGTACTTTCTCGATATCGTTGTTCGTCGCCTTTAACATCCACTTCCAAAACATATGGGGCGTGAGCTTTTTGTTTGGTAAGCTGTAGCTTTCAATCATTCGCTGAATGCCCCGGACCGAAAAATTCGGCGAGCGCTGGCTATAAAAGACGTATGGCGATGCGGCCACATGCGGTTTCTTTTTTGCCATTTCTGCGCGGAACATTTCAAACTTCTCAGTGAAATCGTCCCCCTTGAAATATCAGGGGGACGAGTATATATAAAAACGTCATTTTGAATTGTGTATAATAGTACGCCAATCTGAGAAGCCGTTTTTTTAAGGTATCTTATTTTTGACCTTCTTCCCGGGGACGCACCTTCCTTTGCCTCCCCCATTATAATTTTTGCTTGTTAGGTGCGTAAAGGGACGGCTTGGGGAAGCCAAGTCGGCTAACCAAGCCTAAAAAGTACAGCTTTTAAAGCTTGCTAAGTCATTGGGCTTTCCGCAAGCCGTCAGCGAATCGCTTGATACTTCGTATGCTCCACTTCGTTCCGCCCCCTTCTACCCGTCTTCGCACAAATTAAGACTCCAGACCAGTCCCGTGTTAACTCTGGATCAGAAGTAAACTCCCCGGCTCAACGCTGCGCAAAAAGGGGCTCGGTTCGCCTACACTGTAAAGCTGCAAGTAATGCATAGCCCGGGTGCAGGCGGTGTAGAACAATCTACGCAGGCTCTCATCGCCATATACTTGCGCCGATGCGTTATAAATGATGACGGCGTCGAATTCGATGCCCTTGGCCAAATACGCCGGTATGACGACAACACCTTGTTCATATTCGGTAGATCCGCTCTTCACGAGCTTAATTTCTTCGACGTTGTTCAGTGCTTCGTATGCGGCGGCACTTTCTGCAGCAGATTTGCATATAATCGCGATCGTATTATACCCCCGATTCCGCAAGTCAGCGACTTTGGAAGCAATGCAGCGGTGCAGTTCGGCTTGATTGGACACTCTCGTCAGCACAGGCTTATCGCCGTCGCGTTCAAAAGCGGTAATCCGTTCGCCGCCGGGCACGAGTCTGCGCGTAAATTCGACGATCTGTCTTGTGGATCTGTAGCTGCGGGTCAAGGTTATCACATCCGTTTCATCAGGCCCGTATAAGCTGGTAAGTGTGTGAAAATCGACCGTTTCGCTGGCATGGGTGAATATCGCCTGGTTAAAGTCACCGAGCACGGTCATCCTTGCCGAAGGGAACAAACGTTTCAAAAACTCGAATTGAAACGGAGAATAATCTTGCGCTTCGTCTACAAGCACGTGTTTGATCGAGCTATTCGTCTGAAAGCCTTGAATCAGCTCTTTCAAAAATAAAAACGGAGTAGCATCTTCGTAAAACAGTTTGCCTTCGTCTAGCATTTTCACAGTCAATCGGCAAATATCCTCCCACTCTTCGGGTGTTTCCCCCTCCGTCCACTGTTTGATCCGCGTTGGATCGGCGAAAAGTTGCTTGTATATTCCCTTCATGTCGATGAAACGAAGCGTCCGGATCTGTTTGCGCAACGGCTTCATCTTCTGGCGAACGATCAATCGAACGAGCGCTTTCTCATAATCACCAAATGATTCTCCGTTAAAGCCGCGTTTTTTCCGTAAGTGGGTATAAACCTTTTGGTAATCCTCGTTGCTAAGCAGCTCGATTTCTTCCTGTACCCATGGCTTGGTCCGTTCAAGCTTCTCGGCTTCATCTAATTGCCTGTTTAGCCAATCTCTCAACTTCTCAAGTCTGTTGTGAAAGCGGAGCGAGGTGTCGCTACTATAAAACCTTTCCTCGATTTGTTTGGCGGTGATGATCGGCTTTCCTCTAAAAATAATATCTTTGAATAGCATGCCGGATAATTCTAGCGACTGGCTGTATTTTTTGATCGCCTCAAAAAAACGGGTCGATGCCTTGAATCGGATACTCGCAGTCCTAGTCCGGTATGAAGGGTCATCCGATGCAGTCAACACATATTCCAATTGCTCGTAAGGACTCTCTACTTGAAATTCGTTGCCTAGCCGATGGTCCAAGTATTCTTGAAATGTGACCTGCAGCATATTCTCTTCGCCGAGTTCGGGCAACACATTGGATACGTAGCTGTTAAACATCGAATTAGGTGAAAATAGAATAATTTGATCGGCTGTCAGCCTATCCCGATACTTGTAGAGCAAGTAAGCGATCCGCTGCAGGGCGGCCGATGTCTTGCCGCTGCCAGCGGGGCCTTGAACAATGAGCAGCCGCCCGCGATCGTGCCGGATGATCCGGTTTTGTTCCCGTTGAATGGTGGCCACTATGTTGTGCATATGTTTATCTGAGACTTTGCCAAGCACCTGCTTTAAAATCTCGTCTCCAATGGTGAGACTGGTATCGAACATCGATTTGATAACGCCGCCGCGGATGATATATTGCCACTTTTTCTCCAGCATGCCACGGATTACGCCTTCGGGCGTAACATATTCGGCCGGACCGGGAGAGTAATCGTAGTAGATACTCGAGATCGGCGCCCGCCAGTCGTAGATAAGGATGTTCTCTCCGCTTGTATCCGTGAGCGTGGAGATGCCGATATAGATTCGTTCAGCAGTTGAAGTTCCTTCTTCAGTGAAATCGATTCGGCCGAAATAAGGCACCTCCCGCATGCGGCGCAGCGTAGACAACCTCTTGAAGGCGTGCCTGTGGGTGCTTTGGCTTACGGACAGGAGCTGAGCCTGTTGTCTCAAGCTGATGATCGTCTCAAGAAAATCGTCGAAAGTATCTATATTAACCTTGATGTCATCCCAAAAGTGTTTGCGGATATCAATCACTTCTTTCCGACGCCGGAGGGTTTCGTCTTCCAACATGCGGATTTGCTCCGCAATAATCTCCATTATGCTGTTTAATCGTTCTTGCTCTTGCCGAAGTTCTGTCATTTCAATCACTCCTTTAAAAAAATAAAAATTGGGGTTGACTGAAGGGGAATTATGTTGTATAATTAAAATAGGGATATTATATTTATGTAGATAATAAAAACGTGTTTCTATACTAATTTATCATAGTTTCTCTATTTTATCAATATTTTATCAATGTATTTAATACTACAGCTGTTATGATGGATCGTACTTGTTGCAAATTTAACATTTTTCCCGAGAAGTCTCCCTTCCTCTAAACGGAGTGAAGGAGGGAGATGAATCGGGAAATTTTTGATTCCCAAAAACGAACATACGTGCTATAACCAGGCCATCCATCAAACAAAGAAAAAGGAAATGCTCATGCTTCGTGGATAAAAAGTGTTCTTTCAGGCAATGAGAGCGGATTTGGATCGCTTGTACGCCTGCAATCGGGAATCCGCCCGTGTTTGGAATGAATGCCTCCACTTAGCCAAAGAACACTTCCTCCAGCATGGGGGTTGGATCACCAAAAGCAAGCTGCAAAAACAAACGAAAAGGAAGTTCCATCTCCACAGCGAAACGATTCAAGCAGTCTGCCACCAATACCTCTTCGCAAGACAAGCCGCACACCACGCGATCCAACAAGGACATCCTGCCCGCTATCCCTACAAGAAAAAGAAGTACTTCCCAACGAAATGGGCGAAAGACGGTTTCAAGGTTTACGAAAACGGAAAAATCGAACTCTCCATGGGTATTCATCACGGAAAACGGGAAAAGCCGATTGTCGTGTATGCGTCGCATCTGTCAAAGGGAACATCAAAGAAATCGAATGCTGCTGGGATCAAGGTCTTTATTTGGCCGTGACGCATGAGGATGGGCAAAAAGCAACAGCGTACAAACCGGGTTCCTCCGCCGGAGTCGATCTTGGGGAAGTCACACCATCGGCGCGTTTTGTGAAAACGGGCCAGCCGGAAACAAGCACAGAGACTCTCGAATTGGTCATTCGGGAAAGTAAAGCAGTATCTCGCTTATAAGCTGGCCCAACATGGCACTCGCTTGCATGAAATCAAAGAGTCATATACCAGCCAGACGCGTCCTGTCTGCCAAAAGAGAAAAAAAGTATCTTCTCGACAGTTTGTGTGCCGGTGTGGGTACAAGGAGCATCCGGACGTTCATGGAGCGCGAAATATCTTAAGCAAGGCGCTGCACGGCGCCTTCAAACACTGGAACGTACAAACGAAGCTGACGTATCTACGGATTGCGTAAGCAAGAAGTAGTAGAAGGGTTGGACCGCCCCACCGGTCGAAAAGCCGATGTTGCTTACCGAATCGGCTGGGAAGACTTCCGATGCATGCATTGAGCCAAAGAAGACAACCTTCTTCGGACGGGTGGTAAGAAACTCCCACCTCTTAGCGGAGTGTAGGTGGGAGAGGTTCATTCATACATATAAGAGGAGGAAACATCTCGTCTCGTTTTTCGGACATCGTGAATGCAAAAAAGTGGATTAAAAAACACTCGTTATGGATAAAAATAGAAGAAACTCAAAATCTTTATTTCGAATTTTCATTGAGATAAGCTTCCAAGGCAATTTTTTATGAGTGTTTAGGACTTTTTGATGGCATCTTTCTGAAAATCTAGAAACTCCCCCTCTTTAATATACAATATATTCAGAATTATTAAATAAAATAATAGTTGGCACAAATCTTGCTTTTTATGTAAGTGCCAGTACCAAGAAAGGAGATGAAAATAGAAGATGTATTGAATGAACACATTTTTTGTGATGCGAAATGAGAAGGATCGCATATATTTTGCATACGTTTTATATTTAAAGGAGCATTCCTG
>NZ_BAWO01000105.1 GCF_000632715.1 Parageobacillus caldoxylosilyticus NBRC 107762 | reverse complement strand
ACTCCTCGTTTGCACGATAAAAGGCATGAGTGCCTTGATGAAACTCCTCTATCGCTTCTTTGACTTGCCCCTGATAGGACTCGAGGCAATCGATCATCGTCCCGTAGGCCCAACGTTCCAATTCTTTTTCGGTGGATTCCCATAAAGACGACACGTTGATTTCCTCCCCCCATTTACACACTATTTAAATGGTAACATAAGTAAAATAAGGATAAATCATGATATATTCCTGTTTTGCCAAATGGCAATCAGGACTTTTTCCTTATCTTTTTAGAATGTAGGGAGCATATTGCATCTTAATATCGAAATTGTGATTGCCTGTTTTTTGAAGATTGACCACAGGTACCGAATACAATGTGAAACCATCTTTTGCAAATGTAGAACAGTCACATGAATGTGTGAAGCAAATAGTAATAATTAATTCGGACGGTGACAGGCATACATCCCCATTAAAATTTATCCCGTCCATCCTTTATTTGTTCTGTCTCCAGTTCAGTAAAAACAATCAGCCTCTGTTTATCTGAGTATTTGGGATGACACGTAACTAACGTAACCATGGACTTATTCTTAATTGGATAAATTACATCAATTTCGGTAGGCTTTACAATTTTCTTATTAAAGACCTTATAGGTGAGGGTACCGTCAAGAATTTTGTGTAATATAATGGGAGTTAGGGTTTCTCTGAAATGGATTTAGAATGAATAGGGAACTAGTTTCCTCCACACAGGAGACTCTGAATATTCAAGTCTCCTGTGTGGAAAGGGTGAATCCCCTTATTTTGTTTATTTACAATATATGGTTAATTGTAACGTTCTTCAAACATTCGCTCGAGGGCTTCATACGCTTCGGCAAATCCTCGTAACTTTCGTCCTGCCCATTTCTCATTAAAGTCTTGGATGGTCAAATACCACGACTTTTTCCGCGGCTTCTAAACTGCTCAAACTGTTCATCGGCTTTAGACGTTTCCGAATCTCCTTGATCGTTCGTTCAATGGCATTCGTCGTGTAAATCACACTTCGAATACTGCTTGGATAATCCATAAATGTAAGGAGGACATCCAACTCATTGGCCCAAGATTGGACTTCTCTTGGGTACTTGCTGGACCATTTTGACTCAAACTGCCGAAACATCTCCAGTGCAATTTTTTATTCGGAGATCGATAAATGAGTTTCAGATCCTCCGCCATTTCGAACTGATCTTTTTTCCGAACACGACGGAGGGTGTTGCGGACTCTGTGAACGACACAACGCTGCACATGGGCTTTCGGATAAACCGCCTTAAAGGCCTCCTCCAATCCCGGTAATCCATCGAATACGCCCAGAAGCACTTCCTGGACGCCTCTTTGGTAGAGGCCTTGAAGAATTTCCTCTGCCATACATAGGCGCTTTCTTGTCCTCCCACAAAGAAATCAAGAATTTCGCGATATCCTTCTTCATTCACCCCTAACACCATATAAATGACTTCTTTCTCCACGGTTTCACGACGAAATTTTACGTATAAACCATCCAAATATAAGACCGAATATCGCTTGGGTAGGGGACGTGTATGCCATTTCACAATGTCTTCCTTTACCACATCCGTGATATGACTAATCGTTGTTGGGGAGTAGGCATTTCCTAGAATTCGTTCGATAAACTTGCCAATTTCACGCGTACTCATGCCACTTTGATACATCTTAATGATTGCTTCCTCGAGCCAGCCGGTGTGGCGTTGGTAAGGGGCAAACAGTTGCGTTTGAAATTCTCCGTTTCGGCCTCTTGGGACCAAAAGACCTTCAATCCGGCCATATTGCGTATCTAGATTTCGTTGATAGTAGCCGTTTCTCATATTCGACGTTCCAGCCTGTTCTATTTCGAGGAAATTTTTTATTTCTTCACGCATAGTCAGCTCTAATTTTTCCTTTATAAACTGGCGAATCGCACTTTCCAGTTGATGAGCCCAGTCTACATTCGATATACTTTTAGACTAGGTAGGGTTCTCCTTTCTCTGGAATGTTTTGGTCCAAATCAGAGAATACCCTACCTTTTTTCTTTTGATCTAGCAAAATGCTTTACACAAAATTTTATACATCATCACGTGTCCGTTTTCTTGACATAATACCAGGTATTTTTCAATGAGTAGCTTGGCTCAATTTCACTTTACTTTATAAAATCTTTATTTTAAACAACAATTCGTTTTAAATATAAAGAAAACCTTGAAGGCATATAGCCTATCAAGGTCTTTGTTTTAAATCAAGTTACCTCCATCTCCAATTTATTTCCCCGTCTTCATACACAGCCGGCAAATAAATTCCTCTTTTATTTTGATGATCATCCACAATAAACCAATTATCATCTTTCAACCATTCTTCATTATATTCACTTTCTTTAAAATCATTTTCTTCACTCGTAAGAGCCTTAAAAAAATCTTTAAACTTTACTATATTTTGATTAGGTATAAGTTTACCACACATCCACATGCCTTCAGTGTTGATATCTTGTATTTCACCCAGACATTCATCTTGGAAATATAATAAAAACATAATATACTCACTCCTTAGGAGAAATTTTTATGAATTTGCTAGGTATTTCTCCTCTTATCAAATATTCATTGTCTTGTGCGGCCCAATTTAACGCTCTCTTTTTCCAAAAATCAGAAGAAAATTTGTCTCTCTCAATGAATTTCCGAATTTGCTTCGGGAATAAAATGGACGCATTTTCCATTTTTCCTGATCAAATCGCTTTTCTCCAAGCAGAACTATCCAATTCATCGTTAGAAAAGTATGTGACGAGCTTCAAATTCATCAATGTGGCCGAATCTTCAAGTCAACGGTAATAATCCAGAAATTCTATCATAAAATGCCTCAAAAGAGAGTTCATATCTCCTTTGAGGCTTCATATTACTCATATTGCCAGTTTCTTTTATCCTTGACATAATACTAGAAATCCCCTTAATCAAGTTCAAGGGGATTGTTAATTGATCGATGTATCAAAGGTCTTGCTTTACTCACTATAACAAAATTACTTTACCGTAATACTAGGAGGGGATATCGATAGGATTTCAATTACATCATTAGGTGTTAAAAATACATAGTGTTCTACCTCTCCTGACTCGTATATACCACAACTTTCTTTATGAAACCAATTCAAGTATTCTGAGTTTTTTACTTTAAATAAAGACCAATTACTATAAAAATCTGTACCATAATGCTGGTCTAAATAATTTAGCGTTTCTAATAATGAACCTTCATCAGTATTTCTATACGATAATACTCCCTCTTCAAAATTCACTACCACTTTTTTTTCACAATTTTCATCGCTAAATTCTAAAATCACACCATCTTTGCCATCTAAAAACATATCATTATAAATTGTTGAAGGTATATCATCTAGCGGTACCCATCTTTCCCATTGTTCCATAAAACTTTCCTCCATGTTTGTTTTCTAGTAACGAAACTTTATTTTCTTCTTGCCGTCTTGAATTTCAAGTGTAGGACGGCCATCACTACTTTTGGTTCTAACAATAACCGTTCTCCCATCCTGTAAAATACCGACTTTGAGGTCAGGAGTATTCTTCGTAATTTTAGGGTTGAGTGAATAAAAGTCGTTTACTGCCTGATTAAATCCACCTGATAACTCATACTGAGTAGTTCTTCCTTTTGTTGCCCTTCCAGGCTTAGCATCTTTAATTAAATCATCAACTGTTTTACCTGCACCCTTACCTACCTCATCTCCCGTTCTGCCGACGATATTCATCGTCGTTTCTTTTGTTCCCCTCTCGACCCCGCTCATCCACATGCGGGATGTCGGGCCACCGACTCCTGCCAAGGCCGGCTCCGGCCCCATCAGGACAGAACCAACATTTTTAAAAAAGTTATCCAATTGCTGTTTGAACGAGCGGATCGTTGCGGTGATAGGCCCTTTGATGACCTGGTGATAGATCGTTTGTAAAGCCCCTTTGATTTTATCAACATTCAGGACGTTTTTCGTTTTCGAAATCCATTTCGAAACATCCGCTGCGGTTCCGGCCGCTTTCACTCCTTTAATCCCCACTTTGCCGGCGATGCCTGCTCCTTTGGCTGGAGGAATGACGGACAACAATAACATTCCCCCCGCTAGCAGGCGGTCTCCAAATGAAAGCCGTTCCCCTGTCACCGGATCATATTCCCCAAACACCCGCTGCACATCATACCAGCCAAGAAGCTCCAAACCGAATTCTTTCATGTT
>NZ_BAWO01000106.1 GCF_000632715.1 Parageobacillus caldoxylosilyticus NBRC 107762 | reverse complement strand
ATATTATCAATGTTCACAATAAAAACCGCTTGAAAATCAAGACCTTTGCTACTTTCGATCGTGCTTATTTTCACTTTACCGTCATCTCGCAAAAACGTTCGTTTGGCTGTTTCATCTTCCGTTAGCCAATAATAAGGAATTTTCTCTTTTTCGAGAGCTCGCTTAATCACACCAATAATATCTTGCAGATGTGTTCGTTTTACCCGGTATAAAATAAGTATTTCTGAATACGGAACCTTTTTCTCGTTATGTAATATTTGAATTTGTTTTGCGACTTCTTTCATTTCATTCGCAAAATTATTTGCTTTTAATATTACTGGTTCCGGTCCTTTTCTCCTTGTACTTTGTGGGGTAATAATTTCTCCTTCAAAATCCCGATGAGCCACTTTATTTTTCAGCACCGAATGAGTACGGTAAAAATCCCAAGCAAAATTCACAATTTGTGCTGTATTACGATAATTGATCGTTAATACTTTGGACCGTCCCTGGAAATTTAAGCCCATATCTTGGACATAAGACCGTTTTCGTTTATAAATCGTTTGTGCTCGATCCTCTACAAGAAGAAGCGACTGTGTTTCCGGATTTAGTAGTTTGCTAATAAGCGCCAACCAATCCGAAGAAAAATCTTGTCCTTCATCTACTAAAATAGCATCATATGTTGGCAAAATCGCTTCACCTTTCTCAAGTTTCTCTAATATATATGGAATTTGTTGTTCAGTAATTTTTAAGTCATGCTTAAGCCATTCATGGAAATTGCGCACAATAATTTGACCATATTCAACATCAGCTTGTTCATCTTTTTGCGTAAAATCAAATAGCGAATCTGGTTCTCTTAACATATGGTATATCATTTGTCTAATCCCTTGAGCCAACGAGATATTGTAACACAAAATTAAGATTTTCCAATTTGGATGCTCCTTTGCTAGTAGCTTCGCACGACTAACTAATATAAGTGTCTTGCCACTTCCCGCCACTCCACGAATAAGTCGATGTTTATCTCCAATTTGTTTTGCCAAATTTTCTTGGTGCAAATCCATCGCCTTAATATCATGAAGAGAAAGCAAAATTTGATCTTGATATATAACCGGTGGACGAAACTCCGCACTAATTCGAACTTCTGGAAAAAGATGATAGCGAATCGCATCAATTTCTTCTTTCGTTAAAGGATTTCGCAAACGATATGGAACGACAAACATATTTAATATTTTTTCAAATAACACTTCCTCGCTAAATGATTCTTTATCTGGATCAATTTCATCGCGTAATAAACAAAGATTGGGGTCAATCACTGGATAAAGTTGCTTTTTTACTAAATCTTTCTGTGTTAAACGAGTAAACACAACCCCATACCCGTAAGGAAATTTTAATTGAAATCGATATTTTCCTTCTAAGTGCACTAAGTTTTTGTCTCTTTTTAATACATTCACAATATGAAAAGCATTTTCACGCGCTTGTTTAAACGGACTTTTTACCGCAGTTTGTTCTCCTGCTCTATTTACAATCGTCCACTCATCATTGTTTAGTTGAAGAAGCGTAGACAGCGTATAGTCTTTTACTTCCAAAACGACAATCCCTAAATCTGGACCAATGATGACAAAATCAGGACGTCTCCCTTGAATTTCTGGCTCATAATATACGATATAATCATCGGGTAAGAATGTTTTCAACGTTCGAAACAGCAATCGTTCCCCAGCCGTTGCACTTGAACGAATGATTTCTGGAACCGTATATGCCATATATTTCAGCTCCAATATTTCAGCTTCATCCTATCCGGCGTGCCTAAAATCTTGGAATTTATATTAAAATCTGTTTAGAGTAGAATCTAATAACTTTAGATTAAAAGTAAGTAAAGAAGTAAAGAAAAATAAATTTTATCTTCTTTGTTATACTTAAACAATATTCGGATATCCATAAAAAGTAAGACATGGAAAGATAATTATTCACTATTTGACCTTATTCCAAAACTCTTAGTTAGTAAGAGATTGTAAAGGTTCATTTGATTTTAATAATTCTTCTATATTCCATTTTGGTTCCACAAATTCATAAGGAATACCGGCAAAAGTTTTTAATATTGCCTCAAAAATAACTTTTGCTGCTTTTGGAGGAACAGCCATTCCAATTTGCTGACGTACTTTTTCTTTGCTTCCTTCAAAAATAAAATCATCAGGAAAAGTTTGTAACCTAGCTCTTTCTCTATTCGTTAATGCTCTTGGTTCTTCCCAATGGTATACATGAGTACCTCCCCCGCCACTTCCTGTTATAGTATATGAAGGATAATCAGGATGAAGTCTTCTATAAATTTGACTCATTCGAGTGCGTTTTACCTTTAGTCGAAGTTCTTCAGGAATTCCTTCATACCATGCATTTTCTCCTGGAGGTATATATTTCAACATTTCAACTGTTTTTGCTTTGTGACGAGTAAATTCATGATTCGGTGCATCTGCCGGTATTGGCGGATTAGTAATAGCTTCTCTCGAAGTAATGTAACAATCTGGCGTTGTCGGCGCGGGAACTTTAAACTCTACATTTTGGTCACTACGGATACCCACAATAATAATTCGGTGACGAGTCTGCGGCACTCCATATTCTTCGAACTTATATAAATGAGGAACAAGCTTATATCCTTTTCCAGCTTCAGATAGTTTTCTTAATATCTGAATAAAAGCCTTCCCGTCATTTACACTCTTAAGTCCACCTACATTTTCTGCTACAAAAAATAAAGGATTATGATAATTAATGACTTTTATCCCATAGGTATAAAGTGAACCGTATTTTCCCTCTATACCCTTTTGTTCTCCCACAATGCTATAATCATTGCAAGGAAAACCAAAAGAGAATGCATCTATTGGAGGTAAACTCTCAATATCCAAATCCTTGACATCCTTTACATATACAGTAGGATCATCTGGATTACCACAAATATTCCTACGATAAGTTTTACATGCTGATTCACAGTAATCAACTGCCCAAGCATGATTAATCTTGTAAATATTTCCGTTTTCATCAGTTACTTTTGCCCACTTTGCACCTAAAGCAAGTCCTCCTGGGCCACAAAACAGTTCTCCTTTACGAAATATCATTTTTTCCCCTCCAACGTCTCTGTCTTTCTGAAATATTGGCAATACTACACCATGTGGTATTGGAGGAATCATAAGTCATGATATCAATTAATTTAATTTGACGATTTACCTAATATTTTTAATTTGACATCACCATAATA
>NZ_BAWO01000107.1 GCF_000632715.1 Parageobacillus caldoxylosilyticus NBRC 107762 | reverse complement strand
ACGGGTAATATAATGGAAAACATGAATGTCCTAGAAACAAAACGATCTATTTTCAACTTAATGTACTCATCTACTTTATTATTTTCTTTTTGCTTTCTCGTTATAGACAAGAGCCACCAAAATATTAAGGAAACTAATAGAATTCCTCCGCTCATAACTGCTTGTTTTATTCCCGCATCAAAATAGATAATTATACTAGCAATTACTAAACCAATTACATATCCTACATACCTTTTGATCATTTCTCGTTTCTCCTTTCCTCTAAATGAAAAATAGTCTCCACAGGTGTTTCGAATACCATTGCTATTTTCAAAGCTAACTCCAAGCTGGGACAATATTTGTGATTTTCGATTGCAATGATGGTTTGTCTTGTTACATCTAATCTTTCGGCTAAATCTGCCTGTGACCATTTCTTACTACGCCTAAGATCTCGGATATTATTAATGACCATCTTATACCTCCTGCCCCTTTATTTATTAACTATGGAATAAAATGTAAAAAATCTTTATGTATATATAATACTATATTAGGAACGAAATGTAAAGAATTCTTTACATTTTTAAGTTAATTTTTTATCATAACTAACTTAATAATGGTTTCTTCATTTTCACCCCAGCTAATTTTAACTTTTATGGTTCAGGTTCACTATTCGATACTGCACAGCCTTGACAAGACGAACTAAATTGAATAGTTGCTCCTTTATGATTTTCGTCTTTCCTATTAATTTCTCCATCATTTATCTCGATTTCAAGATTTTCTAAAACCGTATTGCTATCTCCTTCTTTATAATGAAAAATATAAGTTCCGTCTTTACTTGTAGCATCTTTATATTCCCCCTCCCAGTTCTTGCTTTCCCCAGATAACCTGATATATTCATTACTACATCCAGATAGCATGAGAATTATTAAAGTATGAAGGAAATTGTTTTTTTATGTTATTACTTGTCTGTTTTGTTTTTATTGTTAATAATCTTTCTTTTTCTAATAAGAACAGCCTTAATTTGGACTGTCCTTTTCGCTTTTCCCGCAGTAAAGTTACGGCTTGTAGTTAATGCCTATACCAAACCAAATCATTCCCATACAAGAAACGATTAGGATGAAGTGAAGGATGCCGCCTAAATATGAGTAGAACCGATCTTCTTTGATGAGGCCAAGCAAGCATATGAGCATTCCGAACAATGAAATCCAAATGTAACTGATATCAAAAACAGGGATCTCCGCTATAATTTGTACATTTAACAAAATAAGCAAAAATACAGCCACCAATGTATTTAGCATATTGATTCTTGCTATTTTCATTTTCGACAATTCCCCCCCTTTGCTATGGCAAATTAATCTGACCTAATCGAATTACGTTGACTTCCTTCATCTTTTCTAGAGACAAAACATCTTTGGCGGTTCCCGTTATAGCGATTCCATAAATCTTCAATTCTTTATGCTTTTTCACCCATTTTAGTCGCTCGGCCATCTTTAAGTCTTTGTATTCCGTTAGTTGTGTTGCCCATTTTTCGTTTTTGCTCAATAGCTCGAGCCCTTTGATTACTTCTTCGTAATCAGTAAGCGAACGATTGAATATAGAGTCTACATGCACTTTTTTATATGGAAAGCCAATTGCTGGTGTTTGGATGAAATCTAAATCATTCCTCATCTGTTCCTCTACACCTGTGTCCAACGCAAGCCATGTCATATGATATCCCTTAAATTTTTCATTTATTTCTTTTAAGGAATAGGACCGATTCAGGGAAATATAGATTTCAACCGGCCAATCGCTTGGGAGAGACTCAATTTTTGTTCGTTCGTCAGGTAAAAAGTATTTGGCTTTCGGGTGAATAAAGTTGATTCCAATGTGATCAATCGAATACCCAATCGCTCGATAATTCGATTCTTTAGCAAACACATCATTTAAGAATAGTTTGTAAGTATCCTTGCCTAGATAATTTTTTTTATCATCCATCCATTTATATTTGTCGGTCGTGACAGTCATGGTAAAGGGCTTGATCTCAACATCGACCGTATCGTAATCTACATACACATTTGGCGCTGTCATTTCACTCACCGTTCGAATGGTTTCAATAAATTCGTTCCCTCTGTTATGCTCTCGCCCCCAGCCGTAATAAACAAAAGTAAACATAGTCAATAAGGGAACAATCGTGAGTATAAATGATACAACAAGCAGCGTATTTCTAAAAAAGAATTTTTGTTGGGCCTTTTTCATCATTTTTGCGAGATCGTCTTCCTTCATCCCTTCATCATGAAGGGTTTCATGGAGAAATTCATTGTATACGTCAAAACTTTCTAGAAGTTCCTCTATTTTCTGTTCTTCCTCTTTGCTTAGTGTGCCATTTTGATATTTCTGCAATAATGGTTTTAACTCGTCTTTTCTCATCCCTTCACCTCATTGCGTAATCGTTTTTCTAATTCCCGTCTGCCCCGAAACACAAGGCTTTTTAAATAAGGGAGTTTTACGTTTAACAGCTCCGCCGCTTCTTTATAGCTAAATCCTTTTAAATCGACGAGCATAATGGCTTTTTGTTGCAGTTCTTTCATGTTGGACAAATGTTTATAAATCAACTCCAGCTCATATTTTTGCAAAAACGCGTTTTCCGTTTCTAATAATGGATCTAGCTTTAACGACGCAAAGAAATCATCCACTTGTACAAGCTGCATCTTTTTTGCTTTTCTGCAGTGGTCGATGAAGGTATGATAAGCGATCCGGTAAAGCCATGACTTTATTTGTGCTATGTCGCTTATGCCGCTTACATGTAAATAAACCTTATAAAATGTTTCCTGCAGGAGATCCTCTGCCAAATGATAATCATTGGTTAGTCTGTACAGATAGCGAAAAAGGGATTTGGAATACAAGCGCATAAGTATATCGAACTCGAAATTATTGGCAATGGTTTCCACCCTCCTTCCGCTATAAAAGACGCATAAAAAAATAAAAATGTTTCTGTTTTTCCAAAATTTTTTATGAAACATATGCATTAATTAGAAAAATCATCGGACATCATTTTGAAACAGCATCCATACATACTTTAATTACTTCTATATAAAGCGGTTATCATATCTTTGCTATCCATATATGTAAAGGATTCGGGATGA
>NZ_BAWO01000108.1 GCF_000632715.1 Parageobacillus caldoxylosilyticus NBRC 107762 | reverse complement strand
GTAAACTAGCACATTATTTCAGAATCCCTTTTTCAAATTATTTCAGGCGGATTCGGAAATAATGTGCAAAATTTTTGCGGATTGTTCCGGATTTTGCACATTCTTTCGGAACGTTTGCACGCTCTTTCAGATAAAGATTTCCAGCGCGCCTGATGGACCGATGGAAAAGAAAAAGCACAAAAGAGGCCGATTCGGCCCCTTTCATGCTAATACCCCATTTCCTCTGCGGCCATGCGCACCACTTCTTCGTCAATGGCGTCCTTTTTCAGCTGATACCCGTATAACAGGCACGTCGTGGCCAACGTGTTGATCACCCGAGGCCATCCCCGCGACTGCAGGGCAATCGCCTCTAACGCCGATGGGGTGAAGATCGGGTGCTTCGCCCCGGCCTGTTTCATCCGATGCTTGATGTAGCCCGCCACCTCTTCCTTCTCCAGCGGCCCCATCCGGTATCGCATGATGATCCGCTGGTCGAGAGGGCGGTGCTGATTGAGCCGCAGCTTCCCCTGTAAATGGGGCAGCCCGGCCAAAATCAAGACAAATGGGTTGGTCGAATCCATCTCAAAGTTGAACAAGATCGCGATGTCCTGTAAAAATGCATCCTTCGCTAAATGCATCTCGTCCAAAATGAACACCGGCGTGATCCGCCGTTCATGATACAATCGCTCGATCGCCTGCTGGATTTGGCGGAAGAGGTCTACCTTGCGGTACTTCGGTTCCTCTCCTAATCCCAAGGCCAAACCACGGTAAAAATCCATCACGCCTCCGGTGGATAACGGAAAGTAGACGACATGATACAATGATGGATTCAATGATTCTTTCAGCGCCCGAAGGGCGAACGTCTTGCCCGCCCCCGGCTCTCCGATCAACAGCCCGATCCCCCGGGTTCGTTTCACGTACTCCAGCGCCCGCAACGCTTCCTGAAACGGCGCCCCTTGATACGCCTCGGACGGGTCTGTTTCTTTCGCAAACGGCTCCCGCGAAAGGGAGTAAAACGATTTATACACCGTGTTCTCCCTCCTTCGCCGGAATCGCCGCAAACGGGGACCGATGGCGTTTTACATAGGCGTTGTCCTCCAAACGAACCCGAACGGCCTCCGCCACCTTCCTTCCATCTTCGTACACATAGACGCCCCGTTCGTCATAGCGGAGTTCAATCGATTGCCCAATGAACCGGGGCGGCACTTCATACAGCTGCTTGTTCAAGGTGATCGTTCCATCGGCTTTGACCTTGCGGTGCTCCCGCTTCAGAAAAATCGCATCCAGCCAATCGCTATCTTCGATGAACGACACGAGATGCACTTGCGATTGAAACACCTCATGCGGCGTTTTTCCGTCCAGCGAGGCGTGCGGTTTTCGATGATACTCCTCTTCAAGCCACCTCCAAAAGCGCTCGTTCAGCTCTTCGAGCGACTTCGGGGGATCCAACTCCAGCAGCGGATAAAACCGCGTCTGTACGGTGCGGAAGAACCGTTCGATTTTCCCTTTGCTTTGCGGGTCATACGGCTGGGTGTGGATGAGCGTAATTCCCATCTCGGCGCACGCATACTGCAGCACCTCGGATCGATAAATTTTCCCGTTGTCCGAGTAAATGCGCTTCGGCTTCCCGCAACGAAGCACCGCTTCCTTCGTGACGATCCGCAGCCCGTCAAACTTCTCCGAAGGGAAAAACTGCGCGTACGGCACAAACCGCGAGCAGTCATCGATATAGGCGATCAAAAACGTTTTCTGGGCTTTCCCATTGACTCGAATCGTTGGTCCATGGGATAAGTCCCCTTGCCAAAGCTCATTGATCTGGTCATACGCAAAGCGCTTTCGCTCCGGCATGGGCAAGATTTCTTTCCCGACAAGGTTGTGTTTTTTCAACAATCGGTATATAGTAAAGTAAGAGGTATGATTTTCTGGGATTTCCCCCTGCTCGATCAGGTGTTCGTAGAACACCGTCACGGGCATGGTGGGATGTTCTTTTCTTAGGGCTAAAATATGATCCTCATCATCGGGCGACAGACGCCTTGAGTGGCCGCGGTCCGAACGGCGCTTCGGCTTTAAGGCGTCAAAGCCCCCTTTTTTGTATCGGGTGCACCAATCGAGGATCGTCTTGGCTGCGATTCGTTTGTCGCCCTGGTGGGGAACATGGTGCACTCGCTCGCTCACCTCTTTCAGATACGTCTTCGGTTCCACCTGCCCATTCACCAACGGAGCGATTAGCCCGTACCGAAACAGGGCAATGTCGTGTCTCATCGACTCATCCATTCGAATCTCCTCCTTGTCTCACTTGGAATCAGGACCGTTCCGGTCCGTCTGCCCTTATCGTACCGGATCGCTTTTTCTCCGTCGATAGGAAAGGTTTGTGGGAACCTCAACTATTTCCAATTTAGGATATGTATGTAAAATCAGGATCCCATTTGATTCGCAAAAGGGTGTCGGAATCCGTCCTCCCACATGTCTCTGATGACCGAATAGAGACCGTGTTTCTCCAACGTCCGGATCCACCAGGAAGCCCGTTCCTTTTCTTTTTTCACGATAGGGCCTATGATCCTCCACCGCCTCGCAAAAAAGCTGTGAAGGCTTGATAGGTTTCGGCAGAACCGTCGGACATAAAAGATGATGCCGTCCTTTGTCGGGAGAAACGGAGCCCGGTTCGTCCCCTCGGTCAATCCCAACTGCTCTTTCACGACTTGCCATATGGCGGACAACGTATACTGAAAATACGGGAGGAGAAAGGAAGGCAGCACACTCACCGTCTTCAAGCATTCCCGACAGCGATACCGGACAATCCAAATGCGATAATCACCATGTGGGGTCAATGCGTTTCGCTCATAGTAACCGTGGCGGTGCAACGGGCGCTTGGCCCGGCAATGCGGACACTTTTTCAGAAGAGGGAAGTCGTTTTCTTTTCCACGCTCTGCATACGTTTGGACGTCAATGCCAAAGTCATGAAATTGAATCACGTCCTCCTCCCCCTCCTATGAACCGATGGATTTTCTCTTCCGAAATAATTCACAAAAAATTTAGCACATTCTTTCAGAAAAGGGGAGAGGGCTTTCTGAAGGAATGTGCAAAAAAATGGCTCTTTTGTTCCGAAATAAAGTGATAA
>NZ_BAWO01000109.1 GCF_000632715.1 Parageobacillus caldoxylosilyticus NBRC 107762 | reverse complement strand
AACGTTGCATTGCCTTTTTTCATGGCAAGGAGTTACCCGTTTTCTCCGTATATATACGATCTTACCACATTTCCACTTGCGTCCGTTTCATACAGGACGTTTAAGCTGTCGCCTTAGTAATGGTAATTCATAATGACGCCATTCACATTCTTTTGGATACGCCCGCTGTCTTCACTGTACAATAAAAAGGTTATCCCTTAAATCACGGGATAACCTTAAAAAGGCTAAATACATTTTTGATTTTGTTTCTCGTAGTAAGAATTAATAAGCATTTCCACTATATTATTACTACCAATCAGACCAATTGGATTTTTTATTTTTTCCCCTTCCTCTTTAGAAATAGGCTCTAATTCTGCTATTGGTGTATTCGCATCCCCTCGACTCACAAAATATTCCTTGCCATTGTAAAACACAAAATCAGGTAACTCATATTTTGCAGGGTTGAATTTCCCTTTAGACAATTTCCCAATAATTTTCCATTCTTTATTAACGATTCCATATATTCCACTGTTAATAGTATATAGAACAGAAAGTTTTTCAAATTGATTACTAAAGTTTTTTATATCTAATATTTCATTAGTAAAGATATCGAAATATTGTATATAGATGTCATCCTTTAATCCTTTTCCTTTTACTACTAAACCATAAGCATATTTTTCAATTTCTTTAAGCGGGATTGCGAATACAATACCTGGTTCAATATTAGGCGTCTTTCTTTTCTTTTTCAATTTAAAATTTACATCGACGATTTCCATTTCCCCTAATTGTTCATTAATATTTGAATCAAGTTGTAAAGCCTTCAAAATTAATGCTTCTAATTCAGCTACCGTTGGCATTCTTTCTAAATCTTCTTGATAAATTTTTTTGATTTCTAAGAGCGTATCACTGAACAAATCGATTGCATCATCACTTAAAACAACTGTTTCCTTGTTCTTTATGCTTTCCCAAAATGACATTGTATCACCAACCATACCATCTTATTACTACTTTTTCTTGAGTCAATAGCTTATCTAAATTGTTATAAAAAAGACGACACTGCTATAAAGCAAGCAGGTCGCCTAGATTGGTTCTATCGTACTGTTTGCTTTTGCTTTATTTTTTCAAACCAATTTTCTGCAATATCCAAATATGGTAAAACATTCTTAGCTATTCGAATAAATTCTGCTTCCTCTAAATTTTCGTTTTCGTTATCGAATTTAAACCAATCCTTATCTCCATTTTTATTATTCATTATTCTAAAACGATTGTTTAAGTGAAAAGCGTTCATCTTTTGAAATGGTCGAACGATACCATCAACTACCACGTTTTCTTCCTCATTAACCCTTGCTACTCCAGCTTCTATTATAAATCCTCCTCCCCATTTATCAAATTGAAACGATAGCAAATAACCTAACTGACCTTCTTGCTTCCTAAAATGAGGAAAAGCCCCTTTAAATCCCCTGTTTCTTAATTCTGGGACTACTATTTTCTTTAAAGCACCGACCATTTTATCCTTATTAGATAATATAAAGATCCCCCCTTTACTTGTTAAATTTGAAATAATTTAATACAGTACGTGCCATTAAAGCAAAATAGGATTCAAGCTGGGTGTCTGAATTCTGTTTTGTCTACAACAGTCTGATACTCAAACCATCTTAACTGATTTTGAGTCTATATGACATAAGTAACTATGAGCAGTATTTAAAAATATCTAGATGGTGCCGCAGTTGGTCAAGCATATACGGTAATGTAGAAATGTGTATATGCAGACTGCTACTAAAAAAATCCTCGCTGTGTAAATCCTTAAACTGAACCTGAACAATTCCTCCTCCACTATTGTAGATTTGCACTACAACATTTAGTTCCTTAGATTCTGAATGAAAAACTGCTTTACCTTCTTGTTCTCTGTATATTTTCTTTAAACTTTCATAGAAATGAAAGATATCATGATTGTCAAAATGAAAGTGAACCGTTTCAGCTATAAAGCCACTACCTTTTAGCTTTACTTTTCCTGTAAAGTAGCATCCACCAAAAAACGGATCCCCTTCATTTTCAAAGTCCGTGATAATTAGCTCTAGGCTTCGATCTGCATATTCCTCACATCCAAATACTTTCATGCTTTGCATCCTTTCTACCAGCTATATTCGTTGCTTATATGGCTCATAGTGGAAATGACGTACCCGTTTGGTTCTCTTATTATATACAACTGTTAACTGATATTCTTTATACTTGTAATTTCCGGAACTCACATATTTCCTTGCTCATCCGTTAGGGCAACGACATCTCCATGTGTATTATAGTGGTAAAAGTACCTATATCTCCATTTTCGGGAAATTCTTTTATGCATTTTCAAAGGGCTGCCCTATATAGATGTGACAGCCCATTTTGCAATATTAATCAATCAAAAATTTTTTAACTTTGCACTTTAACTGGATAATCTACTAGAAACTCCTCTCCATTGATCACTATACTTTTAGCTTCAATAAATAATAGTGCCTCCCAAAACTCAAGTACAAAGTTAGCTGAAGAAAAGTATTCACCAACCCAAATTTCTTTTGACGAACTGATATGAATTTTACCTATACCATTCTTATAATAATCAATTGAAGTTAGCTCAATGTAATCTCCATCTTCTGGATCAACTGGGTTCAAGCGGGAATCTCCAGAGTTTTCTACGAAATAAAAAGAGGAAACACCTTTGAACACAATCTTATAATATTTCTCATTATCAACTACTTTCACATTTAGACTAATCGTATGAGATAAAATATCAATATGAAAACTTTTGACTACGGTAGCCCACATTTCATTTAATAAAGCAACTAATTTTTTTTGATTCATACTAATCACTCACCTAATCTCTCCTCTGTATTCGACACGTGACAGGCACTCTTGTCACAATCCTATGTTAAAACGAAACGGAGTAATAATCCTGTCCATAAATACAAACAGAACTCTTACTCCATTAACCCGAAACATTGTTCTATTTAGAACTTTTCTAAATCTAGCTTATAAAT
>NZ_BAWO01000110.1 GCF_000632715.1 Parageobacillus caldoxylosilyticus NBRC 107762 | reverse complement strand
AGATATTGGCTAATATAATCATTTATATACAAAGCAATTACATAATCTAAAAGTAATTCTCAATCTATACCTACAATTTGACTGCGACGCTCAAGTAATACCACATCACGCCATACCCCATTTAATTTTCCTATACGCTGTCTTATACCAACTTCACGAAACCCAACACTTTGATGTAAACGTAAACTTGGTATGTTTTCCGGGAAAATCCCCGCAGTTAATGTCCAAAATCCTTTTTCCTCGGATTCTTTGATCATGGCTTGTAGAAGTTGTTTCCCAACTCCTTTTCCTCGGCTCACATCTCGAACATACACACTCACTTCTCCTACTCCTTCATACACGCAGCGATCCGATACTTTACTGATCTTACACCAGCCTTGAATGACTCTTTCATCTTCAGCGACTAAACATAAATTTGCGGCAATGGTCGATTCCCATTTCTCGAACGATGGTACTGTCGTTTCAAACGTTGCTTGTCCTGTCGCAATTCCTTGCTCGTAAATTTCCTTTACTTGCAGCCAATCCTCTTTGCGAAAGCTGCGAATGTTCATATGAAAAATCCCAATCCCTCCTTATTTTTATACAGAAAAGGCACTAGGAATCACCCTAATGCCTTTTCCATGTCACATTAGCAACACTCACGATCAGATGTAAATGGGTAACATCCACGTTTCATAGTGGCTTTGTCTGCATCATCTTGACTTTCTTTTACTTCTACAATTTGAATATCACAGCAACCTTGCTTTTCTTTGGAATTGCCAAATATCATTTTCAATTATTTCCGGGGGAGTCCAGTGTTGCTCTTTCCATGCCAAATGAATGTTCTCGATCTCCGAAGCCCGTTCACTAAGTCTGATTAACATAAACATTTTAAAGATCGTTGAATTTCTCAATCAAATGAGAAATAATTAAAAATTTCAACATCAAACAAATAAAAAACCACTTTCATATACAAGTGATTTCTCATTTACATGTTTAAGCTCATTTGCGAAATGAAGCCCAGCCTTCGTTTATCTGAGGAGCTTTGAAACTACTTATTGAACTGCTAGTCCTTCTTCACAGAATAATTCTTTTGCAATAAAATCTCTTACAATAGGATATTTCTCAATTAATTCGTCTGCTTTATAGTTATTTTCAATTAATTTGCATGCTTCGGTACATAACCACAATTTCATACTCTGCGATTCAAAATTAATAACGTCTTTATCCGAATTTTTTTGTGCAACCATTTCAGTTAAAAATTTGAGTATATTTTTTTCTCGAAATGCTTGTTGATCTCTTTTTTCAAATTCAGATTTCCCCAAAGTTTTATATTGCTTTTTTCTTAAAATTTTATTAGTAGCTTCAAAAATAATTTCTTTATATATTAAATCTTCAATTTCATAATCAATTCGTCCATTTTCAAAACCATCTAACCTTTTAACATAGATTGGACGTAATTCAATGTTTCCCCTATTCCGACTATTTAATCTATTATATATTTCTTTCCCCTTCTGATCATGATCCAACAAACAAACAATTATAGGTTTGAAATCTAAATCCTCACAGAAATTAGAAAGAAACTCCAGATACCCCATAAAATTGTCTGCTCCTCCAGCTACTAATATATTTGGGGGTTCAATATCAAACCAATTCGCAAGGGATAGCAGATAGCTTTTGTCAGTATCTCCCTCAACCAAAATATTGAATGGGGTAATTTGCCATCCATCATTTCTTTGGATTCCCAAATGTTTTTTTATCTTCTCAATTTTTTCATATCCTGAAACTGGTAGTATCTTTGTATTCACCTTAATAAACTGTCTCCCAGGTCTTCTAGCATACTCTTTAACTTCATGATCAGCATCAAATAAGAAAGTATTATCCAAGTTATTTAAATCAATAAAATGTGATGAATGAGTTGTTACAAAAATATTTTGTTCTAAAGACATTTCCTTAAGTTGTTTAAATACTTCCCTTTGTAAAGAAGGTTGAAGAAAGACTTCTGGCTCATCTAATGCCCATATCACTTGTTGAGAAGAATTCTTTGAAATGTACTTAATTAAAGCTAATAATAAAAGTCTTTGTATCCCACTTCCTTTGGTATCAAGCGGTCGATCATTTGAATCAAATAAGGTATATGTCACTAAATTAGAAATAGCCTCTCTTAAATATTCAAATTCAGGGAACATAACCTTAACTTTCCAATTACTTGTGTTAACTCCATCAATTGAATGAGTAAATTGATGAAACTCATCTGTTATTCCTCGTTCAATATCTTGAACTGCCTCTTTCGATTTATCAATGAATTCGTTCAACAATCTAAGAGGCTCAGTTTGTCTTCTTCTTAAACGATCAAGACCAGGTAAAATTTCGTCATTAAAATAATTAGATATAAGTTTTGGTAAATTTATATTACTAGACTGTATATAAACAAACTTAAAATTACTCATAAATGATTTAATATACCCGT
>NZ_BAWO01000111.1 GCF_000632715.1 Parageobacillus caldoxylosilyticus NBRC 107762 | reverse complement strand
TTTACACTTCCATATCCCCAACACATAATGTTTCACCTCCTATGGAGTATGAAGGGATTGCTAAATATCCAATCCCTGCTTTTAAAGTATGTTCTTAAAAAAGAGTTAGCTTGGATAAATTCATCAACTGATAAGTAAATTCCATATTTATCTAATAGATATATAGAACTATTTAATTGCATTTCTAATCATCCTACCTCCCTCGTCCTGCTCAATACGACAAAAAGAGGCATTTTCCTACATCATTTTCTTGTCAAATCTCGGCGTTATTTACGCCTAACCTCCCCGCGCACTCTCTTGTACGTATCTCTGTGAACGCCCATCAAATCCAACAACTCATTCAGTGTCCGTTTTTCATTTTTCTGTTTAAGCTGTGTCCACTTCCTTTTTTGTTGCTTATTCAAACAGACCCTTCATCTTCATTTGTATCCCTTCGCTCAAAAGACATACAAAAAGGAATGCCTTAGAATTATCCATTGTTCACTCTTCATGAACAATTTCTCCTACTCATACATATATTGTCATGAAAGGAGGAATGAGCATGGATAAACTTGCGTTCTTGTTCTTAGCTTGCATCCTTGCTGGTTTTGCACTAATAAAACTTCCTTTAGCCGGTTCACCTTTGGCTGGTATCCAACCAATAACGTCCTTAATTGGGATTTTAGCTATCCTTGTTTTTTCATTAGTCCTCATATTTAGAGGAATAATGGCCCTAGTAGGCAAATAAACTTTATGGACTCAGGCTCTTGCCTGAGTCTGGTTTCTAATATGCACCTAGCACTAAGAAGTTCTTAAAAGAAAAAACGCCACCCCAATCAGAGTGGCGCCCTGCTAAATAACCATCAGGAAATTTACCCATAAGAAAAAAGGATCCAAAGGGTCCTTATTTAGTTTGATGACAAACTCAACCAGATGAGTTTGTCTTTTTTCAGTATATTAGCTTTAAAAAGATTGAAAAAGATCAATTTATTAATTATCGGTTCTAATCTCTTCTGTCATTTCTTCTTCTTAACCCTAACAGTCCTGCTAAACCAACTAAACCAATCCAACCCCAATCTGTATCGTCGTCGTTATCATCATTGTTATCCGTAACGTCCGTATTTTGAGCCATATCAGTTATTTTGTTTGTATTGTTATCGATGTCAATGCTGTTAGTTTGAGCATAAACAGCCATCCCACAAAGCATTAATGTAACTGTTAGAGCACAAAGTGAATGGAGAATCTTTTTTAACACGGTTTTCACCTCCTTTTAATAGCTGTTGACTTTAATATGTCCAATAAAGGAACAATTATTCTTTAGATATAATGCCATCCATTTAGAGGTAAATTATCCAAAAAAAGAATTAACGTTTGATTACAGACGTAAGAAAAGGAGAAATCCATCTTTACACAAGGCATAGATCGTTCCACAAAAGAAGGGGAAAGTAGTTATTATCAAATGGGTTAAAGATAGAGATGGACGATTACTTTGTTATTCCAATCCCATGGAAGAACTAATTTCTTGCATAATCTGTGGTGCTGCAAAGCGATGCCTCGGCGGTTAACGGAGAACGATAGTGGAATAAGACATACAAAAAGACCGGTTTTGTGGCTTAAAAATCAACAATGAAATATAACAGAGACAATCATTAAAAAATAAAAGCTTGCGGCACGCAAGCTTTTCGGTTAACAATCCGAACCTTTCACATTGAGCGGCGGTGGAACTAGCCAACCTTTTTCTTTGTTCATTCTAAGCAATCTAGCGCCATATTGCGCTTTTTTCATGTGAAATTGACCATACATTAAAGCAATGTCTTCCCTGATGCACTGCCCCATCATTGTGCTGCATGCCACTAAACCGGCTGCAATATCTTTACTAAGCATTGCAGCAATTTCCGGGTCAGTAAATCTCGCACCGGCAGGAATATCTTCCAAACATGCTTTTGGCCGTTCTGGCGGTGATGGCGGAAGTGCTATTCCATTTTCTTTTAACAAGTTTTCGGTTTCTTGTATTTCCGGTTTTAAAACATTTTCGATACTATCCTCAATAAAATTTTTTAAATCCTCATCACCTGTATGGTTGAGTAATGTTTGATATCCGGATAATAATCCTTTAGCCGTCAGTAAATACGACCATACACCAAATACTTCTCCATAGTGCATTGGCTCTTCTTTTGGATTACCGCTTAAAATTCCCATCATAACCCTCCTAACAAAATCATATATCTTTTCTTTAGATAATATGGATTGATTGAAATACAATTATGCAAAAAAAAGTGAAGTTTTGATGA
>NZ_BAWO01000112.1 GCF_000632715.1 Parageobacillus caldoxylosilyticus NBRC 107762 | reverse complement strand
CGCACGGTCAACCGATTTCGGTCGGAACGGATGAAGGACGACCATATGAAAAACGGCCAGCTCAAACCGGGGTACAATGTGCAGATTGGGACAGAGAACCAATTCATCACTGGATTTAGCGTGCATCAACGGGCGGGGGATACCGGATGTTTCATTCCGCATTTGGAGCAATTGGCCGCCTATGGGAGTGAGGAGAACTACACGTACTGTGAGAAAAAGGAGATAGTCGCCTGATCAAGTATAACATGTTGGACTGGGAACAAACGAAAGCGTGGGCGAAGGAGATCGGCCGAATCGAGAACATGACGTATGATGAGGAGCTGGATGAGTGGATTTGCGCCAAGAGGGAACGATTGGTGTTGGTGTATGAACGGAAGGAAACGACCGACAACGGGTACGTTGCCGTCAAACGGACGTATCGTTGTACGGCTTGTGCCGGATGCCCGTTTCGGACGGCATGCGCCAAAGGCAAAGACACGAAAACCATCCGCGTTTCCTTGAAAAATCAACAACAACGGCAAGAGATCCGTAAACGGCTGTCCACGGAAGAAGGAGCGGCGACATATCGAAGGCGACATACCGAAAACGACAAATCGAAAACGAGCCGGTGTTTGGGCAAATCAAGCACAACCAGTAATTTCAGCGCTCTTTGTTAAGAGACTCCCAAAAATTACCGTGGAATGGGGGATCATTTGTGCTGCCCACAATTTGAGAAAGTGGGCGGCCACAACTGATCTAACAAAGAAAAAACAGGATAAAATTCAGAAATAAGGAGAAATTCCTGCTTAAAAAAAGGAATAAATAACCAAATAGTAAAGAAAAGAAACAGAGGCTGTCCCCAAAAGGTCGGTTTAACAACCTTTTGAAACAGCCTCTCTTTTTTGGTACATGGTATCTCAGGAAAGTTGTGCAGGCAATATGAAGTTCCGCATGAGGTGTTGTGTAAGCAGGAATTTTGAGAAGAATAAAAAAGGCGGAGCATGATCTCCGCCGTAAGGCTATTGACCTTCTTTGTTAACAGCCTCAAAAGCAGCCAAAACGCTGCTCCTTTTACTCCTTCAACAATGGGGTATATTTTTTAATAGTGCTTAACTCTTGGCCACATATTTGAGCAGACGAATGGGCTCATCGCTTGTTAGTTCCACTTTTTCTTCATCAAAAATAAAGAGTTGTTTCTTTTTCCAATCAATGAAGACTTTGAATGTGTCCGGTTCCACAGATTCTTCGTATCGGCCGTGAATGAGAACGGTCTGAAACGATGAATATTCAGAAGAGGCGTTTACCTCTTCTTCGGCGTGAACTTTACGGCATTCCACAGGTACTTTTCGCACGATTGGGTCATTATCATCGGGATAGGCCAATCCGATTTTGCCGGGAGTAACAAAAACAAGCAGGTGCACCGGCTCTTTTTCTTGGTTTAGGTACCCATGCAGGACATTTTGCCAACCAAACACGATACTGCCCGGCTCGGCTACGATCGTTTCGCGATTGCCCACAAAATAAGTCAATGTTCCAGACAACACCAATGCGCAATCCTCGCCGGAAGTGTGAATGTGCGCTCCCAACCCTTGATTATACGGGAAGATGATTTCGTACAGGCTGGTATTTTTCCCTTTACTGGAATAGAGCAATTCGTTTTTGTAAACAGTCGGGGGATTAGAAAGAAGAAAACTCCTCATTATTTT
>NZ_BAWO01000113.1 GCF_000632715.1 Parageobacillus caldoxylosilyticus NBRC 107762 | reverse complement strand
ACAATATCGCCGTGTTAATCACATATGCAACAATTTGATCCTCATTGGTATATAATAAAAGACTGCTTGTGTAATCAGCAGTCTTTTATGGTATGCTTAATTTTTTTATATGGTATTCGTTTTGTTTTAGTATTTATCCATTGATAATTCAATTTATGATTTACGTATGGGGTTATATCATATATAAACTGTTTATTACGTTTTCCGTTTATACAACGGATAAAGCAACGCTGTTTAGCAAAGCTGATTTGTATTTGCCAAGCCCGTTGTGTTCGATCTATGTGTTTTTCGGAAAAAATGTTGATTCTAGAAACGTTCTGGGTAAGCTAACAAACTGTTGCTCTTCTCCAAGTACAAACACAATACTGTGAATTTTATTAGATTTAATATCCTCTACACCTGCTTTTGAAATGGCAAAGCGATAATTTTTTTCGAATAATTTAGTTGGTTCTTGACCTTTTGAAAAGAACACTTTAATCATATGTTTATCATCAACCATATAGGTTTGTTTCCCATACCCATTTTTTTGATGTACATAGCTCGAAATGATATTGGCTTCTTTCAATCCAGCAAGAAATTTCTCATATTGATCCACTTGATGATCTCTGTCTGAATCTGCTTCGATTTCAGTCGGGTTATCATTTCTTAAATTGTTTGAATACCGGTTGTTTGATTGAAATTGATTTATCTTTTCTTGAAGTTCATGTATGAGATGCTTATATCTGCTTTGTAACTCCTGGTAATCAGGAATATATCTATTCAGCCATCCGTCTGAAATCAGGAGTAAAGATGATTTATTTATGCACTCATTATAAATAAGAGAGAAGTCCTCATCCTGCATATCAACTTTTGTCATAAATTCCTTATTACAATCTTCAATTAAGCCCATTCCTCGCGCAGTACAGTTTGCGGAACCAATGTAACAAATTTTCTCATCTACAATATATAGTTTCGCATGAATATTAGGAAAAACCTTAATTGTAAATCCGTTTTTTGATAATATTTCAATTGCTTCTGGTTCAACTGCTCCTGTTAGATAATCTAATCCTGGCGGCAGAGTGACAAAAAGCAGTTGTATATGTTTTGGCAATTTATCAATTATTTCTAACACTGCCTTTTTCGAAATAAATGGAGAGATAATCGTAACCGACTTTTCAGCACCCGCAATATCCTCCAAAAATTTTTTAAAGAAATCTGCTCCATCCATAAGTTTTGACAATTCCTGTTTCCCCCTTAATGAATACTCTTTATTGGAATTGTATCATGAAAATAATGGAATAAATTCCGTAAAATAAATTCTGCTTCTTTTTTGATGATGTATAAAATTTTGTGTAAAGCATTTTACTAGATCAAAATAAAAAAGGTAGGGTATTCTCTGATTGAACCCAAACATTCCAGAGAAAGGAGAACCCTACCTATGTCTAAAAGTATACCGAATGTCGACTGGGCAAATCAACTGGAAAGTGTCATTCGTCAGTTTGTAAAGGAAAAATTAGAACTGATCATGCGGGAAGAAATCAAGAATTTCCTCGAAATAGAACAAGCCGGAACATCGAATATGAGAAACGGCT
>NZ_BAWO01000114.1 GCF_000632715.1 Parageobacillus caldoxylosilyticus NBRC 107762 | reverse complement strand
TTCTGCCTCTAATAAGCGGAATAAAAACTCCGAATATGGTATATTATGAGTAGCTGCGTATTCTGCCATGGCGGACCATCGTTCCGCCATGACAGGCAAATGGAGTCGGTGGCAATACTCGTGTATTCGTTCTTTCATGAGCTTTCCCCTCGCAGGAATGCGTCATAAACGGACAATGGACGAGTATCCACTTCCACCGAAACAGGCGAAATGGTGGTCGCCATTTCCGTCTGTTTCTTTTTTATTTTTTCGGCGAATGCAATTACTTTTTTCTGTTGGTTCAAGTAAGAAATCTCCTCCCCTCGATAGTACAACCGAATATCCCCATTCAATCGCTCCTTTACCAGAATTTCTTTGCCCACATACTCCGCCGATAAGAGCCATTGTTCCCCTTTGTAGGAGAAACTGCCATCCCAATGCACTTTCCGATAGGAAAGATAGCTCGTATCGTAATCTTTCAGCGGGAGAGGTTTCAACTGTTCCTCTGCCCAACGCTCTTGCGGAGGAATGCCGGTAGTGGCGTTTGGCTTCCGATTCGCCACTTGATCGAGCCAGCGATGCAAAAGGAAATTCAATTCTTCGATACTTTCAAACGATGTTCCTACATAGAAGTGATCCATAATATACTGAATGGCTCGTTCGACTTTCCCCTTTGTCTGGGCCCGGTAGGGCCGGCATACTTTTGGAATAAATCCATAGTAACTCGCAAATTCAGAAAATCGCTGATTCCATTTCACCACTCCTTGTTCCCGGCCGTCGGTAACGGTCTTCATATTGTCAAATAACACTCTCTTTGGAATCCCTCCAAAGTACTTGAAACTTTGAATCAGGCATTCCATTAAGTGCTCCTGGTCCTGGCTGGTCGTAAATACCGCGTATTTCATCCGCGAATAGCCTAGCGTGGCCACAAATAGCGATAACTTGACTTTTTTCCCTTCGATCACGACCTCCCCAACTTCTTTCCAATCGACTTGCATTTGTTCGCCAGGAAGCGTTTCATAGCGAACCGTGTATTTCTTTTTCGCCGTCTCTCGGAAAGGCTGCATATAGTCCTTTAAAATCGTCTTTCCTCCCGTGTAGCCCTGTTGTCGAATTTCGAAAAACAATTTTTCGCTATTGAACACCCCATCTTCTAACATCCGTTTTTGAAGATATGGTTTAAATGGATCCAACTTGCTTTTTCTTGGTTTTCGCTTGAATTTGGAAGGGGGATTGGAGGAGTGAATATATTTTCGGACGGTTTTCCGATCGATCCCCAATTCCCTCGCAATATCGGAAATACTCATTCCCCTTTCATACATCTCTTTGATCATGAAAAATTCCCCTCTCGTAATCATGAACCATAGCTCCTCTCATTGACACTATGGTTCTATTGTAAGTGGGGAATTTTATTCCGGCTATATTGGGGATTTTATCATCGGCTTTAAC
>NZ_BAWO01000115.1 GCF_000632715.1 Parageobacillus caldoxylosilyticus NBRC 107762 | reverse complement strand
ACATGGTCAGTGGAGAAACGTTTTGATAAAGAATTAAAACGATAAATTTAACTTTCTTTTCATTCTTATGATAAGTAGGAAAGGAGTTGATTGGTTATCATCTTCTTGATTATTACTGTCTGAAGTTTTATGGGTATAGACTTTTGGTAAGCCAACTTCTCCCGTTTTATCGCAGCCTTTACTTGGTGTAACCAACATAATATTGATTTCTAAGAAAGGCACATGCCACTCATGCACGAAATATTTCTTAATAAATATCTATTAAACATTCTACCTCCATAGATGGTGTTGCAAAACTATAGTAAAAACTCAAAATTGTGCAGTTCATCCTTTCAAAGTAGACTTTTTCGAATGGCTAGTATGCCTGTGAAGGAACAACACTATAGCAAAGCTAGGAATCGATTTTTGTGTTGTAGAACGCACATATTGCTTGCAATTGTTGTACCTTGGTGTAAAATCGGGGAAACAAGAAACCGAAAAAAGAGACATCCTCATCACGAAGATGTCCCCCTTTTGTGTCGCGCTAGGTCGTGGGCTATTTAAATTAACTGATTCCAACACCCGCACTTGCAAAACCTGTAAGAGCACCGATATTAATTGGAGTAGGTCCAGATGTTCTTAAGGAAAAAACTAGTAGTAGTTTGTCACCGGCAGCTACCGGTAATGACGCCGAAGCAGTATTAGCTGCAGTATTGCCAACGGTAACTACAGGGCCGAAGGCTGGTGCTAAATCTACAAAAACACCTGTTGGAGTAAAGGTGTTGCTTAGTGCAGATGCCCTCCATAATTCTGCTCTGACTGTTCCAGCTGCAGCTAAAGTTATACCCACTGTAGCGCTAAAGAATGCAGATATGGATGTGACTGTTCCGGTACGAGGAACCACAAATGCGAAGTCAGGAATGTTCGTGGTACCGACACCTAGAGTTAGTGATCCTGCATTAATATCAACAGTTGGCGCAGAACTTCCGAATCCAACGATAGCTCCAGTACTAACTATTACACCTGCAACATCAACTGTAGACAGTACAACAGGAGTTACTCCAGATGCATATGGAATGATAGCACCGGCCCCTGGAGGTCCTGGAGGTCCCGGAGGTCCTTGTATTGCAGGTCCATGTACCGTCACCGCTAGCCCATTAGTACAATTACATCTTACTCTTGGCTTATTGTTGTCATTACATTTTTCTTCCCAATGTTTTGACAATATGTTTCACCTCTTTTAATTAGGATACTTCAATATATGAGCAGGATAATAAGTTTGATTAGACAAGAGTTGTAGGTTAAGTGCTTGAATTTCCAAAATTAGTCGATTGAATATTCGGAGAGTGAGATAACCAAAAGGAGCATTCCTG
>NZ_BAWO01000116.1 GCF_000632715.1 Parageobacillus caldoxylosilyticus NBRC 107762 | reverse complement strand
AAAATGGTCTTACCCCTGTCAAGTAGACAGTAATAAAAAAGAATGATTCACTAAGCAGCCTTACCCCTAAATTCGATCGGGGTAAGGTTGTTTAGTTTCTTTTGAAATCGTTTATGATTATAAAACGTGATATACCGTTCTACAGCTTTCCGTACCTCCATTGGGGTTTGAAAGCGATAGCGATAAAAACACTCGGTCTTAAAGTGGCTAAAAAAGCTTTCGATACAGGCATTATCGAAACAATTCCCTTTTCTAGACATGCTTGCTTTTATGTTGTATTCTTGTAATAATTGGTGATATTTTTGGGAGATGTATTGGTATCCTTGATCACTATGGAGGACGAGACCATTTACATCTCGTTTTTTTATGGCTTTTTTTACCGTGTTTATTACAAGTGAAAGATCATTTCTTTCACTGATTTCATACCCTACGATCTCATTATTGTAGAGGTCTAAAATGGCAGATAAATATAAGCGTTGTCCATGGAAAATTAGATATGTAATATCAGTCACCCATTTTTGGTTCGGTCTTTCAGCTGTAAACTCTCGGTTTAAATGATTTTTTGAAACCACATACGCTTCTTTTCTGCCGAAATACTTCCACTTTTTCCTTCTGATTTTGGCTTGGATTCCCATCTTTTTCATTAATCGATAGATACGCTTATGATTGATGTTTATGTTGTACTCACGTTGGAACCACGTTTTCACCCTTAGATAGCCATAACTCCAATTGATTTCCTTGTCTGTTTCACACTCCATTATTTTATCCATAATCCATTGATCTTCTAATTGTTTTTTCGATGGTTCTGTCTGACGTTTCACCCATTTGTAATATCCAGCTGTAGAAACCCCTGCAATCTCACATAATAGGACAACCGGAAATTGAGTTCTTAATTCATGAATGATCGTAAACACTAAAGATTTTTCTTTTGTCGTATCAACTCCTTTCTCACTGCCAAGAGCTTTTTTAAGTAGGCATTTTCTGCTTCTAAGCGTTTCATTTTCTCCTCTGGACTTGACGGATTTTTACGCAGTCTTCCCTTATTCGTTCCTATCGTTTTTCCTCGTTTTTCTTTCAGGCCCTCTATTCCTTCTCTTTGGTACTGATTCACCCATCTCTGTAACATCGAGTTATGAATACGAAAGTGTTTTAAAAGTTCACTTTGACTCCAACTTTCATGAAGGTACTTATGAACAATGTCCATTTTAAATTCTGCAGAATACGTTTTTCTCTTTTTTTCCATAAAAAATCCCCTCCATAGTTAGACAGTATAGCCTTTTTTTGCACTGTCTACTATAAGGGGATAATACCAAAAGG
>NZ_BAWO01000117.1 GCF_000632715.1 Parageobacillus caldoxylosilyticus NBRC 107762 | reverse complement strand
CAGGAATGCTCCTTTCTTTTTGAAAATCCGCCAACATTATAGCTAGTGGGACTAAACGCAAACTGTGCAAAAAATCACTTTTTTTCCAGAATAAGTGAACGATGTTTGAACGGATCGTGAACAAATTGTGAATACAATAAAAAAACACCTGCCAAACTGGCAAGTGTACAAAAAAATTCTTAACTTGGCGCATGCCTCTCCTTTCTTTTTGAAAATCCGCCAACATTATAGCTAGTGGGACTAAACGCAAACTGTGCAAAAAATCACTTTTTTTCCAGAATAAGTGAACGATGTTTGAACGGATCGTGAACAAATTGTGAATACAATAAAAAAACACCTGCCAAACTGGCAAGTGTACAAAAAAATTCTTAACTTGGCGCATGCCTCTGTAAACGCGGCAAATAATTCGTTTGAACAAACTCGGTAAACATTTTCGCATACAAAGGATCAAACTGCGTTCCAGCGCACCGCTCGATCTCTGCAATCGCTTCTTCAAACGTTTTCGTGCACTGATACGGCCGTTCTGTCGTCATCGCATCGAACGAATCAATAATAGTTAAAATACGAGCAAGTTTGGGAATTTCCTGACCTTTCAGTCCGTATGGATATCCTTTTCCATCATAGCGTTCATGATGAAGCTCGACAAGCGGAATTAAATCATCAAATTGTTTTTCCGCAGCAATAATTTCTTTTCCCCATGTGACATGCTTTTTTACAATTTCCCACTCATGCGAAGTCAATTTTTCTTCTTTATTCAAAATATCACGTGGCACTTCGATTTTTCCAATATCGTGAATAAGCGCGCCTAAAATTAGCGTCTGCTTTTCATGATCCGTTAAATCAAGCTGCTTGCTGAACTCGAGCGCATATTTGAAGACGCGTTTGCTATGGCGATATGTATAAACGTCCTTAGATAAAAAAAACTTTACTTGCTGCTCCAGCGTGTCTAAATCTTGTTTAAACCTTATTTCATCAAGACAGATGTTGTGCTCATTGTAGATTTGCACATTGTTTTTCCCTTGCGCTTTTGCATAATAAAGCGCTTGGTCCGCTTTATGAATCAACTCACCGCTGTCATACATTCCTTTTTCCATTTCCGCAATCCCGCAGGAAAAAGAAAGACAACGGTAAGGAATATGCTCCACCCCAGGAAAATATGTGTCATTAACTTGTTTGCGCAGCCGATCTAAAAAAACATGCGCCTCTTCCTTCGTCGTATTCGGCATTAAAAGCGCAAACTCTTCACCGCCGTAACGGGCCGCAATGTAATTTTTGTCTTCTATTCCTGTCCGTAGCAAATTGT
>NZ_BAWO01000118.1 GCF_000632715.1 Parageobacillus caldoxylosilyticus NBRC 107762 | reverse complement strand
AATTTCCTTATTCGGTGCGCGATAAATCAGTTTGAGATCCTCTGCCACTTCAAATTGATCTTTTTTCCGAACACGATTTAAGGTATTACGGACTTTGTGAACGACACAGCGCTGTACATCGGCTTTCGGATAAACGGCTTTAAAGGCCTCCTCCAGGCCCGGAAGGCCATCGAATACGCCCAGAAGCACTTCTTGTACCCCTCTTTTGTAGAACTGTTGAAGAATCTCTTGCCATCCGTAGGCACTTTCTTGTCCACCTACGAAGAAATCGAGAATTTCACGATACCCTTCTTCGTTTACACCTAACACCACATAAATAACCTCTTTCTCCACGGTATCGCGACGAAGTTTCACGTACAAGCCATCCAAATATAAGACCGAATATCGCTTGGGTAGGGGACGTGTATGCCATTTCACAATGTCTTCCTTTACCACATCCGTGATATGACTAATCGTTGTTGGGGAGTAGGCATTTCCTAGAATTCGTTCAATAAACTTGCCAATTTCACGCGTACTCATGCCACTTTGATACATCTTAATGATCGCTTCCTCGAGCCAGCCGGTGTGGCGTTGGTAGGGAGCGAACAATTGGGTTTGAAATTCTCCGTTTCGGTCTCTAGGGACCAAAAGACCTTCAATCCGACCGTATTGCGTATCTAGATTTCGCTGATAGTAGCCGTTTCTCGTATTCGACGTTCCAGCCTGTTCTATTTCGAGGAAATTTTTTATTTCTTCACGCATAATCAGCTCTAATTTTTCCTTTATAAACTGGCGAATCGCACTTTCCAGTTGATGAGCCCAGTCTACATTCGGTATACTTTTAGACATAGGTAGGGTTCTCCTTTCTCTGGAATGTTTTGGTCCAAATCAGAGAATACCCTACCTTTTTTCTTTTGATCTAGTAAAATGCTTTACACAAAATTTTATACATCATCAGACATACTGGCCCTTTATATTGTATTGTTTAAGTAAGATGTGATATTGTCTTTTGATGTGTACTGAACTTTTTTAAATATTCATTCTCCGCACGTAAACGTTCCCGTGCTTGTTCAGGTGTGAAAGGATTTTTTCTTGGTCTACCTTTATGTAAACCTTTTGTCTTTCCCGTTTCTCTTCTAATCCTTGAATTCCTTCGTTTTTATAGTGAGTAACCCATCTATGTAACACGAAAGAAGAGATGTGAAATGGATCCATGATTTCACGCTTCATCCATCCCTCCCTCTATA
>NZ_BAWO01000119.1 GCF_000632715.1 Parageobacillus caldoxylosilyticus NBRC 107762 | reverse complement strand
CCTTCTTCCGTGGACAGCCGTTTACGGATCTCTTGCCGTTGTTGTTGATTTTTCAAGGAAACGCGGATGGTTTTCGTGTCTTTGCCTTTGGCGCATGTCGCCTGAAACGGACATCCGGCACAAGCCGTACAACGATACGTCCGTTTGACGGTAACGTACCCGTTGTCGGTCGTTTCCTTCCGTTCATACACAAACACCAACCGTTCCCCTTTAGCGCAAATCCACTCATCCAGCTCCTCATCATACGTCATGTTCTCGATTCGGCCGATCTCCTTCGCCCACGCTTTCGTTTGTTCCCGATCTAACGTGTTGTACTTGATCAGGGCGACTATCTTCTTTTTCTCACAGTACGTGTAGTTCTCCTCACTCCCATAGGCGGAATCCGCAATGGCTTGTTTAGGCATTGGACGCCCATAGGCGGCCAATTGCTCCAAATGCGGAATGAAACATCCGGCATCCCCTGCCCGTTGATGCACGCTAAATCCAGTGATGAATTGGTTCTCTGTCCCAATCTGCACATTGTACCCCGGTTTGAGCTGGCCA
>NZ_BAWO01000120.1 GCF_000632715.1 Parageobacillus caldoxylosilyticus NBRC 107762 | reverse complement strand
CAGGAATGCTCCCACAAAGAAATCAAGAATTTCGCGATACCCTTCTTCGTTCACCCCTAACACCACATCAACGACTTCTTTCTCTACCGTATCGCGGCGAAGTTTCACGTACAAACCGTCCAAATATAAGACCGAATAACGCTTGGATAGTGGACGGCTACACCATTTTTCGATATCTTCCTTTACGACATCGGTAATACGGCTGATCGTCGCTGGAGAATAAGTTCCTAGAATTCGTTCAATAAACTTGCCAATTTCCCGGGTACTCATGCCGCTTTGATACATCCGAATGATAGCTTCCTCCAGCCATCCCGTGTGGCGTTGATAAGGAGCAAACAGCTGCGTTTGAAATTCCCCGTTTCGATCTCTTGGGACCAAAAGCCCCTCAATCCGGCCATATTGCGTATCTAGATTTCGTTGATAATATCCGTTTCTCATATTGGATGTGTCCGCTTGTTCGATTTCGAGGAAATTTTTGATCTCTTCCTGCATCATCAGCTCTAATTTTTCTTTGACAAACTGACGAATGACACTTTCCAGTTGATTTGCCCAGTCGATATTCGATATACTTTTAGACATAGGTAGGGTTCTCCTTTCTTTAGAATGTTTTTCGTCCAATCAGAGAATACTGTCAAGGCCGATTATTTTTTCCCCAAAATCGCCGGTTTAAAATTCCCCAGAAGGACCTCATTGATCCTTCTGTTTTTCTTGTTGGAGCCTTTTTTCCCGTAATCGATAGCTTTCCCCCTTTAGGTTGAAAATAATAGAATGATGCAGTAATCGATCTAACATCGCTGTCGCAAGAACCGAATCTCCCACAATTTCTCCCCATTCCCCAAAGCTTTTGTTGGAAGTGAGGATAATCGGGGCATGTTCATACCGACGGGCGATGACCTGAAATAAGTAATGAGCGCTGTTCGGGTCCAGTTTTAAGTACCCCATTTCATCAATAATGAGAACGGTTGGCTTCACAAACATACGAAGCTTTTTTTCCAGCTTTCCTTCTT
>NZ_BAWO01000121.1 GCF_000632715.1 Parageobacillus caldoxylosilyticus NBRC 107762 | reverse complement strand
CTCTTTCGTTAATTTCTTTTCCATTTTTGTAACCTCTTAAATCAATTTGATTCTGTCGATTTCTTCGTGAATAAATTGCAGTAATACTGTATGTATTATTTTGCGAATCAACAAAATCTACAGTAATTTTTGATCTGCTTCCTCCACCAACAGAACCCTCAGCAATATGGTAAGGAATATCAACATCATGATTAAATACTTCTTTATCAAGAGAAAAGAAAAGGTCAAGTGCCCTCAAAAAATTGGTTTTTCCTATATTGTTTGGTCCACATATAATAACTGGTTCCTGAGGATTGAATTCCATCTCCAGATGTGAAATTGATCTGTAATTAGAAATTAATACCTTGTTAATTTTATACAATCTTATCTCCTCCTAATACCTCATAATTTCCATTGGTCGTATAATTATGTAAGTTGAACAAAAAACTTACGCAACTTTCTTAATTTTAACTTTTACAGAAAACCAAAACTAAAAATAAAATTACATTAGTATAGTAACCTTAATAGCCAAAAATAGGCAAGCGGTATAAGAAAAAACGCTTGCCTAGCTTTTAAGATCTTCATTGGAATATTCTCTCTTAACCTTTATCAAGAAAAGGATTGTTCTAACATCTTAAGAATCGCTAACATACACTTTGACTTCATCCAAGATGCCATCAAACTCAAGCTCATCAATCACTTGATCAATTTTCCGGTTAAGAATCGTCCAATTCTTAACTTTATGAACTTTATTTTGCAAAAATCCTTTAAGATTATCTCCCATCTCTTTTTCGAGCTAAAAAGAAGTACCTCAAAATTCCATGTGTTTTCTTGAGTAACCGTTTTGATACGACCTGAAAAAGACATTCGCTGTTAGCTCATCAAAAAGAAAATAACCAACTTCATCAATAATGAGCATACCTGGTAATATTTTATTTCCCACTCTTAATTTCTTCTTTCACTATTCACACCTAAAAGTCCTTTGAATGTTAATAT
>NZ_BAWO01000122.1 GCF_000632715.1 Parageobacillus caldoxylosilyticus NBRC 107762 | reverse complement strand
AATGTTGATATATCAACGGTTGTAGCCGTTTCAGGGGTGTCAAAAAAATATTTTTCGACAAAGTTCCTAACATTATTTCTTAAATATGTGTATATCTTACATTGACTGGGTACGCTTCGCGGCCACTACTGGTTAAATTTGGTTGTAGTGGGGGAAGCGTATGGGATGCACCGTGGATCTCTGCATCGCTGATGATGACGAACCCTCCCATGTCTCTTGGCATCCTTGTGCCTACATTCCTTCGTTCGGTCTAGTCATCAGGCAGAGGCCGGCTAAGCTCCTTTAGGGACTCAAGGTCGAATGGATGATATCGCGCCAGCTTCTCCGTGTCATCCTTGTTGTCTAGAGAATCGAGACTATAGGCATCAAGCAGCCGTTTCGAGGCCAAAGATGTCCTGCATCATTCGCTTCGCATCGAACGCTTGGTGCTTCGTACATACAGCGTGCAATACCTTCAATAATTTTCCGCATAACACCACAATCGATTGCTTCTTCCGCAACGGATTATCAGGACGTGTCGTGTAATAGTCGTGCAGCTGCCGAAACGCTTCGTTGTGGCGGATCATCGGCATCATCACCCGGAACAGAAGGGCGCGCAACCGCCTTCTTCCACGCTTCGAGATCCGTTTTTGCCCTTTGTGTTGGCCGGAGGAATGTTCCCGCAGCGTCAGGCCCGCTAATTTGATAAGCTGCCGCGGATCCTGATAATGGGAGAAACTCCCGATCTCTGATAACAATTCTACGATGGTCGCATCGCCTAAGCCCGGAACGGTCTTCAACCATTCGTACTCGACCGATGTCTGTACGAGTTCGATCAGCTGCTCTGTCAGTGCCTCGATTTCTTCTTCCAGTTGGCGGTACCGGCGGACAAGCGTGGCAATTTCGATACGGGCCATCTGTTGTCCTTCCGTTACGCCAATGGAGTGTTGGGCCAATTCCATCAACTTCTTCGCTTTCGG
>NZ_BAWO01000123.1 GCF_000632715.1 Parageobacillus caldoxylosilyticus NBRC 107762 | reverse complement strand
ACGGGTTATAAATAATATTTTTACTAACTCCATACAATATACTTCCTCTACCAAAATAATAATCAAATGTCAATTTGTTACCTTGTGTATCGTATGCTGTATATTCTTTATGTTTCTTATTTTCTAGATTAATTCCCACAATATCTCCTTCATTGGTTAAAACAAAAACCATATTGTGCCCAACAACCAAATTTTCTCCACGACTAACATTCGATTCCCACCAACAAGCAGTATTACTATTCTTTTTTAATTGCACTATAGGATATTTTGCATCTGCACTATAATAATATAGCCATACATCGTTAGAATCAGAAATGTTTACTGCATGACAATGATCAATGGGTGGAAAATTTCGTTGCTCAACTAACATATCAAATGCATCATATATAATAGCTCCATTTTTATCAAAACATACAATTCCCTTACTTCCTATTTCACTTTCATGAAAAATTCCTTCATCACTATAACCAATCCATATATGGTGATCTTGATCTACTTTACATGTATTTACTCCATTACCTACACAAAATTCTTTTAATAAATTTCCTTTTTTGTCATATATAAATGCATTATTTTCTTGATCATGTGTTAAGTAACCACAGATTAGTAGATAGTTATCTTCTATTAACTGCAAGAAGTGTAATTCTTTATTTGCAACGACTTCATACGACCGCTTCTCTCCATTATCTAAATGGACTATTTTATATAAAAAGGGATTACCATTAGTATTTTCATGTAAATAAAGTATCAATATATCGTCTTTTAATCCCAAGTCTACAGATATAGGTTCATATTTACTTAATTCTGTGATTTCATAATATTTATTAAATATTAATTTGTCAGTATTCAAATATATAACCCCCTT
>NZ_BAWO01000124.1 GCF_000632715.1 Parageobacillus caldoxylosilyticus NBRC 107762 | reverse complement strand
CCCCCGTAAGAAAAAATATGAAGAATACAAAGAAAGATTAGGCGAACGGAACAGTTTTTCGAAAATGGATCCGGATGCCACGTTTATGCGGATGAAGGACGACCATATGAAAAACGGCCAGCTCAAACCGGGGTACAATGTGCAGATTGGGACAGAGAACCAATTCATCACTGGATTTAGCGTGCATCAACGGGCAGGGGATGCCGGATGTTTCATTCCGCATTTGGAGCAATTGGCCGCCTATGGACGCCCCATGCCTAAACAAGCCATTGCGGATTCCGCCTATGGGAGTGAGGAGAACTACACGTACTGTGAGAAAAAGAAGATAGTCGCCCTGATCAAGTACAACACGTTGGATCGGGAACAAACGAAAGCGTGGGCGAAGGAGATCGGCCGAATCGAGAACATGACGTATGATGAGGAGCTGGATGAGTGGATTTGCGCCAAAGGGGAACGGTTGGTGTTTGTGTATGAACGGAAGGAAACGACCGACAACGGGTACGTTACCGTCAAACGGACGTATCGTTGTACGGCTTGTGCCGGATGCCCGTTTCAAACGGCATGTGCCAAAGGCAAAGACACGAAAACCATCCGCGTTTCCTTGAGAAATCAACAACAACGGCAAGAGATCCGTAAACGGCTGTCCACGGAAGAAGGGGCGGCGACGTACCGAAAACGACAAATCGGAAACGAGCCGGTGTTTGGGCAAATCAAGCATAACCAGCAATTCCAGCGCTTTTTGTTAAGGGGGCTCCCAAAAATTACCTTGGAATGGGGGCTT
>NZ_BAWO01000125.1 GCF_000632715.1 Parageobacillus caldoxylosilyticus NBRC 107762 | reverse complement strand
GGCAAAAATTAGAGAGCTGCATGAGTTCTCTAATTTTTTTGCCTATCTCTGGTCAGGTCATTGAAGTTTTAATGACGCCATTTAAATCCTCTCCCCCAAAACTAGAAGCGTTATCATCGTTTCCTAGACCCCCTTTTTGATTTAGTATAGGAAACGGAACATCGGAACAGGGTGTCCCAAAATGATCGGGACATCCTCTTTTTTTCGCTTATTCCCCTTTTTTAATTTCGATTTTCTTTTTTTGCTCATCCGGAATCAGACGGTGAAGATGAATGAATAGCAAACCATTATGATACGTTGCCTCAATGCGATCTTCCTTTACCGCAAATGGAAGGGGAATCGTTTTTTCCCATGTGCCTTGAAAGATTCCTTCCTCCACTAATTCAAATCCTTTAAAGTTTAAGTTAATATTAGCCTTGATTTCTAATGTTTTGTAGTATATATAAAGTTCTGCGTCTTCCACTTTTTCTAATCCGGGCAAACTGACAACGATCAGCAGTTCGTTGTCTTTTTTATATATATTAATGCCTGATTGTTTATTTGTCGTTGGCAAAAATGATTGAAAATTTCCCCAAAAGTCTCCTTGGAAAAATTGCTGCCAATGTTTTGTCCAATCGGAAAACGGATCAAATGGGTTCCCTTTCACAATTTTTCCCTCCTCCGCTATTTCATCATATGTTTTCTCTACCGTTTGGTGAGACAGAAAACACGAACATTTATATTATACCCGT
>NZ_BAWO01000126.1 GCF_000632715.1 Parageobacillus caldoxylosilyticus NBRC 107762 | reverse complement strand
GTTTTTCTTCTTCTAACAATGATGGATGAAATACATCTATCTCTTGATATGGTTGATTCACATTAAAAAGATGGTACAGTGTATGTGTACGAACAGAAAACTTTTTATTCAAAATAGACCAATGTTTCCAATGGTGAGAAGCATCTTTCGGGACATACTTTTTAAGCACCTTTGGAGCTTTTTCTTTATATCCTAACCCTCGACGGCCAATCGTAAATGCAGCGGCTTGGTGGATAGAGATACCGAATTTGCGCATATACTTCATTTTTCCAGAGACAGAAGTAAAAGCCGGATTCACTTCTATAACAGCAACACCCATTTTGTCAGCACGGCTTTTGATCGCTTGTATCATTTTTCGATACGCGAACATACTCTTCATCCGATTTGCTTTCTTGTTGCCGTATCGATCCCCTGTTTTGGATAAGGTGGTATCTAACTTTTCCAAAACAATAGGTTTTTTCTTTCGAACCGCAATATCCACTAAAGCAATGGCTTCTGCTTCAATGATTTTCGTAATCTGACCAGAAGTTTTACCTTCTATCGAAAACGTTAATTTTCCACTTTCCAAAAAGTTACCATCTTTCGAAACATTTGTCCAAGCAATGTGATTATAGTTACAATCTACACCAATAACTCCATCGGAAGTAGAAAAATTAATATATGGATTCGATTCTACATCCACTAGA
>NZ_BAWO01000127.1 GCF_000632715.1 Parageobacillus caldoxylosilyticus NBRC 107762 | reverse complement strand
GAAAAAACGGAAAACAGAACGAACCAAATTGACGAAATTACGCAAAATCAAAGAAAGCTGTATCAAAGGAAACTTACGGTTTCCGAAAAATACAAACTTTGTTTGGCATAAAAGCGGAATCATTTCTTTAGGATTAAAAGACCGTTCTTTCATTTGGATGAACACATATCTTTTTGAACATTGCTATCTCGATGTAGAAATCAAACGAACCAAAGCCAAAATCGGTCGTTTAACACATCGTTTGGATCGATTAGAACAAAAGAAAACCAAATTAAAAGAACACATCCCAAGTGCTGTTTTTGGCGGTAAAAAACTATTCAAACAACAATTTACGAAAGAAGAATTTATAAAGGACCACGAATCTTGGAGAAAACTCTTTTTAGCTGCCCGAAATAAAGAAATGATCATCTCCGGCCGGAAAGATGCCGGTTCTGGAAACTTTGTGTTTCACTATAATCCAATTACAAAAGAACTTCATATGAACTCGATAACAGGAAGAGTAGTTACCTTTCCGGAAATAATATTCCCTTACGGCCAAGAAATGGTGAATAAAACGGTGACAGATCAAATCCAATGTAAAAACAAAAAAGTATACGGAAAACCAATCGCTTGGTCTGTGGAAGATCACGGGGAATACTATATCATCAAATG
>NZ_BAWO01000128.1 GCF_000632715.1 Parageobacillus caldoxylosilyticus NBRC 107762 | reverse complement strand
TGAATATTCAGTCTCTTGTGTGGAAAGGGAGAATCCCCTTATTTTGTTTATTTACAATATTTGGTTAACAATAACGTTCCTCAAACATTCGTTGAAGGGCTTCATGAGCTTCGGCAAATCCTCGTAACTTTCTTCCTGCCCATTTCTCGTTAAAGTCCTGTATCGTCAAATATACGACTTTTTCAGCGGCTTCTAAGCTACTCAAGCTGTTCATGGGTTTGAGACGTTTCCGAATTTCCTTGATCGTTCGTTCGATGGCATTGGTCGTATAAATCACACTTCGAATACTGCTTGGATAATCCATAAATGTAAGGAGGACATCCAACTCATTGGCCCAAGATTGGACTTCCCTTGGGTATTTGTGAGACCATTTGGATTGAAACTGTTGAAACATCTCCAATGCGATTTCTTTATTCGGAGAACGATAAATGAGTTTCAGATCCTCCGCCATTTCGAATTGGTCTTTTTTCCGAACACGATTTAGGGTGCTGCGGACTTTGTGAACGACACAACGCTGCACATCCGCTTTCGGATAAACGGCCCGAAAAGCTTCCTCCAGCCCCGGAAGACCATCAAATA
>NZ_BAWO01000129.1 GCF_000632715.1 Parageobacillus caldoxylosilyticus NBRC 107762 | reverse complement strand
AGGAGATTCTTCAACAACTATACAACAGGGGCGTCAAGGAAGTGCTTCTGGGCGTATTCGATGGACTACCGGGGTTGGAGGAAGCCTTTAAGGCGGTTTATCCGAAAGCCGATGTGCAGCGTTGTGTCGTTCACAAAGTCCGCAACACGCTCCATCGTGTTCGGAAAAAAGACCAATTCGAAGTGGCCGAGGATCTCAAGCTGATTTATCGCGCGCCGAATAAGGAGATGGCGTTACAAATGTTTCAACAGTTTGAGTCGAAATGGTCCAGCAAATATCCAAGAGAAGTTCAATCTTGGGCCAATGAGTTGGATGTCCTCCTTACATTTATGGATTATCCAAGCAGTATTCGAAGTGTGATTTACACGACCAATGCCATCGAACGAACGATCAAGGAGATTCGGAAACGCCTAAAACCGATGAACAGTTTGAATAGTTTAGAAGCCGCTGAAAAAATCGTGTATTTGACCATTCAAGATTTTAATGAGAAATGGGCAGGGCGAAAGTTGCGAGGATTTGCCGAAGCGCATGAAGCCCTTCAA
>NZ_BAWO01000130.1 GCF_000632715.1 Parageobacillus caldoxylosilyticus NBRC 107762 | reverse complement strand
TATAGAGGGAGGTAGATAAAAATTAGGTACCGTCAAGAATTTTGTGTAATGTAAGATAGATAGGGTATCTCTGAAATGGATTTAGAATAGAGTGGGGCTGTTTCCTCCACACAGGAGACTGAATATTCAGTCTCCTGTGTGGAAAGGGTGAATCCCCTTATTTTGTTTATTTACAATATATGGTTAATTGTAACGTTCTTCAAACATTCGCTGGAGGGCTTCATGTGCTTCGGCAAATCCTCTTAACTTTCGTCCTGCCCATTTCTCATTAAAGTCTTGGATGGTCAATACACGACTTTTTCAGCGGCTTCTAAACTACTCAGGCTGTTCATCGGCTTTAGACGTTTCCGAATCTCCTTGATTGTTTGTTCGATGGCATTCGTCGTATAAATCACACTTCGAATACTGCTTGGATAATCCATAAATGTAAGGAGGACATCCAACTCATTGGCCCAAGATTGAACTTCTCTCGGATACTTGCTGGACCATTTCGACTCAAA